>JAFRGD010000034.1 GCA_017433975.1 Mogibacterium sp. | reverse complement strand
CGCTGTGGGCGTTGGAAATTTGAGAGGAGCTCTCCTTAGTACGAGAGGACCGGGCTGGACATACCTCTGGTGCACCGGTTGTTCTGCCACGGGCATGGCCGGGTAGCTATGTATGGAAGGGATAAGCGCTGAAAGCATCTAAGTGCGAAGCCCCCCTCAAGAACAGATTTCCTCCCTTTAGGGTAAGACCCGTGAGAGACTATCACGTTGATAGGTCGGAGGTGTAAGTACGGCAACGTATTAAGCTGACCGATACTAATAGGTCGATAACTTGACCAGATGGTTTTGAAAGAAGTTTGGACGTGTTATTCAATTTTGAGGGTGCGAACTCTCAGAGAGATCCGGTGACTATAGCGTGGAGGCCACACCTGTTCCCATCCCGAACACAGAAGTTAAGCTCCATAGCGCTGAAGATACTTGGTGGGAAGCTGCCTGGGAAATTAGGACGTCGCCGGTTTTTTTATTGCCGAAATCGACCGTGTTTTCTCCATAAACAGAGAAAAACGGTCGTTTTTTCATGCGAACGTTGTATAATGGACGTACAACGGTTGATTCATTCGGTTTTTTGGAGGACAGTTTATGAACTTTGATATCAACAGTCCTGCCCTGTTCCTGCTGGCGGGGGTGATCGTGTTGGTCGTCCTCGCGCAGTCGGTGTTTTTCCTGCGCAAGGCGTGGCGGCGGGCGAAGGAGCTCGGCATCGGGGAGGAGCAGCTCCGGCGCATCGCGCGGACGGCCGCGATCTTTACCATCGCTCCGGCGGTCGCAATCGTGATCAGCGTCATCACGCTTTCCAAGGACCTCGGGCTGCCGCTGCCGTGGCTCCGCCTGTCGGTCGTCGGGAACCTTTCCTATGAGACGATCGCCGCGACAAACGCGGAGAACGCCATGGGGCTGACGTTCGGGACGGTCACCGGGCTCACGGCGACCCAATATGTAACCATCGCATCGGTCATGACACTTTCCATCATGGTCGGAATCTGGCTCGTACCGCTCATCGGCAAACGCCTGCTGACCGGGGTGATCAACCTCGAGCGCCGCGATAAGAAGTGGGCGGACATCTTCCAGTCGTCGATGTTCATCGGAATGATCTCGGCGTTCGTCGGGTACGTCTTCTGTGACGTCGCGGGCGTATTTCACGGGGATACGTCCGGACTGATTCCGGTCTGCGTGTTCTTTGTCGCTGCGCTGGGGATGGCGCTCTGCGGGCTGCTTCTTAAGAAGACCGGTAAGCGCTGGGTCGCGGACTATGCGCTGCCGATCAGCCTGATCGTCGGCATGGCGGCTGCGATTCCGTTCACCGCGTGGCTGGCATAGGAAAGGAGTCCTTCGATGAAAAAGAATCAAAGTTATATCGACAGTGTCCACAGCGCCGGCCGGCGATGGAACATCTTCGTCATGCTCATGCTCTTCGCGTATCCGATCGCGGCGGGGCTGATTTATCATACTGCGCCGGACTGGCACGGCTTCGTCCTCGGGTTGCTCGCGACGGCCCCGATGTACTGGGCGGTGGCGGTCGTCGAGACAATCACGTACGTCCCGATGCTCGGCGCGGGCGGGTCGTACCTGTCCTTTGTTACCGGTAACATATCCAATCTGAAGCTGCCGGTCGCGCTGAACGCGCTCGAACAGGCCGACGTCAAGGCGAGCTCGGAGGAGGGCGAGGTCATCTCCACCATCGCGAGCGCGGTCTCGAGCATCGTCACGACGCTCATCATCGTGCTCGGCGTGATCCTGATCCGGCCGCTGACACCGGTCCTCAATGCGCCGGTGCTTGCACCGGCCTTCGCGCAGATGGTTCCGGCGCTCTTCGGGGCCCTCGGAACGGTCTTCATCGCAAAGAACGTGAAGATCTCCATCGCGCCGCTAATCCTCATGCTGGCGCTGTTCATCGCGGTTCCGGCCCTGAACGCGTCGACGGTCGGGATCATGGTCCCGGTCGGCGTACTGTTCACGCTGGGGATCTCCAGGCTCATGTATAAACGCGGAATGCTTTAAACCGGCTTTTTCAGAAGGATAAAGGGGAACAAAGATGCAAGTGAATCGATACCCTGCTGTGATCATCGACCATCGCAAGTACCGCGAGAACGCGCGGACGGTGTACCGCTGGTGCCACGAGAAAGGGCTCCTGGTCGCCGGAATCATCAAAGGGACGTCCGGCATCACCGGCATCGCGGCGGACCTCGTCTGGGCCGGGGCGGACATGATCGGATCCTCCCGGCTGGACCAGATCCGGCACGCGCAGGCGGAGGGGGTGCAGTCGACGTGGCTTCTGATCCGCATCCCGATGCTTTCCGAAGTTCCGGACGTGGTCGCGACGGCGGACATCAGTCTGAACAGTGAACTGGCCGTGCTCGCGGCCCTCAACCGCGAAGCGCTCCGGCAGAGCAGGGTCCACCGCGTCATCCTGATGGCGGACCTCGGCGACTTGCGGGAGGGCTGGATCGACCAAGAGGAACTGATTCAGGCGGCGGTACAGGTCGAGACTGCGATGGACGGGCTGCGCCTCGAGGGAATCGGGACCAACCTGGGCTGCTACGGTTCGGTCATGCCGACGAAGGACAAACTGGAGTCGCTGGCCGCGCTGGCGGAACGGGTGGAGGAAGCCATCGGCAGGCCGCTGGACATCGTCTCCGGCGGCGCGACGTCGAGCCTGATGGCGGTCTTTGACGGGTACCTGCCGGCCCGGATCAACATGCTCCGGATCGGTGCGGCGCCGATGACCGGACCGCTCGAAGACCTCCGGACCAGCTACGGAAGGCGGGAGATGGATGCCTTGCATGACGATGCGTTCGTGTTGGAGGCCGAGATTATTGAACTTAAGACCAAACCTTCGTATCCGATCGGGGAGCTCGGGGTCGACGCGACCGGCCACAGCCCGACCTTCATCGACCGCGGCATGCGCCGGCGGGCGATCGTCGCGGTCGGACGGGCGGATTACGGGGATCCATACGATATTATCCCGGAACTCGCCGGCGCGGAGGTGATCGGCGCTTCCGGAGACCATACATTGATCGACGTGACGGACGTCGAGGCGCCGTTGCACATCGGTGACGTCCTCCGGTTCCGGCTGCGGTATTCCGCGATCCTCAACCTGACGGCCAACGAGGACATTGCGGTCCGGGAGATTTCGGCGCTGGATTGACGTCACCTGACTAAAAGTAAAAAATCTAAAATAAATTGTAAATTATACTTGACATTATGTAAATAATGCAGTATGATCGAATCACAGAAGAGATGTGGCTGCCCGGAACCTGAACGGACGCGGCAGCGCAGGAAAGTGAGGAGAACAAATGTCAAGTATGTATATGTTTATGGGAATCGGCGCCGGCGTGATCTGCGCTCTGATCATCCTGATGATCCTAAAACTCGTCCGGGGCAAGAACGGATCGTGCAAGGGCGAGCCGGACGAACGGCAGGAGCGGCTCCGCGGCAACGGTTACAAATTCGGGTATTTCACGATGCTGGCGGGAATCGCCGTGGTTCTGTTCATCGCCGGCAGGACAAATAGTGTTGCTGTGGCGACGCTGGGCGTCTGGATCTCGGTCCTGGTTAGCTTGCTGGTCTTCGCGGGATACTGCATCTGGAATGACGCATATTACGGCGTCAAGGCGAATCCGAGGAAATACATCATCCTGATGATTTTGATCACGGTGGTGGACGGAATCAATACGTATCTTCAGTCCCTGAACGGCTGGATCATGGAAGACGGCACGCTGAATACCGGCGCGGTCTCAATGCTTGCGGCGACCATCGCCTTCGGCGGCGTACTCCTGATCATGCTGGCGAAACAACTGAAGGACCGCAGAGAGAGGGAGGGCGAAGATGAAGAATCTTAAACTCAAGTCCGCCCGTGCGGCCAAGGATCTGTCGCAGCAGCAGCTCGCTGACCTCTGCGGCGTGTCGCGCCAGACGATCAACGCGATCGAAAAAGGCGACTACAACCCGTCCATCAACCTGTGCATCCAGATCTGCAAGGCATTGGACAAAACGCTGGATGAACTCTTCTGGGAGTGATTCCGAAGGAGACGGGAAATGGAAGTATTTGGAAGAATGCCGCACGGCTCTGAAGTCTACAGTATTATACTTCAGAACGGCGGAATGGAATGCGAAGTTATTACATACGGTGCGGCAATTCGCCGGCTCGTCGTCCCGGACAGGGACGGCGGCCGGCGCGACGTCGTGTTGGGCTTTGATACGCTCGAGGAATATCTCCGGCATACGGAGCACTTCAGTGCGGTGATCGGGCGGTACGCCAACCGGATCGCGGACAGCCAGTTCACTTTGAACGGGGTGGTGTATCACCTCACGCCGAACGAAGGCCGGAACCAGCTGCACGGCGGGCCGAACGGCTTTGACCGGCGGAACTGGACCGTCGACGAAGCGGCGGAGGACCGCGTGACGCTGCGGCTTTTCAGCCCGCACGAGGACGCGGGATACCCGGGCAATCTGGAAGTCACCGTGACTTACACTTTGACGGAGGACGCGCTATCCATCGCGTACGAGGCGATCTGCGACCGCGACACGGTCTGCAACCTGACCAACCACATGTATTTCAACCTGAACGGCCATGCGGCCGGATCGGTCCTCGGCCAGGCGATTCAGATCCTTTCGGACGCGTATACGCCGGCGGGACCGGGCAACATACCGACCGGCGAGATCGCTGCGGTCGGCGGGACGCCGCTGGACCTCCGCATTATGACTCCGATTGGAGCGCACATCGACGATGATTTCGCTCCGCTTCGGAACGCCAACGGTTACGACCACAATTATGTACTGCGTAATCAGGGAGACATCACACTGCAATTAGCCGCCGTGGCGGTCTCGGAAGACGGCGGGCTGCGGATGGAGACCTGGACGACGGAGCCGGGCGTGCAGTTCTACACCGGCAATTTCATACCGGAGGGGCTGCGGGGCAAGGACGGCGCAGTCTACCACCGTCTGCAGGGCTTTTGCCTTGAGACGCAGCACTATCCGGACGCGCCGAATCACCCGGACTTCCCGTCCACCGTCCTGCGCAAGGGCGAGACGTTCCGCAGCCGGACGGAATACCGCTTTGCCCGGTAAAACCGTCCTGGCGGTTAGAATTCCATTAAATATGCCAAACGCGGTTGAAATCGGCTGCAACGGTTGTTATTCTAAAGAGTAGAGAAGAAATCCTTTCGAAAGGAATCGTTTCATGGTCAAAAAGGTACCACTCCAGGTGTCGGGCGTCATGCTCGGCATGGCGGCATTGGGTCATCTGTTACAATCCTACGGAGGCGCGTTCCGCGTCCTCTGCGGCGTCCTTGCGGCGTTTTTGTTCTGCCTCGTCCTGTGCAAGCTCATCATGCATCCGGGCATGATCCGGCAGGACCTCAAGGATCCGGTTCTGGCCGGCTTTGCGGCGACGTATCCGATGGGCATGATGGTCCTGAGCGCCCAGTGCAAGTCGGTGTTCGGCAAGACTGCGTACTATCTTTGGCTGCTCGCGATCGCGCTTCAGATCGCGCTGATCGTGTATTATTCGATGAGATTTGTGAAGAAGAAACTCGATCTCAGGAAGGTCTCTACGGTATGGTACATCGTATACGTTGGAATCGCCTGCGCCGGGGTCACGGCGTCTGCGTTTGGAAAACATACCGTCGGAGCGGTCGCGTTCTGGCTCGGGCTGATCGCATTCCTTCCGTTGCTATATTTTGTGAATCAGCGCTACGCAAAGATTCCGGCTCCGGAGTCGATGAGGCCGTTGATCGGGATCTGCGCGATGCCGATGAGCCTCTGCGCCGCGGCCTATGTCCAGTCGGCCAAAGCCGTCAATCTGCCGTTTCTGCTGACCATGCTGGCAATCGCGACCGTACTCTACGTTTACGCGTTTGCCAAGGTGTTCGAACAGCTCAAGGCGCCGTTCGAGCCGAACTGCGCGGCGTACACGTTTCCGTTCGTCATCAGCGCGCTTGCAACCAAGCTGACCATGACCTGGGCGACCAACGCAGGCCATGAGCTGCTGTTCCTCAAACCGGTCGTGCACTTTGAAACGGCCGTTGCGGTGTTGCTGGTAGTCTATATTTATATCAGGTTCATGCTGCAGCTCAGAGGCAGACGGGAAGAATAGTAATGAGTGCAAAAGCTGCAAAAGTGAGAATCCTGCGCGCCGTTTTGTCGATGATACTGACGGTGTTGCTGGCTGCCGGAGCCATCGGCGGAGGCGGCCTCGCTTTTGCTGTTCATGCAGAGGACGGAGACACGCAGGTGCCGGTCGGAGAAACCATCAATGAACCGGAAGCGCCGGCCGCTTCAGAAGAAGAACCGGGCGAGCCTGCGGTATCCGAGGAGCCAGAGGCCTCAGATGAGCCGGAGGTACCGGGAGATCCGGAGACACCGGAAGAACCGACCGTGCCAGAAGAACCAGAGGAACCGGACGAGCCGGAGGAACCGGACGAGCCGGTAATCCCGGCGGACTACGTCGACAAGACCCTGAGCGGACCGGTGATTACCGAGTTCACGCGGCAGTCCCAGACGGTCATGCAGCTCAAGTGGAAAAAAGGGAAAGGCGTCAGCGGGTACGAGATCGAACTCGATACGGCGACGAATTATAAGTCGGCAAACCGCAAACACTTTTACGTCAATGACCCCGCGCAGACGTCCCGACGGATCACCGGCCTCAAGGCGAATACCCGGTATCTCGTGCGCATCCGGACGTACGAGGAACTGCCGGAGGGGAACCGCCGATACTCCAAATGGAGCACTTTCTCGGGGGTCAAAAAGAACGTGACGGTAAAGACTACGTTGGTCAAACGGAGCAACGGCGTCGCGAATCTGAACTCGTACCTCCCGGACAAATACCGCAATAACACGATCCTGCAGGGAAGCACGACTGACGGGACGTATATCTACTATATTTTTGAGAAAAAATATAGCAACAAGTGCATCATCGTCAAGGTCAACGCTTCGACGCGGGAGCGCGTCAAGGTCTCCGGGTTGCTGGCGCTCAATCACGGGAACGACGTGACGTACAATCCGACGACCAAGAGCCTGTATGTCGTGAACGAGACGGTCCACCCGTACCGGGTGACGATCGTCGATGCAAAAAAACTCCAGATCACCGGAACCAAGGACATCCGGCCGCCAAAGACCCTGACGGGTGCGACCAAAACGCAACTCAGCGAGGTCAAGGGCTACGCTTCCATCACATACAATAAAGTGCGCAAGCAGTACGCGCTACGGGTCAAGGGCAAAAACCACTTCGTCATTCTCAACGAGAATCTCAAGCCGGTCCGGTACATCGCGACAAAGCACCGGACGGCCGAGCGTGCCCAGACCATGGAGAGCGATGCGGACCACCTCTTCGTCTGCCGGGATAGCAAGGGCGAGGGGTACAACATGGTATACATGTACGACTGGGACGGGAACCTCCTCCAGTCGGTGCGGATCAACAAACCGTATGAAATCGAGGCGGTGTTCCTGCGCGGCGGAAAGATGTACGCCGCCATGTACTACGGCCGGTACGAAAGGAGCGGAGGGCGCCTGGTGTATTGCCGCAGCAGTTACCTCTTCAGGTTGAGCGACTTCTGAAGTCGCGGAATGCAGTAAAATAAATAGATGCGCGGTGTCAAGGAAAATACTTGACACCGCTTCTTTTGTGTGATAATGTATGCGGGTATGGACGACAGACACGACAAAATTGAGAACATCGAGTACCGGAGCCTGCTGTATGACTACTACGGGCAGTTGCTCGGGGACAGCCAGCGCGAGGTGATGGATCTCTACCACGAGGACGACCTCTCGCTCGCCGAGATCGCCGAGGAACTCGGGCAGACCCGGCAGGGCGTGCATTATACATTAAAGAAAGCGGAAGCCGCGCTGGAGCGGTATGAGGAGAAACTCGGCCTGATCCGGGCCGCGGCGGACAGAGAACGGACCGCAGCGGCGGCGGAGGAACTCGGGGCGGCGCTTCTCGGCAGCGGACGGCTGCATGAGGAGGACGCCGGGCTGGTCAGGCGGTTGATGGAGATAGTATGGCGTTTGAAGGATTAGCGGAAAAATTACAGGAGACGTTCCGGGGACTGACCGGGCAGGGCGTGCTCACCGAGAAGGACATCGACCGGGCGATGCGCGACGTCAAGCTGGCGCTGCTCGAGGCGGACGTCAGTTTTAAGGTCGTCAAGGAATTCGTCAAGGACGTCAAGGAAAAGGCCATGGGTGAGGAGGTCATGAAGAGCCTCACGCCGGGCCAGCAGGTCGTCAAGATCGTCCGCGACGAGCTCGTTGAGGTCATGGGCGGCGCGAACAGCAAGCTGACGTATTCGCCGAGCGGCTTCACCATCTACATGATGGTCGGCCTCCAGGGTACTGGTAAGACGACAACCTGCGGCAAACTCGCAAACTACCTCAAACAGGTCGGCAAAAAACCGATGCTCGCGGCCTGCGACGTCTACCGGCCGGCCGCGATCGACCAGTTGGAGATCGTCGGCAAGGCGGTCCACACGCCGGTCTTCACCATGCGCGAGTCCAACGACCCGGTCGAGATCGCACAGGCAGCGGTCAAGGAGGCGCAGCGCAAAGGCCTCAACATCCTGATCATCGACACGGCGGGCCGTCTGCAGATCGACGAGACCATGATGGACGAGCTCAAGAACATCAAACGCGCGGTCCGGCCGCACGAGATCCTGCTCGTGGTCGACGCGCTCACCGGTCAGGACGCGGTCAACATCGCGACGGGCTTCAACGACGCGCTCGGCGTCGACGGCATCATCATGACCAAGATGGACGGCGACTCCCGCGGCGGCGCGGCCCTTTCGGCAAAGAAAGTCACCGGCAAGCCGATCAAGTTCATGGGTACCGGCGAGAAATACGACGCGCTCGAACCGTTCCACCCGGAGCGGATCGCTTCGCGGATCCTCGGCATGGGCGACATCCTGACCCTGATCGAGCGGGCGGAAAACGCTTACACCGAGGAGGAAGCCCTCGCGCTTGAGGAGAAACTCCGCAAGAACCAGTTCGACCTGAACGACTTCCTCGACCAGATGGGCCAGATCAACAAACTAGGCGGCTTCGCCAAGATCATCGACATGCTGCCGGGCCTCAGCGAGAAGGACAAGCAGTCCATCGACATCGACAAGGGTAAGCAGGAACTCGACAAGATGCGCGCCATCATCCAGTCGATGACCAAGGAGGAGCGGAAGAACCCGTCCATCCTCAACGCGAGCCGGCGCAAGCGCATCGCGGCGGGCAGCGGCTCGACGGTGCAGAACGTCAACGCGCTCATGAAGCGCTACGACGACATGAAGCAAATGATGAAAAAGCTGAATAACCCGAATGCTTTAAAGAAGAATAAGCTATTTCGCGGTTTGATGGGATAAATAATTTAAAACTTTCATAGGAGGAAAAAATGGTTAAGATCAGATTAAAGAGAATGGGAGCACACAAGAAGCCTTTCTACAGAGTCGTCGTTGCGGACTCGAGAACCCAGAGAGACGGCAGATTCATCGAGGAGATCGGTTACTACGATCCTCTCAAGGACCCTGCAGAGATCAAGATCGACAGCGAGAAGGCGGAAAAGTGGCTGGCCACCGGCGCGCAGCCTACAGATACTGTTAAGGCTCTCCTCAAGAAATCCGGCGTGATCAAGTAATCAAAGGGAGGATACAATGGCTGGTTTAGTCGAAGCAATCGCCAAGGCATTGGTATCTGATCCCGATCAAGTCGCCGTCACAACGGAAATCGTAGACGGAGAAACCATAATCAAACTATCTGTTGCAAAGGACGACATGGGCAAGGTGATCGGCAAACAGGGCCGCATCGCCAAGGCCATCCGTACTGTTGTTAAGGCTGCAGCGATCAAGCAAAATAAGAGAGTTTCCGTAGACATTATTGAGGATTAGGCATCAGAACCATAGATGCATGGCACTATCGAACGATAATACAATGGTGAATATCGGAAGGTTTTCCGGCGCGGTCGGGCTCAAGGGCGAAGTCCGCGTCACTTTGTATGCGAAGGACTCGGAGAACCTGCACGAGGAGTCGACGCTGCGCGTGGACGGACCTTCCGGCGAAGAAGTCTACAGAGTCCTCGGAATCCGGTACCAAAAGGGCCGGCCGGTGGTGCGTCTGGACCGCGTCACGACGAGAGACGCGGCGGAGGCGCTGAACGGCCGCGAGGTCTACATCCACGAGGACGACCTCGTCCCGTTGCCGGAGGGGGAATACTATTTCCGTGACCTCATCGGGCTCCGCGTGGTCGACCGGCAGAGCGGTGAGGACATCGGTGTGCTGGAGGACATCATCGAGAATCCGGCGCAGAATATCTACGTCGTCGTCCGGGACAACCGTGAGGTCCTGATCCCGGCGGTCGACGCCTTTGTGAAGGAAATCGACCCGGCGCAGGGCGTCATCTGGATCGAGCTGATCGAAGGGATGCTGTAAAGGCACATGAAGATCAACATCATGACACTGTTCCCGGAGATGTTCGCGCCGCTTACGGCCAGCATGATCGGGCGCGCGGCGGAGCGGGGACTGATTGAATTCAATATCGTGAACATCCGGGACTACACCACGGACCGGCACAACCGCGTGGACGACACGCCGTTCGGCGGCGGCCAGGGCATGGTCATGCAGGTGCAGCCGATTCTGGACTGCTACCGGCAGAACGGCTTCGGCGGCCGCGTGATTTACATGTCGCCGCGCGGGCGCAAGCTCACGGGCGAACTCGTCGCTGCGCTTGCGGGCGAGCGCGAGTTCACGATCCTGTGCGGTCACTATGAGGGCGTGGACGAGCGCGCGCTCGCCCTGCTCTCCGCCGAGGAGGTGTCCATCGGGGACTACGTTCTGACCGGCGGAGAGCTGCCCGCGATGGTGCTCGCGGACGCGGTCTCCCGGTTCATCCCGGGGGTCCTTTCGAGTGAAGCGTCCGTCCTGGAAGAGTCGATTTACTCCGGCCTGCTCGAGTACCCGCAGTACACCAAGCCGCGCGAGACGGACGGCCTCGCCGTGCCGGACGTGCTGCTTTCGGGCAACCACCAGGAGATCGCCCTCTGGCGCTTCGAGCAGTCGCTCCGGCTGACCAAGGAGCGCCGCCCGGACCTCTTTGAGCAGTACCTCGAGGAGCTCCAGGGACGAAAGCTGTCAAAGGCGGAGCGCCGGATCTTTGAACGCGTCACCCGTGACGAATGCGACACCGAGAGTGGCGCTGAGGACACAGATATTTGACGTGGTGAAAACGGAGACGGTTCCGTTTCTCACCTTTTCTGACAGTTTGGAGGAATGACATGCTGCATCTGTCGAAGTCACAGAAGTTAGCACTCGACATATTTCAAGTAGTGCTCGGCAACGCGCTGAGCGCTTTTGCTGTGGCGTGTTTTGCGCTACCGTACAACATGGTCGTCTCGGGCCTCGCCGGCGTCGGGCGCATGGTCAACCACTACACGGGCTTCAGCATTTCCGGGACTGTATATATCCTTAACATCACTCTGTTTGTCATCGGGGCGCTGATCCTGGGAAAGAAATTCGCCGCGTCGATCGTCATCGGAACGTTCACGTATCCGTTTTTCCTCAGCCTGTTCCAGCAGGCTGCAGCTCTGCAGCATCTGGTCGAAGACCCGCTGCTCGCGGCGGTCTGCGCCGGCATCATCGACGGCGTCGGCATGGGCCTGGTGCTCCGGACCGGCGGGTCGACGGGCGGCATCGACGTTCCGCCGCTCATCCTGCACCGCAAACTGGGCTGGAAGGTCGCGCCGGTGATGTACGCGATCGACGTGTGCATCTTCCTGATCCAGCTCCCGATTACAGCGACCAACGGCGTGATCCTCGGCATCCTGTACGCGCTCCTCTACACGATGGTCATGAACAAGATTCTCATCATGGACCAGGGCGGCGTGCAGATCATGGTCTTCAGCAAAAAGAGCGATGAGATCAACGAAAAACTGTTGCAGATGGGGTACGGGACGACGATCCTGCAGTCGGTCAGCGGGTACCTGCGGGAGGCGATGGACGTCGTCTATTGCGTGGCCGCGAGCCGGAGCCTGAACCGCATCAAGCGGGCTGCGCTCGCCATCGACGACAAGGCCTTCATCACGATTTCCAACGTCAGCGAAGTCAACGGAAACGGCTTCACGGTGCGGTTCGGGGACGAGCCGTACGAGCCGAATCTGGAGGACCGGCGCGAAGGTCTGCAGACCATGTGAAGCGACTTTTTCCCAATTTTCATCAATTCTTAAGAACCACAAAATAAGCGGTATGATACAATAATCTGTAAATAGATGTTGTATTATACCGCCTTTTATTGTAAAATAAATCGGATAGAGGTGCACATGAGAAAGAGACGTTGGCCAATCCTTATCATATATGTAATAGCGCTTGCCGTGTGCGCCGTCCTGATCTATGTCGTGCCGAGTGTACTGGGCCTTTTTGACGCGACCTACGTCGCAAAGCACGGGAGCGTCGTGGTTTCGACGAGCGTCGAGGCGTACGTCTTCCGCAACGACAAGGTCTACACAGCGGACGTGGCCGGCACCATCAACCGGCTCGTTCCGGAGGGCAAACTGGTCAAGGGCAAGTCGAGAATCGTCGAGTTGTCCGGAAACGGCCGCGAGGGGATGGAGAACAAATACGAGGAGATTCTGGACCGGCTCGGACCGCGCGGAACGACGGTCGCGCAGAACGGCGTCGCGGACAAATCGGGTTACGTCAGTTACCAGATCGACGGCCTCGAGAACGTCTTCTCCGTCAGCAACATCGACAACGTCAACCGGACGACCGCGGAGTCCATGGACGGCTATCACCAGATGGAGGTGCAGTCCGGCCGGTGCGCGGTGGGCGAGCCGGTGTTCCGCATCGCGGGCAACGGGAACTGGCACCTGCTTTTCTGGTTCAGCAATGAGGAACCGTTGCCGTTTGAGGAGGGCGACTACGTCACGCTGACCATCGACGGGGAGCGGCTCGACGGCCGCATCGTCACCGTCAAGGTCGGCAATGAGATCACGCGCGTCGAGGCGAGCACCAATACGTTCCACACCAAGCTGATGAACGAGCGCAAGATCGAGGTCGGCATCATCACGGCCGAGGCGGACGGAATCATCCTGCGGAGCAGCAGCATCGTCGAGAAGGACGGCGTCAAGGGCGTCCTGGTCCGCGACAAGGTCGGCGACAACCAGTTCAAACCGATCCGGATCAAGGCGGATAACGGCAAGGAAGCCGCGGTCTATTCCGACTTCTTCATGGATGACAACATGGAGTTCGTCGAGACGGTCAAGACCTACGACGAGGTCGTCAGCAATCCGACCGAAGAGGACGTTGCGGCGGCGGTCAACGTAAACGACAAGTATAAATAAACTTTAGTGCAGGTCAGGAAATGAGTATCGCTGAGAATTATCAGAGAATCGCGGACAGGGTCGCTGCGGCGGCGGTCCGGTCCGGACGGCGTCCGGAGGACGTCACCCTCGTTGCGGTCACCAAGACGCACGGGGCGGCCGAGATCAACGAAGCGGTCGCGGCTGGCGCGACGGTCGTCGGAGAGAACCGCGTCCAGGAGATTCTCGAGAAATACCAGGACGTCGCCCCGGTGACATGGCACCTGATCGGCCACCTGCAGACGAACAAGGTGAAGTCCGTCATCGACAAGGTCGCGATGATCCAGTCGGTCGACTCGATGCACCTCGCACGCGAGATCGAGAAACGCGCCGCCAATGCAGGCCTTGTCATGGACATCCTCATCGAGATCAACTCCGCGATGGAGGAGACCAAGTCCGG
This sequence comes from Mogibacterium sp., assembly GCA_017433975.1. GTDB lineage: Bacteria > Bacillota > Clostridia > Peptostreptococcales > Anaerovoracaceae > RGIG2439. Next base: position 35,457 of record JAFRGD010000034.1, on the reverse strand, counting down.
CATCGCCGGTAGCGAGCTGTTCGAGCTCGCGCGCGGAATCGCGGACGAGTGCGGACACATCTGGATCCGCGGGATCATGTGCATCCCGCCGCTTTCGGAGGACCCGGAGGAGGCGCGGCCGTACTTCCGCGAGGCAGCCGGGCTGTTCCGCCAACTGCAGGAACTCGGCCTTCCGGCGGACCGCGCGGTCATCGATACGCTTTCCATGGGCATGTCGGGAGACTTCGAGGTCGCGATCGAGGAGGGCTCGACCATGGTGCGGGTCGGCAGTTCGATCTTCGGACCGCGGAACTATAGATAACTGAGTAAATAATGGCCTTTTGCTTGTAAATACAAAATCATAGAAACGGAGGAAGAAAACATGGGTTTTGGAGACACGGTACGGTCGATGCTGGGAATCGGAGAGGAACCGGAAGAGGAAATCACTCCGGAAGAGATCCAGGCGGAAAAAGCCGCACTGCGCAAGAGCGAGGCGGCTGCGGCAGCGCAGACGAGTCAGCCGGCGAACTATAACATTCCGGCGCCGAGCAACTTCAGCGATGTCGAGTCGGTGGTGTCAAGAGACGCTACGCAGAGCAGGAGCTATTCGATGAACGGTTCCGGCCCGTTTAAGATGCTCGTCATCGAGCCGAAGAGCTTTGATGAGTGCACCAAACTGGTCGACAACCTCAAATCGAGGAAGCCGGTCATCATCAATCTGGAGAAGGTCGAGACGGACCTCGCGCGCAAGATGTTCGACTTCCTGAGCGGTGCAACGTACGCGCTCAACGGCAACGTGCAGAGGATCACATCCAACATCTTCATCTTTGCGCCTGCCAACGTCGATATCGCAGCCAAGCTGAACCGCACCGAACCGCAGGAGTCCGCGGGATATAATAATACCAAAAAGAACAATCCTTGGGGGTAGCACATGGTATCGGTTCTGGTAAGGGCGATCGCCTGGTTTGCCAACCTGATTACGACATGCATGTTCGTTCAGGCGCTGCTCAGCTGGTTTGTGCGCGATTATAATTCTCCGGTTGCGCAGCTTTACAGGCTGCTGAGCAATCTGACCGCGCCGATCGTCGAACCGGTGCGGCGGTTCATGTCCCGCATCAACACTGGACCGATGGACTTTTCCATCCTGGTTTCCATGCTGCTGGTCGAATTCGTCGCGCGGCTGCTCATTCGTTTGATTTACATCATACTTTAACTTAAGAAAGGAAGAGGTACGTTAGTTATGATTCTGCCACTTGATATCGAGAAGAAAGAATTCACCCGTGACAAGAGAGGATACAATTCCAGAGAAGTGGATGAGTTTCTGGACCTCATCAGTGTCGATTACGAGAAGCTCCTGAGCGACAACCGCAACATGGCGCACAAGATCAAATTCCTCGAAAAGCAGCTCGAGGAGTCGCAGAAGTCCGATACGGCCATGCTCGAGACCCTCGAGACCGCAAAGCGCCTCATGGGCGACATCTCCGCGAGCGCGGAGCGCAGAGCCGAACTCATGATGAGAGACGCCGAGCTCGAGGCTGAGAACATGATGCTCGAAGCCCGGACCAACATCCGCAGACTGAACGAAGAGCACCTGCTCCTGACCAACAAAGTTCTCAAGCTCCGCAAGAACCTCAAGGCGATGCTCGAGAGCGAGCTTGCAGCGCTTGCGGACGACGACGCGGATCTGCTTTCGGCCCTGGACCGCAGCGACATCCCGGAGATCGAGAAGGAATTCACGGCGATCGCGCCAAAGAAAGAAGACATCACGGCGCGCGACACGCTGGTCGTCAAGGACGAGGTGGAGACCGCTGCAGACCCACAGCAGGCTACCGTAGCTGACCTCGCCGAGAGCCTCAAGACGCTGGCGGAGGACAAGGGCCGCATCGACGATACGATCATCCTCAAGTAATTTCTGACACGTCGACATGGCAGAACCGGCAGCCAAGCACGCCAAGAGAACGGACAATCACCGGAACCCTTCCTTCCTGATCGCTTTCGTCCTGATCGCTTTCATCATCGCCGCGGATCAGTGGGTCAAATCCATCATCCGCACGACGTTCACGGTAGGGGAGTCTCATCCGGTGATTCCGAACGTCTTTCACATCACCTATGTGCAGAATACAGGTGCTGCGTTCAGCATGTTCCGTGATTCCAAAGTCATGACGGTCCTGTTGCCGGCGGTGCTGATCGTGGTGTGCGGGTATGCGATGTACCGCTTTTACAAAGCGAAACAAACCTGCCCGATGATCTGCATGGCGATGGTCATCGGCGGCGGCATCGGGAACATGATCGACCGGCTCGCGCAGGGCTTTGTCGTGGACATGATCGACTTCCGGGTCTTCCCGGTATTTAACGTCGCGGACATCGCGGTGACGTGCGGGTGCGCCCTGCTGTTCGTGTGGGTATTGTTCATAGACGGCCGCAAGGAGAAAGATGGCAACTGATACGATCGACGAGTACACGAACGAAGAATATGTGAACGAACTGCGAGCTGTCGCCGGAGCGGACTGCGCCGGCGTGCGGCTCGATCGTTTTATTGCGCTGCAATTTGAGGGGGAGGGCGTTTCGCGGAACTACGCGGAGCAATTGATCGCCCGCGGCAGCGTGCTGGTCAACGGTCAGCCGGCTTCCAAAAAGAACGACCGTCTCGCGGCGGGAGACGAGGTCACGGTCCTCGTTCCGGCACCGGTTCCGCTGGACGTCACGCTGGAGGACATTCCGCTCGACATCGTCTACGAAGACGACGCGGTGCTGGTGATCAACAAGCCGCGCGGCATGGTCGTGCACCCGGGCCCGGGGAACGCCTCCGGGACGCTGGTGAACGCGGTCATGTACCACTGCGGCGGCAGCCTCTCGTCGATCAACGGCGTGGCGCGGCCGGGCATCGTACACCGGATCGACAAGGACACGAGCGGCCTCCTCATGATTGCAAAGGACGACGCGGCGCACGAGTCACTTGCGGCCCAGCTCGAAGCGCACACGGTGACGCGCGAGTACTGGGCGCTTTGCTGCGACAATATCAAAGAAGATGAACTGACGGTCGACGCGCCGATCGGCCGCGACCCGCGGAACCGTCTGCGGCGTGCGGTCTACGGCTCCGGCGCCAAAGAGGCAATCACGCACATCCGCGTGCTGGAGCGCTTCGGGAAGTGCACCCTCGTCGCGGCGCGGCTCGAGACCGGCCGGACGCACCAGATCCGCGTGCACATGGCTTACATCAAGCACCCGCTGGTCGGGGACCAGCTCTACGGCGCTCGCCGCCAGCCGGTCCGCCTCACCGGGATCCCGGGACTGGACGTTGCCGATGCTGGCCAGCAGAACGACCGCGGTGCCGGCGCCATGACCGGCGGCCAGATCCTCCACGCAAAGACGCTCGGCTTCCGGCACCCGCGGACGGGCGAGTATATGGAGTTCAACAGCGAGCTGCCGGAGTACTTCCAGGCGGTACTCGCGCGGTGTCAGGAATAGTTCTTTTGGAAAGATAATAAAAAAACGCTCCCGTTATCTCGGGAGCGCCGGGTTGACGTAAACGGTTGTATTGTGGGTGAAGATCACCATTCCAGGCCGGGCGCCGCCCGGTTTTTTTACGTATTTGACGTAGGTGAAGTCGACGGGCACGTTCTCGGAGCCTTGCGCCTTGCTGTGGTAAGCGGCGATGGCCGCGACCTCGTAGAGGAGGTCCGGCGGGAGGTCTTCGACCTGGCGGCGGCCCATCGGCAGGATGACGTGCGAGCCCGGGATGTCCTTGGTGTGGAACCAGAGGTCGCCGCGGTCCGCGAAGCGCGTGGTGAGGTAGTCGTTGTCGGTGTTGTTCCGGCCGACGTAGACGGTGCTGCCGTCGGAGACGGTATATTTGATCGGGTCCGGCTTTGGGCCGCGCCGGCCGCCGCGAGTGTTGCGGGAACCGCTTCCGCGCTTTGCGGCCTTGGCGATGGCGCGCTCCGCGACGCGGGAGGAGCGGCTCCGCAGGAAGCCGGTGTCGACGAGCTCGTCCCGGATTGCGTCGAGGGACTCTTCGGTCGTCGCTGCCTCCGCGCTCTGGAGCACGGACTCGAGATAAGTGATGTCGGCCTCGGTGTCGGCGAGCTGGCCGGCCTTTTCCTTGAGCGCGTTGCGGCTCTTCGCATAAAGTTTATAGTAATGCTGCGCGTTTTTGGCGCCGGACAGTTTCTCGTCGAGCGGAATCTCGAACGGCTCGCCGGTATAATAGTTGGTGACGGTCACGGAGCGGGCGCCCGGCGTGACGAGGTGCAGGCTGGCCGTGAGGAGCTCCCCGTAGAGGCGATATTTGTCGGCATCTTCCGCGCGGAGGATGTCCTCCTGGATGCGTTGTTTCTTGAGCTGGGCTTTCTCGATGTGCGTGCGGATGCTCTTGAGGAGCGGCTGGGAGCGCATTTTGACCGTGTTGGTCCGCTCGCGGTTCTGATAGAAGTACTCCACGCCGGCGGAGACGGTTTCAAACGTCATGCAGGCCGGGTCGTCGTCCGCCGCGTATTCGCTGAGGCGCGTGATGTGGAACTCGACCGGGGACCCCGCCGCGTCGAGGTAGACGCGAAGCGCCGGCTCAACGGCAGCTGCCTTGGTTACAGAAGTCTGGGCGTCAGATGTCTCGACGGAGATCGGCGGTTCGTCGTTTGCGACGCCAGCCGCTGCGCGTTCCGCGTCGGCGATCGCTTCGCGGAGCCGGGCCGCCGGGGACGGATGCGCCGCGAGTTCGCGCGCGAGCCCCGGGGAAATGCCGGCGATCTTGTTCATCAGGTATTTTGGATCCGCGAGGAGGTTCGCCCGGGTGAGCTTCCCGACCTGTTCGCCCCGCAGGATGTCTTCGTCGGTGGCCACGGCCTTGAACGGCAGGCGGTCCTGCGCCGGCGGATACTGATAGATCACGCCCGGGAGGAGCTGCCGGTACCGGTTCACGTCGATGGAAATCCGCTTGATGCTGTCGATGACTTTGCCGGACGCGATGTCGAGGAGCACGATGTTACTGTGCTTGCCCATGATCTCGATGATCAGCCGCTTGGACACGCGAAAGCCGAGCTCGGACACCGTCTCGATGTCGATCTCGATGATGCGCTCGGAGCCGTTCTGGCGGATGTCGGTGATGTGGCCGCTCTGGATGTGTTTGCGCAGGAGCATGCAAAAGGCCGGCGGTTCCTCCGGGTTGCGGTAGCGTTCCTCCGTCAGGCAGGCCCTGGCGGACTGGCTTCCGCAGGAGAGAAGCAGCCGGTGGTTCCCGTCCGCGGCGTGAACCTGGAGGATCAGCTCCTCGGGGCCGGGCTGGTAGACTTTTTCAATCTTGCCCGGGACCAGGGTCCGCGCCAGTTCGAGCGATATTCCGTAAGTGATGATTCCGTCGTATGCCATGGATTCAGTGTACCACGAAACGGCGGATTTGCCTAACACTTTATGAAGTGGGAAGGAATCGCGCAAATTAGCGGAAGAGCTCAGTTTTACTGATTTCCGACTCTCCCCGGATAAAAGTCAGTAATCAATTCTTCAAGATAGCCGATTTCTTTCTGGGTTGCATCAAAAAAAGCGGGCTCCTTTGAGAAATCTCTTCAATTTGCGAAGAGATTTTGAAAAACCGTGCCCACAAAAGAGATAAAGGCATATGAAAACCAATTCCGGGTTGAAAGAATTACTTACTTTCGATGAGATTTCCTGCAAAAGTCAGGAAATGTGAACGTTATACCAGTCGGGCGCACCGGCAGATGTATGAATTGTGATGACCAAGACCTCGACAAAGGCCGATACTGCGTGTTATTATATTAAAAGCGTCCGGAAAGGAGTAACGATATGTATTGTTGGAAATGTGGAAAGACCATTGACGACGGTGACGTGTTCTGTCCGTACTGCGGGGCGAAGCAGACCGATGATGCAGTGCAGCCTGCGGCCAGTCAACCGGTCAACCAACCGGTCAGCCAACCGGTCAACCAACCGGTCAGCCAGCCGGTCAACCAACCGGTCAGCCAGCCGGTTTATCACACTGCTCCGGGGGCCTCAGTCCGGTCCTATGAACCGGCCCCGGCGGCCCCGGTCCGGTCCTATGAACCGGCCCCGGGGGCCTCAGTCCGGTCCTATGAACCGGCCCCGGCGGCCCCTGCACAGGGCGGGTATGACACTGCGGGCGGGTACGCGACCCCGGTCCCGCCGGTCGGACAAGCCGCGCCGGCCAAGCCGAAGGGCCGGAAGCTCTGGCTGCTCGCGATTCCGGTCGCTTTGATCGCGCTGGCGGTGTTTTTCCTGACGCGGCCGATCTATTCGCTCAGCCATGAGGCCTGGCTCGTCGTCGAAGACGGGGAGACCGAACGGTTCTTCAGCCGAGACTACAACGAAGACAACCTGATCGTCTCGCAGACGGAATACGAGAGCATGGGCCTCGGACAGCGGACGTACTATTACGAGTACGATGACCAGGGCAGGATGACTGCAAAGTACTGGGGTGGCAAGTCGGACCCGGACTGCGTCGATTACTTTGAGTATGACAGCGACGGGTGTCTGACCCGCATGGTGGAAAAGACGCCGGGCTGGGACGACGACTATATCGAAGAACGGATCAATCTGACAAAGCAGGGCAGCGGCTACACCGCGACGCTGCGGGAAACGGACGACGACGATCCGCTGACCAACGAATATACTGTAAATAACAATATCATCGTCCGGGAGCACTATTATAATGACGTCTGCGATATCAATATCATCAGCGACGAACGGAACGTCATGATTTCAAAATCAGCGCGGTATTCGGACAGCCGGTCGGCTTACAGCTTTGATGAGCAATATGACGCCAACCACATTCTGACAGCATGGACGATTTCACGCGACTACGACGAGTATACGTTCAACTTCACGCCGGTAGAGAAAGACAGTCACGGGAACGTCACCGCGGTGGAAGCGCGGTTTGAGGAGGACGATGACGCGGTCGTCCGGGTCGTTTACGAATACAGGTCAGAGACGCGTTTTTCAAAGCTTTTCGGATAAAGAGTAAACTTTTGGAGGCAACATGTTCAGGAGCATGACGGGCTTCGGCCGGGGCGAGTATTCCGACGGGAAGAAAACGATTACGGTCGAGATCAAATCGGTCAATCACCGGTATTGCGACATTTACGTCAAGATGCCGCGGCGGTATTCGTTTGCGGAGGAGCGCATCAAAGCGGCGGTCAAGGAACGCCTGATCCGCGGCAAGATCGAGGTCTCCGTGATGGTGGACAACTTCGGCGAGTCGGAGACGGAGGTCCGGCTGAACCGGGACGCGGCGGAAAAATATTACGCGGCGCTCCGGGCGCTCGAGGAGGCGTTCGACCTCGGGGACAATCGCGAGAGCTACCTCCGGATCCTCGCGGGGATGCCGGACGTCATCAAGGCTGCACCGATTTCAGACGATGAAGAGGAGATCATACGGACGCTGCTGATTCCGACGGGGATCGCACTCGACAACATCACGCACATGCGTGAAGTCGAAGGCACGAAGCTCGCGGAGGACCTCGCACAGCGCACCGACACGGTGGAGCGGATCAAGGACGTGATCGCGGAGCGGGCGCCGCAGATCCAGCAGGAGTACGCGGACAAGATGCGCGACCGGATCAAAGAGCTGGTCGGGGACGCCATCGAGGTCCCGGCGGAGCGGATCCTCCTCGAGGCTGCGATTTTTGCGGATAAGGCAAACATCACGGAGGAGCTCGTCCGCCTCGGTAGCCACATCGCGCAGATGCGCTCGTACCTCAATGGAACGGAGCCGGCCATCGGCAAAAAAATGGACTTTCTGATCCAGGAGATGAACCGCGAAGCCAACACCATCGGGTCCAAGTCCAACGACGGCGCGATCACTTCGATGATGCTCGACCTCAAGGCGGAGATCGAGAAAATCCGCGAACAGGTGCAGAACATCGAATAACCGGTGGCACAGACCGCGGAGTTGTGATATAATACATTGTCAAATCAGACGGTGCATCGGAGGCAGGCGGATTTCATGGCAAAGTCATTCAAGCAAAAGGGAAAACTTTTCGTCATTTCGGGACCGTCCGGCGTCGGCAAGGGCACGATCCTGTCCAGGGTGCTGCAGGAGGTCGAGGGGGACTTCTCCATCTCGATGACGACGCGGAGCCCTCGGCCGGGCGAGACGCACGGCAAGGAATACTACTTTGTGACGGAGGAGGAGTTTCTGTTGAACATCGAGCGGGACAACTTCCTCGAGCACGCGGTGGTTTTTGAGCACATGTACGGGACGCCAAAGGACGAGGTGCTGCGGCGGCTGGACCGCGGCAGGGACGTGTATCTCGACATCGACGTCCAGGGCGGCCTGCAGGTCAAGGCGGCCTATCCGGAGGCGGTGATGATCTTCATCCTGCCGCCGAGCCTCAAGGTACTGCGCGAGCGGATCATCGGCCGCAACGCGGACGCCGCGGACGTCATCGACAAGCGGCTGGCCGGCGCGCTCAACGAGATCAAGCTGGTCGGAGAGTACGAGTATTACATAATTAACGACGATCTCGACGTCGCCGTGGCAGACGCGCTCGCCATCGTACGGGCGGAGAACTGCGAGGTGCCGGAGCGGGTCAGCCCGATCATCCGGCAGTACGAGAACGAGACGAACTGATATAGATTTACAGGAGGAATAGTGGGATGTTACTTTATCCATCGATGAACGAACTCAAAGAGAAGGCAGACAGCAGGTACACGCTGGTCATCCTGACCGCAAAGCGCGCCCGCGACATCATCGCGCACAAACCGGTCTTGACGGACTTCGAAGTCGACCGTCCGGTTTCGCTTGCCGCGCACGAGATCGCGGAGGACCTGATTACATATAAGAGAGTCGAAAAGCCGGCAGAGCCGGAAGAAGAAACAGTAGAAGAGGCGTCGGCCGAGGCCACGGAGGAAGCGGCTCCGGCGGAGGATGTTGCAGAAGATGCGCCGGCAGAGAACGTTGAAGAAGATGCGCCGGCGGAGGCAGTAGAGGCATAACAATTTAAACACCAACGAGACCCGGAATGGAAGCCGCTGGCTTCCATTCTTTATGATAAGGAAGAGGGACTTTGTGAAGTTCAGAAACGCGATTCAAATTGATATCTACGGAGCGTCGCATGCAGATGCGGTCGGCGTCGTGATCGAGGGGCTCCCGGCGGGGGAGGAGATCGACCGCGCTGCGCTCGCTGCGTTCCTGGCGCGGCGCGTACCGGGAGCGGCTGGCGCTGCGGCGACGGATGCGATTGCCGGACTTGCGACGACGGTTGTGAGCAATGCGGGTGAAGTGGAGCAGGCGATTGCGGGGTTTTCAGCGACAACGAGGCGGGAGCCGGATGACGTCGTGTTCCGAAGCGGCGTGCGTGTTGCGGCGGGTTCGGGCGACGACCGTTTAACGGGTTCGGAGCAAACTGTCGTGACGACGGGCGAGCCGCTGGACGCGTACATCCGGAATGTTGACGCGCGGCCTGGCGATTACGACGCGCTCCGGACGGTGCTCCGGCCGGGGCATGCGGACCTCGGCGCATTCCTCAAGTACGGACTTGAGGGGCTGCAGCCGGGCGGCGGCCGGCACTCCGGGCGGATGACCGCGCCGCTCTGCATCGCCGGCGGAATCGCAAAGCAAATTCTCGCGCGGCGCGGAATTACGGTTCAGGCGGCTGCTGTGGAGATCGGCGGGATCGCATGCGGTTCGAATGGCGGGCCGGACGCCGCAGAGTGGATCATAGACCGGATCGAAGCGGCCCGCGCTGCAGGCGATTCGCTCGGCGGAATCGTCGAGTGCAGGGTCTGCGGCATGCCGGCGGGCGTCGGCGACGCGCTTTTTGACGGACTGGAACGCGATATCGCGAGCGCGGTCTTTGCGATTCCGGCGGTCAAAGGGCTGGAATTCGGCGCGGGCTTCGCGGCCGCGCGGATGACGGGCTTAGAGAATAACGATGATATCGTTCTGCGCGACGGGGTTCCCGTGACGGTGACGAACCATTGCGGCGGGCTTTCGGGCGGAATCACGACGGGGGCGGACATCGTCTTTCGCGTGGCGTTCAAGCCGGTTCCGACCATCGCAACGGAGCAACGGACCGTTGACGTCGGAACGATGCAGGAGACGACCGTACGGGGGACGGGGCGGCACGATGTGTGCATCGTTCCGCGGGCGGTGCCTGTGGTGGAGGCCGCGGCTGCGGTCGCGGTGCTGGACCGCCTCTTGTATGAAAATAGGACGCATGGGACAAAGTAAGAAGAATAAAACGAAAAATAACCAACGGAGGCGGTATCACAAGGCGGCTTCCAAGGGAGCAAAGGCTGGCCGCAACGCGGTTCAAAAGAACGCGGCACCGGTCTCGGCAGGCCGGAGAGCGTTGCTCGGCGGAGACGTGTCCGGCAGCTACTCCAAGGTGGTGCACGGGCTGATCTCCGGCGGTGCATATGAGTACGACCTGATCAGTTTGCCGCCAGCCAATGATGCGGCGGAAAACGCAGCTGCGCTGCGGTCCATATTGGCAGACGCCCGGTATGACGGGTTTAACGTGACGGTTCCGTATAAGCGGACGGTCGTGGAGCTTCTGGACGGCTTGTCGGAGGAGGCCGCCGCGCTCGGCGCGGTCAACACAGTCCGGCGCGAAGCCGACGGGACGCTGACCGGGTTCAATACAGACCTGTACGGCTTCGTGCAGATGGTCGGCCGTGCCCGCGCCGAAGGGCGGCGCGCCGCGGTCCTCGGGACCGGCGGCGCGGCGAGCGCGGCGGCTGAAGGGCTCCGGCGCCTCGGTGCCAGCGAGGTCGTCCTGGTGTCCCGGAACGCTTCCCAAGCCGCGCAGGACGACATTCCGGTTCTCGGCTATGACGAGCTCACTTCTTTTGCGCCGGCGGTCCTCGTGAACGCGACGCCGGTCGGCATGGGGGCGCTGGCGGAGCAGTCACCGCTGGAATCGCTGGAGGCGTTTCCGCCAGAGACAGTTGTCGCAATCGATTTGATTTACAATCCGCTGCGGACGCGGTTCCTTCAGGACGCCGCCGCGGCAGGCGCTGAGCCGGTTTCGGGCCTGTCCATGCTGATCTATCAGGCGATGCAGGCGAGGGACCTCTGGGACGCGTCGAAAGAACGCACGCTGCGCGGCGTACATGACACAGCCGCGCAGGCGGCAGCAACCATCTTGAAAGACCAGCTGAACATCGTCGTCATCGGCATGCCGGGCAGCGGCAAGAGCTCGATCGCGCGGCGCCTCGCGAAGCTGATGCAGCGGACCTTCATCGATACGGATCGGCTGACGGAAGAGCTCCTCGGCGAGCCGATTCCGAATGTGATCCGTGACCCTGCCCGCGGCGAGCGGCACTTCCGTGAGAAAGAGCGGGAAGCGGTCTGCCGCGCCTGCGCCGGACACGGGGCGGTCATCGCGACCGGCGGCGGCGCGGTTATGGACCCGGTGAGCCGGCGGGCGATGCGGTCGAACGGCATCGTGGTCTATCTCAACCGGCCGATCGAGATGCTTGCGCAGCGGGACCGTCCGATCAGCCAGGCCAAAGGCGTCGAACGGATCTTTGAAGAGCGGCAGGCGACGTACGAAGCGCTTGCGGACCTCGTCGTCGTCAACAACCGGCGCTTCGGCGCGACGCGCACGGCGGACGGGCGGATGCAGTCGTACAACAAAGATCTGAACGACTTCGCGGCCGGCCTCGAGCGGCAGGTCGACGAATATGTGACACTCTGCGCGCAGCGGATCGCGGGAACCGCGGAACCAACACAGACGAGAGGAAAAGCGCAATGAACATACTGGTGATCAACGGACCGAACCTCAACATGCTGGGTATCCGCGAGCCGGACATCTACGGCAGTGAAACGTACGATGACCTTGTGAAATACATTCAGGAGGCAAAGGGCAGCCATGATCTGGACTTTTTTCAGTCCAATCACGAAGGCGCTCTTGTGGACCGCATTCAGCAGGCGTATTATGAAGGCGTCCAGGGAATCGTGATCAACCCGGGCGCATACACGCACACGAGCATCGCGCTGCTCGACGCAGTCCGTGCGGTGTCCATCCCGACGGTCGAGGTTCACCTGTCCGACGTGTCGGAGCGGGAGCCGTACCGGCAGCTTTCCTACATCCGTGAAGCGGCCATCGCGACGGTCATGGGCGAGGGTTTCGCGGGATACGTCCACGCCATCGACTTGCTCGAGGCGTTTACAGGCGAAAATTAGTGCGGAAACGACCGCAAACTAGTTAAATACGAATAAAATTTATCGGTAAATAAGGAGACGAACATGAATATCGAAGGAATCAACACATCCACAGTGCACCGCAACCAAAGCCCTGCCTGGCTGGTACAGAGGGCGATCGAGAGAGGCGAAGGCATCCTCACCGACCTGGGAGCCCTGGCGGTCAACACGGGCAAATACACCGGACGGTCTCCGGAGGACAAATACCTTGTCGATTCCCCTGCCGTCCACGACAAGATCCACTGGGGCAAGGTGAACCGACCGATCTCACGGGAGATCTTCGAAAAAATCAAAGCCGGCGTCATCGAATACCTGTCCGGCAAAGAGATCTTCGTGTTCGAAGGTTTTGCGGGCGCGGACCGGAAGTATACCAAAAAGTTCCGCGTGGTCAATGAATGTGCCTGGCAGAACCTGTTCGTCAGCAACATACTGATCCATCCGACCGACGACGAGCTCAAGGAGTTCGGCGATGCGGACTATACGATTCTGGCGGCGCCGGGCTATAAATGCGACGCCGAGGCGCTCGGCATCCATTCCGAAGCAGCGATCATCATCGACTATGAGGCGCGCTACGCAGTCATCGCGGGAACCGCTTACGCTGGCGAGATCAAAAAGACCATCTTCTCCATCATGAACTACGTCCTGCCGGTCGAGCACGACATCCTGCCGATGCACTGCTCGGCCAACATGGATCCCGAGACCGGCGAGACCGCGATCTTCTTCGGGCTTTCGGGCACCGGCAAGACCACGTTTTCCGCCGTTCCGGACCGCATCCTCATCGGCGACGACGAACACGGCTGGTCGGCTGACGGCGTCTTCAACATTGAAGGCGGCTGCTACGCGAAGTGCATCCGGCTGAATCCAGTGGAGCAGCCGGAGATCTACAACGCGGTGAAATTCGGCGCGGTGACCGAGAACCTCGTTCTCGACCCGTATTCGCACAAGCCAGATTACTACGACGCCACGATCACGGCAAACACCAGAGTGGGCTATCCGATCGACTTCATCCCGAACGCCTCGGAAAGCGGCAAGGGCAACATTCCGAACGCGATCCTCATGCTGACCGCGGACGCCTTCGGCGTGCTTCCGCCGATCGCAAGGCTTTCCAGGGGCGCTGCGATGTACCAGTTCATCACCGGCTTTACGTCCAAACTCGAGGGGACCGAGCGCGGCGTCAAAGAGCCTGTCCCGACCTTCTCGGCCCTGTTCGGAGAGCCGTTCATGCCGCTCCGTGCCGAGGAATACGCGAAAATGCTCGGCGAAAAGATGGACAAATACGGAACGAGCGTATATCTGGTCAACACGGGCTGGGTCTGCGGCCAATACGGCGTCGGCCACCGCATCAGCCTCAAGATGAACCGCGACACCATCGCCGCGGCGCTCGACGGCAGCCTCGAGAACGTCGAATACGTTCATAATGCGCTTTTTAATATCGACGTCCCTCTGACGTGCCCGGGCGTCGATCCTTTCACGCTCAATCCGCGGAATCTGTGGGAGGACAAAGAAGCCTACGACGAGATGGCCATCGCCCTCGCCGGGATGTTCGAAAAGAACTTCAGCGAGAAATACCCGGACATGGACCCTGCGATCGCCGCCGCCGGCCCTCACGTCAGCGCCGTGAAGAATCAGGAGTAGGCCGGGCTTGACGAACCGTCTGCGTATCGGGCGAAATATTACTGCAACATATAAAAAAGGGCTTATCCATCGGGATAAGCCCTTTTCGATGACTCGTTTTTTTCAGTTATACCAGGACATCGCCGGTCATGCCGTCCGGGATCGGGAGGCCCATCAGGGTGAGCATCGTCGGTGCGATGTCGGCGAGCTTGCCGGTCGTGGCCTTGAACGGCCGCGGCTCGTTCGCGATGTGGCAGAGCGGGACGACGGAGAGCGAGTGCTTGGTGATCGGCTTGCCGTCCTTGTCGATCATGTCGTCGGCGTTGCCGTGGTCGGCGGTGAGCAGGATCTGACCGTCCTTCGCGAGGACCGCTTCGACGATCTGCTCGACCAGGCCGTCGAGGGTCTCGATGGCGCTGACGGCGGCGGCGAACACGCCGGTGTGGCCGACCATGTCAGGGTTTGCGAAGTTCAGGATGATCATGTCGTACTTGTCGGAGGCGATGGCTTCGAGGACCTTTTCGCAGACGAGCGGCGCGCTCATCTCCGGCTGGAGGTCGTAGGTCGCGACCTTTGGCGACGGGACGAGGATGCGGTCCTCGCCGACCTCAGGCGCTTCCTTGCCGCCGTTGAAGAAGAACGTGACGTGCGCGTATTTCTCAGTCTCGGCGATGCGGAGCTGGGTCAGTCCGAGCGAAGCGATCTGGCTGCCGAGGGTCGGCTCGACGACCTCCGGCGGGTAGGCGAGCTGTACGTTCGGCATGGTCGCGTCGTATTCGGTCATGCAGATATAGGTGAGGTCGTAGACGCGCACTTCGCGCTCGAAGCCGTCGAAGTCCGGGTCGACCAGCGCGCGCGTGATCTCGCGGGCGCGGTCCGGACGGAAGTTCGCGAAGATGACCGAGTCGCCGGACTTGATCGGCGCGTTGTTGATGACGGTCGGCAGGACGAATTCGTCGACTTCGCCCTTGGCATAGGACTGGTCGATCGCTTCCTGCGCCGAGGAGGCCCTTACGACGGCCGGCGTCGCGCCGGTCGCTTCCGCCTGATTGTTGATGGCTGCAGCCGCGCCTTTGGTCAGGGCGTTGTACGCGAGCGCGAGGCGGTCCCATCTCTTATCGCGGTCCATGGCGTAGAATCTGCCGGAAATCACTCCGATCCGGCCGACGCCCAGCTCGGCCATGTGCTCCTCGAGCGGCCGGAGATATTGCATCGCGCTCTGCGGCGGCACGTCGCGGCCGTCGAGATAGCAGTGTACGACGACGTCCTGTACGTTGTTCCGCTTTGCCATGTCGAGCAGCGCGAGGATATGCGTGAGGTGGCTGTGTACGCCGCCGTCCGACATCAGTCCCATGATGTGCAGGGTGTGGCCGGCTGCGGCGTTCCGCATCGCGGCGAGCATGGCCGGGTTCTCAAAGAACGACCCGTCCTCCACGGCGCGCGTGATCTTTGGCAGGTCCTGATAGATGACTCTGCCGGCGCCGATGTTGGTGTGGCCGACTTCGGAGTTACCCATCTGGCCCTCCGGGAGGCCGACGGCGAGCCCGCTCGCTTCTATGGTCATAAACGGATACTGCGCGAAGATCCGGTCGAGGTTTGGCGTGTTGGCCGCCTTGATCGCGTTCCCATACGCTTCCTCGCGGATTCCGAAGCCGTCCAGTATCATTAACATTGTTGGTCTGTGTAACATTCGTAGTTCTCCTTCTTTCTTTTTCTTCATACGCGCTCATTATAGCACATTTCACGAAAATAACATCGAGTTTTATCTGTGATTGTGGTAAAATAATATTAACCAAGGGCAGGGCGGCGATGTCTGCCGGGGCTGCCCGCGGTGCGGAGCGATCATGACCGTGCTCCGGACAACCACAACATGATAGGAGGATTTGACTTATGAAGATCACAATAACGGCAAAGGACTACAAGCTAAGTGACCGACTCAAAGAGACCATAGAGAAGAAAATCGACAAGCTCGGTAAATTCTTCCAGGAGGATGTCAGCGCCAATGTCATCGTTTCCCGCTTCAAGGAGGCGACCAAGATCGAGGCGACCATCAACACCAAGCAGACCATCTTCCGCGCTGAGGAGGTTTCGGACAACGCGTACGAGGCGGTCGACATGATCCTCGACAAGCTGTCCAACCAGATGTCCAAATTCAAAGGCAAACTCGAGACCAGATACAAAGAGAACAAGGCCCTCAAATTCGAATTCATCCCGGGCGCCGATGAGGACGAGGACACGGACGAGGGCATCAAAGTCGTCAAGCGCAAACAGTTCGAACTCACCCCGATGAACTACGAGGAGGCGATTCTCCAGATGGAGATGCTCGGACACGACTTCTTCGTCTACTTCGACATGGATACCGAATCCGTCAACGTCGTTTATAAGAGAAAAGGCGATGCGTACGGTCTGATTGAGACGACCAGATAGAGTAAAAACGACTGAACGGCGAATAGTGTCGTAACAGTCTCACAATACTACATCTTGTAACAAACCTAACCACTTGGAATTTGAACGCATTCCGAGTGGTTTTTTCTTGCGATAATTTTATCCGTTAATCTTGAAAGAGTTTACCAACGCATGTTAGAGTAAACTGTGCGAATATCGGGAAGCGGCGTCACCACCGCGGAAAGAACAGAGCAATGGAAAAGAACAATCAAAGAATCGGAAGGCTGGCAGCATTACTCGTGCTGGCATTGGCTTTGACGCTGGCTGTGCCGGTCAAAGCGCAGGCGTTGTCCGGTGCGGAGGGCGAAGCGCAGGCGGTCGTGCAGGTCGCAGTGGCCGGGCAGGTCAACCTGTCGACAGTGGACGTCGACGTGCAGGGCATCGTGAACAAGAAATGCACCGGCAAGGAAGTCAAGCAGGACATTACAGTTACCGTTGATGGTGTCGTCCTTACGGAGGGAGTAGACTATACTGTCTCTTACGAGAACAATATCAACGCCGGTACTGCGACGATGCGGATCACCGGAAAAGGGGATTATACCGGGTCCATCAAAAAGACGTTCAAGCTCACCTCGCGGACGTCGACCCGCAGGACGATCTCGTGCATCGACATCACGTTCAAAAAGGCCGTCCTTTACGACGCTCCGCTCAAGGCGAACAACAACGCCGGCAACCTCAAGGTCACCGGCCAGAGGAGCAGTATCAAACTGAACTGGACCAAGGCGGCCAACCTGACCGGAATCGACGGATACATCATCGTGCGCCGCATCAATAAACAAAGCCGCTGGTATCAGATCGCCACGGTCGGCAAGAACGCAACGACGTACACCGACACGACGGCCAATCAGAAGGATACTTTCTATCAGTACAGCATCCTCGGATATAAGAACGACGGGAAGTACATCCACGTGACGCCGGGGGCGACGTTCTGGGCCGGTGCCGTGACGACAAAGAGCACCAAGAAAAACGTCTACTCCGTCACAGTGACCAACCCTGCGGCTGTCTCCGCCCTTCGCAAGGGTACGAGCGCGACAACCAAGACGAGCATGATCAGCAACGGATATAACAAAGGAATCCGCTGGCGGTCGAGCAACACCAGCGTCGCCACGGTCGACAGCACGGGTAAGATCTCGGCAAAAAAAGCCGGAACGACGACGATCAGCATGCGCCTCGCGACCGGCAGAGTGTTCTCATTCAAGCTCACAGTAGTGAACGGCGGGACGGCAAAGGACATGCTCACGGTCATGCAGACCTGGGTCGGCTTCGGTACGGCCGGCGGCAAGCACAAGGCGATCATTGACATCTACAATTCGGTCCAACCGCTCCCGGTCGGCTATAAAGTGAAGTACACCGACCAGTGGTGCGACGCCTGCGTCACGGCGGCCGCGATTCGGGCCGGCGTCTCGGGCAAGACCGGCCGCGAATGCGGCGTGTGGCGTCATGTGAATATTTTCAAAGAAAAGGGGATCTGGATCGAGGACGGGACCATTACGCCAAAGCCTGGCGATATCATCGTGTTCAGCTGGCACATGTCACAACAGCCGAACAACGCGGAGGGCTGCCACATCGGTATCGTCGAGTCGGTCAAGGACGGCAAGATTACGACAATCGAAGGGAACTACAGCAATACGGTCAAGCGGCGGACGATTCCGGTCGGCTGGGGATACATCCGCGGCTACGCGCGAATCAAATAAAAAGCGACAATAGAACGGGAGAGCGGGACGAAGATTTCGCCCGCTCTCATTTTTTTAGAAAAAACTACAAATTGACACAAAAAAGGTGTATAATACTATATCTATAACTATTTATTCAAAAAAGTGAATCGAACGTCGTATATGAGAGTTAAAACACATATCTTTTTCAATCGATTGCTCGCCCTGACGCTGACGCTGGTATTGGTGCTCGCGTCCTTCGCGTCTGCCTATGCGGTGGACGGCGACGAGGAGCAGGGCGGCGAGGCTGAGACCGGGGTCGAAACATCGGAAGACCCCATGGAGCCGGAAGAGCCCGCAACTTCCGAAGACCCAGTGGAGCCGGAAGAGCCGGATACTCCGGAGGAACCCGCAGAACCGGAGGTCATCGACCTCTCGGCCGAAGGCGTGGCAACAGTCACCGGAATCACCAACAAGACGTTCACCGGCAAGGCGATCGTGCAGAGCAGCCTCACGGTCAAAGTGGGTGACGTTACGCTGAAGAACGGCGTGGATTATACAGTAAAGTACGCTTCCAACGTCAAGGTCGGAACGGCGCGCGTTACGATCAAGGCCGTCGAGGGAAGCGGATATACCGGATCGATCACGCAGACGTTCAAGATCAACTCCCGCACTTCGATGCGCTTCAAGGTATCCGGGAGCGACATGACGTTCAAGAGCAAGGTCCAATACGACGATCCGCTCGCAACCAACTGCATCCCGACCGCACTGGAGCTCACCGGTGCGAAGGATTCGATCAAACTCTCCTGGAAGAAGCCTGTCAACACCAAGGACATCGACGGATACATCATTCTCCGCAGGGTCGGCAGCAGCCTGCGGTATTATCAGATCGCGACCGTCAGCAAAGGATCGGTCGGCTATATCGACAAGACCGCAAAAAAGAAGAACGAATACTATGGATACCGCATCGTCGGGTACAAAAAAGTCGGCGGACAGTACCGGATCACGTCAAAGTCGACCCCATGGGTCGGCGGCGTGACGTCCAACAGTTACCGCCAGAACGTTTATACGCCTGAATTTAAGGATAAATCAAAGAGCGCCACGCTGAGCAAGGGCGGCACCAAGACGATCAAGATCAAGTTCCCGGTCCGCGCCAAGAACAAGACCATCCGCTGGTCGACGAGCAATGCCAAGGTCGCCACGGTATCCGATACCGGCAAGGTCAAAGCGGTCGGCGTCGGTACGTGCTACATTACGGCAAAGAGCGCGACGGGCAGAACGGCCAGGTATCAGATCCGCGTTACGAATATTAAGTACGGAATCGACGTCTCCACCTGGCAGGACAATATCGACTGGAAGAAAGTCAAAGCGGACGGCATCGATTTTGCGTTCATCCGCGTCGGTTTCCGCGGGTCGAGTTCGGGCAAACTGGTCCTGGACAACAAATATGTACGGAACATCACCAACGCAAAGGCGGCCGGACTCAAGGTCGGCGTGTACTTCTTCTCCCAGGCCAAGACGTATCAGGAAGGGGTGGAAGAAGCGGACTTTGTTTATAAACAGATCCGGCAGTACAAACTGGACCTCCCGGTCGTCATCGATACGGAGTATCTGGACGGCCGCACCAATAACCTGACCGTCAAGCAGCGGACGCAGGCGGTCAAGGGCTTCTGCGAGCAGATCAAGAAGCGCGGTTATACACCGATGATTTACGCGAACCTGAACTGGCTGAACAACAAACTCGACATGAGCCAGCTCCCGTATCAGGTCTGGGTCGCGCAGTGGTCGAGCTCGTGTACCTATACCGGTTCGTATAAATGCTGGCAGTACACGTCGAACGGCCGGGTGGACGGCATCGACGGCCGCGTAGACCTTGATTATTGGTACGAATAATGATATAATAATTCGGTATGCATAAGCACTTTGCAAAGGTGGATATCATTTGAAAGACCAGACTTCCAGCCGGGAGGGCCGGCATGCGGCGGCGGAAGCGCCGCGCAAACACTCCAAGTTCACAAGGACATTCCGCAAGGCGTGGGCAGTGATCTATCTGCTCTTCCTTTTGGTTTTTGAAATCGTGCTTTTCCTGCTGGACGTGCTGCCGGTCAAGATATTACTTGGTGTTTTCATCGTCCTGTTCGTGGTCAGCGCACTCATTTATTATCTGCTGGCCAAGCGGACCGCGCGGCGGTGGGTCAGAGTTGTCGCACTCGCCCTTAGCTGCGTTCTGATGGCGGTTTACGGCTTCGGTACCGTTTACGCGATGAATACGATGTCCTTCCTCGGGTTCATCACCAAGCGTTCCCAGATGGAGGGCACCAAGGACCGCATCGTCGAGGAACCGTTCATTCTGTACATTACCGGCATCGATTCGTGGAGTACCATCGACGAGCCGGGACGGTCTGACGTGAACATGGTGGTCGTGGTCAACCCGGAGACGCACAAGATCCTGCTGGTCTCGATCCCGCGCGATTATAAGATCAACGTCGTAGGGACCGGTTACACCGACAAACTGACGCATACCGGTATCCACGGCGTCGACATGACGTTGTCGTCGGTCGAAGATCTGCTGGATATCCATATCGACTATTACGTCAAAGTGAACTTCAATACGGTCCGCAAATACGTCGATGCGATCGACGGCGTGGACGTCGTCTCAGAATACGATTTTTATTCGGATTACGGCGGCGACCATGTGGAATACCATTTTGTAGAAGGCGTCAACCATCTGGACGGCGCGCAGGCGCTCGCGTTTGCCAGAGAGCGCAAGTCCTTCGCGACGGGAGATCACCAGCGCGTCCGCAACCAGCAGCTCGTCTTTAAGGCCATCCTCGACAAGACGATGAAGAGCTCGACGATTCTGCTGCGGTATAATACGATTCTCGGCAACCTCAGGAACTATCTGGAGACCGACATGTCGCCGAACGATATCAAGGCGCTCATCAAGTACCAGATGCTTTACATGCGCGGGTGGTCGATCGATTCGTACAGCCTGACGGGGCCGGGGTCCACCGAGGCCACGTATTCCGCGGGCGTTGCGTATATCATGCTGCACGACGAGTACAGCGTTGAGACGGCGCACAATCTGATTACCGCCGTCATGAACGACGAGGTTGATCTGAGCCAGTATTACTATGATGAGGAAGAAGCCGCCTCGTCCACGGACGTGATCGGCGGTGTTTCGACGGAAGAACCAGCGGAGTGAGTCATGGAGCAGAGGATCTTTGATCCGGAATCAATAATAATGGTCTTTGTCGTGGCCCTGCTGATTTCATTTGTGATGACACCGGTCAGCATGCGCCTCGCCAAACGGGTCGGCGCGATGGACATCCCAAAGGACGACCGCCGGATGCACACTGACGTCATCCCACGCTTCGGCGGACTGGCGATTTTCCTCGGGTCCATGACCGCGATCTGGCTTTTCGCAGGATATGACAAGAACATCCGCACCGCAATCCTATGCGGAACGCTGATGTACATGCTCGGTGCGGTCGACGATATCAAGTCGCTCAAGGCCAAACCAAAATTCATCGGGCAGTTCGTGATTGCGATCATCGCCTACGCTTCGGGGATCCGGATCAAATTCATCGCCAATTATTTCGGCGGTGAAGGAAAGGTCATCCTCGGAACGACAGCCTGCTTCATCATCACCGTCCTCTGGATCGTCGGCATCACTAACACGATCAACCTGATCGACGGCCTGGACGGGCTCGCGGCAGGTGTATCCGCCATCATCTGCGTCTGCATGGCGTACGTCGCGTACATCCACGGCAACATCTACGGAATGGTAGTTGTGTGCACCTCGCTGATGGCGATTGCCGGGGCCTGCATCGGGTTCCTGCCGTACAACTTCTCACCGGCAAAGACCTTCATGGGGGACAGCGGCGCATTGTATCTGGGCTTCATGATCGCGACCCTGTCCGTCATCAGCCCGCTCAAGCGCGCGACGCTCATCGCGACGGCTGTTCCGGTGATTGCGCTCGCGGTTCCGATCTTTGACACGTTCATGGCGATGGCGCGCCGGATTCTCCGCCGTCAATCCATCATGGTCGCGGACAAGGAACACCTGCATCACCGTCTGATCTCCCAGGGCTACGACCAGCGCCGATCGGTCATCATGCTCTACGGTATCACCGGAATCATGGGGGTTGCAGCCATACTGATGAGCCGGGAGCTTTATGTCGATGCGTTCATGCTGATCGCCGTCGTGGCGTCTTACCTCTATGTATTCGCCACCGACCCGGTGCACCGGCGGATGTATGGGATCAATAAGGTGCGCACCGCGCGCCAGCGACGAACCGCCCGGGCGTCTCAAAAGGACAGCCAAATTCATAATTCGGAAGCAGTAAATCAAAGCAAGGACGAGCAAAATATACTCAAAGAATCATGAAAAAGTTTTTCAGCAATATCAAAAAGTATAATAAATACGCGATTCGGAGTGCAAAGGCAGAGCTCCACAGCGAGGTTGCGGACTCCCGTCTGAACTGGCTGTGGTGGGTCATCGAGCCGTTTTGTTACATGTTGATTTACACCTTCGTGTTCGGCGTAGTATTCCAGAATAAGACACCGTACTTCGCCTCGTTTGTATTTCTTGGAATCACCACGTGGGATTATTTCAACCGCACCGTCTCCGGTAGTGTGAGAACGATTGTGAGCAACCGGGACCTGGTAACCAAGGTCTATATTCCTAAGTATATTCTGCTGATTTCCAAGACTTATACATATCTGTTCAAAATGGGAATTGCTCTCTGCATCGCATTCGCGCTGATGCTTTTCCAAAGGGTTCCGATTACGTGGAGAGTGATCTTCCTGATTCCGATTATTTTCGTTCTGTATGTTGTTACCTTTGGCATCGGAACGATTCTGATGCACGCCGGCGTCGGCCTGAACGACCTGGAGAATCTGGTACGGATCGGTCTCAGAATGGTCTTTTACTTATCCGGCGTATTTTATAACATTAAAACACGACTCAGCGGAACACTGCAGTTTATCGTCCTGCGGGCGAACCCTTCTGCTTTTTTGATGAGTGAGATGAGAAAGGTTTGTCTCGAGGAGAGTTTGCCGAGTTTTGAGGGTCTGTTCATATGGCTTGTCATAGGTTTGATTCTGTGTGCCGTCGGCATCCATTTGATTCACAAGAATGAAAACAGCTACGCAAAGGCGGTTTAAACATGTCTGAAGATAAGAATATAGCGCTGACAGTTGATAATTTACATATTTTCTACAAAAGCATTGAAAAGTCCTCCATACGGGCCCGCTGGACGAAGGGGCGCCAGAAGGTCGAAGTTTTTCATGCGCTCAAGGGCGTCAGTTTTGAACTGGAGGAGGGCAAGATCCTCGGTCTGATCGGGAGAAACGGCTCGGGAAAGTCAACGATGCTTCGCGCAATTGCCGGCGTCTTTTCACCAGATCAGGGGACGATCGATCTGCACGGACATTCGATTTCACTGCTTTCCATTGGCGTGGGCTTTAACCGGAAACTGAGCGGACGCGAGAACATTTACCTTTCGGGCATGTTGCTGGGCTTTTCCGAGGAGGAAATCGCTAAAAAGGAAGAGGAAATCGTACAGTTTGCCGATATCGGTGATTTCATTGACAGGCCGGTCAAGACATACTCCTCAGGAATGTATTCCAAACTCGCCTTTGCGATTACAGCAATTCTGGAGACGGACATCATGTTGATCGACGAGGTGCTTTCCGTAGGAGATAAGAAATTCAAAAAGAAGAGCTATAACAAGATGAGGGAGCTCATTTCGGACGATACGCGGACGGTCGTGATCGTATCGCATAGTGATGACACGATCCTCGAGCTCTGTGATATCGTCTTATGGATCAATGACGGAGAATTCATGGAGATCGGTGACCCTCAGACCGTGGTGGATCACTATCTCGAATTCATGGAAGTTCCGAAAGAAAAAAGCGACGGTTCCAGCAACATTGATCTGGTCGTCTGACGTGCGAATCTTGTATTCTGTTCAATTGCAATTAAATAATAATACGGAGTCTTTAGAAAGATGGTCATAGCAGCAATTCTTGCCGGCGGCGTCGGCAAGCGGATGGGGGACATCGACAAGCCAAAGCAGTTCCTGGAGATCGGCGGCAAGCCGATTCTGGTGCATACGACGGAGCAGTTCGTCCGTCACAACAGAATAGATCATGTAGTAGTACTGTGCCCGGAAGAATGGATCGAATACACACGACAGGTGTTCCGTTCGTGTCCGGGCCTGATTGACATTCCGGTCATTTCCGGCGGCCCGGAGCGTAACGATACGATCATGAATGCGATCGGTTACATCGAACGGGAATTCGGGCTGGACCAGGATACCGTCATCGTAACGCACGATGCGGTCCGCCCGTTTGTCACCGCGGACATGATCGACCGCAACCTCGACGCCATCGGAACCGCGGACGCGGTGGACACAGTCATGCCGGCGACGGATACGATCGTCGTCAGCGCGGACGGGACGCACATCATCGAAGTCCCGGACCGCAAGACCCTGTACCAGGGCCAGACACCGCAGACCTTCCGGGCGGCGGCGTTCCGCGAGATCTACGGAACGCTGACCGGTGAGGAAAAAGCGATCCTGACGGACGCAATCAAGGCGTTTGTGCTCAAGGGGCGGAACGTCGTGATCGTCCGGGGCTCGACGACCAACATCAAAGTGACTTACAAATCCGATATTGAGTACGCTGAGACCATTCTCGAGTCGATTTCCAGAGAGTAAAGGAGGCATCATGAAACTATTGGTAACAGGTGGCGCCGGGTTCATCGGCAGCAACTTCGTTTATTACATGCTGGAGAAATATCCGGAGTACGATATCACCGTACTGGATAAACTGACCTACGCCGGCAATTATGATACTTTACAGCCTCTGGAATCGAATCCGCATTTCCGGTTCGTCCGGGCGGACATCGCAGACCGCGAGGCGGTCTTCCGGCTCTTCGAGGAGTCGGGCTTCGACACCGTGGTGAACTTCGCCGCGGAGTCTCACGTGGACCGGTCCATCGAAGACCCGGGAATCTTCCTCCGGACCAACATCCTCGGGACGCAGGTCCTTATGGACGCCTGCCGGGCGTTTGGCGTCGGGCGGTTTCATCAGGTCGGAACGGACGAGGTGTACGGCGACCTGCCGCTGGACCGGCCGGACCTCTTCTTTACCGAGGACATGCCGCTCACCGCGTCGAGTCCGTATTCCGCTTCCAAGGCGTCTGCGGACCTGCTCGCGCTGGCTTACCACCGGACCTACGGGCTCCCGGTGACGATCAGCCGCTGCTCCAACAACTACGGGCCGTACCACTTCCCGGAGAAACTGATCCCGCTCATGATCATCAACGCGCTGAATGACAAGCCGCTGCCGGTCTACGGGACGGGCGAGAACGTCCGCGACTGGCTCTACGTCAGAGACCACTGCAGCGCCATCGATCTGGTGATCCACAACGGACGGGTCGGAGAGGTTTATAACATCGGCGGACATAACGAACGGACCAACCTCGCCGTCGTCAAGGCGATCCTCAAGCACCTCGGCAAGCCGGAGTCGCTGATCACCTTCGTCGGCGACCGCAAGGGCCACGACCTCCGGTACGCAATCGACCCGACCAAGATCCACAATGAGCTCGGCTGGCTGCCGGAGACGCGGTTCGAGGACGGGCTTAAATTGACGATCGACTGGTATCTTGATAACAAGGACTGGTGGGAAAAGATCGTCAGCGGCGAGTACATGGAATACTACGACAGGATGTACAGCAATCGGTAAGGTAGAACTATGCAGATCACGGTCAGATCAGGGAACGAAATCAAATGCGCGGAGATTCCGGAAGGAGTCTCCGTTTATGTTCTGGAAGGGACGACGCCTTCGGATGCGGCAGACAACGCGGTCCGGGAGGCGCTCCGCCATCCAATCGGTACAGAACGCCTGCGGGACATCGTCAAACCCGGAGAGAGGATCGTGATTCTGACGAGCGACATCTCCCGGCCGATGCCGACGGCGGCTGTGCTGCCGGATGTTTTAGATGAATTATATGCAGCAGGTGTTTGCGACGAGGACATCACGGTCGTAATCGCGACGGGCAACCACCGGGCGCAGACCGCGGAGGAGCGGGAGCGGCTGGTCGGCCCGGAGATCTACCGGCGGGTCCGCTGCGTGGACAACGATCCGACGGACTGCATCCACCTGGGCGAGACGAGCCACGGGACACCGGTCGACATCACACGGGTCGTCGCGGAGGCGGACCGGAGAATCTGCCTCGGGAACATCGATTTTCATTACTTCGCCGGGTATTCCGGCGGAATCAAGGCGCTGATGCCGGGGTGTTCGACGCCGGCCGCGATTCAGCGGAACCACTCCATGATGCTGGACGACCGCGCTTCGGTCGGACGGGCGGAGGACAATCCGCTCCGGCTCGACCTCGAGGAGGCGGCGGTGTTCTGTCCGATCGACTTCATGGTGAACGTGATCCTCGGGCACAGGAAAGAAATCATCGCGGCGGTGGCGGGCGACGTGGTCGCAGCGCACCGCAGAGGATGCGAGCTTTACGACGAGCTCAACAAGGTGCGGATTGCGGCGCCTGCGGATATCGTGATCGCGTCGCAGGGTGGCGCGCCAAAGGACCTCAACCTGTATCAGATGCAAAAGGCGCTGGACAACGCGCAGTACGCGGTCAGGGACGGCGGAACCATCATTCTGGTCGGCGCCGCGAACGAAGGCTTCGGGAACAAAACTTTTGAAGAGTGGATGCTCGCGGCGGACCGTCCGCAGGACCTGATCGACCGCATCGGCCGGGAGTTCCGCCTGGGCGGACACAAAGCGGCTGCCATCGCGATGGTGCGGCAGAAATGCGGCATCAAGCTGGTGTCCGGCATGACGCCGGACCTCGTGCGGCAGGCGTTTCTCGAGTCGTACCAAGACCTGCAGAGCGCCGTGGACGATGCGCTCCGGCAGTATGAGAATGCCGGGCACGATGCGCCGCCGACGGTCATCGTCATCCCGTACGCCGGATCGACGCTGCCGGTCGTCATCCAGGCGTAGTTTTTCAAACCGATGAGAGGACTCGAATTGGAACACAAGAACAACGTATTGATCAGTGTCGTCATGATGGATACCGTCGGCGAGGTGAACGCGCCGGCCGTTTTGGAGTGCCTCCGGCAGCAGACTTACGCGCCGGTTGAGATCCTTGCGGACGAGGCGCTCCGGGAATTCCTCGGGGACGCAAGCGATATCAAATGGCTTCCGCATGTCGACAACGGATCCGA
Organism: Mogibacterium sp.; assembly: GCA_017433975.1. Taxonomy (GTDB): domain Bacteria; phylum Bacillota; class Clostridia; order Peptostreptococcales; family Anaerovoracaceae; genus RGIG2439. The sequence continues at coordinate 8,341 of JAFRGD010000034.1, read as the reverse complement.
GTTCATCAAGGCCGCGGTCGGTGCCGCAAAGGGGATCTTCATCCAGATCATCGATATTCCGGTGTTCCCGGGCAGAGACCTGCTCACCAACCTCCACGCGATCATGATGGAGAACCAAACCGGCGGCTTTCCGGTATTTGTTACGGTTCCGCTGGTTCACACGCCGTCGGCGGACGCGGACGGCAGTGCGGAGCAGGCCGCGCAGATGCCGGCGCACGCTGCGGTTTTTACCGAGGACTACGTGCACAACAAGATGGTCTCCGCAGTCAACCAGCTCGATTGCCTGTGGGCGAACAAACTGTTTTACACAGAGGCGCTCAAAAAGAAGAGCATTTATTTCACGGGCGGCCTTCAGAAAGACCTTTACCGCATTTATAATGCGTCATTTTATATCAAAGAACCAAAACTGTCGCTTCGGACCGTGCTGGACAACGGGCTGATCAAAGACTATGTGAACTCCCGGTGGATCCGGCTGCGGGCGGATTCGCTCGGCAAGAAAGGGCTCGCCGCGGCGCGGACACTGCGGGAGGACTTCGCCAAAACGACGTTCCGCAAGAGTCTGCACCAGTGGCGCCTCCGCAAGACCCGCGAAGCGTACCGCTTCTACACGCGCAAGATCGCTTACCCGCGGCAATACCGCAAGTTCAGCAGGGCGCCGATCGACCCGCGCAAAGTCGTGTTTGTCGAAATCCGTTTTGCAAAACTGTCAAACAGCATGTCGCTGCTGCGGGACCGCTTCGCGGCGTCCGACAATTACGATGTGCATGAATGGATGCTCCGGCAGGACAACTCGAGACACCGGACCGAATACAAGACCGCGATGGACTTCATCAAAGACGCTGCCACCGCGAGATACATCGTCTGCGCCGAGGGAACGGACGTGCTCGGCTGCCTCGACGTCCGGGAAGGGACGTACGTCCTGCAGACCTGGCACGGGTGCGGCGCCGTCAAGAAATGCGGGTTCAGTACCGCGGACATGCAGTTCGGCCGTAACCTGAAAACACAGCTCCGGTACCCGTTGTTCAACAATTTTGACATGGTGACCGTCGCGAGCCCGGAGCACATCTGGGTGCTGGAGGACGCCATGCATCTGCAGGGGCAGGGGCTGGTGAAACCGATCGGCGTGAGCCGGACCGACGTCTTTTTTGACCCGCAGTTCCTCGCGGATGCCAGGGAGAGAGTCTACGCGGCTGTACCGGCAGCCCGCGACAAGAAACTGATCCTGTACTCCCCGACGTTCCGCGGAGAGATGAGCACGGCGGTTTCCCCGGAGGATTTTGACTATCGGGCCATGGCGGACGGCCTATCCGACGAGTACATCGTTCTGGTGAAGCATCATCCGCTCGTCAAAATCCGCCCGGAAATCCCGGAGGACCTCAAAGGGACGTTTGCGTTCGACGTGACCGATACGGTCAGCATCGAGGACCTGATCTGCACCTGCGATATTTGCATCACGGATTATTCCTCCATCTTCTTTGAGTTCTCGCTGTTCGAGCGGCCAGTCCTGTTCTATGCGGCGGACCGCGTCCAATACGCGGCAGAGCGCGGCATGTATTACGACTACGACAACTTCGTCCCGGGGGAGATCTTTGACGACACCGCGGGCATGGTGGAATATATCAAAGACATCGACAACCGGTTCGACCGGGATCGGATCCGCAAATTCAAAGAACTTTACATGAGCTCGTGCGACGGCCACGCGACGGACCGGATCCTCGCGGCCATGGGCGCCGAACTATAGAAAGCGAGAAACTATGGCGAATCAAGTCTGGAAATTCATGCGGGAGCGGCTGAGCTTTGCGTACGACTGCATGACGGTCAAGGGCATTTATCCGATGCAGTACCGCAAATACGCCAAACAGCCAGTCGTTCCGAACAAAGTGATCCTGCTCGAGCCGCGGTTCCGGCAGACGACGGACAGCCTCCTGCAGATCAAGCGGCGGCTGGAGGAGATCGGCGGCTACGACATCGTCGAGATCTCGCTCGGCCTGGGGCTGCTGCACCTCAAGGACCAGCACAAGAACATCATGCCGTTCCTCCGCGAGATGGCGACCGCGCGGTACGTCTTCACCACGGACGCGAACAAGTCGGTCGGCGGCTTTACGAAGCGGCCGGAGACGACGGTCGTTCAGGTGTGGCATGCATGCGGTGCGTTCAAACGGTTCGGCTTCAGCTCGGCGGCCAAACTGTTCGGCGGAAACCAGCGCCGGCAGGAGATCATCAAGCAGCACAACAATTATGATATCGTCACAGTGAGCAGCCCGGAGGTCGTATGGGCCTACGAAGAAGCCATGGGCCTCGAGGGGCAGGGCATCGTCAAGCCGCTCGGCGTGAGCCGGACCGACGTGTTTTACGACGACGCATTTGTTAAAGCGGCGGTCGACCGCGTCCACGAGGCGGTCCCGTTCAGCCGCGGAAAAAAAATCATCCTTTACGCGCCGACGTTCCGCGGCCGCGTGAACGAAGCCGTCTCCCCGGACGACCTCGACATCCGCGCGATGCGGGACGCCCTCGGAGACGAATACGTGCTTCTGACCAAGCACCACCCGTTCGTCAAGCGCCGCCCGGTCATCCCGGAGGACTGCCGGGACTTCGCGCGCGACGTGACCGAGGACCTCGAGATCGACCAGCTTCTCTGTGCGAGCGACGTCTGCATTTCGGATTACTCGTCCCTGATTTTTGAGTATTCGCTGTTCGAGCGGCCGATGATCTTCTTCGCACCGGACATCGAAAACTATGATGATTGGCGCGGCTTCTATTACGACTACGACGAGATGACGCCGGGGCCGGTCTACCAGCACACGGAGGACGTCATCCGCTACATCCAAAATATAGATAGTGACTTTGACCGGCAAATAGTGGTATCATTTAAAAAGAAATTCATGGGATCGTGCGACGGTCACGTGACAGACCGTATCCTGAGAGAGGTAGGAATCATTCAATGAAACGCGTCATCACTTACGGAACATTCGACTTGCTTCACTACGGACACATCAACTTGCTGCGGCGGGCCAAGGAACTCGGCGATTATCTGATCGTCGTCGTCTCGACGGACGAATTCAACTGGAATCAGAAGCAGAAGAAGTGCTACTTCCCGTACGAGCAGCGCAAGGCGCTCGTCGAGGCGGTCCGGTACGTGGACCTGGTGATTCCGGAGGAGAGCTGGGAACAAAAGGTCTCCGACATGCACGAGTACCACATTGACGTCTTCGTCATGGGCGACGACTGGGTCGGCAAGTTCGACTACCTCAAGGACGAGGGCGTCGAGGTCGTGTATCTCCCGCGGACGCCGGAGATCAGTACCACCAAGATCAAGAATGATCTGAACAAGTAACGCTGCACAAACACCGTGCTTTAGTAGATATAGTTAAGGAGAAAAGGGTATGATCAGTTTTAACATTCCGCCTTTTGTAGGCAACGAACTCGATTACGTCAAGCAAGCGGTTGACAATCACAAGATCTGCGGTGACGGTCCGTTCACAAAGAAATGCAATAAGTGGATCGAGGAGCGGTCCGGCGTGACGAGAGCTCTGCTCACGACGTCCGGTACGCAGGCGCTGGAACTCGCGGCGATCCTCGCGGACATCCAGGAAGGCGACGAGGTCATCCTGCCGTCGTTTACGTTTTCTTCGACGGCCAATGCGTTCGTCCTGCGCGGAGCAAAGCTCGTCTTTGTTGACATCCGGCCGGACACCAAGAATATCGATGAAAAACTGATCGAGGACGCGATCACGGACCGCACCAAGGTCATCGTCGCGGTGCACTACGCCGGCGTGAGCTGCGAAATGGACGAGATCATGCGGATCGCGGGCGAACACAACCTCATCGTAATCGAGGACGCGGCGCAGGGCGTCACATCGTCCTACAAGGGCCGTGAGCTCGGCAGCATCGGAGACTTCGGCTGCTACAGCTTCCACGAGACCAAGAACTACAGCATGGGCGAGGGCGGTGCAGTCCTCGTCAGAGACCCGGCCAAGGCGGACCTCGCGGAGATCATCCGCGAGAAGGGCACCGACCGCAGCCGCTTCCTCCGCGGTCAGGTCGACAAATATTCGTGGGTGACAATGGGTTCATCCTTCCTCCCGAGCGACATGAACGCGGCGTACCTCTATGCGCAGCTCGAACGGTATCAGGAGATCTACGACGACCGCATGCGCACCTGGGACACCTATTACCGCGAATTCGAGGCGCTCGAGGCCGCGGGCAAGGTCGAACGGCCGGTCATTCCGGCGGACTGCGTCCACAACGCGCACATGTTCTACCTGATGACCAAGGACCTCGAGGAGCGGACCGAATTCATCCAGTTCCTCAAGGACAACGGCATCAGCGCGGTCTTCCACTATGTACCGCTCCACTCGGCCGAGGCGGGCCTCAAGTACGGCCGCTTCCACGGCGAGGACCGCTACACGACGAGCGTCAGCGACCGCCTCGTCCGTCTGCCGCTTTACTACGGCCTGACGGAGAACGACCTGGCGTACGTGATCGAAAAGGTCAAAGAGTTTTATCGTTAAATTGTAATTGGACAAGCAGATGAAGAACAGAATCTACAGTTTAACCAGACCGGGAACGTTTGAAATCATCGAAGAGGTCATCAACGAGGATACGGACGGCGTGATCGTCCGCCCTGGGTACATGTCGATCTGCCGCGCGGATCAGCGGTACTATCAAGGGACCCGGGCGCCGGAGGTGCTTGCCAGGAAACTACCGATGGCACTGATTCACGAAGCCATCGGACAGGTCGTGAGCGACCGCTTGGGCGAATACCGTCCGGGTGACTGGGTCGTGATGGTTCCGAACACCCCGGTCGAAGAAGACGACATCGTCGCGGAGAACTACCTCCGCAGCAGCAAATTCCGCGCAAGCGGCTTTGACGGCTTCATGCAGGACTATGTCGTGATGGGACGCGACCGCCTGGTGAAACTACCCGACAATATCGATAAAGAAGTCGCCGCGTTTTCAGAGCTCTCGTCCGTCGCGTATCATACGATCAACCGCTTTGACGCGATCGCGCATCGCAGGAGAAACACGATCGGAATCTGGGGCGACGGGAACATCGCATTCCTGATTGCGATCATTTTGCGGTATCGGTTCCCGGAGAGCAAGATCGTGATCCTCGGCATCCACGAAGAGAAAATGTCCGACTTCACCTTTGCGGACCGCAAGATCCATACGGCCGCCATCCCGGATTCGTTCCGCGTCGACCACGCGTTTGAATGCGTCGGCGGAAAATCCAGCGGCGTCGCGATCAATCAGATCATCGACCATATCAATCCGGAAGGAACGATCGCTCTCATGGGAGTGTCGGAGGATCCGATTCCGGTGAACACCCGGATGGTCCTGGAGAAGGGCCTCCGCCTGATCGGCAGCAGCCGGAGCGGGATCAAGGACTTCCGCGATCTGATCGATTTCTACGAGGCGCATCCGGAAGTCATCCCGGAGATGAAGAAAATCATCGGAGACGTCGTCGCCGTGAGCACGATCGAGGACATGAACAAGGCGTTCGACCTCGATAAGCGGCGCCACAGCGGCAAAACAGTCATGGTCTGGGGCAAATAGTCAGACGCGTCAGGAGGAACCGTGCGCATTATCATTAATATAGGGCGCGTGATCCTTCAGCTGATCTTCGACGTTCACAAAATCGCGCCTGTCAAGAATCGAATCACCATTATCAGCCGGCAGAGCAATACTCCAAGCCTGGACATCCGGATGCTCACAGAGCGCCTTCAGAAAGAATTGCCGGAGTATGAAGTCACCGTCCTGTGCAGAAAACTCGACAACAAGGTCAGCTATGTCTGGCACATGATCACAACGCAGATGCACAGCGTGGCGACGTCCAGAGCCGTCGTGCTCGACAGCTACTGCATATTGATTAGTTTTCTCAGGCAACGGAGCGATCTGAAAGTCCTTCAGATGTGGCACGCGCTCGGCGCCTACAAAAAATTCGGAAAGAGCATCCTCGGGCAGGCGGAAGGGTCTTCGCAACAGATCGCGGACATCATGAACATGCACCGCGGGTATGACGCGATCCTCGCGAGCAGCGAGGCGGGCGTGCAGGGTTTCAAAGAAGCCTTCGGGTATGACGAGGATTATTTCCGGATCATCCCGCTCCCGCGGACAGACCTTCTGCGGGACCCGGTGTACAAAGAGAAAAAGCGTGCGGAGATCCTCTCCGCGTATCCGGAGCTGGCGGGCAAGGAGATCATCCTCTATGCGCCGACGCTCCGCAAGGGCAGCGCTGCGGAACTCCAGGAAGAAAAGGACCGGATCGACGAGTTCATCCGTCTGGTAGACAAAGACAGGTATAGTATCATCCTCTCCGGGCATCCGGTCGTGAGCCACAGGGTGACCATCAACGGAGAGACGCCGGTCAAGGGTTACACGTCGATGGAGCTCCTGACCACGGCGGACCACTTCGTGACCGACTACTCCGCGATGTTGTATGAGGCGGCGGTCATGGGGGTACGGACTTATATATACGCATATGATTTAGACAACTATATCGACAGAAGAGGGTTCTACCTCAATCCGTACACAGATTTGCCTTCATATCCTCACAGAGACCCACACGAAGTCATCAGAGAGATAGGATATGATAAATATGATTTTAATAAACTCAGGGACTTTGCAGAGAGAAATGTAGTGAAAAATGACGACTGCACCGGCAGCATTGTCAATTTAATCAAGGAGGTAATACATGAAGCGTAACAATAGAAATTCCATCGTCCACTGGATCACAGCGTGCCTTGTTTTGATTCTGGCAGTCTTAATGCTGGCCGGATGCTCCTCCGAGGGGGATGAGGAAGAGAACGAGGTCATTCTGACAGATGGTGGATACATCTTCAAAATCATACTCGAATCGGACACGGAGAATGACCGTGTATGGGAGATCACGCAGGATCAGGAGTTGTTCCAGGTAGAAGAAAGCTTCATGATGGATGACAGCTACGAAGGCGAAGGCACCGGCGAAGAAGAAATCATCGTGTTCACCCCGACCAAAAAAGGAGATACGAGTTTGCATCTGACTTACGAGAACGGGGACGGTAGCGTTACGACTTACAATTATGACGTCACAGTCGATGAAGAATTCAATCTCGCAGTCAACAATTCGAGTGGAGATGTTGACGGTGTCGAGATCGGTGAGGAGGACGTACCAAAGCTGATTCTGGATCGCGAATAATTATCGGCTATCGATTTTGAGAGCGCGCGTGTGCGCGCTCTTTTTTGTGCCTTTTGATCAAATCGCGATATTATGTCGAATTGTGGGCTTTTTCCGCGGCCCCACAACATCTTGTTTTTTTACCCCGTGTGTGAAGGTTTTATAAAGAAATAATTAACAAATAATGAAAAATGTTAACTGCAGAATCTTTTTATTCCAACGGGTCGATGATAGAATGATAAAAAATAATACTTTTTATGTCAATTTCTATCGGAGAGGGAAATGAACACACAAAGTATCAGAAAACGCAGTACATTCGTCGTAATACTCGCGCTCCTGATCGTCTTGTTTTCCAGCGCTGTTGTCAGCGCTGTGGACGCCAAGGTCACGATCGAGGACTACAACTATCCGACGACGCTGGTTGCCGGATACGGTATGAATATCAAGGGAACGATCACATCCAATCAGAAGATCACGCGGGTGGAGATCGGTGTCGTTGATAAGTCGACCAAGAAATGGACTGCCGAAAAATACGATAACAAGAATGTAGACGCCAAGACGTTTAACGTCGCCAAGGCGGATTCTTCCATTGTGTTCGGAAACCTGCCAAAAGGCAAATACAGTTACCGCATCTATGTGCATACCGCCTCGGGAGCTCAACTGGTTTTGGATAAGGAGTTCACCATAGAGGCTGTTTCGATCAAACTCTCCGACGGCAATTATCCTACCACGCTCGATAAAGGAAAAGGCTTCAGCATAAAAGGCAAGATCACATCGAACGCCAAGCTGAAACGCATCGAGATCGGTATCGTCGACGCATCGACCAAGAAGTGGACTGCGTATAAATACGACAACAAAAACGTAAACGCCAAGACCTTTGATGTCAGCAAGGCTGACGCGAAGCTGCTTTTCGGTAAGCTGGATCCGGGAACTTACTATTACAGAATCTACGCGCATACGACGTCCGGAGATACCAAAACGGTCCTGAACAAAAAATTCACCGTCAAAGATCCGTCCTCGGCTTCGGCGTCCGCGGCTGATACCGCTGAGATAACGCTTTCCGGAGAGAACTATCCGACGACCATCAAAGAAGGCGGCGGCATCACCGTCAAGGGGACCATCAAATCGTCGCAGACGATCACCCGGGTCAAGATCGGTATCGTAGATGATACGACCGGGAATTGG
>JAFRGD010000033.1 GCA_017433975.1 Mogibacterium sp. | reverse complement strand
TTGAGATTTATTATTCTTTTGTTGGCAAGGTGGACTTGCCCGAATAACCGCCCGACCTATCCGACACAATGCGCAAGTGCCGGATAGGAACGGCAAAATTTTTTACACTTCTATTACTTCTTTATCGCACATCAGTAAACGGGCAGGACGTCCTCCGGGAACTGAAACAGTTCCAGCGCCGCCGCAAGCCGTACATTATCGTGACTTCCGACATGTACGATAACATGTTCATCCAGCATCTTGCGTCGCTTGGAATGAGTGACTTCATTCAGAAGCCATACACGGTGAACAAGATCATGGAACGGTTCGGTTATATTCACGAATGCATGAACATGAGGGATACAGACTACTCGCGCATGAGACTGTCCGAAAGCCTGTTTTCCGATCGCTTCACCGTACGGGAGAGCTATGGAATGAAACAGTATCGGAAAGACGAAATGTTGCTGCACGGCGTGTGTTACGATCTGCTCGTCGCGTCCAGGTTTCAGACGACGTCCAAAGGATTTTCCTACATCATCAGCGCGGTCATGATCATGTATTCAAGCATTCAGTCAGCCATCTCTCCGACCAAGGAACTCTATCCGGAGCTGTCACTGATGACGTTTGCAAATCCTGCGACCGTAGAGCGGAATATCCGGTCAGCGATCAGCAGGGCGTGGGACATCCATCGATGTAAAGAAAAGGATTCCTCCGACCGGAGGAACCTTTTTGCTGCCTTTAACGAAAAGCCCGGAAATCTGGCTTTTCTCAAGCATTTGACGGTCTGCGTCCGGGACATTCTGGAAAATGATGAAGTCACCAAGTAGTTGCATACTTTTGTTGCGAAGCGGGAACAAGGATGATATAATAAATTGGTTAATTTTAGATACGAAAGGTGGTTTCTAATATGTCAAATAGCAAGAGACAACTCAAGACGATGGACGGAAATACCGCTGCGGCGCATGTAGCTTACGCCTTCTCCGAAGTAGCAGCGATCTTCCCGATCACGCCATCCTCTGTCATGGCAGAAAACATTGACGCATGGGCTGCCGCCGGCCGCAAGAACATCTTCGGCGAGCAGGTCAAAGTAGTTGAGATGCAGTCCGAGGGCGGTGCCGCAGGCGCGGTTCACGGCTCGCTGAACGCCGGCTCGCTGACCAGCACGTTTACGGCGTCCCAGGGCCTGCTCCTCATGATTCCTAATATGTACAAGATCGCTGGCGAACAGCTCCCGGGCGTCTTCCACGTCGCGGCGAGAGCGATTTCCACGCACGCGCTCAACATCTTCGGCGATCACTCGGACGTCATGGCGACCAGACAGACCGGCTTCGCGATGATGGCTTCCAACAGCCCGCAGGAGGTCATGGACCTCGCGGCGGTCGCGCACCTCGGCGCGGTCAAGGCCGGCATGCCGGTGCTGCACTTCTTTGACGGCTTCCGGACGAGCCACGAGCAGCAGAAGATCGAGACCTGGGATTACGACGTCCTGGACAGCATGCTCGACAAGGAAGCCCTGCAGAAGTTCAAGGCTCACGCCAACAACCCTCTGCATCCGCACCTCATGGGTTCCGCCGAGCAGCCGGAGACGTTCTTCCAGCACAACGAGTCCCGCAACAAGGCTTACATCGACGCGGCGGACATCTTCAAGGGCGTCATGGACCAGGTGAACGCCGAAATCGGTACGGATTACAAGCCGTTCAATTACTACGGCGCACCGGACGCGACTGACGTCATCATCGCGATGGGTTCGGTCTGCGAAGCCGCGAGCGAAGTCGTCGACTACCTGAACGCCGCGGGCCGCAAGGTCGGACTGGTCAAGGTCAGACTGTACAGACCGTTCTCGGTCAAGTACCTGCTTGAGGCGCTGCCGGAGACCGTCTGCAGAATCGCCGTACTCGACCGCACCAAGGAACTCGGTTCCCTGGGCGAGCCGCTGTACCTCGACGTCGTTACCGCACTCGCCGGCACCGCGTTCAAGGACGCGCTCATCACCAGAGGCAGATACGGCCTCGGCTCCAAGGACACCCAGCCAGGCGACATCCTTGCTGTCTATGACAACCTCGTCAGCGACGCGCCAAAGAAAGAGTTCACGATCTCCATCATCGACGATGTGACCGATCTCTCGCTTCCGCGGACCAGCAATCCGGTCGTCACGCCAAAGGGCACGACCTCCTGCAAATTCTGGGGCCTCGGCGCGGACGGCACGGTCGGCGCGAACAAGAACAGCGTCAAGATCATCGGCGACAATACCGACAAATACGTCCAGGCGTACTTCCAGTACGACTCCAAAAAATCCGGCGGCGTAACGATCTCCCACCTGAGATTCGGTGACCAGCCGATCCGGTCGACGTACTACGTCAACAACGCGGACTTCATCGCCTGCCACAACACCGCTTATATCAAGAAATACGACATCGTCCAGGACGTCAACCCGGGCGGAACCTTCCTGCTGAACTGCGGCTGGACCGACGAGGAACTCGACGAGCACCTCCCGGCCAAGGCCAAGAGATACATCGCGGAGAATGACATCAAGTTCTACACATGCGATGCGGTTAAACTGGCGGTCGAGGCCGGCCTCGGCGCGAGACGTACCAACACCGTGCTGCAGGCTGCGTTCTTCAAGCTCGCGGACATCATTCCGATCGACACGGCTGTCGGTTACATGAAGGATGCGATCAAGAAGACTTATGGCAAGAAGGGCGAGGACATCGTCAACATGAACTGCGCCGCCGTTGACGCGGGTGTGGCCAATGTCCATAAGGTCACCGTTCCGGCTTCCTGGAAGGACGCGGTGGACGAAGTCGTTCCGGTCGTCGTCGATACGGACAGAGCGGACCTCAAGGAGTACGTTGAGAACATCCTCATCCCGCACTCCGCGATGGCGGGCGACCAGATCCCAGTCAGCAAGTTCCTCTCGACCGCAGACGGCATGCTGCCGGCGGGTACTGCTGCTTACGAGAAGCGCGGCGTCGCGATCGACGTACCTGCATGGGACGTTCAGAAGTGCATCCAGTGCAACCGCTGCGCATACGTATGCCCGCACGCTGCGATTCGTCCGTTCCTGATGACCGCGGAACAGGCCGAGGCCTGCGGCGCGGCGACCAAACCGGCCAACACCAACAAGAGCCTCAACTTCACGATGGCCATCTCCACCTACGACTGCGCGGGCTGCGGCTCCTGCGTCGAAGTCTGCCCGGCCAAAGAGAAGGCCCTCAAGATGATCCCATTCGAGAGCGACGAGGCGCAGCGCCAGCAGCCGATCTTCGACTACGCTGTCGCAAATATCGTCAATGAAAAGAAAGAGCCGAACAACGTCGCAAGCGTCGGCTTCCGCAAGCCGCTCCTCGAGTTCTCGGGCGCATGCCCAGGCTGCGGAGAGACCCCGTATGCGAAACTCGTCACTCAGCTCTTCGGCGAGAGAATGTTCATTGCGAACGCGACCGGATGCAGCTCCATCTGGGGCGGCAGCGTACCGAGCACGCCGTACACCGTCAACGAAGAGGGCAGGGGCCCGGCATGGACCAACTCCCTGTTCGAGGACAACGCGGAGTTCGGCCTTGGAATCGCGATTTCCATGAACGCACGCCGGAACACGATGAAGACCGCCGTCGCGAGACTCGCGGAGGATGAGCAGTTCAAAGCTGCGGCCGAAGCGTGGATCGATGCGATGAACGACGCAAAGGCAGCCGAGACTGCCGCTGCGGCATTGGTCGAGGCCTGCGCAGGCTCCGACAATGCGGATGCAAAATACGTTATCGCCAATCAGGACCTCCTGCCGAAGCCATCCGTCTGGATCTTCGGCGGCGACGGCTGGGCCTATGATATCGGTTACGGCGGACTCGACCATGCGATCGCTTCCGGCGAGAACATCAACGTCCTCGTATTCGACACCGAGGTGTATTCCAACACCGGCGGCCAGGCGTCCAAGGCGACTCCGACCGGCGCGATCGCTCAGTTCGCTGCGAGCGGCAAGGCCACCAGCAAGAAGAACCTCGCCGAGATGGCCATGTCCTATGGTTACGTCTACGTAGCGCAGGTCGCGATGGGCGCGAATCCGGAGCAGACGCTCAAGGCCATCAAAGAAGCCGAGGCGTACGAAGGACCGTCCCTGATCATCGCGTACTCGCCGTGCATCAACCACGGAATCCGCGCCGGCATGAACAACGCGATGCCGGAGATGAAGAAAGCCGTCGAGGCCGGTTATTGGAACCTCTTCCGGTTCGACCCGTCCAAGCAGGCCGCCGGACAGAACCCTCTGACCATCGACAGCAAAGAGCCGTCGCTCGATTATAAGGACTTCCTGATGGGCGAGGTGAGATACCGCTCGCTCGAGCAGTCCAACCCGGACCGCGCGGCAAAGCTGTTCGCGGAGGCGGAAAAGGCTGCCAAAGCCAGATACGACGCCCTCGTCAAGAGAAGAGATTCGTTTAATTAATACCTCAGATGGAACAGTATAAGATCGACAGGATCAACGAACTGGCGCACATCGCCAAACAAAGAGAACTGACCGACGAGGAACTTGCGGAGCGCGCTGCGCTCCGCAAGGAGTTCCTCGCTTCCATTCGGAACAGTTTAAGACAACAGCTCGACCGGATCGAATTTGTCGATGATCCGGAGACAGTTGACAAGAACAAATTATCGTAAAGGGAGATACTTTTTTATGGAAAAGAAAGGCTTAAACGAGATCCGGGACATGTTCCGCGATTTCTTTGTAAGCAAGGGACATTACGCCGGCGGGAGTTCTTCGCTGATTCCGCGAAATGACAAGAGCCTTCTCATCATCAACTCCGGCATGGCGCCGCTCAAGCCGTATTTTTCCGGGACCGAGACGCCGCCTTGCCGCAGGATGACAACCTGTCAAAAGTGCATCCGGACCGGCGATATCGACAACGTCGGGCACACGGCGCGGCACGGTACGTTTTTTGAGATGCTCGGCAACTTCAGCTTCGGCGATTATTTCAAGCGTGAGTCGCTGAACTGGGGCTGGGAATTCATCACGAAATGGCTCGACATGCCGGTGGATAAACTGTGGGCGACGATTTACGAGCAGGACGACGAAGCCTTCGAGATTTGGCGCGAGATCGGCATGCCGGAGGAGAGGATCGTCCGCCTCGGCAAGGACGACAACTTCTGGGAAATCGGCCTCGGCCCGTGCGGCCCTTGCTCCGAGATCTATTTCGACCGCGGCGAGGAATACGGCTGCGGCAGCCCGGATTGCAAGCCTGGCTGCGACTGCGACCGCTACATCGAGTTCTGGAACCACGTCTTCACCCAGTTCTCCAAGGAAGAGGACGGGTCGTACTCCAACCTCGCGCATCCGAACATCGATACCGGCATGGGACTCGAGCGCCTGGCCTGCATCATGCAGGGCGTCGACTCCATCTTTGATGTCGATACGGTCCGACACATCCTCAAGGCTGCGGAAGAACGCGCCGGCGTAAAATACGAAGCCGGCAACGAACAGGTCGACGTCAGCCTGCGCATCATCACCGACCACCTGCGGTCGATGGTGTTCATGATCGCGGACGGCATCCTTCCGTCCAACCTGGGCAGGGGATACGTCCTTCGCCGGCTGATCCGCCGCGCGAGCCGGAACGGAATGATCCTCGGCATCGAGAACGAAGCCTTCCTCTATGAGCTCGCCGACAAGGTCGTCGAGGTTTCCGGCGGCGCGTATCCGGAGCTTGTAGAGAAACACGAATTCATCCGCAAGATCATCAAGGGCGAGGAGGAGCAGTTCCTCCGGACGCTCTCCAAGGGAATGAAGATCATCGGCGAGTATATCGATGAGATGAAGGCCGCCGGCCTCACCGAGATGGACGGCGAGCACTGCTTCAAGCTATATGATACTTATGGCTTCCCGATTGAGATGACGGAGGAAATCCTCGCCGAGAACGGCATGACGGCCGACCTCGACGGTTTCCGCGCCTGCATGGAGAGACAAAAGAGACATTCGCAGGATACGCAGCTCGACACGGAGGACGAGGCCTGGCACGACCCGTCCGAATACAACGCGCTTCCGCCGACCGCATTTCTCGGATATTCCGAGACCGACACCGAGGCTACCGTGCAATACGTCGGCCAGTATGACGAAAAACGTGCCTTTATGATCTTTGACCGGACCCCGTTCTACGCAACGAGCGGCGGACAGGTACACGACATCGGAACGATCACGGCCAACGGGCATACGTTTACCGTTACGGACGTCATCAAGGAGAACGACATTTTCCTGCACATTCTGTCCGACACGGAAACGGGCGGCGTCATCGCGGGAGACCGCGCGGTCCTCGCCATCGACCGGCCGAACCGGAACCGCACTGCGCGGGGGCACAGCGCCACGCACCTCATGCACCAGGCACTGCGCGACATCCTCGGGAATCACGTCATGCAGGCGGGTTCCTATGTCGATAATAACTATCTGCGGTTTGACTTTAACCACTTCCAGCCGGTGACATCGGATGAACTGCGCAAGGTCGAACAGATCGTAAACGACAAGATCGACGCGTTCCTTCCGATCCGGATGGAAGAGATGCCGATCGACGAGGCGCGCAAACTGGGCGCCATGGCGATCTTCGGCGAGAAATACGGTGAGATCGTCCGCGTCGTCAGCATGGGCGACTACAGCGTCGAGTTCTGCGGTGGTACACACCTTGATAACACCGGCAAGATCGGCGCGTTCAAGATCATCGCGGAATACAGCGTCGCGTCCGGCGTCCGCAGAATCGAAGCCATCACCGGCACCAATATCTGCGGCTACCTCAAGGATAAGGAAGGGCTGATCCGCCAAACCGCTTCGATTCTCAAATCCACCGACAATGACATCGCCATCCGCGCGGAGCGGCTCGTCAAGGAGAACAAGGATCTCGAGGCCACGATCAAGTCCTTCAAGGCGGATGAGATCTCCGGCGCGCTCGGCGAGATCGTCTCCTCCGCGGAGGAAGTCAACGGCGTCAAGCTGATCCTGCGTAAGTTTGAAGACGCGGACATCGACCAGCTCCGGTCCATCTCCGACGCGGTCAAGGCCGAATACAGCGGCGTCGTCATGGTATTCGCTTCCGTCAGCGGCGGCAAGGTCACCTTTATCGCCTCGGTCACGGACGACCTGATCGGCAAGGGATACCATGCCGGCAACCTGATCAAGGAAGTCGCCCGCGTTGCAGGCGGCGGTGGCGGCGGCAAGGCCAACATGGCCCAGGCCGGCGGCAAAGACTCGGCAAAGGTCGACGCGGCCTTCGCAAAAGCAAAAGAAATCGTCAGTTCAATTCAGTAAGGAGGTTACGATATGAGCAAAGACACGATCATGTTTGAAAGCATCAAGAGAGAAGACATGACTACCAAGGAAATCCTCGAGGCGATCTACAAAGCCCTTTCCGACAGGGGATACAATGCGATCGACCAGATGGTCGGCTATCTGACCTCCGGGGACCCGTCCTACATCACAAGCCACAACAACGCGCGCAGCCTGATTCTCCGCGTCGACAGGGACGACCTGCTCGAGGAGATTCTGACCAGCTATCTCGGCATCGACAAAAAATAGTTCCGCCATGAGAAAACTGGGACTCGACATTGGTGACAAAACGATCGGCGTTTCCGTCAGTGACGCTCTGGGCATCATCGCGCAGGGCGTCACGACGATCGAACGCGTCGGCATTCGCAAGGATGCGGGCAAGGTTCTGGACCTCGTCCGGGAGTACGATTGCGATACCGTCGTAGTGGGACTACCGCTCAACCTGAACGGGACGGACAGCGTCCAGACGCAGAAAGTCCGGGAGTTTCACACGATGCTTTGCAACAAACTCCGCAGCTCCGGCCTCTCCAAGGTCAAAGTGGAATGGCAGGACGAGCGCTTCACGACCAAGATCGCGGAGCGCGCGATGATCGAAGCGGACGTCCGGCGCAAAGACCGTAAGGCCATCATCGACAGGCAGGCTGCTATCGTTATACTGCAGAGTTATTTAGACAGGATGGAGAAATCATGAACAAAAGCGCAATCAATGATCTCGGCTTTCTTACTTCCAATCGCTACTGGGGCAGGGGCATCCTTATCGGTACGACCGCTGATAAGATCGCCGTTGCCTATTTCATTATGGGAAGGTCCGAAAACAGCAGAAACCGGTATTTCTTTATGGAGGATACAAATATAGTGATCGCTCCTTTTGACGAGTCCAAGGTGGAAGATCCGTCACTGATCATTTACTATCCGATCCGGCTTTGCGGCACGAATCTGATCGTCACAAACGGCGATCAGACGGATACGATCTGCGAGTACATCAAAGCTGGATTGACGTTTGAGGATGCGCTCAGAACGCGTAATTTTGAGCCTGACGGGCCGAATTTTACGCCGAGGATCTCCGGCTTGGTCGATTGCGTCAACGGAGATTATAAACTCAGCATTTTGAAGAACATCGACGGAGCAGGGGAACGTTGCGGCAGGTATTTCTATGAATACGAACCGGTTGACGGAACGGGCCGTTTCATCCATACATATGAAAGCGACGGCAACCCGCTGCCGTCGTTTGAGGGAGAACCATGGACCGTCAGCATTCCGGATGATTTCAGCACGTTCACCAATACGATTTGGACTTCCCTGGATGATGATAACAAAATTTCTCTCTGCACGATGTTCATCGACCGCGAGAGTAAGGATTTTGATATCCGCATCCTGAACAAGAGAATGGGGGACTGATGGATAACAAGACGCAATACAGATCGCCTCTTTCCGCGCGGTATGCGAGCAAGGAGATGAAATACATCTTCTCCGAGCAGAAGAAATTCACGACCTGGCACGAGCTCTGGATCGCGCTCGCGAAGGCGGAGCGGGAGCTCGGTCTGGACATCACGCAGGAGCAGATCGACGAGCTGACCGCTGCGAAACACATCGTGGACTATGACGTCGCGGAGGCGCAGGAGAAAAAAGTCCGCCACGACGTGATGAGCCACGTGTACGCCTACGGCAAACGCTGTCCGAAGGCGGAGCCGATCATTCACCTCGGGGCGACGTCCTGCTACGTCGGCGACAATACCGACGTCATCATCATGCGCGACGCGCTGCGCCTGCTGCTCGACAAGGCCGTTCAGGTCGTATTGAACCCGTCGCGGTTTGCGCTGCGGTATAAGGACCTGCCGTGCCTCGGCTATACGCACCTCCAACCGGCCCAGCTTACAACCGTCGGCAAGCGCGCGACGCTTTGGATGTATGACCTCGCGTTAGATATCATCGAACTCGAGCGGCGGATCGATGACCTGCGGCTCCTCGGGTCCAAGGGGACGACCGGGACGCAGGCGAGCTTCATGGAACTGTTTGACGGCGACGAAGCCAAGGTCCGCAGGCTCGACGAGCTGATCGCGGAGGAGTTCGGCTTTGCCGGCTGCGTGCCTGTGTCCGGTCAGACGTATACGCGCAAGGTGGATTATAATATCCTTTCCACGCTGTCCGGAATCGCCCAGAGCGCGTCCAAATTCTCCAACGACCTCCGGATCCTGCAGTCGTTCGGCGAGATGGAGGAACCGTTTGAGAAATCTCAAATCGGCTCATCTGCCATGCCTTATAAACGCAACCCGATGCGGTCCGAGCGGATTACATCGCTTGCGAGATACGTCATGATCGACTCGCTCAATCCGGCCATCACGGCTGCGACGCAGTGGTTTGAAAGAACGCTCGACGACTCCGCCAACAAGCGGATCTCCGTACCGGAGGCGTTCCTCGCCGTGGACGGCATCCTCGACTTATACATCAATATTTCCGAGGACATGGTCGTCTATCCAAAGGTGATCTACGCGCGCGTCATGGAAAAACTCCCGTTCATCGCAACCGAGAACATCATGATGGAAGCGGTCAAGCGCGGCGGAAACCGCCAGGAGATTCACGAGCGGATCCGCGTGCATTCTCACGCCGCGACGCTGCAGGTCAAACAGGAAGGCCTGCCGAACGACCTCGTCGACCGGATCGCTGGAGACCCGTCGTTCAATTTGACCAGAGAGGAGATCCTGGCGACGATGGACCCGACCCTATATACCGGGCGTAGCGCATCTCAGGTCATAGATTTCCTCCAGGATACGATCGGCCCGATTGCACGCCGACACCCGAACGTAAAGATCAAATCCGAGATCAACATTTGAAAGCTGCAACTGTACTAGCAACGAGGAGGACCTTATCATGAAGAAATTCGAACTGAAATACGGCTGCAACCCGAATCAGAAACCTGCGAGCGTATCCATGCCGGACGGCAGCGACCTGCCGTTTGAGGTACTGAACGGCCGCCCTGGCTACATCAACCTGCTCGACGCTTTGAACGGCTGGCAGCTAGTGAAAGAAATCAAGGCCGCCACAGGACAGTGCGCGGCGACTTCGTTCAAGCACGTCAGCCCGACGTCCGCCGCCATCGGCCGCCCGATGAGCGACCGGCTGAAACGCGCCGTCTTTGTCGATGACATCGAGGGCCTGGACGACTCTCCGATCGCCACGGCGTACGCGCGGGCGAGGGGAACGGACCGCATGTCTTCCTTCGGCGACTTCATCTCCCTCAGCGACGTGTGCGACGAGACGTGTGCGCGCCTGATCAAGCGGGAAGTATCCGACGGAATCATTGCACCTGGGTATACTGACGAGGCGCTGGCGCTCCTCAAGACAAAAAAGAGCGGAAATTACGTCATTTTGCAGGTCAATCCGGACTACGTACCGCCAGAACAGGAAATCAAACAGGTGTTCGGCGTCGTGTTCGAGCAGGGGCACAACTTCCTCGAGATCAACGAATCCTGCCTGCAGAACATCGTGACGGACAATAAGGAACTCCCGCAGGAGGCCAAAGAAGACCTGATTATCGCGCTGATCGCGCTCAAATACACGCAGTCAAATTCGGTCGCGTTCGCGTACGACGGGCAGGCGGTCGGCATCGGAGCAGGCCAGCAGTCCCGCGTCCACTGCACGCGGCTGGCCGGAACCAAGGCGGATAACTGGTTCCTGCGGCAGAGCGATCAGGTGCTCAACCTGCCGTGGAAGGAAGGCGTCGGCCGTCCGGAAAAGGATAATTTCATCGACCGTTACATCGCGATGGAAGACACCCCGGAGGCCAACGGGACCTATGACTGGACGGGGCTCTTTGTGACCGCGCCGGCACCGTTCACACTGGCCGAAAAGAGAGCTTACCTCGATACCATCGACGGCGTATCGCTCGGCTCGGACGCGTTTTTCCCGGTCCCGGACAACATCGAGCGGGCCCGCCAGAGCGGTGTGAAATACGTGGCCCAGCCAGGCGGCTCTAAGCGAGATGATCTCGTGCTCGCAGCCTGCAACGAATACGGCATGGTCATGTGCTTCACCGGATTCCGGCTGTTCCATCATTGATGACGTGTTTTTCGAATCACAAATATTTGTTTTCGACAGGCGGTCCCTTAAGGGACCGCCCTTTTCATCTGAAGGTATGTAGTAATAGGGGACCCGATTTTAAGAATAGTTCAAAATGATTTGTTATATGAACGATTATTATAATTTCTAAGACAAACCTGTAAAGACATTTTTTCTTATTACATAATAAACACCTTTAATAAAACCGTTGAAAAATCAATATTTATCGAGTGTATCGTTGTTTCACAAAAAGGCAGGAAGGAGGAGGGACTCCTATTGTCACATCCTATTTAAGGGACATAACTATTCCTAAAATCATAATTTTGGGAATAGTTAATATGAGGGGGATCTGCATATATCATATATAAACCAAAAGCCCCCTGATCGCGTTTCAGGGAGCTTCCGGTGTTTGGGTTTGGGAGTTATAAAAAGTTTGATGTAATCGTAATATGAATTGTCGATTCCTACCTGCTAAATCATCCATGTATTATCGGTTGATTTCAATCGGTACGAAAACCGAATCGCCGCAATGAATATCCTCCGGCGTGATATCGTTCGCGTCACAGATCTCCTGGACAACAATCCGCGGATCCATGTTGGACGGTCCGTACTCACACGCGATGTCCCACAACGTATCGTTCTCGCGGACCGTAATCTCGCGGTATGTATAAGAAGTCGCCGCAGCCTCAATCGGATTGCTGAAGACCGTATAAATGCCCATGGTCAGAATCATGACGCAGATCAATACGAAAAGGAAAAACCGGAACGGTTTGACAATGCGGTATCTCTTGTGCGTTCTCTCTGTCATTGCAATCACCTCTTTCTTAAAAAGAACAAATGTTCTTTGATGATGCAATTATATCTCCTGTCAAAACCCCTGTCAACAGAAAAATGAACAAATGTTCGAATTGAGGAATCTTTTGACCAATATCGCAAAAAAGGGCAAAAAAAAGAAAAATATCGACGGAAACAGCCTGAAAAACGGCTATTTCTTGTCGTATTCCTCCTCGAATGAAGAGATCTTGGCCATGATCACGTCTTTAAACTTCCAGCAAAGGAACAACAGGACGGCGAAAATAAGAACAGTGATCGCTACGCCGACATAGTTCTGATCGCGCAGATACTGCCCTATCAGAAGGTTTCCAAGGAGTACAGGAGACCGGCCGAGCGTCGCGACGATGACAAACGGCCGCAGTCGGATATCCGAAATGCCGGCAACGTAACTGACGAGGTCCTTCGGAACCAGCGGGATGAGATATAAAAGAAAGATGATTGTATAGGCCTTCGGGCTGTTCAGCTTATGAACCAGGTCGTGGATCTTGTCTTCGCCGAAGACGATGCGCAGCGCGTCGCTTCCGAGGAACTTGGCGAGATGGTATGTAATGATGATGCCGAACGTCGACCCGAGAATGCAGATCGCGTAACCGCCCCAGAGACCATATAAATAACTTGCTGCGAGCTGAATCGGTTCTCCCGGCAGGACAGAGATGACGATTTGGGCGGTTTGGAGCAATGTGAGGATAATGAACGATAATATTTTATGGTCACCTAACCGATCCGGCAGACTTGCCCAGTATTCCGTACTCAAAAGTGAGTCTTTCATCGTGACGGCCATGATGATCGGGATGCCGATGAGAATGAACAGCAGAATCAGCAGCTTGCCGAACGCGACGACCTTGCTCTGGAACGACGAATTCCGAAGGTTGTAGCGCACGTCCTGCATGAAAAGCTGCCAGTTCCGCCGGCGCTCGTCCCGCGATATTCTCGGTTTTGTCCGCCTGTTATCTGACATCGATCAGCCCCTGCGATACGAGCTTCTGAACGCTCTTGATCAGCCCGAATTTGGCGTGTTCATACGTGAGACCGCCTTGGAAATATGCGATATAAGGCTCCCGGAGCGGCGCGTCCGCGCTGAGCTCGATGGACGACCCCTGGACGAAGTTCCCGGCCGCCATGACGACCTGGTCGTCGTATCCCGGCATGTCCCACGGGATCGGTGTGACGTAAGAATCGATCGGTGAAGCGCTCTGGATGGCCTGGCAGAACGCGACCATTTTGTCCGGGTCACCGAACCGGATGGCCTGGATGATGTCGCTCCGCTTGGAGTACTCCTTTGGGATGACTTCATACCCGAGGCGGCTGAAGATCACGCCGGCGAGCATCGCGGCCTTGACGGCGGAATTGACGACCTTCGGCGCGAGAAAGAGCCCTTGCAAAACCTGGCGGTTCATCCCGTAGGTCAGTCCGCACTCCGCGCCGATGCCCGGGCATGTCAGACGGTACGAGATGCGGTCGATCAGGTCGGAGCGGCCGACGATGTAGCCGCCGGAGAGCGCGAGTCCTCCCCCCGGATTCTTGATGAGGGAGCCGGCCATGACGTCCGCGCCGCAATCCGTCGGTTCGTACAGGTCGACGAATTCGCCGTAGCAATTGTCAATAAAAACGAGAAGTTTCGAATCGATTTCTTTGATGATTTGGATCGCACGGCGGATGCTCTCGAGCGGAATCGCCGGGCGGAAGTCGTACCCGGTCGAGCGCTGCATCGCGACGACTTTGGTCTTGTCCCCTCCTTCGCGGCGGATCGCGTCGAAGTCGATGTCGCCGTCCAGCAGCGGTACTTCACGGTACAGGACCCCGTAGTCGCGCAAGGACCCGACGAAGTCGTCCTCCTGCTTACCGATGACGTTGAGCAACGTGTCATAAGGGGTTCCGGTGATGTAAAGCAGTTCGTCGCTCGGCTTCAGCATGCCGAACATCGCCGTCGCGATCGCGTGCGTCCCGTTGACGATGTTCGGGCGGACGAGCGCGGCTTCGGTACCGAACACCGAGGCGTAGACGCGTTCGACGGCGGCCCGTCCGGCGTCATCGTACCCGTAGCCCGTGTTCCAGCCGAAGTGCGTGTCGTTGACGCGGTTCTCCTGAAAGGCCTTGAGCACCTTGACCTGACAGACCTCACAGATGCGGTCCGCTTCGTCAAACTGATTGCGGAGCGACGCCTCGGCGTCGATGACCAGGTCGTGAACCGCCTCAGAAATCCCGAATTCCTTTTGTAAATACTCTTGATATACCGAAGACACTAGTCGTTATCCTTTCGTTCGAGTTCCCACTCCATGTCCTTGACGAGGTCGCGCTTGACGTTCATCTTGTGGGACGCGTAGAGCTGGGTTGTAGTCACCTGCTCGTGGTCGAGCAGCGCCTGGACGTCGTAGATCGAATTGCCGCGGCCGATCAGGCTCGTCGCGGCGGTAGCCCTCAGTTTGTGCGGGCTGTAGCCGTTCTGGCGCGTTGTATCCAGCGCGATCGACGTGTATTTCTTGACCAGGTCGCGGATGGCCCGCTGCGTCATCCTGGATCCCTGGAGCGACAGGAAGAGCGCGTCCTCATCCGCCGCATCGGTCTGCTCGGCGACCATGGCCCGTTCGTTATTGATGTAATCCTGTACGACCATGATGGCGGACCGGTTGAGCGGCATGATAGACTCTTTGCCGCGCTTTCGGTAGATCTTGAACTCGCCGCGGGAGAACTGGAAGGACGAGAGGTTGAGCTGCTGCAGCTCCGACAGCCGCAGGCCATAGGTCAGGAAAAGAATCAGAATCGCCTTGTCACGGAGCCGCGTCTTCTCCCAGTACAGCCGCTCGTGTTTTGTGAGCGACGCCCCGGTGGTCACCGCGTCCAGCATGACCATGACCTCGTCGTCCTGCAGCGCCTTGATCTCGCGCTCACCAGGCTTTGGAACCTTGATCGGGTCGAAGCCGTCCGTGATGTTCTTCTCAACCAGCCCGTCACGGTACAACTGCTTGAACAACACGGAGACGGACGATTTCTTGCGCGCCAACGTCTTGTTGTTGTTCTCATAAATCACGACGTTCTTTCCGTCGTCCACGGTGTACTTCCTGCAGTAATCGATGAAGAGGTTCACGTCCATGGCGGTCACGCGGTTCAGTTCCTCCGCTTTGATCGTCCGGGGCGTTTCCGCCACGGTCAGGTCCGTCTGATGAATCAGATAGTTCAGGAAGGACCGTACCTCCCGCAGATACGAAAGGCGCGTCATCGGGAGGACGTTTCCTTTGAGGTACACAAAATACGACCGGAAGAAATACGGGAGCTCCTTCTCGATCTTTTCGCACTCCAGATAGATCTTGTTGTCACGTTCAACGATGTTATCCGGCTTGTCGCTTTTATTATGAATACGATATTCTTTTGGAAGCGTCGTCTTAGCCAATGAAAACCCCTTTAATACTGTAAAATGTCGTCGATGACCTGTCCGACGGTCTCGCCCTTGACGATCTCGATCCAGTGGAGGTCGTCGTAGCGCTTGAGCCAGGTCAGCTGGCGCTTGGCGTAGTGACGCGTGTTCTTCATGATCTCATACGCAGCGTCCTTGAGGGTGCACTCCCCGTTCAGATGCGCCAGGAGCTCTTTGTAACCGATCGCCTTCATGGCCGGTGTGTCCTTGGTCAGGCCCATGTCCATGAGTTCGCGCACTTCGTTGACAAAGCCCGCCTCGAGCAGTTTGAGCACGCGGCGGTTGATCCGGTCGTAGAGCCAGGACCGCTCCATGGTCAGCCCGAAGAGTTTGAAGTCGTACTTTGGATTCAGTACGAGCTCGTCCATGTCCTTGATGCCGGAGCCCGACTCCCAGGCTTCGATCGCGCGGACGACCTTGCGGACGTTGTTCGGGTGGATCCGGGACGCCGCTTCCGGGTCGACGGCCGAGAGGTAGTCGTACATGTATTCCGCCCCGCTCCGCTCCGCAATCGCCTCGAGCTCCGCGCGCCGCGCCTCATCGACCGGCCGCGCCGCGAAGTCCATGTCGTAAAGGATCGAGTTCATATAAAGGCCGGTTCCGCCGACGACGACCGGCGTCTTGCCGCGCGCAAGGATGTCGTCGATGACGTCCAGAGCGAGCCTCTGATATTCCGCGACGGTCATGTTATAGTCCGGTTCGACGAAGTCGAAAAGATGGTGCGGGACAATGCTCCGGTCGTGCCGGGACGGCATCGCGCTGCCGATGTCCATGTGCTTATACAGCTGGACGGAGTCGCAGTTTACGATCTCGCCGTCGATGCGCTTCGCGAGGTAAAGGGCGACGTCGCTCTTTCCGACGGCCGTCGGGCCGCCAATCAGATATACAGTACGGTTTGGTTCGTTTTCAGACATGTTTATTTCCTTTTAAAAGCTTTTTCCACTTGATATTTCGTGATCCGGAGGAACGTCGGCCTGCCGTGCGGGCAGCTGAACGGGTTCCTGCATTCCGAGAGCGTCTGGATCAGATCGCCGATCTCGCGGTCGGAGAGCCGGTCGTTCGCCTTGACCGCGCCCTTGCAGGACCGCATGATCAGCTTATCGATGACGGTCTGGTTGGCCGCGTCGCCGGCCGGAGCGCTGTCGATGAAGTCCTTCGCGAAGTTTGCCGCCTCGTCCAGCGTCATGTACGGCGGAATCTCCCGGATGATATACGTGTTCGCACCGAACGGGTCGATTCCGAAGCCCATGCCGCGCAGGGCGTCCAGGAACTGATTCTCTGAGTTATAGGTATCCGCGGTGACCTCGACTGTGAACGGCGTCAGAATTGGCTGGGAAACGTGGGTTTCCGCGTTGTAAGAGCCGACCAGGCGCTCGTACAGTATACGCTCGTGCGCCGCATGCTGGTCCAGTATATATAAAACATCTCCTGCCTGGAGGATGATGTACGCGTCAAAGATGTATCCCTTGACAACGAGGTCCGCGAAGTCAAACGGCCGGTCGGATGGTTCCGATATTTTTATACTACGCGCATCTGAATCCCGTGTGTCGGATGGATGTGGTTTGGGTTCACGGACGGCCGCAGGCGCAGGTGGTTCGACCGGCAGGCGGTTCTCGTGAACGCTCAGGAAGTCCCGAATCCCGATCTGTGATTCGCTCCGGGCGCGGGACGGATCGACGTAAGAGGTCTGTCCATGTTGTGCGCCGTGCGAAGGACGGTGGACCGCGCTCGGTACCGCGGCCTCCGACTGCATGACCGAACGGACTGCATCCGCGACCGCCTGGACGACGTCGGCTTCGTTCAGGAACTTGATCTCCCGCTTGTTCGGGTGGATGTTGACGTCGAGTGTCGACGGGTCCGCTGTGATGAAGAGAACCGCGACGGGATACCCGGAAAAGATCCGGTCTCCATAGCCGAGCGCAAGGCCTTTTTCGATGGCGGCAGAGGATACGATTCGCCCGTTCACGAAGAAAATCTGGCCTTTTCGCGTGGATCGCGTCACGCCCGGGTCGGAAATAAAGCCTTCGACTGTATCGTTCTTGATTTCAATCAGATTGCGGAACTCCGGCGTGTTGTAAACGTCCGCGATGGTGCGTTTACGGTCCCCTGCTCCATCAGTAGACAATAAAATATTACCGTTATTTATCATCCGGAACGCGATATCCGCGTAGCAGATCGCAAGCTTTTGGATGAGATCGATGATCAGGGAAGCCTCCGCCGCGTCGGACTTCATAAATTTGCGGCGCGCCGGCGTATTATAGAACACGTCTTCGCACGTAATCGTCGTTCCGCGGTTGCAGCCGACGGCTTCCTTCTCAACCAGCCGTCCGCCGTGCAAAACGGCCTTGGTTCCGATGGTCTCGTCCGTGGTACGCGTGTAAATCGTCAGCCGCGAGACCGCAGAGATGCTCGCGAGCGCCTCACCGCGGAAGCCGAGCGTCTCGATGTGGTCCAGGTCGCTCAGTGTCGCGATTTTGCCGGTCGCGTGGCGCTCGAAAGCGATCGCGACTTCGTCGGCCGGGATGCCGCAGCCGTCGTCCGTCACGCGGATGTAGGACTTTCCACCGTTCCGGATCTCGGCCACGATCTTACCCGCACCGGCGTCAATCGAATTCTCGACCAGCTCTTTCACGATGGAGAGCGGCCGTTCGATGACTTCGCCCGCGGCGATCTTATCTGCGACAAAACGGTCTAAAATGCGTATCATTTGGGTTCTATTCGTCCAGTTTCTGTTGGATTTCTTTCAGTTTGAGGAGCGCCTGCATCGGCGTCATGTTGTCGATGTCGAGGCTTGCAATCTCGTCGATGATCTCGTTCCGCTCGTCGTCCATCTCGGTCCGGAAGTCGGTATCAAAGAAGGACAGTTGCTTTTCCATCTGGGCCGCGGTGTGCCGGCTGGATTCGAGTTCGCGGAGCTTTGCCTCGGCGTTCCAGCGGATCTCCCGCGGGACGCCGGCGATCTTTGCGACGTGGATGCCGTAGCTCTTGCTCGCCGGTCCGTCCACGATCTTGTGCAGGAAGACGACTTCGCTCCCGCGCTCGAGCACGTCGACCGAGAGGTTGCGGATGTTGGAATGCGTCTCCGCCAGTGCGGTCAGCTCGTGGTAGTGTGTCGCGAACATCGTGCGGATGCGGTGCTCCGGGCCGGACAGGTATTCGATCGTCGCCCACGCGATGGAGAGACCGTCGAACGTGCTGGTGCCGCGGCCGATCTCGTCCAGGATGATCAGGCTGCGGTCGGTCGCGTTGCGCAGGATGTTGGCCAGCTCGCTCATCTCGATGAAGAACGTCGACTGCCCGTACGCGAGGTTGTCGGAGGCGCCGATGCGCGTGAAGACGCGGTCTACGACGCCGATCTGCGCGCTTTTGCAAGGGACAAAGGATCCGATCTGCGCCATCAGGACGATGATCGCGGTCTGGCGCATGTAAGTCGATTTACCGGACATGTTCGGGCCGGTGATCACGAGCAGGCTGTCGCCGGCGCGGTCCATGTGCGTGTCATTCGAGACGAACATCCCCTCCCCGATGAGCTGCTCGACAGCAGGGTGTCTGCCTTCGATGATCTCGATGCGGTCGCTGTCGTCCACGGTCGGGCGGACGTAACCGCTCCGGACTGCGACGTCCGCGAAGGAGCAGAGCATGTCGAGCATCGCAACGGCCCGGGAGGCGCGCTGCAGGCTGTCGATGTACGGGACTACGGCAGCGCGGACCTGCTTGAACAATTCATACTCGAGGGCGTTGATCTTGGCCTCCGCGCTGAGGACGAGGGTTTCTTTTTCTTTTAGCTCCGGGGTAATGAACCGTTCGTTGTTCACGAGCGTCTGCTTGCGGATGTAATCGTCCGGTACGAGGTTCGCGAGGGCGCGGCTGACGTCGATATAATAGCCGAAAACCTTGTTGAAGCCGACTTTGATCGTCTTGATGCCGGTCCGCTCCCGTTCGGTCTGTTCCAGCCCGGCGATCCAGTTCCGTGCGTCGCGGATGGAGTCTTTGAGGCTGTCCAGCTCCTCGGAATACCCGCTTCGGATGAGTCCGCCCTCGGTTACCGCAAACGGCGGTTCTTCGACGATCGCTTCGCCGATGAGGTCGTGCAGCGGACCGAAGTCCTCCAAATCTTCCGTCATCTTGCGCATGAGGTCCGCATCCAGGGACGCGGTCGCCTGCCGGATCGCCGGCAGAACCGCCAGCGTGTTCCGGAGCGCAATCATGTCCTTGCCGTTCGCTCGCATGGATGCGACGCGCGCTGTCAGCCGCTCAAAGTCGTAAACCTCCTTGAGCGAATCGCGGAGGTCCTCCAGCGTATCGCGATGCGAGACCAGCGAAGCGACGGCGTCCAGCCGGCGGTTGATCTCACCCGCTTCGTTCAGCGGTTCCTTGATGGAGCGCTTGAGGAGCCGGCCGCCCATCGCGGTGCGCGTGCGGTCCAGGACGCCGAGCAGCGAGCCTCTCCGACGCCCGTCGTACAAGGTCTCGAGCAGTTCCAGGTTGCGCATGGTCGCTTTATCGAGGTGCATGCGGTCCCCGGATTCGTTGATGACGATGTTGGTGATCTGGTCCGGCGTTTGTTTTTGCGTTTCGATCAGATAGAGCAGAAGCGACCCCGCGGCGCGGACGATGCCGTCCCGGTCGTCGAGGCCGAGCGTGATGAGCGACTCCGCCTCAAACTGCCGGAGCAGCGCCCGTTCGCAGTTGGAGAACGCATAATAAGAGCTGTCGATAAAACTATAATAAAAGTCCGGATCGGCTTCGGTCAGCGCGTTCAGTAGGTTCGTGCTGCCGGCCATCAGGATGGTCTCCCGCGGCGCGATGACGGCGGCTTCGCGCGCAATTTCGCTGAGGTCCTTGGAGACTTCAAAGTCTGTCGCAAATAATTCACCTGTCGTAATATCCGCGTAAGCGAGCGCACAGACACCGTTCTCGAGGAAGGCGGACATGATGTAAATGTTTTCATCGCGGTCCGCGCTGGTGAGGATATCGAGCGTGCCCGGCGTGACGACACGGATGACCTCGCGCGAAACGAGCCCCTTGGCAAGGGCCGGGTCTTCCGTCTGCTCGCAGATCGCGACTTTATAACCCTTTTCTACCAACCGTGCAATATACGTGTCCGCAGCGTGGAACGGGACCCCGCACATCGGCGCCCGCTCCTCCAGACCGCAGTTCCGTCCGGTCAGCGTGAGCTCGAGCTCGCGGCTCGCAGTATACGCGTCGTCAAAAAAGAGTTCGTAAAAATCGCCCAGCCTGTAGAACAGCAGGCAGTCTTTGTACTCCTCCTTGATCTTGCTATACTGTTGCATCATCGGTGATAAAGTCATTCGAGCTCCTCATGTGCCAGCGAGACCACCGCAGACGGCGAAATTTCGGCCACTGCGGCGATTTCTGCAGCTTCGCGGGCATCTGAGCACCCCGCGTCTTTTCGCTTTAAATGGATCAAATATTCGATGTTTCCCTTGGTTCCGGTGATCGGGGACCAGGTAAGTCCGACCGGGTACAGCCCGCATTCGTCGGCGTATCCGATCACTTTGTTAATGACGTCGACATGCACCGCAGGGTCGCGGACGATGCCTTTTTTGCCGACCTCTTCGCGGCCCGCTTCGAACTGCGGCTTGATCAGCGAGATGATCTCCCCGTCCGGTTTCAGGACCTTGCAAGCGACCGGAAACATGTGGCGGACGGAGATGAACGACACGTCAATTGTAACGAAGTCGATCGGGTCTCGTATTAGGGATGTATCGAGGTAGCGGATATTGGTCTTTTCGATGTTGACGACGCGCTCGTCGACCCGCAGCCGGTAATCCAGCTGTCCGTATCCTACGTCGACCGCGTAGACCCTGGCTGCGCCGTTCTGCAGCATGCAGTCCGTGAAGCCGCCCGTGGAGGCGCCCATGTCCATGCAGATGCAGCCGGTAAAGTCGAGGCCGAACGCGCCGATGGCCTTTTCGAGTTTAAGCCCTCCCCTGCTGACGTATCGGCACGGGTCCTCCTTGAGCGCGATGTCCGCGTCCACGTCGAACTTCTGCCCAGCCTTGTCCTCGACGCGGCCGTCCACCGTGACGAGGCCGGCCATGATCAGCCGCTTTGCGCGGTCGCGCGACGAGACCAGCCCGGACTGTACTAATAAGACGTCAAGCCTTTCTTTCAAAGTAGTCAGTTACTCCTTTCACGACCGCGTCCGCCGTCAGCCCGCATTCCGCGCGGAGCTCCTCCACGGTGCCGTGCGCGATGAATTCGTCCGGGATGGCGAAGGACAGGACGTTTTGTCTCTCGTTCACGAAGTGCGCCTGGACGGTTTCACCAAAACCGCCCGTGGCGACGTTGTCTTCGATCGTCACGATCAGCCCGGACGGAATGTCCATGAGAGACGGGTCAAACGGTTTGACGACGTTGATGCACCGGACGCCGGCGTTGATTCCACGGTCGATGAGCTGGTAGGCCGCTTCGAGCGCAGTGTCCAGCATGGTTCCGACCGCGAGAATCGTCACGTCCCTGCCGTCGTTCAACGTGGTGTTCCCGCCGGCAAACGTAGGAAGCGGAAGGTGGTCTCCGGTGGCGCTTCCCCGCGGATAGCGAATCGCGACCGGACCGTCCAGTTTTAGCGCATAAGCGAGCATCTCGGCGAGCTGGTTTCCGTCGGCCGGTGCCAGCACGGTCATGTTCGGAATCATCTGTAAATACGACAGATCGAATTGCCCGTGGTGCGTCTCGCCGTCCGCACCGACCAGGCCTGCGCGGTCGATCGCGAAGACGACGTGCAGGTTCTGCAGGCAGACGTCCTCGATGATCTGGTCGATGGCCCTCTGTAGGAAGGACGAATAGATCGCGACGACAGGTTTCATGCCGCCTTTGGCGAGCCCGGCCGCGAACGTCACCGCGTGTTGCTCTGCGATGCCGACGTCAAAGAATCTTTCCGTACAAGCGTCGTAGAACGGTCCCAGTCCTGTCGCGGTTCCCATCGCTGCGACGACGGCGACGACCGTCGGGTCCTCTTTTGCGAGGTCCGTCAGGGCTTCTCCGAAGACCTGTGAGAACGATTTTTCATCAGTTGACGATAAAATGTTACCGTCTTTTATATTAAACGGACCAACCCCATGGAATTTCCGCGGATATTTTTCGGCCCAGGTGTAGCCTTTTCCCTTGGTCGTGATGACGTGAACGATGGTCGGACCGTCAAAGGCGTTCGCAGTACGGAAGGCCTCTTCCATCGCCGGGATATCGTAGCCGTTAATCGGCCCGATGTATTTGATCCCGAGTTCTTCGAATAAGATGCCCGGGTCGCCGAGAATCGTGTATTTGACCTTGTCCTTGGCCTTGCGGACGCCCTCGGTGAGCGCCGTTCCGACGACCGGAATCCTGCCGAGCGACGAGCGGACCCGGTCCTTGGTCCGGATGTAATTCTCGGAGGTCCGGAGTTCCTGCAGATGCTTGGACATGGCGCCGACATTGCGCGCGATCGACATGCCGTTGTCGTTCAGGACGATTTTGACGTTGGATTTGCTGGATCCGATGCAGTTCAGCGCCTCATAAGCCATGCCGCCCGTCATCGAACCGTCCCCGATGACCGCGACGATCTGGTAGTCCTCTCCGGTCATGTCCCGTGCGACCGCCATGCCCGCGGCCGCGCTAACGGAAGTGCTGCTGTGACCGGTATCGTAAACGTCATGTTCGCTCTCGCGGCCTTTCGGGAAGCCGCTCAGGCCGCCATGCTGCCGCAACGTGTCGAAGTCCGCGGCGCGGCCGGTAATGATTTTATGAATATATGACTGGTGTCCGACGTCAAAGATGATCTTATCGTGCGGCGAGTCGTAGACGCGGTGCAAAGCGACGGTGAGTTCGACCACGCCAAGATTGGAGGCGAGATGCCCCCCGGTCTTTGATACCTTATCAAGCAGGAAAAACCGAAGCTCGCCGCAGATGATCTGCAGCTCGCGTTCATCCGCCCTGCGGATGCGTTCCCTGATGTCGTCGTTGTTAAAGTCGATCATTTCAAGCCTTTCGTGTCTCCAGCCGGCGGGCGATGTCGATGAAAAATGCCGCGCTGTCCCCGTACGGTGCCATCGCATCGAGCGCCTGCTGCGTCAGGGCGCTGAGCTCCTGTCGCGCGCGGTCCATGCCGTAGACCATCACATAGTTGCACTTGCCTTGTTCTTTGTCCTTGCCGATCGACTTACCGAGCTCTTCCGGCGTGGACGTGAAGTCCAGGATGTCATCGGCGATCTGGAAGCCTTTGCCGATGCACCGGGCGTAGAACTCAAAAGTCCGGATCATGTCGTCGGGTGCGCCGGCGATGTGAAGTCCGGCGGTAAACGGTGCCATGAGGAGCGCACCGGTCTTGTTCGCCTCGATGAAGTCGACCATCTGCGCGATGTCCGTCCCCTCTTCCGGCGCTTCGTTCTCGATGTCCGCGACCTGTCCCGCAATCATTCCGTTGACACCGGCGGCGAGGATGATCGCGTTCCCCGCGCGGATGTGGCGGACGAGCCGCTCCGGGTCATCGAAACACTTCGCATATGTTTGAGTAATGACCTCACAGGCGCTGTTCAGAAGGCCGTCGCCTGCGAGGACCGCCATCGCTTCGCCAAAGACCACGTGGTTGGTCGGCTTGCCGCGGCGGAGGTCGTCGTCATCCATCGCCGGCAGGTCGTCGTGGATCAGCGAATACGTGTGAATGAATTCCAGCGCACAGGCGTACGGGAGCGCTTCGTTGATGTCACCGCCCGCGAAGTCACACGCCGCGAGCAGGAGGACCGGCCGGAGCCGCTTGCCGCCCGCCGTCAGGCTGTATTTCATCGCGTCGTAAACCGTCGCGGCTTCCTCCGCGACCTGCGGAAGGAACGACGTCAGCTTCGCTTCGACGAGGCTGCGGTATTCGTCATAGGTTCGCATTACGCTTCCTCCCGGATATATGTTTCGATCTTTTGGGACGCGGCGTCCAGGATTTCGTTGCAGTAAGCGGCTTCTTTCATACCCTCCTCAAAGAGCCGGATCGACTCCTCGAGCGAGGTCACCTGACGGCTGATCTCGTCCGCCGCTTTCTGCAGGTTGGATAACGCCTCCGAAAATGTCTTTTCCGCCATTACTGTTTCTCCTCTTCTATCGAAATCGCTTCCGCCCCAAAGGTTCCGTCGCTCACGCGCACGTGGTATCGCCCTCCGGCGGTGACGTCCCGGACCGACGAGACGATCGTTCCGTTGTCCGTGAGTACAGCCGCATAGCCCTTGGAAAGGATGTTCATCGGGTCGTTTTGCTCGAGCATGGTCACAGCGTTCCGAACTTGCAGTCTGTATTCCGTCAATTTGCTCCGGAGACCGGACTGCATGGAGCGGATGAGGTTGGTGACGATCGTCCGCTCGCTGCTGAATTTGGACTCCAGCGACTGATATAACTGCTGACGCGACGCCGCGATCATGTCACGTAATTCGTATGTGTCCATGGCGGCCGCCTCAGCTGCCGCGGTCGGCGTGGCTGCACGGTAGTCTGCAACGAGGTCCGCGATGGAAAAGTCCGACTCATGGCCGACTGCCGAGATGACAGGGATCTCCGACGCGTAAATCGCGCGCGCAACGCCCTCGTCATTGAACGCCGCGAGGTCCTCGGCGGAGCCGCCACCGCGACCGACGATTAGAACGTCGATCCGCGTTCCGGCCCGGTCCACTTCGTTTGCGAGCGCGATGCTCCGGATGATGCTCGCAGGAGCTGCAACGCCTTGTACGAGCGTCGGAAAGATCAACAGATCCGTGAAATCGTTCTTGCGCGTAACCGTCCGCTTGATGTCCTCGACCGCAGCGCCGGTATCGGACGTAATCACACCGATCCTGCGCTGGAACGTCGGCAACGGGCGCTTGTGCGCCGGGTCGAAGAGCCCTTCCGCCTCGAGTTTTTTCTTGAGCCGGAGGAACTCCGCCATGAGGTCCCCTTCCCCGTATTCCTTAACTTCTGTGATACTGAACGAGTAGCTGCCGCCCTTGGCGTACGGGCTGATGCTGCCGCGCGCGATGATGCGCCGCCCTGTCTTAAGGAGCGACAGGTCCATCCCAACCAGATACGACTGCCAGATGTTGCAGCGGATCGAACTCGTACCGTCGGTCAGCGTCAGGTACATGTGTCCGCGGCTCGAACTGACCTGCGAGATCTCGCCCTCCAGCTCGATGTTGTGCAGGTTCGGATCGGACTTCAGCACC
This sequence comes from Mogibacterium sp., assembly GCA_017433975.1. Lineage (GTDB taxonomy): Bacteria > Bacillota > Clostridia > Peptostreptococcales > Anaerovoracaceae > RGIG2439. Next base: position 67,742 of record JAFRGD010000033.1, on the reverse strand, counting down.
CGTTCTATGTAGTTGTTCAGCGCTGTTACGCTATGCGCCATGGTGCTTCCTTTCTCCGAGCCAGGCGGTCCCGACGGCGTTGTCACCGGAGAGCACCGCGTCACCGAAGTGAACCGCAGCGGAGCCGTTCGAGTACTCTGCAATGATTCCACGGATGGTCCTGCTCGCTGCGACGCCGCCCGCGATGTAGATGTTGCAGATGCCGCACTTCGTAGCGAGCTGGTCGGCTTCCGTAGCAATCAGCTCTGCAATCCGGCGGAACAGCCCCGGAACAACCGCGTCTCCCTGCGCCTCGATGCTCTGCAGGACCTGTGTCTCTGTACCGGAAAGGTTGAAATACCCGTCCCTGATCTTAACGCGCGATGGAAGTGCGGTAACCGGCTGGGTCGCCGCAATCTCGTCCAGGTATTTACCAGCCGGAAACGCATGGCCGAGCTTGACGCCGGCGCGGTCGATTAACTGACCGATGCTGATGTCCAGCGTCCCGCCGACGATCTCGGTCTCATAGCCGTCCGCCGTCCTGACGCACCGGAGGAATTCGGTCGTCCCACCGCTCAGGTGCGAGAACAGGAACGGTACGCCGTCCCGGACGTCAAAGGCGTGCATGACGGACTCGATGTGTCCTTCCTGGTGCGAAAACTCGTAATAAGGGACGCCGAGCGTGTCCGCAATGACTCTACCAGCGTGCACGCCGGCCTGAAACACCGGCATGTACGACCCTTCCGCCCGCCGCGGCGCGTACGATACCGCAACCGCATGGATATCCCGTGGCGAAACGGTCTCATAGACCTCCCGGATCATGTCCGGCAGCCGCTCCGCGTGCAGAAAAAAAGCCGTCTCCTGCCGGAGCCCCCGCTCCCCCTGCCGCACCGGCAGGAACTCGCTCAGGCTCCTGAGAATAGTCTGACTTCCATCGACGGCCGCGACGGAAGTCTTGTAATTTGACGTATCTATTCCGAGAAAGACTTCGCTCATCCGATGCTCCTCGAGATCTTGCCGAGCACCGAATTGATGAACGCGTAGGACTTGTCTTCCCCGTATTTTTTTGCGAGCTCGACCGCTTCGTTGATGGAAACAGCGGTCGGGATGTCTTCCATGTAAAGCATCTCGCAGATCGAAAGCCGCAGGATCGCGAGGTCCGCTTTCGGAAGCCGGTTCACCACCCATCCGTCGAGGTTGTCCGCGAGGATGTGGTCGATTTCACCGATGTGCTCGGTCAGCGCCGTCAGCGTGCGCAGCGCGCGGTCGGACGTGAGGACGCTGCGGTCCTCGTCCATGACGCTGATCTGGCTGAGGTCGAATGTGCGGTTCGACTCCATCTGATAGATGACGTGCATCGTCATCTCCCGGATTTCTTCCCTTGTCGGTTCTTCGGTATTCTTTTCTTCTGCTACGAGTTCTTCTGTTGTCATGGCTCAGTCTTTCTTTCTGTCGATGCCCTCGACGCCGATGTTGACCGCGTCGACGGTGAGGCCGGTGAAGGATTCCACGGCGTTCTTGACGTCGGTCTGGATATCATACGATACCTGCGGAATGTTGACCCCGTAGTACATGATCAGGTGGATGTTGATCGTGATGTTGGAGCCGTCGCGGATGACTTTGATCCCCTGGGCCGCCGGTTCGCGGCCGAGGATGTTCTTTGAGAAGCTCTCCGTGATTCCGCCGACGAGCCGGGAGACCTCTTTGAATTTGAGGACCTCCTCGGTGACGTATTCATAGATGACCTGGTCCTCGATGATGACGGTCCCCTGGGCGTCGTCTTTTTCCACTTCTTCAACGACAGTCGTTTTGATCTCTTCGTCCATTCCGTTACCTCTCGTCTTCCTGCAAAGCTTTGTCGTCTTCGTCCTCGACGACGATCTTGATCTTTTCGATCCGGCGGTCCCTGACCTCGAGGATCGTAAACAAATAGTTCTCGTATTTGACCGGAGGATAATGCACGTCCTCCTTTGGAATCTCACCCATCAGGTCGATCAGGAAGCCGCCGACCGTTTCGCTCGTCTCCGACTCGAGCGCGACACCGGTCTCGTCCTCCAGGTCATCCAGGTAGACGTTCCCGTCGACGATGAAGACGTCCTCGCTGACCTTGTCGATGATCCGGTCGTCCTCGTCGAACTCGTCGTCGATGTCACCGACAATCTGCTCGATGATGTCCTCGATCGAGACGAGGCCGCTGAAGCCGCCGTATTCGTCGATGAGGAGCGCGATGTGTTGCTTGGACTTCTGCAACTCGACGAACAGCGAGTCGATGTTTTTGGTCTCCGGCACGAAATACGGCTCGCGCAGGATGTCGCGGATATTGACGTTGTCAAACCCGACGTTGCCCGCCTGGAGCAGATAGTCCTTGATGTGCAGGATTCCGATGATATTGTCCGGATCTCCCTCGTAGACCGGGATCCGGGAGTGCGTGAGCTCCATGAGCTCTTCGATGTATTCTTCTTTATCGTCGCCGATGTCGATCATGAAAACGTCGGTCCGCGGCGTCATGATCTCATATGCGAGCAGGTCGTCGAATTCAAAGATGCTGTCGATCATCCGGCGGCCTTCTTCTTTGATGTCGCCGGTCTCCTGGCCCTTATCGAGCATGGACATGACACGGTCCTCGGAGAAGTCCGGGTCGTCCACGTCGGTGTCCTTGCGCATGATGAACAGGAACAGGTTTGCAAAGCCGAGGCACAGCTTCACAAGCGGAAGCGTCAGCCAGTAAACGAACCGCTGGAACCCCGACAGTGCGATACTGTACCGTTCGGCGGACTGAATTGCGAGCTTGCGCGGTAAAAGATCCGTCAGCGCAAAGTACAGGAGAAGGAACGCGATTGTGATCAATACGTTCTGATAAAGTTGCTTGGACTCGCGCAGGATCAGGATCATGCAGACGCAGACAAACGAGCAGATCAGCAGAACGCGGCCGAGCACGGCGTTCGCATAGTGATATGCGGACGGCTTGCGGATCAGCTTCATGACGCGGTCGATGCGCTTGTTGTCCGGGTCGTCCTCGTTCATCTCTTTGATTTTGTTCCGGTCGATGTGGTCAAGCGCGCTGTTGGACGCGGAGACGAGCATCCGGATCACGATGAACAGGATCAGTAATATAACGTATAAAGGGATCCCACCTATGTCAGGTGTCATTCTGGTACTCACTTCCTCTTTCTCAATATGAAATCTTTCTCTGGAACCCGCTGCAGCCTCAGTTTGAGGATCTGCTGCGGGTGCGGCGCCGATGCGATCGGCTCCCCTTCCTCATCGTACATCTCGGTAATGGTTTCCTCGTAATACGGCGTCCGCGGTCCGAAGATCTCGACGGTGTCGCCGACGCTGAATTTGTTGCGCTGCTCGACCGTTACGAGGCCGGTCGCAGCATCGTATCCGCGGACCAGACCGACGAAGGAATAGTCGCGGATGTATTCGCTGGACAGGTAGTTCTGATCCTGTTCCGTCGGTTTGTTGTAATAAAAGCCGTGCGTGAACTCGCGGTGGCTCGCCTTGCAGAGTTCGTCAAACCATGCAGGATCATACCGGTACCCTGCCGGGTCCGCGAGATACGCGTCGACCGCGGCGCGGTACGCGGACAGTACAGTCGCGACGTAATAGGAGCTCTTCATCCGGCCTTCGATCTTGAGCGAATACACGCCGGCTTCCGCGAGGTCCGGGATGGCGTCGAGCATGCAGAGGTCGCGGGAGTTCATGATGTAACTACCGCGGCCGTCCTCCTCGATCGGATAGTACTCGCCCGGGCGCTGTTCTTCCACGAGGCTGTATTTCCAGCGGCACGGGTGCGTGCAGGCGCCGCGGTTCGCGTCCCTGCCCGCCATGAAGTTGCTGAGCAGGCACCGCCCGGAATACGAGATGCACATCGCGCCGTGAACGAACGCTTCGATCTCAACGGACGGGTCGAGCGCGTCCCGCATCTGGCGGATTTCGGCGAGGCTCATCTCGCGGGCCGCGACGATCCGTTTGACGCCCTGTTCTGCCCAGAAGCGCGCCGACAGCGCGTTGGTCGTGTTCGCCTGCGTGCTCAGGTGGATCTCCGCATCCGGGATGATATCGCGGAGCAGCAGGATCACCCCCGGGTCCGAGACGATAAAGCCGTCGACCGGTAAGGAACGAATTCTTTTTAGATACGAAGTGAGCGGCTCGATGTCCTCGTTGTGCGGATATATATTGACGGTGAGGTATCCGCGGACGTTCCGCGCGTGCGCAAAGTCCAGCGCTTCCGCGATTTCGTCGATGGTGAGATTGCCCGCCCCCGCCCGGAGGCCGCCGATCTCGCCGCCGAAGTAGACCGCGTCCGCGCCGTACGTCACAGCCGTTTTGAATTTCTCCAGATCGCCCGCCGGAGCGAGCAGTTCCAGTCGTTCCGTCGTCACTTCCGTATCCTCTTGATGATCGCAAGGCCGTCGCCGGCGCTCAGGATGGAAACGTCGAGCGCCGGATCCGCGACGATCTCATCGAGAAAGCCGTTCATCCGGCGGACGTTCGTCCTGTGCTTGCCGCGCGGGTCGAGCTCCTCGTTGACGAGCAGGCCCCGCATGAATATGTTGTCGCATATGATGACCGCGCCGTCCGCGCAGAGGCGGAGGACACTGTTCAGGTAGTCGGAATAGTGGCTCTTGCCCGCGTCGATGAAGACGAAGTCATACCGTCTCCCCCGCTCTCCGTCGGCTGCGAGTCCCTCGAGGACGTCCAGCGCGTCTCCGCAGAGGACTTCGATCCGGCCGGAAAGCACCGCCGCATCGATGTATCCTCTGGCGATCGCGCAGATGTCCGGCTCGCGCTCGATCGTCGTGATACGCGCCGCGGGAAGTAATTTCGCGAAAAACATCGCGGAGTACCCATAGGCGGTGCCGATCTCCAGGATGGAACCCGGGCGGAGCGCCTCGAGATATACCCGCAGGAAGGTCTCCGTCTCGCGCAGGATGAGCGGAATGTACTCCCGCTCACACCGTTCCCGCAGCGCGGAGAGTTCCGCGTCGAGAGGCCGGTAGCAGTCATCCATGTAGCCGGCTACCTTGTCATCAATGTATCCCATGGATTATTTGGAGCGGCCGAGATAGATGCCGTTGCCTTCCCTGGTGTCGATCTGAATGACTTCGCCCTCTTCGATGAAGATCGGAACCTGGATCACGGCGCCGGTCTCGACGACGGCTGCCTTGGTGACGTTGGTCGCGGTGTTGCCCTTGACGCCCGGCTCGGTCTCGATGACCTTGAGGTAGACGAAGTTCGGCGGCTCGACGATGAACGCGTTGTCTTTGTAAAACTTGACGGTGGCGATGTCGTTCTCACGGATGAACTTGACGGCGTCCTCGACGAGGTCCTGCGGCAGCGCGACCTGGTCATACGTATCCTGGTCCATGAAGTAGTACAGCTCGCCGTCGTTGTACAGATACTGCATCTGTTTGGTCTCGATGTGCGCCTTTGGGAATTTGTCGTTCGGATTGAACGCTTCTTCTCTGGTCGCTCCGGTGAGGATGTTTCTGTACTTGGTTCTTACGAACGCAGCGCCCTTGCCAGGTTTGACGTGCTGGAAGTCGAGCACGACGTGCGGCTCGCCGTTCATTTCAAAAGTGATGCCTTTTCTGAATTCGCCTGCAGTAATCATGTGTGGTCTCTCTTTCTTTAACGGGTTGCAATAACGGTTACTTTAGAATTTGATATTGATTACGTCTGAAAGGATTTCGAAGACGTCCTTGATCATGATGCTGAACCGCGCCTCGGCCTGGAGATACTCTGCGGCCTTTGGTTTGGTCATGACCATGGTGTAAAGCGACTGGATGCGCTGCATCATCTCCGCGTCCGGCTGCTGCCCGGCGATCTGGAGGGACTGCGCCTGCAGCTGGATGGACTGCATCTCCCGGATCATGCTCAAGGTGTCCGGGTCGTCCTGCGCTGCGAGCTGTTTCTGCTCGAAGTCCTTGAACTCGTTGGATTCCTTGATCGCCCGCGCGAGGTTGTGGGCTTCTTCGTAGACATTCATATGGTCTGCTCCTTTCTAAACGTACAGGATGACCGGCAGGATCACCGGACTCCGTTTGGTCTTCTTATAGATGTAAGTCCGCATCGCGTCACGGACCGCGGTCTTGATGGCTGCGACGTCGCGGAGCGCCCGCGGTGAAAGGTTCCCGAGCGTCTCCATGACGACGTCCGTCGCCTCGTCGATCAGCGGACCGTTCTCCTTGACGTAGATGAAGCCTCTCGTGATGAGCTCCGGCTTCGCCATGAGTTCGCCAGTCGCGCGGTCGATGCAGAGGGCGATGACGACCAGCCCCGCCTCCGACAGCTGCTTGCGGTCCCGCAAGACGACCTCGACGACGTCACCGACGCCGTAGCCGTCCACCAGGACGCCTTCGCCCGAGGCGTACCCCGGCTCGAGCGTCGCGCGTTTCTCCTCCACCAACAGCGAATCGCCGTTGCTCATGACGAAGATGTTGCTGCGGCTCATGCCGAGCGACTCCGCAAGGCGCGCGTGTTCCATCAGGTGGCGGTATTCGCCGTGCGCCGGGATGAAGTACCGCGGCTTGACCAGGCTGTGGATGATCTTGAGCTCCTCCTGGCAGGCGTGGCCGGAAACGTGGATATCCACGAAGTCCGACAGATAAACGTTCACGCCCTTCTCGTACAGCTTGTTGACGACGTTGGTGATCGTCTTCTCGTTGCCTGGAATCGGTGACGATGAGAAGACTACGACGTCGCCCTTCTTCAGTTTGACGGCCTTGTGGCTGTCGTTCACCATCCGCGTCAGCGCGGACATAGGCTCGCCCTGGCTGCCCGTCGTGACGATCGTGAGGTTGCCGTCCGGGATGTTCCCGATGCGGCGGATGTCGACGAAGGCCGACTCCGGAAGGTCGAGATAGCCTAGCTCCCGCGCGAGGCCAAGTACGTACTCCATGGAGCGGCCCGAAATCGCGATCTTGCGGCCGTGGTTGATCGACGCCTCCATGAAATACTTGATCCGGTAGATGTTGGATGAGAACGTCGCGATGATGATCCGCTTGTCGGTCTTTTCGAAAATCCGGTTCATCGAATCGACGACGATCCGCTCCGACGGCGTGTAGCCCGGCCGCAGCACGTTGGTACTGTCGCAGAGCATGACATCGACGCCCTCCTCCCCCAGTCTGGCGAAGCGGTGCAGGTCGATGCGCTTACCGTCGAGCGGCGAGAAGTCGACCTTGAAGTCCCCCGTGTGTAGGACGTGCCCCGCCGGGCATTTGATGGAGAACGCGTACGAGTCCGCGATGCTGTGGTTCGTCCGGATGGCCTCGATGGAGAAGCTCCCGACCCGCAGGACGTCGCCCGCGTTCATCACGTGCATCTTTGCGGAGAGGCTGTGCTCCTCGAGCTTGTGCTCGATCAGCCCGAGCGAGAGCGGCGATCCGTAGATCGGTACGTTGATCTCCTGCAGCAGGAACGGGATACCGCCGATGTGATCCTCGTGGCCGTGCGTGATCACGAGGCCTTTGATCTTCTCCATGTTCTCCTTGAGATATGAGAAGTCCGGAATGACGACGTCGATGCCGAACATCTCGTCCGCCGGGAAGGAGAAGCCGCAGTCGACGATCAGAATCTCGTTCTCGTACTCGATCAGCGTCATGTTCTTGCCGATCTCTTTCATGCCGCCGAGCGGAATCACGCGGAACTTCCTGTCCTTGACAGGGGCAGCCTTGCGGCTGCTGTTCCGGCGGTTCCGGCCGTAGGATTTGGAGACGCGTTTGATATTTTTCTTTTTTACATAGTTTCCTTTGCTTTTGTTATTCTTGTTCGTACTTTCTTTCATATCGCTACTTCACAACGAAGTTCACGAGCTTGCCCGGGATGACGATCGTCTTGACGACGGTCTTGCCGGCAATCGCTTCGATGACTTTTTCGCTGTGATTTGCCCTTTCTTCGATCAGTTCTTTTGGTGATCCGTTCGGGACGACGATTTTATCCTTGAGTCTGCCGTTGATCTGGATGATGATCTCGACCTCGTCGAGGACGAGCGCGCTCTCATCGTACTGCGGCCAGCTGCACTGATAGATGCGGTCCTCGTGACCGAGCTCCGCCCAGAGTTCCTCCGTGATGTGCGGGGCAAACGGGTTGAGGGCGATGAGCATCTTTTCGATCGCGTCGCGCAGCAGCGGCTGGTTGACCGAAGCAGACTGTTTGTATTTGTACATCTCGTTGACGAGCTCCATGATGGAACTGATGGCGGTGTTGAAGCTGAAGCGGCCGCCCGCGTCCTCGGATACCTTTTTGATCGTTGCATTCAGTTGATAGTTGAGACTCTTGTCCGCGTCGCTGCGGATGACGACCTCGCCCGCGGCCTCGTCCGTCCGGATCGAATTGATGTACTCGCTCACGAGACGGTAGACGCGGTTCAGGAAGCGGTAGCTGCCCTCGACGCCTTCGTCGGACCAGTCGAGTTCTTTTTCCGGCGGCGCAGCAAAGAGGATGAACAGGCGGGCCGTGTCGGCACCGTACTTGTCCATGATCTCCTCCGGGCTGACGACGTTGCCGAGCGACTTGCTCATCTTGGCCTTGACGTATTCGCCGTCCGCGTTGGTGTAACCCTTGATGACCATGCCCTGGGTCAGGAGGTTCTGATACGGCTCCTCATAATCGACCATGCCGATGTCGTAGAGGAACATGCCGAAGAACCGCGCGTACATGAGGTGCATGATCGCGTGCTCGACGCCGCCGATGTACTGGTCGACGTTCATCCAGTAGTTGACGATCTTGCTGTCGAACGGCGCGGTGACGTTCTGCGGATCGCAGTATCTCAGGTGATACCACGAAGAATCGAGGAACGTGTCCATCGTGTCGGTCTCGCGCGTCGCAGGCTTGCCGCAGCACGGGCAGGTCGTGTGCATGAAGTATTTGGACGTGGTCAGCGGTGACTCGCCCTTGCCGGTGAAGACGACGTCCTTCGGCAGACGGATCGGGAGGTTCTCGAGCTTCTCCGGAACCCAGCCGCAGTCCTCGCAGTAAATCATCGGGATCGGGCAGCCCCAGTATCTCTGACGGGAGATCAGCCAGTCTCTCAACTTATAATTGGTGGTCGCCTTCGCCAGACCGCGGTCCGCGAGGTCCTGCGTGATCTCGTCGATGACGTCCTTGTTGTTGCGACCGTTGTATTTGCCGGAGTTGACCATGATGCCTTCGGCCGGCGTCGCAGCCTTGAGGTTGTTGATGTCGATGTCCGGATCGCCGGTGTCGACGACCGGGATGATGTCCAGGCCGAACTTGGTCGCGTAGTCAAAGTCTCTCTGGTCGTGCGCCGGTACGCCCATGACCGCGCCGGTTCCGTAGTCGATCATGACGTAGTCCGCGATGAAAATCGGGACTTTCTTGTCGTTGATCGGGTTGATTGCGTATTTGCCGATGAAGACACCGGTCTTTTCCTTGGTCAGGGACGTCCGCTCGAGCTCGGATTTGTGCGCACACTCCGCGATGGAGGCTCTCGCTGCCTCCTCGTACTCGGTGCCGGCGATCAGTTCTTCAATGAACGGGTGCTCCGGTGCGAGTACCATGAAGGTCGTACCGAACAGGGTGTCCGGACGGGTTGTATAAACGACGAGGTCTTTGTCAAAGCCTTCGATCGTAAACGTGACCTCGGAGCCGTGCGACTTGCCGATCCAGTTCTGCTGCATCAGCTTGACCTTTTCCGGCCAGCCAGGCAGTTTAGCGAGGTTGTCGAGCAGTCTGTCCGCGTAGTCCGTGATCTTGAGATACCACTGAGAGAGGTGCTTCTTGGTGACCGGGGTCTTGCAGCGCTCGCAGTGACCGTCGACGACCTGTTCGTTCGCGAGCACGGTCTGGCAAGACGGGCACCAGTTGACAGGATTATCCTTCTTGTACGCGAGGCCCTTCTCGAAGAACTTGATGAACAGCCACTGCATCCAGATGGAGTAATCCTCGCGGCACGTTACAACCTCTCTCTCCCAGTCATAGGACAGGCCGAGGTCGCGGAGCTGCGACTCCATCTCGGCGATATTGCTCTCGGTCCAGATGGCCGGGTGGATGCCGTTCTTGATCGCGGCATTTTCCGCCGGAAGACCGAAGGCGTCAAAGCCCATCGGATGAAGCACGTTAAAGCCACTCAGCTTTTTGAACCGGGCGACGGCGTCGCCGATCGCGTAGTTCCGGACGTGTCCCATGTGGAGCTTGCCCGAAGGGTACGGGAACATCTCAAGGACGTAATATTTCTCCTTTTCAAAGTCGTCGAAGGTCTTGAACGCATCCTCGTCCGCCCAGATCTTCTGCCATTTCTTCTCAATCCTCTTATGGTCGTATCTCTCTTGCATTGTTTCTCTCCTAATCCTCAATATACTCTATCTCGCAGTCGCTCCAGATCTTATCGAGCGAATAACGTTCTCTTGTGTCCTTGGTGAATAAGTTGACAATAACATCTCCACAGTCAATAAGTATCCAACCGGTCCCCGGGCGCCCTTCGACGCTCTTTGGCTCGATCCCCTGCTCTGTCACCAAGGTGTAAACGTCGTCCATCAGCGCTCCGAGCTGCCGCTCGGAGGAAGCCGTCGCGTTCACGAAATAATCCGCAAACGAAGACTTCTCGCCGATGTTGATGATGACGATGTCCCGGGCTTTCCGTTCGGATAGTTTGTGCGCAACCGCAGCCGCAATTTCGTGTGTTTGAATCAAGTCTTTCTACTCCTTATTTTTTCAATGATATATTCTCTGGCGCTCAGGGTGTCCTCGTCGAGGACCTTCCCCCTGCTCTTAACGTGTTCGATGTTGAAGTCCATGATCTCGAGACAGGCCCGGTCGATGTCCTCGAAGGCCAGGTCACGGTAGTACTGCACATCATGGTAGTCGCGCGTCTCGTCGACCGCGTCCGCGACAAAGATGATCTCCTCGAAGAGCGACATCCCCGCCCGTCCGGTCGTGTGGTTTGCGACGCCGGCCAGGATGTCCGGGTCCGTTACGCCGAATTCATGCTCCAAAAGAGCCGCCCCGACCTTGGAATGCGCGATGGACCTGTTTCCGAGCAGCTTGTCCGGAAGACCGTATTTGCGGACCAGTTCGTCGGATTCCTCCACGGTAAACGCCTTGGCGATATCGTGATACCGGCCCGCAAAGTCCGCTTTGCCCTCGTCGAGGCCATAATGCCTGGCGAGGTCCACGGCCATGCGCGCAACGCCGAGAGAGTGCCTGCGGCGCTTGTCGGGCAGGCGGCTCTCGATAAGTCGGTCGAGCGCTTTCTGTTTATCTGTATAAATTGTGTTCATAGATGTACTCCGCTGTCTCCGGCAGAACCAGAGCACTGATGTCTTCGCCCGCGGCGACGCGCTGCCGGATGTCCGAAGAAGACGCGTCAAACGGTTCGATTTCCAGAACGTAGATCCGGGCACCGTATCGCTCCTCGTACTCCCGGATCTTCGCGAAGCCTTCTTCCGACGGGGTGTCCGGCCGCCGCGCGGTGATAAACGAGAATCTCTGAAGCAGTTCCGGGCCGCGGTACCACGTCTCAATCGTCATGACGGAGTCGAAGCCGAGGACGAACGACATGTCCGCGTCGAGCGTTCGGCTGAAGTAGTCGAGCGTCTCATACGTATACGAAGGCATGTCGCGTTCAATCTCGTACCGCGTGACGTCAAACGCAGGATGATAGTGCAGGATCCGCTCGATCATTTCGCACCGCATCTCGCCCGGCGTGACGTGTTTGTCCGTCTTGAACGGGGAGATGTAGTTTGGCATGAAGATGAGCCGGTCCAGCTCGCACTCGTCCGCGGCGCCGATCGCGAGGCGGACGTGTCCGATATGCAGCGGGTCAAACGTTCCGCCGAAAACCGCGACTCTTTCCATGACTGTGATTTATTCCACGTCGTCCGCGAGACGGATGCCGAGCTCTTTCAGCTGCTCGTCGTCCGCCGGTCCCGGCGCTTCGCAGACCGGGCACTCCGCGTTCTGGTTCTTTGGGAACGCGATGGTCTCACGGATGCTGCTCTCGCCGAGCAGGAGCATGACCAGGCGGTCGAGGCCGTACGCGAGGCCCGCGTGCGGCGGCGCACCGTATTTGAACGCTTCGATGAGGAAGCCGAACTTCTGCTGGCACTCCTCGTCGGTCAGCCCGAGCGCCTTGAACATCAAAGCCTGGAGCTTGCGGTCGTGGATTCGCACGCTGCCGCCGCCGAGCTCGATACCGTTCAGGACGATATCGTATGCGTCGGCCTTGATGGACAGCATGTCGGTGTCCAGCTTGTCGAGGTCCTCGAGTTTCGGCTTGGTGAACGGATGGTGCATCGCCTTGATGCGGCCGTCGTCGTCCTGCTCGAACATCGGGAAGTCCACGACCCAGAGGAAGTTGAATTTGCTCTTATCGATCAGGCCGAGCGCGTCCGCGGTGCGCTTGCGGAGATAACCGAGCGCGTCAAAGGTAACCTTTGGCTTGCCGCAGACCATGAAGACAACGTCTCCTACGCTTGCTTCGCAGACGTGGAGGATGTGCTGCAGTTCCTCGGTTGTGAAGAACTTGCTGATGGAGGAACTGATTCCTTCCTGCTCGAACTTGATCCAGAACAGCCCGCGCGCGCCGTACTGCCGCACTTCGTTGGTCAGCTTGTCAATTTTCTTGCGCGTGAACTCCGCGGCGCCGCCAGGCACCGTGATCGCCCGGACCGCACCGCCGTCCTTGATCGCGTCGGTGAAGACTTCGAACGAGCAGTCGCGGAACGTCTCTGTAAGGTCCATGAGCTCGATTCCGAACCGGGTGTCCGGCTTGTCCGAGCCGTACCGTGACATGGCTTCGTCGTAAGTCAGCCGCGGGAACGGCGTCTGGACGTCGATTCCCATGACGTCGTGCATGAGGCGCTTGAGGAAGCCCTCCTGCACCTCGATGACGTCGTCGACGCCCGCGAAGGACATCTCGAGGTCGATCTGCGTGAATTCCGGCTGCCGGTCTGCGCGGAGGTCCTCGTCGCGGAAGCACTTTGCGATCTGCATGTAGCGGTCGGTTCCGCCGACCATCAGCAGCTGTTTGAACATCTGCGGGGACTGCGGAAGCGCGTAAAACGATCCGTTCTTGACGCGGCTCGGGACCAGGTAGTCTCTGGCGCCTTCCGGCGTCGGCTTGATCAGGATCGGGGTCTCGACCTCGGTGAAGCCGTTCTCGTTGAAATAGTCGCGCGTGACCTTGACGACGTTGTGCCGGAACGTCAGGTTGCGCTGCATTTTCAGCTTGCGCAGGTCGAGGTACCGGTATTTGAGCCGCAGGTTATCGTCGACGTTGTCGTCGTCCTTGATGTAGATCGGCGGCGTTTCGGCCTCGGAATAGATCACGAGGTCGGTCGCGAAGACTTCGATGTCGCCGGTCGGGAGGTTTGGATTCTTGGCGGAGCGCTCGTGAACGACGCCCTTGACGCCGACGACGTACTCGCTCCGGAGGGATTTCGCGCGCTCAAGAAGTTCGGCCGGCGCGTCCTCGTTGAACGTGATCTGCGTGATGCCGGTCTTGTCACGAAGGTCGATAAATACGAGGGAGCCGAGGCTCCGCGCCTTCTGTACCCAGCCGTTCAGAACGACTGCCTTCCCCTCATCGGCAAGCCGGAGCTCGCCGCACATGTTTGTTCTTCTAAATAATTCTGCCATCATTTACTCCTGATATATTCAATCAAGCTGCCGCGCTGGACCTTTTCCTGCGTGGATTCCGCCATGTTACGTACAGTGAGCTCGCCGTTCGCGATCTCGTCGTCACCGATGACGACACTATAAACTGCGTCAAGGCTGTTGGCCAGTTTAAGCTGTCCTTTGAGCTTGCGGCCTTGCGTATCCATTTCCGCGCGGACGCCTGCCGTGCGGAGCTCCTTGGTCAGTGCGAGCGCGTATTCCTGCGCCGCGTCACCGACGAAGGCGACGAAGACCTGCGGATTCTCCTTGGTTCCCATGAACGAGCCGCACTTGTCCATCAGAAGGAGCAGCCGCTCTTTGCCGAGGCCGAAGCCGACGCCCGGCATGTCCGGTCCGCCGACCTCCTCAATCAGGTGGTCGTAACGGCCGCCGCCGCAGACCGTACCCTGCGCGCCGATCTTGGTCGTGACGAATTCGAACGCGGTCTTGGTATAGTAGTCGAGGCCGCGGACGATCCGCGGGTCGACGATGTAATCGATGCCGAGCGCGTCGAGGTGTTTCTGAAGCGCTTCAAAAGCGGTTCTGCACTCGTCGCAGAGGTAGTCGATCATGAGCGGGGCGTCCTTGACCAGGTCCTGGTCCTCCTGCGACTTACAGTCGAGGATTCTCATCGGGTTGGTCGTGAATCTTGATTTGCAGGTGTCGCAGAGGCAGTCGTATTTCGGACGCAGGAAGTCCTGCAGCGCCTTGCGGTACAGCGGCCGGCATTTGCGGCAGCCGACGCTGTTGATGTGGAGCTCGATGTCCGTTATCCCCATCCTGCGGAGGAACTCCGCGCCGAGATCGATGATCTCCGCATCCGCGAGCATGTTGGACGCACCGAAGTTCTCAATACCGAACTGGTGGAACTCGCGCAGTCTGCCCTCCTGAGGTTTCTCGTAACGGTAGCAGCCGGTGTCGTAATAAACCTTGGTCGGCTGGATCTCCGCGAACTGCTTGCTGTCGATGAAGGCGCGGACCGCCGGGGACGTTCCCTCCGGCTTGAGCGTGATGCTGCGGCCGCCGAGGTCCTTGAACGTGTACATTTCTTTCTGCACGATGTCCGTCGTCTCGCCGACGCCGCGGTTGAAGAGCTCGGTCGCCTCAAAGACCGGCGTCCTGACCTCGCCGAAGCCGTACTCTGCACAGATCTTGCGCCACTCGCTCTCGATGTAGTGCCATTTGTAGGCATCCTTCGGCATGACGTCCTTGGTTCCTTTTGGTGCGTTAATAGCCATGTTTTCCTCCAAAATATTCTTTCTTTCGTTCTAATATTTCATCAAAACGGTCCATGTAGACCGTATAATTTGCAATATTGGCGACGCGTTCGATGCGGTCCTCCGCAGGAAAGTACAGCTTGCCGATCGCGCCGGCGCCGAGGCCGAGGATGGTCTGTTTGTCTTCCATCGTCCGGATGTTGTACAGCGAATGCGTCCTGTCCAGGCACCAGCCGATGTTCTCGAGCGCACCGATCTGGTGCTTCTGCCGGTAAATGTAGTACGGATGGTAGCCGTTCGCACGGAGCGTACCGGCCGCGTGGTCGAGCATGTCCGTGACCAGCGCCCCGTAGCGCCTGTAGTACTCCGGGTCCGCTTCGCGAAGCCTGGAGCCGCGCTTGACGGAGAGCGTGTGTACCGTGATGTTCTGCACCTTGAGGCCGATCAGCGTATCCAGCGTATGTCGGAAGTCATCGAGCGATTCCTCCGGGAGCCCGGCGATAACGTCCGAGTTGATAACCTCAAACCCGAATTCGTGCGCGAGCCGGATCGCTTGTATCGTCTGCTCTGCCGTGTGGTGTCGCCCGATCAGCTCCATCGTTCGGTCCTTGAGGGACTGCGGGTTCACGCTGATGCGCCGCACACCCCGGTCACGGAGCATCGAAAGCGTCTTATGATTGATGGTATCCGGCCGTCCCGCCTCGACGGTGCATTCGATCTCGTTCAGATCGATGTGGAAGGACGCACACACCGTATCGATCAACAGACCGAGCTCCTCCGGTTTGAGAGATGTCGGCGTTCCACCGCCGAAGTACAAGCTCTCCACCGGAGTCTCCGGGAGATGCGCACCGACGTACCGGACCTCCTCGAGCAACAGATTCAGGTATTTGCGAACCACATCGTGCGACGGTGCCACGTCCGCGGCAAACGCGCAGTACGAGCACCGTGACGGGCAGAACGGGATCCCGACGTAGATGCTGACCCGGTCCGAAGCCGTCCCGTTCACATGCTTCACCTGGTATTGCAGGATTTCCTGCAGCATATTCAGCTTGTCGTCGGAGATCAGATAGCGCTCCGCCATGGCGGAAGCCGCCTTTTCGATGTCCCTGCCGTTGTCCAGATACAGCTGATAAAGCGGTTTGAGCGGGCGGACGCCCGTCAGCGTCCCCCATTTTGACGTTTTTCCGGTCAGTTCGACGAGAAGGTGGTATAGTTTCCGCTTCAGTTCGTCCTGGTCCGATGCGTGTTCACCGTTTAATAGATAACTATTATCGGTCAACTGCAGTGAATCCGCGTCATTCCAGTCGATTGCGATGGTTTCGAACGCGTCATCGTCCAGGAAAACCCGGATCAGCTCCGCGAACGGATTGATATTCTTAACTTTGTTTATGTAAAACCTATACAAACGGGTTCGCTCGTTTCTCAGATCCGATGGTGGTCGGCCGGCCGTGTCCCGGGTAGACGTCGATGTCGTCGTCCAAGCAGAACAGTTTGTCGCGGATGGAAGCTTTGAGGGTCTCCCAGTCTCCGCCGTAGAGGTCGGTCCGTCCGACCGTGCGGTAAAACAGCGTGTCACCGCTGAACATGTCCTTTCCAACGAGGATGCACATGCCGCCCTTTGTATGGCCCGGTGTGTGAATGAACGTGATCTTATCGTCACCGAACGGTAACGTATCCCCGTCGTTCACGTAGATATCCGCCTTGTCTTCAACCGTATAGCCGTATATCTTTTGCGTATCGTTGATATCAGCTGAACCGAGCATGTCCTGATCTTCGGGATGCATGACAAGCGGAACGCCAGGAAGCGCCGCACGGAACTCCGGAAGTCTGATGATGTGGTCTGGATGCGCGTGTGTCAGGATGATGTATCTTACCGCCATTCCGTCGAGCGCCGGCATGACTTCGGAATAACGCGTTCCCGGGTCAACGATGAACGCCTCATTGGAATCAGTGTCGACGACGACGTAGGTCAGTTCCCGGATTCTCGTTTCGCAGAGAAAGCTTGTTATTTTCAGGTTCATGTGTTACCTCTCTATGCCTTCGCGCGGAAGACTTTGTAGATTCCTTCGATGTTGCGGAGCTGGATCAAAAGCCGCTGAATCTGGTGCGTCCCGGTAATTGCAACGGTTACGAGGATGTTGGAGGTCTCGTTGTCGCCCGGCATGATGTTGACGCCGGCGAGCTTGACGTCCATGTCCTCACAGACCTTGGAAATGTCGCTGAAGAGTCCCTTGCGGTCGATGCCCTGGATCGAGATGTCCGCGTAGTACATCTGACCTTGTTTTGGCGACTCCCAGATGACGTCGATCAGCCGGCCGCGGTCCTGCTCAGGCAGGTTGCGGATGTTGCTGCAGTCCGACCGGTGGACCGTGATCCCCTTTCCTTTGGAGATGAAGCCGATGATGTCGTCCCCCGGTACCGGCGAGCAGCACCGCGCGACGTTGATCTTGAGGCCGTCCATGTCCTCTGCGCCCTTGACGATGATGGCCGGGCCGTCGCCGTTGTCACGGCGCGTCGGCCGCTTGTCGCGGATTTCCTCCTCGAGTTTGCGCTCGGCGGCCTCGTTCTCCTCGATGTAGTAATCGATCAGCCGCTGCCCCAGTTTGGACGCCGGCGTTCCGCCGCGCGAGATGTTGAGGTACATCTCGTTGACGTTGGCGAAGTTCATGTCCTTGGCTGCGCGCAGTAGATATGCGTTCTTTGCGACCAGATGCGGGTCGTAGCCTTTCTTCTTGATGTAAGAAGCGATGCTGGATTTGCCCTTATCGACCGCGGTGTCCTTGGTCGCGTTGCGGAGCCAGTTTCGGATTTTGTTCTTGGCGTGCGAGCTCTTTGCGATGTTGATCCAGTCCATGCTCGGACCGGAGGAGTTAGCCGACGTGATGATCTCGACGATGTCACCGTTGTGAAGCTTGTGGTCGATCGTGACCATCTTGCCGTTGACCTTTGCGCCGACGCACTTGATTCCGACGTCCGTATGGATCTTGAACGCGAAGTCGATCGGCGTGGACTCCGCCGGCAGTTCGAGAACGTCGCCCTGCGGCGTAAAGACGAAGACCTGGTTGTCGAAGAGGTCCATTTTTAACGTCTCGAGGAACTCGAGCGAGTCGTCGGCGTCCTTCTGCCACTCAAGCGCCTGCCGCAGCCACGCGAGCTTCTGCTCGCTCTCGTCCGCCGTGCCGTGAATCTTGCCTTCTTTGTATTTCCAGTGCGCTGCGATACCGTATTCCGCGATGTGATGCATCTCGTAGGTCCGGATCTGAATCTCAAACGGGTCGCCGTTGTCGCCGATGACCGTCGTGTGCAGCGACTGGTACATGTTCGGCTTTGGCATCGCGATGTAGTCCTTGAAACGGCCCGGAATCGGCATCCACTTGGTATGTACAAGGCCTAGGACCGCATAGCAGTCGCGGACGGTCTGCACGATGACGCGGACCGCCGTCAGGTCGAAAATCTCGTCCAGCTGTTTGTGCTGGATGACCATTTTCTTATAAATACTGTACAGGTGCTTGGAGCGGCCCATGACATCGTATTTGATGCCCATCGCGTCGAGGCCTTCGCTGATCTGCTTGATGACGATCTGGACGGCCTTCTCCCGCTCTTCTTTCTTCTTATTGACCTCCGCCGCGAGGGTCTTGTATTCCTGCGGATAAAGGTATTTGAGCGCGAGGTCCTCGAGCTCGAATTTGATACTGTAGATTCCGAGGCGTCCGGCGAGCGGTGCGTAAATCTCGAGGGTCTCGACCGCCTTCTCCTCCCTCTTTGCTGTGGACATATATTCCAGCGTCCGCATGTTGTGCAGGCGGTCCGCCAGTTTGATCAGGAGAACGCGGATGTCCTTGGACATCGCGAGGAACATCTTGCGGAAGTTCTCCGCCTGGAGCTCCTCCTTGGAATCGTATTTGATATTACCGAGTTTGGTGACACCGTCGACCAGTGTGGCGATTTCTTCGTTGAAGTCATTGACCAGCTGGTCGCGGGTGTACGGCGTGTCCTCGACGACGTCGTGCAGGAGGCCTGCGACGATGGTCTCGTTGTCCATGCCAAAGTTGGCCAGTATCTTTGCCACGGCGACCGGGTGGATCACGTATGGCTCGCCGCTCTTGCGGAACTGACCCTGGTGGAGATCGTTTGCGACTTCAAACGCCTTTGCAATGATTGGATCATTATACTTTGGGTTGATATCGCTGATCTCTCTGAGGAATTGTTCAGTTGTAAGCACTAAAGGCTTGCGTTCCAAAGGATTCCTCCTGTGAAGTCATTACTCATACGACAGCGCCGTCGTTATTGTCCGGGTCGTTGCTCCGTAATCTGCGACCGTTTTTGTCTGTCATTTTGTTCCGGCGGGCACGCTCCCTGTCGTCCCGCTCCTTTTGTTCAACATATTTCGAGAGGTTGTCCTTGCGGGACAGCTGGTAAAGCAGCGGACCGCAGAGGAAGACCGACGAATAAGTACCGACCAATACGCCGATGATCAGCGGAATCAGGAATTGCCTGAGTTCGCTCGATACCAGGACGAACAGCGGAATCATGACGATGAATGTGGTCAGGGACGTCATGATGGACCGTGTCAGGGTCTGGTTGATGCTGTCGTCGATCAAGGTCTTGATATCCTTGCGCTTATAGAACTTTGCGTTGCTGCGGATGCGGTCGAAGACGACGATCGTGTTATTGATCGAATATCCGACGACGGTCAGGATACCGGCGATGAACGGGTTGTTGATCGTGAAGCGGAAGATCGCATATAACGCGAGCGTCATCAGCACGTCGTGCGTCAGGCCGGAGACCGCCGCAAAGCCGTATTTCCACGTCTTGAACCGGAATCGGATATATACCAGCATGCAGAGGCCCGCGATGATGATCGCGCGGATCGCGTTGCTCCGGAGCTCCCGGCCGACCGTCGGTCCGAACTCCTCGGACGCGAGCACAGCGTCGTCCTCCAGGTTGTATTTCGCCTTGAGCGTTTCGAAGACCTGTGTCCGCTCGTCCGCCTTGAGGTCTTTGATCGTACGGATGATGATCTGCTCGTTTTCGTCGCCGGCATAGACGATGATCGGGTCGAGTTCGTAAGAAGCGATGGTCTCCTTGACCTCGGTGATGTCGACCTTGGTGCCCATGTCGATCTGCATCATAGTGCCGCCGGTGAAGTCAATCCCATAATTGAACCCTTTGAAGAGCGCCATGCAGAGTCCGATGACGAGGACGATCGCACTGGCAGCGAAGTATTTCTTGCTGTTTTTGATGAAGTTGATGTGTCCGCGGAACGCGCCCTTTGGCGTACCGTCCGCCTTCATGCCGAACATCGCCGGCGTACCGAATTTCTTGCTGTCCGCCATCAGCGTGACGAAGATTTGTGTGACGAAGACCGCCGTGAAAATACTGCAAACAGTACCGATCATCAGTGTGAGCGCGAAGCCCTTGACCTGAGCGGTACCGAGCAGGTACAGAACGATGGCCGCGATCAACGTGGTCGTCTGCGAGTCAATGACTGTTGAGAGTGCGGAGCGGAAGCCCTGGTCCACCGCGACGCGGACGGACTTGCCCTTGGCGATCTCTTCGCGGATTCCGGTGAAGATGATGACGTTCGCGTCAACGGCCATGCCGATGGAGAGGATGAGACCCGCGATGCCAGGCAGCGTCAGGACGGAGCCGAACGCAACCATGATCCAGAGTACCATCTCAACGTAAAGCGCGAGCGCGATATCCGCGACAAAGCCCAGCACACCATAGACAATAATCATCAGGATGAACACGAGGAACAGTCCGATGACGCCGGCCTTGGCGCTCTTGGTGAGCGCGTCCGCACCGATGGTCGCGGTCTCAACGGAAGAGTTGATTTCGGACAATGAAGCCGGCAGCGCACCGCCGCGGATCAGCGCGGACGTAGAGGACGCCTCGGTCTGAGAGAAGCCGTTCGGCCGGGTGATCTCGCAGCTCGTCGATGTGATGATCTGTTTGACCGACGGTGCGGAGACGATCTCGTCGTCGAGCATGATGACGATTGCATTGGAAGCGACGTAGGTCCCGTCTTCATACTGAATCGACGGGACGACCGAACCGGAAAGCGCCGTCGCAGTCGCCTGCGTGAATTTCTCGGAGCCTTCCTTGGTGAATTCCATTGTAATCTTGTATCGGCCGTTCTCGGAGTCTGTCGTGAAGGACGCGTTGGTGACGGCGTCACCGGTCATGACCTCCGTTCCGTCCGCGAGGAGGAACCGGAGCTGGGCGGTTTTGCCGATCTGCTTGATGGCTTCGTCCGCGTCCTCGACACCCGGCATCTCAACACGGATCCGGTTGGTTCCCTCGATGGAGACCGACGCGTTCGCCACGCCGAGCGCGTCAACTCTGCGCTCGATGACCGCACGGGTCTGTTCCATCAGAGCCTGCCGGTCGGTTCCGGTCAGCTCGGTGTCCGCCTCGAGGAGAACGTAAACGCCGCCGTTGATGTCGAGACCGTATTTCAATTGTTTGGACAGTTTCTGGAACGAACCTGCGCCAAAAATGGAAATGATCCACCCACCGATCATGACGACCGCGATGAGTACTGCAAAAAACTTTCTTGTTCCGCTCTTCATAATTATGTAATGCCTTTCGTAATAATTGTTGTTTCTGAGATGCCATTTGCGCATACTTTCGCAGGATAGCATTCATAATATTTTAAACTAAATTCGTTTATATTTCAAGGATTTTAGCCTTTTTTTGGCTGTTTTTTTAGTGGAAAAAAGCGCCCTTTTTCCTGAATCAAAAAACGCAAAAAATGCAACCGGAGTCAGCTGCATTTCTTTTGCACTTGTTTTCGTACTTTCGGAGAGAGCCTCGTTCCGGATTACTCCTGGACCTCTTCCTTGACCTCTGCGGCGACGTCAGCGACGGCTTCCTCAGCCGATTCCTTCTTACCGCCTTTTTTGCCGGTCAGTTTCTTTGGAGAAATCTTGCGGTCTCTGTTGACAGTCGCGTCCTTGGCGTCGTCTTCTTCCTCATCCTTTTCAGACTTCGCTGGCTTGGAAGGCTTCTCGTCCGACAGTGGCGCGTTGCCGTTCACGACGTTGCCGATCGCGGACTTGAGCATCTCCAGTTTGACGCGGTCCTTGCCGACTTCGATGACGACGGTCTCCGGACCGACCGAGCTGATGCGGCCGACGATTCCGCCGATCGTGACGACCTTATCACCCTTCTTGAGGGCGTCTCTCATCTGCTGGGTCTCCTTCTCGCGTTTCTTCTGCGGACGGATGAGCATGAAATACATCATCAGTACGAATACCGCGAGCAAGCCGACCTGTGTAAGTAATGCGCTGTTCATAATAATCCTCCTTGGATATTGATTTTGACCATGGTGCCGGCGGTGGGGCTCGAACCCACACGGTATCCCTACCACGGGATTTTGAGTCCCGCGCGTCTGCCAATTCCACCACGCCGGCGCAAATTTGAGGTTGTTATGGTAAAAAAAAATGGTGTGGCTGACTGGACTCGAACCAGCACGGTCTCCCACATGCCCCTCAAGCATGCGCGTCTGCCATTCCGCCACAGCCACATCGCTTCCCTATTATATCTCCACGAAATTTGAATTGCAACTATTTTTTTCGATTATTTCAGAAGTCAGCCGGGCGAGTTCGTCGTCGAGTGCCTGATACAATTCGTCAAGCGATCCCGAGTTGTCGATGATACGGGTCGCACGGGCGAGTTTCTCCTCCTCCGGCATCTGATTCGCGATGATCTTATATATCATCTCGTCAGTAAGGCCGTCCCTCTCGCGGAGCCGCCGGATCCGGACGTCCATGTCCGCCGTCACGAGCCACGACTCATCAAACGCGGCTTCCATCCCGGACTCAAAGAGCAGCGGTATTGATGCAAACGCAACCGCCTCCCCTGCCTGTTCGCAGGACTCCATCGCTGCCGCGAGCTCATTGACTACAACTGCGGTGGTTCCGGATTCGAGGAGTTCCTTCATCGCCGGGTCGTTAAATACGAGCTCCCGCATCTTTGGCCGGTCCAGGCTGCCGTCCGGGAGGATGTACTCATCTCCGAAGTTCTCGCGGATGAACGGAATCGCAGCGCCGCCTGCAGCTGTCAGGCCGCGCGAAATCACGTCCGCGTCGACCACGGAGTAGCCAAGCTGTTCAAGATAGTCTGTCGCTGTTGTCTTGCCGGAGCCGATTCCCCCGGTGATGGCGATCCGAATCACGGAGTCCTCCTTTACTTCAGGTCGTACCAGGTGTCCGCGGAATGCATGTCGCAGACCAGCTCGACGTCGAGCTTGACCGCGTCCTGCATGTCGCGCAGAAGCAGTTCACTGACAACCTCGGCTTCGTCTTTGTACGCTTCGATGATCAGTTCGTCGTGGATCTGCAGTACGAGTTTTGACTTCAATCCGCGGTCTTTCAGCTCGTAATACACCTTGTTCATCGCCATTTTGATGATGTCCGCCGCGGTTCCCTGGATCGGGGTGTTCATCGCGAGGCGGTTTGCGAGCTGGCGGTCCATGTATTTGCGCGACGCAAACTCAGGGATCTGACGGACGCGGCCGAATAACGTACGGACTTCGCGGTCCACTTCGCCCTTCTTGATCTGTTCGTCAAGGAACTTCTTTACCGCCTCGTGTTTTGCAAAGTATTCGTCGATATACCGCTGCGCGTCTGCACGGCTGATCCCGAGCTCCTCGCTCAGGCCGAAGCCGCTCATCCCGTAGATCACGCCGAAGTTGACCGCCTTGGCGCGGCTTCTGTCGAGCACGGTGACCTTGTCGAACGGGATGTCAAAGACTCTCGATGCGGTCAGGCGGTGGATGTCCTGCCCCTCGTTGAACGCGCGGATCAGGGTCTCGTCACCGCTCAGTGCAGCGAGGATGCGGAGCTCGATCTGCGAATAGTCCGAGCCGATGAAGACCCGGTCGCTGTCGTCGACGGTAAACGCCTTGCGGATGCTCCGGCCGTACTCATCGCGTACCGGGATGTTCTGGAGGTTCGGTTCGGTGCAGCTCAGCCGGCCTGTCGCAGCGACGGTCTGGTTGAAGTGCGGGTGGATCTTGCCGTCCTCGCCGACCAAAGCAAGCAGGCCTTCTACATAAGTGCTCTTGAGCTTTGCGTATTTGCGGTACTCCAGGACATCGCGGACGATACTGCTCTCGCCGGCGACCTTCTCGAGGATGTCGGCAGCGGTGGAATACCCGTTATTCTTCTTTGCGGTCTTCGGATATGGCAGGCCGAGGTCCTCAAACAGAACCTGTCCAAGCTGCTTCGGTGAGTTGATATTGAACTTCTGCCCTGCTGTATCATAAATCTGCTGCTCGAGGCGGTTGATTTCCTGATCCAGTTCCTCTCCGGCCTTTCGGAGGACCTCCGCGTCGAGGCGGATTCCTTCAGCCTCCATGGCGGCGATCGTCTCGATCAGCGGCATCTCACACGTATCGAAAAGCTTGCTCAGTCCCATGCGGTCCATCTCGGCGCGCTGCGACGCGGCGATGGAATCGATCATGAAAAGCCGGTACATCGCCTGCGCTTCCGTTCCCTCCGGAAGCGTCCAGACGCAATTGCTGTGCCGCAGGGCCATTTTCTCGAGCTCGTATTTGCTGCGGTTCGGATCGAGGAGATACTCCGCGATCTCCGTATCGTGCGCAAGGGCAAAGTCCTGCACGCCATAGGAAAGCAGCGTGTAAACCGCAGATTTCAGCGAATAACCGGTCCATTTGTATTTACGGTTACATAGGTCGCGCAGGAACGGCTCCGCGTCGAAACCTGTCAGGTCTTTGGACGCGAAGAGCCCCGCTGCCGGACTGTACAAAGCGACTGCGCTGGCAGTCGGTACGCCGCGGTGGTTGTTATCATTTATCAGTTCAATCACAACGGAAGAGCCAACCGCGACCTTGGACAGGAAGACTTCCGGCTTCACCACAGAAACGCCCGACAGATCGGTCGGTTCAGCGGCAGGCGGTTCCTCCTGGACGTGTCCCTCGTTCAGACGCTTGAGGAATGTATTGAATTCAAGCTCTTTATAAATCTCGATCAGCTCGTCGTAATTCGGTTCGGTGATCTTGAGATCTTCCAGATTGTATTCGATCGGCGCGTTGCGGATGATGGTCGCGAGCGTCTTGGACATGCTCGCGGAGTCGAGGTTGTTCCGGACGGTCTCACCGAGTTTGCCCGGAATCTCATCCGCGTGTTCGATGACTCCTTCTACGGAACCGTACTGTTTCAGTAGCTGGAGCCCCTTCTTCTCTCCGACGCCCGGAATGCCCGGAATGTTGTCCGAACTGTCCCCCATCAGCCCCTTGAGGTCAATGAACTGCGTCGGCGTGATTCCGTAGCGCTCCATCATCGCCGCCTCATCGTACAAATCGAAGTCCGTCACACCCTTGCGGTTGATCATTACCCTGACATTCTCATCGATCAGCTGGAGCTCATCCTTGTCACCCGTGATAATCAGGACATCGTAACCAGCCTCGGACGCGTCGCGGGAAACCGTTCCGATGATGTCGTCTGCCTCGTAGGTCGGCAGTTCCAGCACGGCGATGTTCATCGCTTGGAGAATTCGATGCATGATCGGGACCTGTTGCAGCAGCTCGACCGGCGTCTTCATGCGGCCGGCTTTGTAGTCGTCATACATGTCGTGGCGGAACGTCTTGCCCTTCATGTCAAAAGCGACCGCCATGCTGTCCGGCGCGTGGTCCTGCATGATCTTTTGCAGCATATTAATAAAGGCAAAGGCACCCTGTGTATGGATGCCGTCCTTTGTCACCATGTCACGCATGGCAAAATATGCACGAAATAGCAGGCTGTTCCCGTCGATCAGAACGAGTTTGCTCATTTGTTCACCTCATTGCGGATAAAGTGGGAAGCCGATAAGAGACCGAACGCGTCCTCCGCGGAGAGCGCCGCGTCGATGATACTGTACTGGACGATGTCGGTCGCGAGCGCCGCAAACGCGTCGAAGTTCACGTCGACTTCGGCGGTCGTCATGACGAAAATGGTGTCGCCGTCGACCGTGCTGTGGACTGGCTTGATCGCGCGGGCATACCCGTCGTGGAGAATGGACGCGAGTTTGTTGCACTGCGACTTGGTCATCTTTGCGTTCGTTACGAGGCAGCAGATCGTCGTGTTGAATACATCGTTGTAACCGAGCTCGTGGGACAGCTCCGCGAGATCGTCGTGATAATCAAACGTATTGACTTCGCGGACCGGAACGTATTTGACGCTGTTCTTGAGCGGTCCGACCGAGCCCATGATGGCGGTGCGGTCTTCGTTCAGGAGGCCTGCGATGATCCGTCCGTTGACGTCGTAAACGTCTGCATACGCGTTCACAGCGGTTACCGCGCCGATCTCGAGTTCCCCGTCAGAGCACGCGTAGGTACCGAGACCGGTCTTCATCGCGCGGTCCATTCCGTAATATTTGCCGACCGAAGCGCCGGTGCCAGCGCCGTAGTTCCCGTGGCTGAAGATGCCTTTGTAAGCGTTCTCGACGGCCTTTGCACCCATCAGTTTGTCCGGGCGGACGTCAGCAACCCCGACGGCGAGGTCGAAGAGCGACGCCTGGCAGACGATCGGTACGGTGATATCGCCGAGATGGAAGCCGGCGCCTCTCTTTTCAAGCTCCGTCATGACGCCTGACGCCGCGTCGAGGCCGAAGGCACTGCCGCCGCTCAGGACGACCGCGTTGATCCTCTCTACGGTATTCTCTGACCGCAGAAGGTCCGTCTCGCGCGTCGCAGGTCCGCCGCCCCTGACATCAACACCGGCGACCGCACCGTTTTCACAAACAATGACAGTGCATCCAGTAGCCGCGCGCCTGTCGTCCGCGTTCCCGATCCGGAACCCGCCGATCTCCGTTACTTCGATCTTTTGAAACATAAAATAATCCTCTTTTCTATTGCAACCGCTATGGTTTATTTACAATGACTGACTAAATCGCCTGAATTGCCAGGATACTGGAAATGATGACGCCGATGATCGCTTCGCCGCCGAGGCAGCCGGAAGCGATGATGTTGCCGGTCCCGTCCGAACCCGGTTTGACCTTGTCCAGGACGAACCGGAGCGCGCCGCCGAGGAATGCCGTGCAGGACATGTACATCGGGAGGTAGACGCCGAGGCCGAGGGTCATGACCGGGAAGTTCAGCAGATATAATACTACCGCTGCGATGACGCCGATGACGAACGCCGGAATGTGCGAGATCCCGTTGACCATCGAAGCGACGGCCATGGCCTGCGCCGCCGGGAACTGCTCGCCGCCGATTGCGCCCGCGCCGTACCCTTTATAGATAATGACAAGTGTGAAGACCGCCGCAACCGCACCGAGGATGCCGCCGACGGCTTCGCTGATCCACATGTCGCGATGGTTGGTTCCGAGGATGTGCCCGGCCTTGAAGTCGTTCATGACGTCGCCAACAAGTCCTGCAGCAACTGCCACGATCGCAGCGACGTAGAACATCTCCTGGCCGCCGAGCGACGTGATCGCGCGGACGAGCAGCAGAACGAGGATGCCGAAGATCTCCATCGGATTGACGCCAGTCTGGCCGACACACTCCGCGGACATCGACGTCGCGAGCCACGCGCCGAGGATCGTGATGATCGAAGCAATCGGGCCGAGGTGGCAGACCGTCGAGAAGATGACTGCTATGATAACTGCGATGACCGCCATCGGGCGGACGCCGACCACGAGTTCATCGTTCCCGTCTTTACTGAGGGAACCCTTGATGATCTCTTTGAGGTTCGGCAGGATGCCTTTGATCAGGATGCCGATACCGGATCCGACCATCAGGCCAATGCCGAGAGAAGCTTTAATATTTGTTGCAGTAACAAGATCCAACAGGCCGGACTTCTGGCCGATCAGGAGGATTCCGACGTCGCCGATCAGCGCGCCGATGAACCAGACGCCAATCATGACCGGACCCAGAATGTAACCGATTCCAATCAGCATCGGCGAGAAATACAGGCCGGCTGACGAACCGTACGCCCCCATGCGTTTACTGAACCAGACCGCCGGGATCTTTTGGAACCAGTCGCGCAGCACGGTATAGACCGCTACGACGCCCATCGACCCGAAGAGAATCTTTGCCTTGGTGCCGCCCTCGTCTCCCGCGACGAGGGTATCGGCCGCCGCCTGCCCCATCGGGTAGTTCAGGTCCTTGGTCTCAATGAAATACTTGCGGATCATCGCGGTGAAGATCAGTCCGAGAACCGTTCCGCCGAGCGAGATCGCGAGAAGGACCGGAATGTTCAGCTCCTGGTGGTCCGCTGCAACCCACATGCCCGGGATCGTAAACGCCAGGCCGCCGGACACCATGGCGCCGGCAGACATCGCGGTGTGCGTGACGTTGATCTCATGCAGATTGGTGTTGCCCAGAGCCTTGAGCGAGAACATGGACGCCAGGGCCACGAAGATGATCGGCCACGGCAGAGAACTCATTTTGAGCGCGATGAACATCGAGCTCATGGTGATGATCACGGATCCGATGCTGCCGATGATGAGGCCCCTTACGGTCAGTGATCTGCCATCAGATTTGCTCTTGTTATTCATTTCTGTACCATCCTTTGTAAATAGTATGTGTAACCGTTGGGAAATCACATCTGCGTTAATTATAGTTTACGCGTCTTTTAACTGTCAATAAGAAGAAATGGCGCAAAAAAACCCGGAATACCGTCAGGTCTTTAATTGACGCCCTATCAATAGATAAGGGTGGGTACTCCCTGTCTCGGTTTGCTGAAGTCCACTCGATGGAGGCATTTCATCCGCCGCGAACCCGGGATCCCGATGCGTATGTGTAGGTTCAATTAAACAGACCCAACGCATATTCCAGGAATACGTTCGTGTTATGAGTGCGGTGCACTGTTTGTCTCACCATCTACAGGTGAAATCAGTTTTATTCCGGCAGTGTGCAGTTATAGTGTACGTTCTGCACGTCGTCGTTGTCCTCGAGGGCGTTGATCAGCTTGTTGAGCGACTTGATCGCGCTCTCGTCGGTGACGTTGGCCTCCATGGACGGGATGAACTCGATCTCGGACTCGACGACTTCATAGCCGGCCGCCTTGACAGCCTCGAGTACAGTCGTATAGTCAGAAGGCTCGGTACGGATCTCGTAGTTGTCCTCGTTGACGATCAGGTCTTCCGCGCCGGCGTCCAGCGCGTCCATCGTGATAGTGTCCTCGTCGATATCGTCAGTTTTCTCTACGACGATGACGCCCTTGCGATCGAACATGTAGGAGACGCAGCCCGGCGTACCGAGGTTACCACCGTTCTTATCGAAGATGGACCGGACGAACGCTGCAGTACGGTTCTTGTTGTCCGTCAGCGCCTCGACGATGATCGCGACGCCGGACGTGCCGTATCCTTCAAACGAAAGCTCTTCGTAGGACTCGCCGGCGAGCTCGCCGGTGCCCTTTTTGATCGCGCGGTTGATGTTGTCGTTCGGCATACCGATGCCCTTGGCCTTGTCGATCGCCACGCGGAGCGAAGGGTTAAAGTCCGGATCGCCGCCGTCCTTGGCCGCGACGATGATCTGCCGCGTATATTTTGTGAACATCGCAGCACGTCTCGCGTCCTGCGCTGATTTTCTGCCTGCAATGGTACCATGTCTGCCCATGGGTACGTACCTCCTTGTTAATCATTAATCTCAGTCACATTATACATCATGTAAATGATGAATTCAACACCCGCGGAATCGCCCTGCAGATGCCTCGTTCCCATCAAACCGGTTTCCACTCCAGTGGCAGGCCGTCGTCCCCGTGCAGCAGCTCAACTGTGTCGCGCGCAATCATGAGTTCTTCGTTGGTCGGAACGTAAAGAACCTTGACCCGGGAATAATCCTCCGAGATGATTGCCGCCTTGGTATGAATCAGGTTCTTGACCTCGTCCAGATTGACGCCGAGATTGTCGAGGTTCCGGCAGATGATGGAACGCATTTTCGCGTCGTTCTCGCCGACGCCCGCGGTAAAGACGATCGCGTCGACGCCGTTCATCAGCGCGATGAACGACCCGATATAAGCGCGGACGCGGTGCGAATAAACCTTGATCGCAAGGCCCGCTCGTTCGTTCCCCTCTTCCGCGGCCTTTTCGACGTCGCGGAAGTCCGAAGAAATCCCGGAAATTCCGAGGATTCCGGACTTTGTGTTCAGAATCTCTTCGATCTCACTAAGGGACCGCCCTTCTTTCTCGGCGATGTAAAAGATGATGGACGGGTCGATGTTGCCGCAGCGGGTCCCCATCGCGAGGCCGGCGAGCGGCGTGAAGCCCATCGTGGTTTCGAAGACCCTGCCGTTCCGGATCGCCGTGATGGACGCGCCGTTCCCGAGGTGGCAGGTGATCAGCTTCAGATCGTCCAGCGGCCGTCCGAGAATGGTCGCGGCGCGCTGCGCGACGTATTTGTGGCTGGTCCCGTGAAACCCGTATTTACGGATGCCATACTTCTCGTAGTACTCATACGGTATTGAGTAGATATACGACTCGGCCGGCATCGTCTGATGAAAGGCCGTGTCGAACACCGCCGTCATCGGTTTTTCCGGCATCAGTTCCCTGCAGGCCTTAATTCCGCTGACCGCCGCCGGGTTGTGGAGCGGCGCGAGGTCGGTCAGTCCCTCGAGCGTATGAAGCACTTCGTCATCAATAATAACGCTGTCGGAATAATGCTCGCCGGCGTTGACGATCCGGTGGCCGATCGCGTCGATCTCGGTGAGGTCGTAAAGAACGCCGATGTCTTCGCGCGTCAAAATTTCGAGGACGGTCTCGATCGCCTCCCGGTGACTTTTGGCCGGAATCTCACTCTCATAGTTCGAACCGTCGGTTTCGCGGGCGTATTTTATGCGGGTACCCTCCAGGCCGATCCGTTCGACCAGGCCTCTGGCGAGGACGGTCTCGGTATCCATGTCGAGCAGTTGGTATTTCAGCGAAGAACTGCCGCAGTTCAGGACCAGTACGATCATACGGCTCTCTCTCCTTCCTCCGATTGCATCTCTTTTTCGAGATTCTTGAATGCTGTGGCCATCATCATCTTGATTCGGTTGAGTTGATTGACATTGGACGCGCCCGGATCGTAGTCGATGGCGACGATATTCGCGTCCTTATCGTAGTTCCGCAACGCTTTGATCATGCCTTTACCGGTAACATGATTTGGTAAACAAGCGAACGGCTGCAGGCAAAGGATGTTTTTCACCCCCGCGTCGATCAGATCGACCATCTCGCCGGTCAGGAGCCACCCCTCGCCACACTGATTTCCGACCGAAATGATCTCCTCCGCCTTCCACGCGGTGTGCTCGATGTACTCGTCCGCGGTAAAGCGGCGGCTCTCCATGCACGCGGCGCGGACGGTCTTGCGGAAATATTCGATCGTCCGGAGTGCGGCCTTGTTGAACATCATGTCCTTACGGCTGCCGGCCAGATATCTGTAGTTAAAGACTTTATTCACCATGCCGTATTCGAAGAAGTCGATCAGCGACGGTACGACCGCCTCTCCCCCTTCCCGCTCGATCAGGTCGACCAGATTGTCGTTCGCGTTCGGGTGGTATTTCACCAGGATCTCGCCGACGATGCCGACGCGCGGCTTGCGCAGGTTCTCGTGAAGCGGTAGCGCATCAAACTCCCTGACGATCGCCTGAATGTTCTGCTTGAACTCACCGATCCGGAGCGTCAGGATGTTGTCGATGATCCGGTCGTACCAGCTGTCCATCAGCGCGTTGGCGCTCCCCGGCTCCACTTCGTACGGTCTGGTGCGGTACAGGCACTTCATGATGAGGTCGCCGTAAAGGACCGCATAGATAAGGCGGATCGCCATCCGCGGCGTGATCTTGAAGCCCGGGTTGGTCTCAAGCCCGGCCATGTTGAACGAAATGACCGGAACCTGCTCCATGCCGAGGTCCTTGAGGGCCTTTCGGAGCAGTGAAACGTAGTTGCTCGCCCGGCATCCGCCGCCCGTCTGCGACATGAAGACGCCAACTTTGTTCAGGTCGTATTTGCCGGATTTGAGTGCGGAGATGATCTGCCCCAGCGTAACGATGGTCGGATAGCAGGCGTCGTTATTGATGTACCGCAAGCCTTCTTCCTCGGAATTCTTGGTCGCTTCCGGTAGGAGTTCCGCATGGTAACCTTCGGCCCGCAGGATCGCTTCAAAGTACTGGAAATGGATCGGCGACATCTGCGGCACGAGCAGCGTATAGCCCTCGCGCTTCATCTCCTTGGTGAAGACCTTCCGCTCATACGGTTCGTTGGTCGCCTCCGGGAGGGTGCCGGCCTTGTCTCGCTCCTCGAGCGCCGCCTTGAGCGAACGAATCCGGATCCGCGCTGCGCCGAGATTGGTTCCCTCGTCGATTTTCAGTACGGTATATAGTTTATTGTTATTACTCAGAAGCTCATCGACCTCGTCGGTCGTCACGGCGTCGAGGCCGCAGCCGAAGGAATTCAGCTGGATCAGCTCCACGTCCTTCCTCTGGCCGGCGAACAGCGCAGCCTTATACAGTCTGGAATGATACATCCACTGGTCTAAGACGCGGATCGGCCGCGCGGTGTCGATTTTCCAGCTGATCGAGTCCTCGGTCAGGACGACCATGTCCTGCTGGTTGATGATATTGTCCAGCCCGTGGTTGACCTCCGGGTCGAGGTGATACGGTCTGCCGGAAAGAACGACGCCTTTCTTCTCGTTGTCCGCCATGAACGCGAGTGCCGCGTCGCCCTGGCGCCGCATTTCGCCCTTGAAGTCCGCATGCGCCCTCCTGCCGGCTTTGATTGCGGCGGAGACTTCGCTTTTCGAAATGTTCATCTGAAAGAGCCCGTATTCCCGGGTGTCTTCCAGTCCATAGGTCTTAATTATGTTCTTAACGCTGGCGTTGTCGATCTGGCGCGTTCCGCTGAAGAACTTGACAAACTCTTCCGTTAGGCGCTCGTCGTTGTCGAACGGAACGAACGGATGATAGTACTCCACGCCGTTTTCGCAGAGGTATTCCGCCATGTTCTTGTCGATGACTTCCGGATACGACGCGACCACCGGGCAGTTGTAATGGTTCGGCGCAGTCCGGTCCTCGACGGTCTCGAAATTAATGCACGGATAGAAAATCCGCTTGACACCGTGCTCGACGAGCCATTTGATGTGCCCGTGGACGAGCTTCGCCGGGTAGCATGCGGTATCCGAAGAGATGGTGTCCATCCCGCTCTCATAAATCGCCTTATTGCTGAACGGGCTCAATACGATGCGGAAGCCGAGTTCGGTAAAGAATGCGTGCCAGAACGGGTAGTCCTCGTACATGTTAAGCACGCGCGGGATTCCGATCTCCCCGCGGCGCGCTTCTTCCGGTGCCAGCACCGGCCGTTCAAAGAGGACGTCCCGTTTCGTTTTATACAGGTTCGGAAGGTCATTGTATACCGCGGACTCCCCGGCGCCTTTCTCGCAGCGGTTTCCGGTCACGTACCGGCTCCCGTCGGAAAACCGGGAGATCGTCAGGATGCAGTTGTTGCCGCACCTGCCGCAGCGCGCGTTGGTCGTGCGGACGCTGAACGTGTCAAGCGCGTCCCTGGTCAGGATGCCGGAGCGTTGTCCGCTGACGTAGTTCTCGCACGCGTCGATGGCCGCACCGTACGCGCCCATGAGGCCGGACGTCTCCGGCCGGATGACGTTCTTTCCGAGGATGAGCTCGATGCTGCGCAGAACCGCTTCGTTCAGGAACGTACCGCCCTGTACGACGACCTTGTCCCCGGTTTCCTCCGGATTCCGGAGTTTGATGACTTTATATAAAGCGTTTTTTATGACGGAATACGAAAGTCCCGCGGAGATGTCCGCGATCGATGCGCCTTCCTTCTGCGCCTGTTTCACCTTGGAGTTCATGAAAACCGTGCAGCGCGTCCCGAGGTCAACCGGATTCTGCGACCGGAGCGCCTCGTACGCGAAGTCCGGAACCGTCATGTCGACGGATTTCGCGTAGGTTTCGATAAACGAACCGCAGCCGGACGAACAGGCTTCGTTCAACATGATGCTGGACACCGCGCCGTCCTTAATTTTCATGCACTTCATGTCCTGGCCGCCGATGTCGAGGATGAACGTCACGCCCGGCAGGAACTGGCTCGCGGCTTTGTAATGCGCCATCGTCTCGATCTCGCCCGCGTCGATCTTGAACGCGGCCTGGATGAGTCCTTCCCCGTATCCGGTGACGACGGCACGCCCGATGTATGCCTGTTCCGGCAGCTTCGAATATAATTCTTTCAGAATGTTGCGGACGACCTCGATCGGGTCTCCTTCGTTGTTCTGATAGTGGTCAAAAAGCAACCGCTTGTCGCGGTCAATGATCGCCGCTTTGGTCGTCGTTGACCCCGCGTCGATGCCGAGGAACAGCGGTCCCATGGCGTCCGAAAGGTCGCCGCGTTCCATTTTGGCCCGCGCGTGCCGCTCCTTGAATTCCAGGTACTCCTGCTCATTGGCGAATAGCGGCTCCAGATACTTGGTGCCGGAAATCGCGTTCGGGTCAGCGGTCTCGATGGCTGAAATCAGGTCTGACAGGACGACTGTTTTCTCCTTGTCCGCGAGATACGCCGCGCCGATTGCGACAAAGTACTTCGCATTCTCCGGGAAAATCACTTCCTCGTCCGTCAGGCCGAGCGTCTCGATGAACCGCCGGCGGAGCTCAGACCTGTACTGCAGCGGCCCGCCGAGGAACGCGACGTGTCCGCGGATCGGATGCCCGCATGCGAGGCCTGAAATGGTCTGGTTTGCGACCGCCTGAAAGATGGACGCCGCGATGTCAGCCGTCCGCGCCCCGTCGTTGATCAGCGGCTGGATGTCCGTCTTTGCAAAAACACCGCACCGCGACGCGATCGGATAGATAATCTGATAATCCTTTGCGGCTTCGTTCAGGCCGTCCAGGTCCGTGTTCAGGAGAACCGCCATTTGATCGATGAAAGCCCCGGTTCCGCCCGCGCAGGTCCCGTTCATCCGCTGCTCCACCGTGGAGCCGTAGAACGTGATCTTTGCGTCTTCGCCGCCGAGCTCGATCGCGACGTCCGTCTCCGGAATCAGCGTCTCAACCGCTTTGCTGCAGGCGATGACCTCCTGCTCGAATTTGATTCCAAACAAATTCGCCAGCGATAAACCGCCGGACCCGGTGATGACTGCTTTGAGTTCAAGGTCTCCCCGTTCGTTCATGAGGTCCTTGAGGAGCTCTTCGACCTTTTCGAACACATTGGACATGTGCCGCTCATACCGGTCGTAGAGGATCTGCCCCTCGTCATCCAATAATATTAATTTAACAGTTGTTGAACCGACATCGATCCCTAATCTGAACATTTTCACCTTCGTAAAAAAACAAAAAACGGGTAAACCATAAGCCGGGTTCTGTGTTGGACGGTCATCCATCTTGGACCGCCATTGCTGACGGCCTCCAGCGACTTACCTTCGGGCGGGGACGGGCCGCCCCCTTGCGAGGCCCTGCTTAGTCTTGCTCCGGATGGGGTTTACACGGCCGCCTTGTCTCCAAGACGCCGGTGAGCTCTTACCTCACCATTTCAACCTTACCACGGCATGACCCGTTTCGGCGGTATGTTTCTGTTGCACTTTCCCTATAGTTACCTACGCCGGACGTTATCCGGCATCCTTGCCCTGTGGAGCCCGGACTTTCCTCACCTGCTCTGGTTGGCAGGCGCAACCGTCTGGTTTACCCGCGTATTGTTACAACAAATGAAATAGCGAATTATTCGATGAATCTCCGGAGGTAGTCCGCGTCGGCCGAGAGCCTGCGGATCCGCTCCGATTGGTCTGTACTGCTCTGTCTGAGATTTGTGACTTCCTCCTCGATGCTGCTCAGTTTCCAACCGATCCGTTCGCGGAGCAGCGCCGCATCGCACGAGCGGAACATCTCCGGGTAAGCCCAGCGGATGTCGTCCTCCGGATAAGGAGGAGCCGTCGGCTCAGATGCCCCGGAAACCGCAGAAATGACCTCACAGACGAATTTTCCTTCCTTCGCGAGGATTTCCTCACATATGCGAAAACCGTGCGTAAAAAGCCAAAATCGGACCGTTCCTGCGGCATTCCGCGGTTGCAGTATGAGTCGATGAACCGTGCGCGTTTTGTCCGGATCCGCCGAGAGGATATCGATGATGGTCCTCCCGCCGAGGCCGGCGATGATCACGGTATCGACTTCGCCCGGCCCGATCGTGTCGAGGCCGTCGCCCACGCGGAACCAGTCCTCCGGAACCTTTGTCTCATGTTCTGCAAAGGTCTGCTTCGCCTTCGCGAGCGACCCCGCGCTGACGTCGCTCATGATGACCTTGGGCGCCGTCCCGTCGCGGTAAAGCATGTACGGGACGTATCCGTGGTCCGTGCCGATGTCAGCCACCGATTCCCCCGGCTCCGCCGCGCGGCAGATCGCCGTCAGTCTGTCTGAAATTCTCATACTACTCCAGATAATCTTTCAGTTTCTTGCTGCGGCTCGGATGTCTCAGTTTGCGGAGCGCCTTCGCCTCGATCTGCCGGATGCGCTCACGCGTGACGTTGAACTCACGGCCGACTTCTTCGAGGGTGCGGGACCGTCCGTCCTCGAGGCCGAAGCGGAGCATGAGGACTTTCTTCTCGCGTTCGGAAAGCGTATCGAGAACCTCCATGAGCTGCTCCTTGAGCATCGACATCGCGGCGGCGTCGATCGGCGCCTGGACCTCGTCGTCCGGGATGAAGTCGCCGAGGTGGCTGTCCTCCTCCTCGCCGATCGGGGTCTCGAGCGATACCGGATCCTGGGAGATCTTCTTGATCTCGCGGACCTTTTCGACGGAGATGCCCATCTCAGCCGCGATCTCCTCCGACGTCGGCTCACGCCCGTACTCCTGCAGGAGCTGTCTGGACACGCGGATCAGCTTGTTGATCGTCTCGACCATGTGAACCGGGATGCGGATGGTCCGCGCCTGGTCCGCGATGGAACGGGTGATCGCCTGGCGGATCCACCACGTCGCATACGTGGAGAACTTATAGCCCTTGGTATAGTCGAACTTGTCGACGGCCTTGATCAGTCCGAGGTTGCCCTCCTGGATCAGGTCGAGGAAGCTCAGACCGCGGTTCAGGTATTTCTTTGCGATGCTGACAACGAGGCGGAGGTTGCTCTCGCAGAGTTTCTTTTTGGCCTCTTCGTCGCCGTGCTCGATGCGGATCGCGAGGTCTTTTTCCTCCTCCGCGGTGAGCAGCGGCACCTTGCCGATCTCCTTGAGGTACATGCGGACCGGGTCGTCCGTCGGCAGCGTCTTTGGCACCGTCGCGTCGACGTCGATCTCGCCGTTGCTCTTGAGGATCACGCCGTCATCGTCGTCGAGGTCGTCGTCCGTCAGGTCGTCCGCGAGCGGCTCGCGCGCGCTGATGACGCTCACGCCTTCGCGCTCCAGCAGGTCAAACGTGTCATCGATCTCGTCCTTGGTCAGATTGACCTCGGCGAGGTGGTCCCCCACCTCGGAGATCGTGATCTCGCCGCCGGATTTCTTTGCCAGGTCGATCAGTTCTGCTACGGACTTCTCGCGCTTTTCTTCTTCCGTCAGATTGCTGTCATTCACTGCATCGGATGTTTTCTTCTTTGGCATTCAGTTGTTCCTTACCTTTCTGATCGCCTCGTCGAGCTCGGTCAACTCCGAAACGATCTTCTCCATTTCCTGCGCATTACCGAATTGTTCGGCGACCTGGAGCTCGTTGAGCAGCTCCGTCCGCCGGAGATGATACCCGTTCAGGGTATATCTCGCCCGGCATTCCTGATAAAACGCCTCGTCGTCCGGGCCGACTTTGATGATATCCAGCATGCGGTTCAATTCAGCCTCTTCTTCGGGGTCGAGCGCCATCGAGATCTCCCGGCGGTCCAGTTCCATACCGCGGTAGCCTGACTTTGCAGCTATGCCGCGCAAAATGCCGTAGATCCTGTTGGCGGCCGGCGTCCGGAATTCAATGTGATCCGCCTGTAACCGCTGCAGATATGCTGCGTTATATATTCCAAGGATTAAAAACGAATATTCCAGCCGCCGCTCACTGTCGTCCGGCTGCCGCCGCCGCGGCCCCTGCCGCGCGGGGTCAAACCGCGGACGGGTGGACGCTGCGTTGTTGTCCGTCCGGACTTCAGTCGCGATCGCGGTCTCGGACAGGCCGAACTGCGAAGCGAGCCGCTTGATATAGATGTCCTGTTCCACCGCCCCGAGGGACCGGAGCACCGGAACGCATCGTCTGATGTAATCGAGCACCTGCATGTCGTCCGTCAGGTCATACCCGGTCTGCAGCACCTGGAGCCGGAAGTCCGTCGCCGGTACTGCCTCGCGGACCAACCGTTCAAACGCCTCGCGGCCATTCTTGCGGATGTAGTCGTCCGGGTCCTTCCCGTCGTTGATCCGGAGGATCCTGACGTTGCAGCCCGCCGCCCGCATGACGTCGATTCCGCGCACCGCAGCCGCGATGCCCGCCGCGTCCGCGTCGTACGACAGTACGACATTCTTTGTGAACCGTGAAAGCAGCCGCCCCTGGTTCTCGGTCAGCGCGGTTCCGAGCGACGCCGCGACGTTCTTTACCCCATTCTGGTAGAGCGAAATCGCGTCCATATACCCTTCGACGATCAGTGCCAGGTCCGCTTTCGCGATGTCCCCTTTGGTGAAGTTCAGCGCGAACAGGTTGTTCTTCTTGAGGAAGACGTCGCTCTCGGACGAGTTCAAATACTTTGGATTTGCGTCGCCGATCGCGCGGCCGCCGAAGCCGATGACCTTGCCTTGCGTGTTGAAAATCGGGAAGATCACGCGGTTGCGGAATTTATCGTAAAAGCCTTCTTTCCCCTTATTGATCAGCCCGAGTTTGAGCATGTCCTCGTCGGAGACGCCTTGCTCCTTGAGGTGGTCGTACAGCTCGTGCCAGGCGTTCGGCGCGAAGCCGAGGCCGAATTTGGTGATCGTCTCGTCGGTGATGCCACGCTTTCGGATGTATGCGTAGCCCGGATTCTTGTCGCCGGTCAGCTTCTGATAAAAGAACCGCGCGGCAAGTCGGTTGATTTCATAGTATTTGTTGTAATCGACTCGCGGGGCGCTCGTCCGCGGCATTTCGATGTTGTAGTCTTCACACAGTTTCTCGACCGCCTCCATGAACGTCATGTTGTTCCGCCGTTTAACGTACTCGATGACGTCGCCCTTCTCGCCGCAGCCGAAGCAGGTAAAAATTTGTTTCTGCTCAGACACCATGAACGACGGCGTCTTCTCGTTATGGAACGGACAGAGGCCTTTGTAATTGCTCCCCGCCTTGGTCAGCCGCACGTCGCGCCCGATGACGTCGACGATGTTGATTCCCGCTTTGAGATTGTCGATGAAAGAATTGTCAAAAGACATGTTCGAGCTCCTTATACTTTGACATCGCAAAGCGGTCGGTCATGCAGGAGATATAATCCTTGACCGCACACTGCACGCCGTCCTGCGCGATCAGGTCAACGTACAATGTAGGCATCTCCTGCGGGTTCTCGCAATAATAGCGGTAAAGCGAAGTCAGGACGGTCTCGATGCGGCTCAGATCCTCGATGCGCTTGACCTCGGGACTATAGTAAACATGTTCAAACATGAACGCGCGGAGGTCCAGCAGCGCCTCGCTGAACGTATCACTCAGGCGGATGGAATCCTGCCCGTCGCTCGACCGGACGAGGTCGACGATGAGGTTATTGATCCGCTCGCTGTGCGTCATGCCAAGGACGTCGAGGTCCCGCTTTGGAATGTCGCTCATCGAAAGCACGCCGCTCCGAAGCGCATCATCGATATCGTGGTTGACATATGCGATCCGGTCACTGATGCGGACGATCTGTCCCTCCAGTGTGAACGGAACGTCCGGACCGCTGTGGTTGCGGATCCCGTCGCGGACTTCCATGGTCAGGTTCAGGCCGCGGCGCCGGGACGTCATCTCGAGCTCATCGACGACGCGGAGTGACTGCTCGTTGTGTCGGAAGCCCTCCGGGTGGAGCAGATTGAGGATGGATTCCCCGCTGTGGCCGAACGGTGTATGGCCGATGTCGTGGCCGAGCGCGATGGCCTCCGTGAGGTCTTCGTTGTAAGCGAGCGCCCGCGCGATGGTCCGCGCGACCTGCGCTACTTCGAGCGTATGCGTCAGGCGCGTCCGGTAGTGATCTCCCTCATGCGCGAGAAAGACCTGGGTCTTGTGCATCAGGCGGCGGAACGCCTTGGAGTGGATGATCCGGTCGCGGTCGCGCTGAAAATCCGTGCGGAATTCGCATTGCTCCTCCGGCACCGCCCGCCCGCGCGTCTCTGCGGCCTTTGCCGCACGCGGAGACAGCCTCTCATATTCCAGCCGTTCCAGGTCCGTTCTAAGTAACACAGTACTCCTTTATGCTACAAGTGTTGCAATATAATCAAATCAGTTTATTAAATGCGATCAGCCCTGCACACCCGTGTGGCCAAAGCCGCCGGCGCCGCGGTCGCTCTCAGAGAGTTCCTCCGTGAGTTCGATCTCGACCTGCTCGCACTTTGCGATGACGAGCTGCGCGATGCGGTCTCCGTTATTGATCACGAAGTCCTCCGACCCGAAGTTGATCATCGGAACCTTGACCTCGCCGCGGTAGTCCGCGTCGATCGTTCCGACGCTGTTCACCAGCCCAATTCCGTGTTTGATCGCTAGGCCGGACCGTGCGCGGACCTGGCCTTCGTATCCAACAGGAATCTCGATGAAAAGCCCCGTCGGGATGAGTCTGCGTTCCATCGGCCGGAGAACGATCGGTTCCTCCGTGTAAGCCCGGAGGTCCATCCCGGCTGCGCCCGGCGTCGCATATTGCGGTGCTGCGCCGCTAAGAGAAATCATCCGGACCTTCACCGTCGTCACCTCCGTCGTATTCATCATTCAAGATCATGTCGGATACCAGGACATCATAACCGCCGGCGTCGAACGTCGTCGCAGCGCGGAAGTCATACCTTACATCTTCTCCCAGGAGCTCTGCCGCCCGGAGATCGTACCGCGCATCGCGCACCGACACGTCTGCACCGTCCGTCAGGCGGATCACATCCCGGTCCTCCAGATACCACTTGCGGAACCGGTTCAGGAGTTCCGCGTACTCATACATGTTGTCCGCGTTGTGGTCCATCGGAAACGCGCCGAGGAGCGTCCGTTTGATGTTCTCGACCGCGACGTAAAAATCGGTCTCTTCGTCCGGAATCTCCTCGAGGAACTCGTCAAAATACGTCTCGAGAAACTCCCCGTACAGTTCGGAATCGATACCGGACAGGAGCGTCTGAATATGCTCTGTCGGAATGTAACCGTCCGCCTCGAGGAGCGCGGCCAGATTCTCGAAATATTTAAACTCCTCCGGATCACAGATATCGATAATTTCGAAGAATTCCTGCAGGTCCATCGTTCCCCTTTCCGCCTGGATGTGATATACTAAATCCGTTATATGATAAAAGTCGATATTACCGCATAATACAGCAATATATTATACCACAAATGGAGAACAAAATGAATACCCAAGCGTCAAATGCCGGCAAAATATTCATTTATACCGGAAATAACGAGACCTCCGGCCCGGTTAGCAAGATGCTCGCCGAAGAGCTTATTGCTGCAGGTTACCAGGTGACCGATGATTCGGATCAGGCCGACCTGATCGCCTGCGTCGGCGGCGACGGTACGTTCCTACACTTCATCCAGGAGTGCAACTTTCCGGAATGCCCGATTCTTGGCGTCAATACCGGCCATCTGGGCTTCTTCCAGGAACTCGAACCGGCGGACATCCCGCGCTTCATGACGCCGCTGCTCGCCGGCGATTACCAGCTGCAGGACATCAGTCCGGTCAAGGCCACCATCTACACCGGCGGCACCGTCAAGACCCACCTCGGACTGAACGAAGTCCTCATCCGCGGACCGTATACGCACGTCACCCACTTCACCGTTTATATCGGAGATACCAAGATCCAAGACTTCAGCGGTGACGGAATTCTGTTCTCCACACCAGTCGGTTCCACTGCATACAACTACGCGCTCGGCGGCGCGATCATCTCGCCGGACCTGCACGCGCTTCAGATGACGCCGGTCGCGCCATCCAACACGAACGCGTACCGCTGCTTCCCGTCGAGCATCATGTACAGTGACGACCACAAAGTCACGATCGTACCGATCCGCCGGACGGTGAGCGACCCGATTCTCCTGTCGTATGACGGTCTTGACGTCATATACGACCACATCGACAAAGCGGAGATCACCAAGTCCAACAAATCCATCCGCATCATCCGGTTTTCAAAATACGATTACTGGGAAAAACTGACGTCCAAACTTTTGTAATGGCGAAATACAGACATGTAGTGACCGAGGAAGAAGCCGGCTTGACGGTCAATCAGATTCTCAAGGCGAACTACCGGTTTTCTTCCCGGTTCAAGACAAAAATGAAATACCAGGGACTGGTCGACCTGGACGGCGTTCCTTCGCCCGGCTATCTCAAACCCGCGCCGGGCAGCGTCATCGAGGTGCGGTTGCCGGACGAGTCGAGCGATTTTCCGCCGCAGGACATCCCGATCGACATCCTTTACGAGGACGACGACCTGCTTATTCTGAACAAACAGCCGGGTATCACCGTCCATCCGACCAAAGGCCACCCGGACAATACGCTTGCCAACGGCATTACCAAGTACATGCTCGATACCGGCAAGCATTTTAAAGTGCGGTTCGCGAACCGCCTCGACACCGATACGTCCGGAATCGTCATCGTCGCAAAGAGCGGGAACGTCCAGAACGACATCTCCGCGCAGATGCGCCGCCATTCCATCCAAAAGAAATACATTGCCCTCGCGCACGGCAACATCACGCCGGACGACTTCGAGATCGATCTGCCGATCGGCAGGCCGGTGGATGAACGCGTGGAGCGCGCCGTCATGCCGGTCGGCGGCAAGGAGGCCAGAACCGGCGTCCACGTCCTCGAGCACTTCGGCGATGACTATACGCTCGTCGAACTCACGCTGCACACTGGCCGTACGCACCAGATCCGCGTACACCTCTCCCACATCGGCCACCCGATCGTCGGCGATACGCTTTACGGCGGCGCCGCACCAGACCTAATGAAAAGACAGGCGCTACACGCCTGTCATATCGCTTTCAAGCACCCGATGACCGGGGAACCGCTGGTCATTTCCTGCGGTTTGCCGGAGGATATCCGGACTGCGCTTTCATCGCTTCGCGAAAGTCCTTCTCGCCCGCAAATCTGAAATTCCGGAACCCGCCGCACTTCATGAGTTCATAGAACGTCGCCCTGCCGAGGTACAGGTTACTGAGCCCGGCGTAGACGGTGATCCGCA
Source organism: Mogibacterium sp. (assembly GCA_017433975.1). Classification (GTDB taxonomy): domain Bacteria; phylum Bacillota; class Clostridia; order Peptostreptococcales; family Anaerovoracaceae; genus RGIG2439. The sequence goes on along the minus strand of JAFRGD010000033.1, from coordinate 24,693 downwards.
GGATGAGCCATGTCAGCATCCCGAGCAGCGTATTGACCTGAACCGGTTCGATATAGTTCACCACGATCATCGGAATGTACCCGAAGAGGATCAGCGATACATACATCAGATCCACTTTGATCATGCTGAAGACGTTGCCGCGCATCATCTGCCGGCTCTTCCTGAGGCAATCGATGACGGACAGATTCGGATCATCCGCAAAGATGAACAGCGCCTGCGAGAATGTGTAGAACAGGTACACGCCCGGCACGATGAACAGTCCAAGCCCGAGTCCGAACAGGATCATCTGAATCAGATAGATGAGGGTTGCCTTGAAATAGAACGGCATGCCTTCGAGCAGGACTCCGTACTCAACTTGCCGGTTCCGAAGGACCGTCATCACGTATAATGTCCGACCGAGGCAGAGTGCGCCGCCGAGCAGAGTCATGTACACCATGTAAACCACCGGGATTTGCGGGATCTGCCCCACCAGTTCCGCGGTTGACCCGAGCATCGACTCCAGCGGCAGAACACCCGGGAACACCAAACTGAGCAGGTTCGGCACCCACTCTTCGATGAGGTAATATATTACAAACCCAAGGACGTACTTGCCGCTGATCCCGTTCAGGTGACGGGTCGCAAGCAGGCGGACCAGCGCAGGGTTCTCTGTAACGATATAGTTCGGCTTTTGCTCCATACCGGTATCCTTTCACGAACTTAAAGGATATTTTATAATAAGTGCATCCACAATTCAAGTGAGGTTTCCGCCATATGAAATGCGTCATCCTTTTATCCTTCATCGAAGCCTGGACGCCTGACTTCGTCCGCAGCGCAGCCGCCGGGTACGACTATCTCATCTGCGCCGACGGCGGCGAAATGATCGCAGCACAGCTCGGGCTCCAGCCGGACTGCGTCGTCGGCGACTTCGACTCCGACCGTACGACGGAGCGTTTCGACTGCCTTTACATCACCTACCCGGCCGAAAAAGACCTCACCGACAGCGAAGCCGCCCTCCTCCACGCCGTGGAACGCGGCTGCCGCGACATCACCGTCATCGGCGGCATCGGCGGCCGATTGGACCATACGGTCGGGAACATCGCGATGCTCCTGAAATTCGCAAAAGACGTAGATCATCTGGAATTCCGCGACGGGAACAACGCCATGTTCCTGCTTACCAACGGCGAGGCGATGCTTCATCCTTCCGATGATTATAAATATTTTGGCCTTTGGTCGATTGACCCGGTCGCTACGGGTGTCACCATCACCGGCGCAAAGTACCCGCTCGCAAATGCGGTTCTGCCGCGTGACACGACACTCGGAATCAGCAACGAAATCACCGGCAGCGCAGCGCACATTATCGTCCGGGACGGTACCGTCCTGGTCATGCGGTCGCGAGACCACCGGTAAACCGATTTAAAAACAAAACGACCCCGCAGCGCGGGGTCGTTTTTATTCTTTGTAGCTAAAGTTTCCGGTCAGCGATTAACGGGCTACGCTGGAAACGGAGTTGCTCTGCGCTCTCGAAGCCTCGAGCAGTTTGGCCTTGAGCTGATCCTCGATGGCAGCGAGCTCGGCCTCGGCGGCTCTTCTCTTCTCTCTGCCCTCGGTCTGGATGCTCAGAACCTCGTCCAGGGTCGTGATGAGCTGCTCGTTGGTGTAACGCAGCGTCTCCATGTCGATGATGCCGCGCTCGGATTCCTTGGCGGTCTCGACCGTCGCGGTGTGGAGCTGCTCGGCGTTCTTCTTGAGGAGCTGGTTGGTCATGTCGGTGACCTCACGCTGCGCCTTGGCGGCCTGCGTGGAGTGCTCGATTCCCATCGCGATGACCATCTGGTTCTTCCAGAGCGGAATCGTGTTGACGATCGTCGACTGAATCTTTTCCGCCATGACGTTGTCGGACGCCTGGACCATTCTGATCTGCGGTGCGGTCTGCATGCTGACCGTTCTGGTCAGTTCGAGGTCATGCAGTTTCTTCTCGAATCTCTCGCACTGGTTCGCGAGATCCTTGGCAGCCTGCGCGTCCTCCGCGAGGCCGGTTCTCTCGGCCTTCTCCTGGAGCTCTCTCAGCTCGTTCTGGCGGACCTGGTCGAGTTTCTTCTTGCCGGCGAGAATGTACATGGTGAGCTCTTTGAAGTAATTCATGTTCATCTCGTACATTCTGTCGAGCAGAGCGGAGTCCTTCATCAGCTGGACCTGGCGCTTCTCGAGCTCGGTCTTGATGTCGTTGACGTTGGTCTCGATCTTGGAGTACTTGGCCTTCATGGTCTCAAGGTTGTTCGCTTTCTTCTTGAAGAACCCGAAGATGCCCTTCTCCTCCTCGTCGTCAACGTGCTTGAGCTCGGTGACGAGCGAAGAAATCATGTTGCCGACCTCGCCGAGGTCCTTGGCCTTGACGTTCTCGAGAGCCTTCTCGGAGAAGTCCGCGATCTTCTTTTGCGTGCTGACACCGTAGTTCATGATCGCCTGGGAATTCTCGATGTCGATCTTGTCGACAAAGGCCTCGACCATGCGCAGCTCCTCGCTGGTCAGATTGGTCTGCTCGAGCGAGTCTTTCACATAGTCCTTTGGAGGGGCGGCTTCCTGTACGGCGACCTTGGTCTCTTCCGCATGCTGCTGGAGGGCGCTGTCGAGCGAATCAATCGCCTCGGCGACGTTTGCGGCGGATTCCGCGCTGTCGGACAGGACGTCGTCAAAGGTCAGTTCCGGCGCTTTGATTTCAACTTTTTCCATTCCTTCAAATTTGTCTTCCATGGTACTCTCCTAGTTTAAAATTGAGTTATAACTTAATGGGTCTGCCGCAGCGTACCTTCCTCCGTCTCGACATCGTCGAACGACAGGTTTGGTGTGTACGCAGGGGTGGTACCCGTTTCTATCTTGTTGACTGTCTGCTCGATCTGCGCGTTTTTGTCCATCTCGCTGATCATCTGAGCAGCGTCTTGTTTAATAGACGAATGCATATTGTTGTACGTCGGGTCTGCGAGGCCGTCCTGGGCCATCATCGTCTTCATCGCAGATACCTCGGAGGAGATATCCCAGGCGACGTCCTGGAACATGCTGTCGAACAGGTTCGCGAAGGCCTCGTTGATGGTGTCCATCGCGCTGCTGATCTCGCGCTTGGTCTCATCGATGTTCTTGCTCGACATTGACTGGTTGTCGAGGTCGATGTACGCCTCCACCAACTTCTTGGTCGTCGGCAGGTAGTACGTCATCAGCTTGTTGAGGTCATTTGCCGTTGAAGGATCCTTTTTGACCTGCTCGAAGATCCGGTTGACGATGAACTCGAGCTTGTTCAGTTTGGATGTCATCTCCACATCAGGGATGCGCGCATTGGCGGCTTTGATGTAGTCGATGAAGTCCTGCCCTTCGCGGATGGTCTTCTTGACGCTCTCCGGGACGTTGAGGTTCTCGATGCCGGCCTTCTTGTCGGCTTCTTCCTTCTCCTTGGCCATCTTGGCGTTCAGCTTATCGAGGTACTCCTTATAAACCTGCTCGCTGAGCATCAAGGTCTTTTTCTGATCGTCCATCTTGGCGTACGGGAGATATCCGGCCTTGATCATGTCCTCGAGGGCCTTGACGACCTCCTCCTCCGGCTCACCGGCGACCTTGGCCAGTTTGGCGATCGAGATGTAGTCCTCAGAACCGCAGAGTCTGCTGTATTTGTTGAACTTATCGATCAAAGATTTCTGCGCACGGCCGCTCTTGATGAGGAAGTAACATGCGGCGAGGCCAGCCACAGCCAGAAGCAGGTTGAAGACGAGCGAGCCGACGGTGATCGACGTCGCAAACATCAACACGCTGAGCAGCAGCGGAACAAACATGAAGAAGCCGAAGATGCCGAAGAACATCTTGAAGATCGCGTTGGAATACCGCGGCGTCACGCGCTGGAACGGCGTACCCTTGGACTGGCGGATCTGCTGCTGATAGAGCCCCGGCTGGGATGGACGCGGTTTCTGATAGGCGTAGTTCTGCCCGAGCAGGATGGCCTGCTGCTGTCTGCGGCGCGCGTCGTTGTATTTCTGCATCTCCTTGTTCAAATCGATGACCTGAATGTTCAGGTTCTTGTTGAGGTCATTATAGTTGTTGCTGTTCACCGCACGATCGACCTGTTTCATCATGTCGATAAACATCTGATCTATATAATTCATCGTTTCCTCCCGTCAAAGAATGAAACCTGTTGGAATCTCCACAAAATATCGAGAATATTATACTCTGAAAGATTTATCGCGTCAAGAAAAACGGCGCCGCAGCGCCGTGGTGATTTGATGATATTTTGTTGAAATATTTAACTATTAACAACAGAGTTCTTGATATTCTCGAGGGCCTTGCGGACCGGCGGGATGTTGATGATGATCAGTGTGATGACCGCCTCGACCGCGAGGAACGAGAAGTTGTATCCTGCGGAATAAACCCACGGGTTCATGCCCTCCGGCGCGTACGACGCGAAGAAGATGACACCGCTCAGCGTATGGCAGATGCCGCGCGCGATGACGCCGACGATGAAGCCCTTAGTAAGGCCGAGCTTGGAATTCCGGCAGAGGCCCGCCAGACCGAGCGCACCGTATGGAATCGGATAATCCATCAGAAGCTGGATCGGATGGATGATGTACGGTCCGAAGATCAGATTGAGCAGCCCGACGCAGAACCCGGCGATGACGCCGCGCCGCGTACCGTAGAGATATGCAACAAAGACGATCGGCAGGATGCTCAGCAGCGTAACCGAACCGCCCTGCGGCATCTCAAAGATCTTGACGTTCCCGAGGATCGTCGAGAGCGCGATCATCAGCGCGGAAACGGTCAGCGCCTTGATGTCCGTCTTCTTTGTGTCCTTGCTGCCGCCCCGCATGATCAGCAGAAGCAACACGACGATGACGACGATGGTCGTGACTACGCCGGCAGTCGATTCAAAAAAGCCCTGTAATTGTTCACCCATAAAAAAACCTCCTTTGAAATAAAGGAGTACTTGTGTAAAAACGCTTTCGCTCCCTACGTCGGCATTACCCGAATCAGGTTAAAGGGTCATCCTCACGGATTTCTCAGCACACAAGCTCCCCTGCTATAAATTGTCAAAGCAATTATACTATGCGGTAGGAAAAAGTCAATAGAAACCGGGCGGAAATGAAACCGCTCATTTCCGCCCGCATTACTTTAAATATTCGATTATTCTACGACGTCTTCGACTTTCTCTTTGAGCTCTTCCGCAGCGTCGACCGCTTCTTCAAACTTGAGTTCGATCTTGTCGTCGACCTTGTCGAGGAAATCGCCCGCCTCATCGAGCTTTTCTACGACATTGTCCTGGACGACCTGAACTCTGGCGTCTGCCTCAGCGACAGCCTGGTCAAACGCTTCGTCAGCGGCGTCCTTGACGGCAGCCTGATCCGCCTTGAACTGCTTCGTGCCTTTCTCAATGCTGTCCTTGACGACATCGACGCCCTTCTCGAAGCTTTCCTTGGCAGCGGCGGAACCCTTTTCAAAGGTATCGCCGGCCTTAACTTTCAGCTTATCAAATGCGTCCTTGGCCTTCTCGTCCAGCTCGAGGTCGTTGATCTTGTCGACCGCCTTGTCATAAGCTTCGGTGACTTTTTCCGTCGCTTTTTCTTTGAAGCCGGAAGCCTCGATCTTGTCGTACAGATTGTAAATAGCCGCCTCCAGCTTGTCATCGACGTCGGTCTTGTCCAGCGCGTCCGAAATCTTCTGTAAAAGGCCCTGCAGACTTACTTTTTTCTCTTCGCTCATCTTAGAATCTCCTTCTCAATGTTACAATAATAATATATGTGTTAACTGATATAAATACCTATTTTGTAACTGTATTCTACTCCTCTCTGAGGGAAGCACGGTGTTGCTTTTGTAGAATTTTGATGATGCCGCCCATTTTCTTGTCGATCTGCTTGGCGTTCATCGTGCCCTTGTCGTCGCCGATCCAGACGCGGAACATGAGGGATTTCTTGCCGGCAGGGATCTGCTTGCCGCGGTACTCCTCGATGAACTCGATGTCCTTGACCATGTATTTGAGGCTCTCCTTGATGTCGCCCCACTTGACGGACTCGTCGACGAGGACGGAGAGGTCCTGCTCAACCAGCGGATACAGTGGCAGGTGCTGGAACACGTTGTCTCTGGACGGCAGCGGTTTCAGCATGTCAACGTTGATCTCGAAGACGCCGACCTGGACTCTCTTGATGCCGGCCGCGTTCATCGCGGAGACCTTGAGCAGTCCGATGGAGCCGACGATCTCGCCGTTCAGGACGAGGTTGAGCCAGACTTTGCTGTCCGCCCAGCTCGGCTTCTGAACCTGCTTGAACTCGTAGCCTTCCATCTGGCAGGTGCGGACCATGCCCTCGGCAGCGCCCTTTACGGTGAAGAACGCGTCTCTCGCGTCCTTGCTGACGACAGCGCCGGTGAGCATCATGCGGTGCGCCGGCAGGCACTCTGCCTGTGTCGACGGGTGATATTCGCCGACCTCGAAGCACTGCGCCATCTCGAAGATCTTGAACGTGTCGAAGTATCTAAGGTTCTTTGCGACAGCCTCGATGCAGCCCGGGACCAGCGACTGTCTGACGTAGGCCAGTTCCGGTGCCGGTGGTGTCGCAAGCTTGACCGCGTCAGTCTTGTCGATCTCGGCGGCGTTGATGAATTTTTCATCGATCCACGGATACGTGAAGATCTCGTTGAAGCCGCAGCGGAACGCGAGGTACTCGCGGAGGCCGCGCTGGAGGTTCCAGTCAGGCTGGTTGACCGCGTGCTCGAAGCGCATCTTCATCGGGGTCGGTTCAAAGCTGTCGTAGCTCAGGATTCTCGCGAGGTCGCCGAGGACGTCGTCCTTCATGGAAACGTCGCCGGTGGAACGGTCGATCGGAGCGACGCAGGTGTAAACGCCGTCTTCGAACGTCACGTCGTACTCGAGCTTGCGCAGGATCTGTTCGATCGTCTCGCGCGGGATGACCTTGCCGAGGCGGTCGTCGAGGAACTGCTGCGGAACCTTGATAACGGCTCTCTCTGTCTTCTCTACGTAATTGTCACCGTACGCGACGAATTCGCACTCCGGATAGAACTCCTTGAAGAGCTGGACGGACATCGCTAGGCCGAGGTTAACGCGCTCGGTGTCGACGCCCTTCTCATAACGCATCGAAGCGTCGGTCTTCTCGCCGTAGCGGTTTTCGGTGCGTCTCAGGCCAGGCGCCGTAAAGTTCGCGATCTCGAGGAGCACGCCTGTCGTCTCCGGCAGGATGGAGTCTTTCTTGCCGCCGCGAATGCCGGCGAGCGCCATCGCGTCGACCGCGTCGCAGATGACGAGGTCGTCGTCGGTGAGTTCGAGGAAGTCGTCGTTCAGGAGAAGGAGCTTCTCGCCCTGCTTGGCTGTGCGGACGACGATCTTCTCACCCTCGACGTGGGTGCGGTCAAACGCGTGCTCCGGCTGGCCGACGGCCATCATGACGTAGTTGGTGATGTCGACGATGGCGTTGATCGGACGCATGCCGCCATTGTACAGAGCCGCCTTCATCCAGGTCGGGGAATCCTTGACGTATACGTTGCCGATCTCGAGCGCCATGTACCGCGGGCATCTGTCAGGGCTGAGGATCTCAACCGGGTATTCCTTGAGCGACTTGACGTCGAGGTCGCACTCAGGCAGCGGCTTGACCTCGAGGTCATAGATCGCCGCGAGCTCTCTCGCGATTCCGTAGTGACCCCACATGTCCGGACGGTTGGTCAGAGACTTATTCTCGATCTCGAGGACGACGTCGTCCATTCCGATCAGCTCCGCGATTGGCTGACCGACGTAGCAGTCCACGTCGGACAGGTCACAGATGCCTCTCTCCTTGTCTTCGACCGGGAAGAAATCCTCGAGGAAGACTTCGGACGGCGCGCAGATCATGCCGTAGGAGTACTGGCCGCGCATCTTGGTCTCCTTGATCTCGACCATCTTGTCCTCGCCGTGCCAGTAGACCTCGGCGCCCGGTTTGCAGACGACGACCTTCTCACCCTCGTAGAGGTTGGAACCGCCGCAGATGATCTGCTTTGGCTCGCCGTCGCCGATGTCCGTGATGCAGATGTTCAGCGTATCCGCATTCGGGTGTTTCCACATGTTGACGACCTTGCCGACGATGATGTCGTGGTATTTGGCCGCCGTGTATTCAATGTTGTCGACCTCGACGGTTCTCATCGTAAGGTCGTACGCGATCTGCTCCGGCGTAAGGTCTACCGGCAGATCGATGTATTTCTTTAACCAATTCAGTGATACTTTCATCTCTGTACACCTCCCCTACTTGAACTGCTTGAGGAATCTGAGGTCAGCGCTGTGGAACAGTCTGACGTCGTCTACGCCGTATCTCATCATGACCAGTCTGTCGAGACCGATGTTAACGTAAAAGCCGGTCCATTCCTCAGGGTCCAGGTTGGCGGAACGAAGGACGTTCGGGTGGATGACGCCGCCCGGCATGACCTCGATCCAGCCGCTGTGGCCGCAGACTCTGCAGCCCTTGCCGCCGCAGACCTGGCATTCCATGTCGATCTCATAGCCAGGTTCGGTAAACGGGAAGAAGCCCTCGCGCATTCTCGTGCGGATCTTGCGTCCGAAGACCTTCTCGAGGATCGTGTTGATCATGACCTTGCCGGAGGCAAACGTCACGTCGCGGTCGACGATCAGCGCTTCATACTGGTAGAACGCGCGCTCGTGTCTCGCGTCCGTCGTCTCGTTCCGGTAAACTCTGCCCGGATAGACGAAGCGCGCCGGTGCGCCGTATTTGAGCAGGTAGCGTACGGAGCCGCCGGTCAGGTGCGGGCGGAGGCAGAGGCGGTCGTTGCCTCTCTTATCCTCGGTTCCCTCGAGCCAGTACGTGTCCATGGACTGGCGGGCCGGGTGGTCCGGCGGGAAGTTGAGGTTGTCAAACGCGAACTGTTCACTGCTGATGTCGTCTTCGTTAAAGATCTCAAAGCCCATGGAGAGGAAGGCGTCGTTCAGATCGTCGCACATCTGCGTGATCGGATGCAGCGCACCCTCTTCAATCGCTTTTCCCGGTAACGTAAGGTCGAGTTCCTCGTCGATGACGCTGGCGTTGGCCGCGATTTCGACTTCTCTCTCTTTGATTCTGTCGGCAAAGATCTGTTTGATCTCATTCGCTTTCATACCGACAGACTTTCTCATCTCAGGATCGAGTGTTCCGAGGCTCTTTAAAACCTCGGTCAGTTCACCTTTTTTGCCGGTGAGCTCTCTCCTGATGTCCTGCAGGACGTTCAGGTCGTCCGTCTGCTCGATCTTGTCCAGACCGTTCTGCAGGATTTCCTCTAGTCTCTTTAACATGATTTGTTCCCCTCCTTAGCTTTGGAAATTGTCAAATTTGACATTTATTATATCATTCTCTGTGGACTGTTACAACAGTCGTTTTGAGAGCGATACCGTGTTGAAAAGTTAATAAAATGAAAGAGCCGGGGTTTTTCGCCCCGACTCTTGGTTGCTTATAAGGTTTGTCACTTGCTCGTCGGTGCCATGTTAAGTTGGGCTAGCCAATAAAGCCGCCAAACTGTGCAAACAGAGGAGCAAAGACGAGAGCTACGATGGTCATCAGCTTGATCAGGATGTTGATCGACGGGCCGGACGTATCCTTGAACGGATCGCCGACGGTGTCGCCGACGACGGCAGCCTTGTGCGTCTCGCTGCCCTTACCACCGTAAACACCGCTCTCAATATATTTCTTGGCGTTGTCCCACGCACCGCCGGCGTTGGACATCATGATCGCGAGCAGGACGCCGGCAACCACAGCACCGGCGAGCATGCCGCCGAGCGCCTCGGTACCGAGCGCGAAGCCGACCAGAAGAGGAGCGATGATCGCGAGGAGGCCAGGCATGACCATCTCCTTGAGGGCAGCGCCCGTGGAGATCTCAACGCATCTCGCATAATCCGGCTTGGAGGTTCCCTCCATGATGCCCGGATCCTCTCTAAACTGTCTGCGGACTTCCTCAATCATCTGGTTGGCTGCCTTGCCGACCGAGCTCATCGTGAGCGCGGAGAACAGGAATGGCAGCATGCCGCCGATGAAGAGGCCGACGATGACCATCGGGTTGAGCAGCGAAATCGTGCTCAGGCCGGCCGCCTGGGAGAAGGAAGCGAACAGAGCGAGCGCTGTCAGAGCAGCGGAGCCGATCGCGAAGCCCTTGCCGATCGCAGCCGTGGTGTTGCCGACGGAGTCGAGTTTGTCGGTGATGTTGCGGACGTCATGCGGAAGCTCGGACATCTCGGCGATACCGCCGGCGTTGTCGGAGACCGGGCCGTAAGCGTCGACCGCAACGGTCATGCCCGTCGTAGAGAGCATGCCGACCGCAGCGAGCGCGATACCATAGAGGCCTGCGAAGCTGTAAGCAACGATGACGCCTACACCGATCAGCAGGATCGGCCATACGGTGGACATCATGCCGACGGAGAAGCCGGAGATGATCGTGGTCGCAGCACCTGTCTGGGACTGCTCGGCGATCTTCTTGACGGATTTATAAGAATCGGAGGTGTAGATCTCGGTCAGCTGGCCGATCAGGATTCCTACGATGAGGCCGGCGATGATGCCGAACGCATAGGAGTAAGAACCGAGCATGCTCTTGCTGAGGAAGACCGTCGCGACGATGACGATCGCACCGCTGACGTAAGTACCCATGTTGAGGGACTTCGCAGGGTCAACCGTGTTGCTGCCTCTGACCGCCATGATACCGATGACGGAAGCGATGATACCGACCGCGGAGATGACCAGCGGGAACGCAGCAGCGGTCAGCTCGTTGAACGCGCCGCCGGACGTGCTGGCTGCAACCGCAGCGAGCGTGATGGCGGAAACGATCGAACCGACGTAAGACTCGAACAGGTCGGAGCCCATGCCCGCAACGTCGCCGACGTTGTCACCGACGTTGTCTGCGATAACTGCAGGGTTACGCGGGTCATCCTCTGGGATCCCTGCCTCAACCTTGCCGACGAGGTCAGCGCCGACGTCAGCAGCCTTGGTGTAGATACCGCCGCCGACACGGCCGAAGAGCGCCATCGAGGACGCGCCCAGGCTGAAGCTCGTAACGCACTGCATGACGGTCGCGAGGTCCAGGATGCAGAAGACCAGGCCGACGCCGAGAAGGCCGAGGCCGGAAACGCAGAGACCCATGACAGCACCGCTGCGGACCGCGACCTTGAGCGCCTTTGGCATGCCGGAGTCCATCGCGGCAGCAGCCGTTCTGACGTTGCCCTTGGTCGCGACATTCATGCCGAAATATCCGGCGAGTACGGAGAAGCCCGCGCCGAATACATAAAGAACTGCGGAAGTCCAGCTGATCGCAAAACCGATCAGCGCGAAGAGAACGACGACGACGATGATCATCGTGCGATACTCTCTCTTGAGGAATGCCATCGCACCCTCTCTGATAAAGCCGGAGATCTCTCTCATCCTATCATTGCCGGCGTCACATTTCGAAACCCAGGATGCGAGCGCGAACGCGACGCAGAGTCCGATGGCGGCGCAGATAGGAGCAATCCAACTAACCATAATTCTAAATTACCTCCTTGATGATATATAAACTATAAAGAATGACAAAATCATAAAGAGGTACTGTTACAGTACCTCCGAACACTTCCCCTTAGTTGAACACGGCGACGATGATTAACGCCGACAAAATGTAGATTACAGCGCAAACGGTTGTAATCTTGCTGAGAAGTGCGTCGTACCCGCGGCTTTTCTTTTTGCCGAAGAGCTGCTCCGCTCCGCCGGCGATCGACCCGGACAGTCCGCTGGAGTTACCGGACTGGAGCAGGATGCTCGCAATAAGGACGATGCTCGAAAGGAGCAAAACAACCATCAGAAAATTATGCATATATTCCTCCAAAAAAATATTGAATGAACACAAAATTCATTACAGCTTATGAATCATATCACATGAAATAAAGTCATGTCAACTGTTTCATGCTCTTTTAAGCTGTAAATGATTGCTTTTTCCGCCGTACAATCCGAATCTGCCAGCGTACGTACGTTTTCCTCAGCGCATCCCCTCGGACGCGAGCGTTACGAACTGTTTTGCCGTCCGCGGGCTCCTGCCGTTCGCGCGGATGGCGAACGTCTCGGCCCGGCGGAAGAAGTCCGCTTCGTCGTCGTAAGTGACGCCGTACTCCTCGGCCATTTCCTTTACGATCTCGAGGTAGAGGTCCTTGGCCGGCTTCTGGAACGTGATGAGCAGGCCGAACCGCGCGGATACGCTCATGATTTCCTGGAGCGTATCGTTCAGGTGGATGTCGTCCCCCTGGCGGTCTTCCATGGATTCGCGAACCAGGTGTCTACGGTTGCTCGTCGCGTAGATGACGATGTTGGACGGCTGGCCGGTCACGTTGCCCTCGAGGATTCCCTTGATGCAGTAGAAGTTATCGTCGCTGTCGGTGAAGCTGAGGTCGTCGATGTAGAAGATAAATTTCAGCGGGCTGCGCTTGAGGGATGCCGCGATGCCCGGGATGTCGGCCGCTTGGGATTTATTGAACTCGATCAGGCGCAATCCTCGGTCTGCAAACGCCGCGGCGGAGGCCTTGACGGTCGAAGACTTGCCGGTGCCGGCGTCCCCATAGAGGAGCACGTTGCTCGCGTTTCCGCCGTTCGCGAGGACCTCCGTGTTGCGCAGTACCTCCGCCCGCTCTCTCCGGTAGCCGTAGAACCGTTCAAGCGGTTTGTACGACGGGTCCGCGACCGGAACGACTTCGCCATCGATGACCTGGAACATGATGTAATCCCGGAAGATTCCATAGCCCCTTGTGCCGACGGTACCGATCATATCCGCGTAATCCTTTGCGAGGTCGACCAGCGTGTTCTCCCAGACCGGAAGGTCGAGCGAACCGAAGTCGCAGAAGTCGTCCGCCGGAATCCAGCTCTGCAGAACCGCAGGCGTCAGACTTGCAACTTCGTTCAGGATCCGGAGGTCGCGGTCCAAGGCAGCTTTGGTCTGTTCCGACGGCTCATCCCCCGAGACCACTTCGTCCAGGTAGACGTCTTCGCTGCCGTTCAGCGCGAGGGCGCGCATCGCAAGGCCGAGGTCTCCCCCGCTCTGGTACAATGTCCGCGCGAGCGCGCTATACTGCGTCAGCGCAGCGGCCGGGTCCCCCGAACTCGCGGCAGACAGAAACTCCATTACAGAATAGAGCGGTTCTTCATACAGCTTCGTCTGAAAAACGCTCAGTGTCCTGAGTTTATAATATAAGGTGGTCAGTGCATCGTTCATGTTGTCCTGCCGTTCCATCAATTGGGTATTACGTTACATCATGACGTCGGTCTCGCACGCGCTGTCGTAGCCGACGTCTTTAAGCGCGTTGATAATTTTATTCTTGTGCGCGGTGCCCTGCGCTTCAATCGTCAGCTTGAGCTCCACCTTGTGGTTCCGGTCGACGCTGACGAACTGGTTGTGTTCGAGGCGGATGACGTTGCCCTGGTTCTGCGCGATTGACTGCGCGACGCGGACGAGTTCGCCCGGTTTATCCGGCAGCATGACGGATACGGTAAAGATCCGGTCGCGCATGATCAGGCCGTGCTGGACGACGTTGGACATCGTTATGATGTCGATGTTGCCGCCGGAGAGGACCGAAACGATCTTCTTGTCCTTGCAGTCGAGGTGTTTGAGCGCTGCGACCGTGAGCAGGCCGGAGTTCTCGACGATCATCTTGTGGTTCTCTACCATGTCGAGGAACGCGACGACGAGCTCGGAGTCGTCGACCGTGATGATTCCGTCGAGGTTCTTCTGTAAGTACGGGAAGATCTTTGTGCCCGGGGTCTTGACCGCGGTGCCGTCGGCCGTCGTGTGGATGGTCTCCATGGTCACAACGTGGCCGGCCTCCAGCGACCGCTGCAGGCAGTTCGCGCCGGACGGCTCCACGCCGATGACTTTGATGTTCGGGTTCAGCAGTTTAATGAGCGTCGAAATGCCGGTCGCAAGGCCACCGCCGCCGACCGGTACGAGGATGATGTCAACGATCGGCTGGTCCTTGATGATCTCCATGCCGATCGTCCCCTGCCCGGTCGCGACATCCGGGTCGTCGAACGGGTGGATGAACGTCATGCCTTCTTTTTCGGCCAGTTCCAGCGCGTATTGGCAGGCTTCGTCATACACGTCACCGTAAAGCACGACCTCCGCACCGTAGCTCTGCGTGCGGTTAACCTTGATGAGCGGGGTCGTGGTCGGCATGACGATGGTCGCCTTGCATCCATACGCCTTTGCGGCGTACGCGACGCCCTGGGCGTGATTTCCCGCGCTCGCGGTGATGATGCCCCGCGCGCGTTCCTCGTCCGTCAGCGTACTTGTCTTATAATATGCGCCACGAATCTTGTACGCGCCGGTGAGCTGCATGTTCTCCGGTTTGAGATAAACCTTGTTCCCACACTGCTCACTCAGATATTCACTATAGACTAAATTTGTATGTCGTGCGACCCGGCTGACGACCTCGGTCGCTTTTTCAAAATCCTTCAGTTCAAACATGTTCCTTGATTCTCCAATTCTATAATTCCATCGCCGCGCCCTTGCTCGCCGGGCCGACGAAATACGCGTACCGCGCGAGCCAGCCGGACGTGACCTTTGGTGCAGGGAGTTCAAACGCCGCGCGCCGTTCGGCCAGGACTTCATCGCTCACCAGAACATTGACCGAAGCCCTCGGAATGTCGATGGAGATGATGTCGCCCTCGTGAATCAGGCCGATGTTGCCGCCGGAAGCAGCCTCCGGGCAGACGTGTCCGATGGACGCGCCGCGGCTCGCGCCGCTGAAGCGGCCGTCCGTGATCAGCGCGACGGTCTTGTCGAGCTTCATGCCCGCGAGCGCGCTGGTCGGGTTGAGCATTTCACGCATGCCCGGACCGCCCTTCGGTCCTTCATAACGAATTACGACGACGTCGCCGTCGACGATCTTTCCGTCGTAGATGGCCTGAATCGCGTCGTCCTCGCTGTCAAAGACCCTGGCTGGCCCCTGATGCACGAGCATCTCCGGCGCGACCGCGCTCCGCTTGACGACGCAGCCATCCTGCGCGATGTTGCCCCACAGGATCGCGATGCCGCCGTTCTCACTGAACGGATTCTCGATATGCCGGATCGCGCCTTCCGTCCGGATGAACTTGCCTTCGATGTTCTCCCCGACGGTCTTTCAGTTCGCGGTGATGCAGTCGGTTTTGATCAGGTTCTTTTTGTTCAGCTCCGCGAGAACCGCCTGAATGCCGCCCGCGCGGTCGAGGTCGTGCATGTGCGTTCCGCCCGCCGGCGCCAGGTGGCAGAGGTTCGGCGTGCGTTCACTGATCTCGTTGAACATGTTCAGGTCGACCGCCAGCCCCGCCTCGTGCGCGATGGCGAGGAGGTGCAGGACCGTATTGCTCGAGCAGCCGAGCGCCATGTCACAGGTCAGCGCGTTCTGTACCGAGGCCATGGTCACGATGTCTCTCGGCTTGACGTCCTTTTCGACCAGGTCCATGATCGCCATGCCCGCATGCTTTGCAAGCATGATACGGCGGGATTCGACCGCCGGAATCGTCCCGTTCCCCGGGAGCGCAAGACCGATTGCCTCAGAAAGGCAGTTCATACTGTTGGCCGTGTACATGCCGGAGCAGGAGCCGCAGCCCGGGCAGACGTTTTCTTCGAATTCTCTCAGGCCGTCGTCGTCGATCAGACCGGCTTTGCGGGCGCCGACCGCTTCGAACATCTTGGAAAGCGACGTTTCCTCGCAGTTAACGATGCCGCTCATCATCGGTCCGCCGGAGCAGACGATGGACGGGACGTTGATCCGGAGTGCGCCGAGAATCATGCCCGGCACGATCTTGTCGCAGTTCGGGACGAGAACGAGTCCGTCGAACTGGTGCGCCTTGGCCATCGTCTCGACGCTGTCCGCGATGAGCTCCCGGCTCGGCAGAGAGTACTTCATACCTTCGTGGCCCATGGCGATGCCGTCGCAGACGCCGATGACCGGTACCATGATTGGTGTGCCGCCCGCCATGCGGACGCCCGCCTTGACCGCTTCCGTGATCTTATCCAGGTGCATGTGCCCCGGAACGATCTCGCTGTGCGCCGAGACCACGCCGATCAGCGGCCGGTCGAGTTCTTCCTTGGTATATCCCATAGCGTAGAACAGGCTCCGCATCGGAGCCCTTTCTACACCCTGGGTAACGTTGTCACTGATTCGTGTCATTCGATTACCCTCCATTGTTTATTCTTTGAGCCAGCTCATCATCGCGCGGAGGTCCTTGCCGACCTTGCAGAGCGGATGCGCCGCTTCCTTTGCGCGGGACGCGAGGAACCGCGCCTTGCCGCCCGCGTTGAACTCCTGGATGAATTCGCTCGCGAACGAACCGTCCTGGATCTCGGACAGGACTTTTCTCATCTCGGCTCTGGTCGCCTCGGTGATGATGCGCTTGCCGGTGCGGTAATCGCCGTACTCGGCGGTGTTGGAGATGGAGTATCTCATCATGTCGAAGCCGCCGGAGTTGATCAGGTCGACGATCAGCTTCATCTCGTGGATGCACTCGAAGTACGCCATTTCCGGCTCATAACCCGCGTCGACGAGCGTGTCGAAGCCGGCCTTCATCAGTTCGGTCACGCCGCCGCAGAGGACGCACTGCTCGCCGAAGAGGTCGGTCTCGGTCTCTTCTTTGAACGTCGTCTCGAGGATGCCGGCCCGGCCCGCGCCGATGCCGCTGGCATACGCGAGCGCGTAGTCCTTGGCCTTGCCGGACGCATTCTGGAAGATCGCGATCAGCGAAGGAACGCCCTTGCCCTCCACGTACTGGCTGCGGACTGTGTGGCCCGGGCCCTTTGGCGCAACCATGATGACGTCGATATCCTTTTGCGGGACGATCTGCTGGAAGTGGATGTTAAAGCCGTGCGCGAACATGAGGACGTCTCCTTCCTTCATGTGCGGCTCGATCTGTGATTTATAGATCTTGGACTGGAGTTCGTCCGGAGTGAGCATCATGACGATGTCGCCCGCCTCTGCCGCGTCCTCGATGCTGAGGACCTTGAGGCCGGCCGCCTCTGCCTTTGCGACGCTCGCGGAGCCCGGTCTCAGGCCGACGACGACGTCGCATCCGCTCTCGTGGAGGTTCATCGCGTGGGCGTGGCCCTGGCTGCCGAAACCGATGACGGCGATGGTCTTGCCGTCCAGCATACCCAAATTGCAATCCTGGTCGTAATACTTCTTAATCATTCCTGTTCTCCTTTGTCATCATTGATTCCTTCAATCGCGGTAATACCGGTTCTTGTCATGTGAGTGATACTGTACTCGCTGATCGCATCGAGGAAGCCGTTGATCTTGTGCGGCGTTCCCGTGAGCTCGACGACGATGCCGTCCCGCGAAAGGTCGACGATCTTGCCGCGGAACGTCTCGACGATTGCCTTGAGAGTCGTCAGTTTGTCGAGGCCGCACTCGATCCGCATCAGAACCAGTTCTCTATAGATACTGTTCTCGCGGCTGAGGACGACGACCTCCTTGACGACCTCCAGTTTTTCGGTCTGTGTAATGATCTGCTGCATCGACTGTTCGGTCGCCGAGAACACGATCGTAATCCGCGAAAGCGACGGATCGGCGGTCGGCGATACCGTGAGGGAGTCGATGTTGAATCCTCTCCGGCCGAACATGCTGACGACGCGCGTCAGGACGTTGGCCTGGTTGAGTACGAGGACGCTGACGATTTCTTCTCTTAATGGTTTATACATCTCATCAGCCTCCTTCCTAGTTGATAATCATGTCGTCGACGGTCTTGCCGCCCGGGATCATCGGAAGGACGCGCTCTTCCTGCGAGATGACGCATTCGATCCAGACCGGGCAGTTGTCGGCGAGCGCTTTGTCGATGGCTTCCTGGAACTCTTCCGGTGTCTTGGCTCGGTAGCCTTTGATATTGAAGCCCTCCGCGACCTTTTGGTAGTTGATCTTGCGGCCCATGACGGTGTTGGAGTAACGCTTGTCGTAGAAGAGTGTCTGCCACTGATAGACCATGCCGAGCACGCCGTTGTTCATGATGACCGTGATGATCGGAAGGTCGTAGGTCTCGGCCGTAACGACCTCGTTGAGGTTCATCTGGAAGGACCCGTCGCCGGTGATGTGGATCACGCGGTTGCCCGGGTTGCCGCACTGCGCGCCGATCGCAGCGCCGTAGCCGTAACCCATCGTGCCGAGGCCGCCGCTCGTGATGAACTGCTTGGCGCTCCGGTGTTTGAGGTACTGGGCCGCCCACATCTGGTGCTGGCCGACGTCCGTCACGTAGATCGAATCGGACGGCGCGGTGTCGCACAGGATCGTCATGATATCGTACGGCGTCAGCGGCCACTCCGTCGTGCGGGTGCTGCGGACCTTTAACTTCCATCCGACCACGCGCTGGTGCCACTCTTCATGTCTGGTCTCTTCGACCAGGTCGATGGCCCTGGACAAGAAGTCCCGCGCGTCGCCAACACAGTATCTGTCTACGAGTACATTCTTGTTGATTTCGCTCTTATCGACGTCGATCTGGAGGATCTTGGCCTTGCGGCCCCACCGCTCCGGATTCAGAGCGACGCGGTCGGAGAACCGCGCGCCGATCGCGATGATCAGGTCCGCCTGGTCGATCGCGCGGTTGGACGCGACCGATCCGTGCATGCCGACCAGTCCGAGGTTCAGCTCGTGGTCGTAGCCGATGACACCGGCAGCCATTAATGTGTGGCAGACCGGAATGTCGGCCTTCTCCGCGAGTTTTACTACGAGGTCGCTCGCCCGGGACGAAACGACGCCGCCGCCGATGTACATGACCGGCTTTTCCGCGACATTGATCATGCGCGCGGCGGCCTGGATGTCATCTTTGCTGATCTCCGGCATGGCCCGAAGCGGCAGCGGATCCGCGTGTTCGAAGTCGATGGTATCCGCGGTTACGTCTTTGGTAATATCTACAAGTACAGGTCCCTTGCGGCCGCTGTTCGCGATCTGAAACGCGCTCCGTAGTGCGTCCGCAAGGTTCTCAATTCGATTTACAAAGAAGTTGTGCTTGGTAATCGGAAGCGTTACGCCGGTAATACTGACCTCCTGGAACGCGTCCTTGCCAATCAACGCGTCCGGAACGTTCGCGGTGATCGCTACCATTGGAATGCTGTCGAGGTTGGCCGTGGCGATGCCGGTCACGAGGTTGGTCGCGCCGGGACCGCTGGTCGAAAAGACCACGCCGGTCTTGCCGGTCGCCCTCGCGTAACCGTCCGCCGCAAAGCTTGCGCCCTGCTCGTCTGCTGTCAGGATGTGGGTGATCCGGTCGCTGTATTTATACAGTTCGTCATAAATGTTCAGCGCGGTGCCGCCCGGATAGCCGAAGACGACGTCCACCCCGTGTTCCAGCAGAACTTCGGCCACGATTTGAGACCCTGTCAATTTCATGCTGTTCTACACTTTCGTGAATAATATCGTGAATTCTAACAAAAAATGTGTACGTGTTTTATTATATTTTAATAAAAATAAAAGTCAACATCATATTGACACTTGTTGTGGAATAAGTTATATTAACTTATGCGTTTTTTTTAATACAATTTCATAAACTGGCTGTGACGGGAATAAACCGTTCGCAGGGTCTCACAGAGAGCGTCCGGGTGGTGCGAGGACGCAGACCCGGTCCGGCGTCTCACCCCTGAGCCGACATTCTACGAGTGGGCTGCCTCATTGCGGCGCGGCCAAGAAGAGTGGTACCGCGGATTTATTGTTTATTCGTCTCTTCGTTTCATCTGTCCGATGAACAGCGAAGAGGTTTTTTTATACCTCTTGCGTGTTCAGAGCATCAAAGGAGGTATCTATGAAAAACTACACCAAGTACAGTCCAGGGTATTTCGTCCCGCCCGTATGTGAGCACCGCTGGGTCGCCAAAGAAAGAATCGAAAAGGCCCCCCGGTGGTGCAGCGTTGATCTGAGAGACGGGAATCAGGCGCTCATCGTCCCGATGTCTCTCCAGGAAAAGCTTGACTTTTTCAAAGTGCTGGTCGACGTCGGCTTCAAGGAGATCGAAGTCGGCTTCCCGGCCGCGTCGGAGACCGAATACGAGTTTCTCCGCACATTGATCGAAAAGAATCTCATTCCGGACGACGTACGCGTTCAGGTCCTGACGCAGTCCCGTCCGCACATCATCGACAAGACCTTCCAGTCCCTCCGCGGGGCAAAGCAGGCGGTCGTACACCTCTATAACTCCACTTCCCTCGCCCAGCGTGAGCAGGTCTTCCGCATGAGCAAGGATCAGATCAAACAGATTGCCGTGGACGGCGCCACGATGATGAAGGAATACGCCGCGCGGTATCCGGAGACGGACTTCACGTTCGAGTACTCCCCGGAAAGCTTCACGGGCACCGAGCCGGAGTTCGCGGCTGAGGTGAGTAACGCCGTGATCGACATCTGGGAGCCGACGTCGGACCATCCGATGATCCTCAACCTGCCGGCGACGGTGGAAATGTCCCTCCCGCACGTCTTTGCAGACCAGATTGAATATATGTGCGACACTATCCATAACCGGGAAAGTGTCATCGTTTCGCTGCACCCGCACAACGACCGCGGAACGGGTGTCGCGGACGCGGAGCTCGGCCTCCTCGCCGGGGCGGACCGCATCGAAGGGACGCTCTTCGGCAACGGCGAGCGCACCGGCAACGTCGACATCATTACGGTCGCGATGAACATGTACACGCACGGCGTCGACCCGGGCCTCGACTTCTCCAACATGCCTGAAATCGTCGAATCTTATGAAGAATTCACAGGAATGCAGGTTGGCCAGCGTCAGCCGTACGCAGGCGAGCTCGTCTTTGCGGCCTTCTCGGGTTCGCATCAGGACGCGATCGCCAAGGGCATGAACTGGATCAAGGAGAAGAATCCGGACAAGTGGACCTGCCCGTACCTCCCGATCGACCCGCACGATGTCGGCAGACGTTACGACGGGGACGTCATCCGCATCAACAGCCAGTCCGGCAAGGGCGGCGTCGCGTACATCCTCGAGCAGAACTTCGGCTTCAACATCCCGAAGGACATGCGCTCCGAGGTCGGTTACATGATGAAGGACATCTCCGACAAGCACCACGAAGAGTTGTCGCCGCAGGAGATCTACGACGTATTCGCCGCGGAGTACATCAACGATTTCAAGCCGATGGACATCACGCACGCATACTTCAGCCACGGCTCCTCGACCAAAGAAGAAAACCGCTACAGCGTGACGATGCACGTCCTGATCGACAACGAGGAGTTCAACCTCTTCGGCGAGGGCAACGGCCGCTTCGACGCGGTTTCCAACGCGCTGAACAAGACGCACTTCAACTTTGAATACGACTTCGTCAATTACTTTGAGAACGCGATGACCGTGGGCACGTCCGAATCCAAAGCGGCCGCCTACGTCTGCATCGCGGACAAGAAAGGCAACAAATACTGGGGCGTCGGAACCCAGCCTGACATCATCCTCGCGTCGATCAACGCGCTCGTCAGCGCGATCAACCGGATGAACAAGGTCACCCACTTCCTCGATGAGAAGAAAAACAAGTGGACACAGCGGACCCGAGTCAAAGTGTTGTAGAGATCGTTTTAGTTAACCAATAATATTTGTGGAGTAATACTATGGGAATGACAATGACGCAAAAGATCCTCGCCGCGCACGCGGGTCTCGATGAGGTCCGCGCCGGCCAGCTGATCAACGCAAAGCTGGACCTCGTGCTCGCGAACGACATCACCGGTCCGGTCTCCGTGCGGCAGTTCGATAAGGCGGGCTTTACCGAGGTCTTTGACAAGAGCCGCATCGCCCTCGTCATGGACCACTTTGTCCCGAACAAGGACATCAAGAGCGCGGAGCAGTGCAAAGAGTGCCGGACCTTCGCGAAGCGGTTCGATCTGGACCATTTCTATGACGTCGGGACGATGGGCATCGAGCACGCGCTGCTGCCGGAAAAAGGCCTGGTCGCCGCGGGCGAAGCCGTCATCGGCGCGGACTCCCACACCTGCACCTACGGTGCGCTCGGCGCGTTCTCGACCGGCGTTGGATCGACCGACCTCTGCGCAGGAATCGCGACCGGCCAGGGCTGGTTCAAGGTTCCGTCCGCCATTCAATTTTATCTGACTGGCGAACTCCGGCCGTACGTTAGCGGTAAGGACGTCATTCTTCACATCATCGGGATGATCGGAGTGGACGGCGCGCTTTACAAATCCATGGAGTTCACCGGCCCGGGCGTCGCGGCGCTTTCGATGGACGACCGCTTCACCATTGCGAACATGGCCATCGAGGCCGGCGGCAAGAACGGAATCTTCCCGGTGGACGACAAGACGATTGAATACATGGTGGGACGCGTGCACCGCGATTATAAAGTGTACGAGGCAGATCCGGACGCGGAATACGAGGCGGTCTACGAGATCGACCTCTCCGCAATCGAGCCGACGGTCGCCTTCCCGCACCTGCCGGAGAACGCCCGGCCGATTTCTGCGGTGGGAGACATTCCGATCGACCAGGTCGTCATCGGCTCCTGCACCAACGGCAGAATCTCCGACATGCAGGCTGCCGCGGAGATCCTCGAAGGCAGGCGCGTCCACCCGGACGTCCGCACGATCATCATCCCGGCGACGCAGGAGGTCTATCTGGAGTGCATCCGCCGCGGCTACGTTGAGACTTTCATCAACGCGGGCTGCGTGGTCTCCACGCCGACCTGCGGACCTTGCCTCGGCGGCTACATGGGGATCCTCGCCGCCGGCGAGCGGTGCGTCTCGACGACCAACCGGAACTTCGTCGGCCGCATGGGTCACGTCGACTCTGAAGTCTACCTCGCTAGCCCTGCTGTCGCAGCCGCAAGCGCCATCGCCGGCCGCATCGCCGCCCCGTGATGGATTCTCCCACGACAGCAACTTTTGACTACCAGTTCATAGGAGCAATACCATGGATGTAAAAGGAAAAGCACATAAATACGGGAACGACGTCGACACCGACGTCATCATCCCGGCCAGATACCTCAATATTGCGGACCCGGCCGAGCTCGCGCAGCACTGCATGGAAGACATCGACAAGGACTTCCGCGCCAAGGTCTCCAAGGGCGACGTCATCGTCGCCGGCGACAACTTCGGCTGCGGTTCCTCGCGGGAACACGCGCCTCTAGTCATCAAGGAGTCCGGTGTCGGCTGTGTCATCGCGACGACGTTCGCGCGGATCTTCTACAGGAACGCGATCAACATCGGCATGCCGATCCTGGAGTGCCCGGAAGCGAGCCGCGGCATCGACGACGGCGACGAGGTGGAAATCGACTTTTCGACCGGGGAAATCCGCAACGTCACCAAGGGCGAAACGTACACCGCAGTTCCGTTCCCGGACTTCATCAAGCGGATCATCGACGCGGGCGGGCTGCTGAACAGTATTACACGATGACCGCCTGACAGCTGCAGAATGACGATTAAGAGGAAAAGACGATGAAATATACAATTGCAGTCGTACCGGGCGACGGGATCGGCCCGGAGGTCATCGGCGAAGCCGTCAGCGTACTCCGCGCCGTCGGAGACCGGTTCGGCCACGACTTCACATTTAATACCGTACTCGCCGGCGGTGCCGCGATCGACGCGTTCGGAGAGTGCCTCCCCGCTTCCACACTGGAAGCCTGCAAGGCTGCCGACGCGGTCTTGCTTGGCGCGGTCGGCGGCCCGAAATGGGACCACGTCCCGGGCCCGCAACGGCCGGAGCGCGCCCTGCTCGGCCTCCGCAAGGAGCTCGGTCTCTACGCAAACCTGCGGCCGGCCATGATCTTTGAAGAACTCGCCGACGCCTCCCCTCTCAAGCCCGATATTCTGAAGGGCGGCCTCGACATTCTCATTGTCCGCGAACTGACCGGGGGAATCTATTTCGGCGAGCACGTTACAGAGGACCTCACCGACGAGCTACGGACAATCAACAATTATCCGGAGACCGCCGTTATCCACGCGTACGACGTCGAGAAATACGCGGACTTCGAAATCGAGCGCATCGCCCGCACCGCGTTCGACCTCGCCGCGAAGCGGTCCGGCCGCGTCACGAGCGTCGACAAGGCGAACGTCCTCGACACATCACGGCTCTGGCGCAGGACGGTCGAAGCCGTCGCAAAGGACTACCCGGACGTAACGCTGGATCACATGTACGTCGACAACGCCGCGATGCAGCTCATCCGCGACCCGAAGCACTTTGACGTCATCGTGACGAGCAACATGTTCGGCGACATCCTGTCGGATGAAGCAAGCCAGATCACAGGATCCATCGGCATGCTGCCGTCGGCGAGCCTCGCGGACGGGAACTTCGGGATGTACGAGCCGGTCCACGGCTCCGCACCGGACATCGCAGGCACCGGCAAGGCGAATCCAATCGCGACGATCCTCTCCGCGGCGATGATGCTGCGGTACACGTTCGGTCTCGCGGCTGAGGCGGACGCCATCGAGGCCGCGGTCCGGAGCTTCCTCGCCGCCGGCTACCGCACGCCGGACATCGCCGGCAAAGACACCGACTCGGACAAAATCACCGGGACTCAGGAGACCGGCTCGATCATACGCGAATTTATATAAAAACCTCATCATACGAAAACGCCGGCGGACGCATCGTCTGCCGGCGTTTTTTGTTTGTTTCATTATCGGCTCTATAACTTAAATGGGGGTCAGTAATCAAATGCCGCTATTGCAAAGTTTGGGGCAGTCATACCAATGGGGTCGTTATCATGAGATGGTGACCCCATTTAGAATGTGACAAACAGCTCGATCATGTCATATTTTAATAGATGAGTTCTCATTCA
>JAFRGD010000032.1 GCA_017433975.1 Mogibacterium sp. | reverse complement strand
CCTGCCGGAAGGCACCGAGATGTGCATGCCTGGCGACAACGTCATCATGGAGATCGAGCTGATCACGCCGATCGCGATCGAGGAAGGACTCCGCTTCGCGATCAGAGAAGGCGGCAGAACGGTCGGTTCCGGCGTTGTAACCGAGATCATCGAGTAATTGCTCGTTCTTTCACAACAAATAACAGAGGAGCGTCTCCGGACGCTCCTTTTGTGTTGCTCCCAACGATTGTTTTTTTGAAAAGACAAATGGCCGATTATCTGGTGCGTTATAATATAAATGAACTTGCAGTGACCTATGAATTTGTAGTGTAGCAGTAGAAATAGGGGTACGCCCCGGAGGTGTCGCCACGAAAATCAGCAATCATGTAGCTGCAATGCAGTATTCTCCGATCCGGAGATTCAACCCGCTCGCAAAGGCGGCGGAAGACAAGGGCATGCGGGTGTACAAACTCAACATCGGCCAGCCCGACATCGTAACGCCGGAGTGCTTCATCGGAGCGATCCGGAACTACGACCAGAAGGTCATCGCGTACCAGCAGTCCCAGGGGGACGCGAACCTCGTACAATCGATCATCGCCTACACGGAGCGCGACTACGGCGTTTCGTATGACGAGCAGGACATCATCATCACCATGGGGGCGTCCGAGGCCCTGACGATGGCCTTCAGCGTGCTGCTGAACAAAGGGGACCAGGTGATGATCCCGGAGCCGTTTTACACCAACTATACCACTTTCATCGCGCTGGCAGGCGGTTCGGTGGCGCCGGTACCGACCTCTCCGGCGGACGGATACCGGTACGCGGACCGGGAACTCCTCGAGCGCCATCTGACGGACGCGACCAAGGCGATCGCCTGTATCTCTCCGGGCAATCCGACCGGAAACGTCCTCACGGACGACGACAAGGAGGTCATCGCCGCGTTTGCCGAGGACCACGACCTCTGGATCATCGCAGACGAGGCTTACCGGGAATACGTCTTTGACGGGCGGAAGCCTTCCACCTTCGCACAGGTAGAGCACATCCGGGACCGCCTGATCGTGGTGGATTCAGTCTCCAAGCGGTTTTCCGCGTGCGGTGCCAGAATCGGCTACGCAGCCTCCACGAACCGGGAGTTCATGGAGGGCATGCTCAAGATCGCCCAAGGCAGGCTCTGCGTACCGACGGTCGACCAGGTCGGCGCGGCGGCGCTGTTCCGGCTGCCGGCTTCATATTACGACGAGGTCCGGGCGGAGTATGAGGAGCGCCGGGACGCGGCGTACGAGGAGATCATGAGGATTCCGGGCGTCGTCTGCAGGAAACCGGGCGGAGCTTTCTACATGTCAATGGAGCTGCCGGTCGAGGACGCGGAGGACTTTCTCCTGTACATGCTGACGGAGTTCAACGAGGAGAATGAAACGGTCATGTTCGCGCCGGCGTCGGGCTTTTACGCCACACCAGGCTCCGGCAGGTCAGAGATCCGGATCGCCTACGTTCTCAATCCGGCGGACATGCGGCGCGCGTGTTGGCTCATCCGCACCGGACTCGAGCGGTACAAGGCCAGATAGGACGGTTTGTGCGTTTTCTGTGAAGATTCAAAAGTCGGTTGCGTACAATTGATTTTTACGATATAATGACTTTGCCGGCAGATCCGTGGTGACGGACGAACACCGGAAATCAAGTCAGGAGGTAATTATTATGGCAATTGTAATGCTGAACGATGATAATTTTGAGGCGGAGGTCCTCCAGGCGGGGGGAACGGTCCTCGTGGATTTTTATGCGGACTGGTGCGGCCCGTGCAAGATGCAGGGCCCGATCATCGACGCGCTCGCAGCGGAGGTCGCCGACGTCAAGTTCTGTAAGCTCAACGTCGATGAGGCGATCGACACCGCGCGGGAGTACGGGGTCATGAGCATCCCGACCATCATGATCGTCAAGAACGGTCAGGTTACGTTCAAAGAAGCCGGCCTCATGCAGAAGGACGAGCTGAAGGAGCTTTTCTAATCGGGCGCATCACCAGAGCGGAGCAAGGAGGAAACCATGCCACACATTCAGATTAATTTATGGCCGGGACGGAGCGAGGAAAAGATGAAGGACTTCGCAGACAAACTCGTCGACTTCGCTGCCCAGGAGCTCGGTACCAAGAGAGCGGCGTTCACCGTCGGCGTAAGGGAAGTCAACAAGGAAGACTGGAAGGACTTCTTCGAGAACGAAGTCAACAAGGACGAGATCATCCTCGACTGCACCAAGGGCGAATGATGCAAAGGGTGCGCTTCGCGGAGCAAAGTGAACAGAGATTTGGACCGGAGGGATTTCCCTCCGGTCTTGCTTATTCATCGGAAAAACTGATATAATAATTATTTAGAGAATTCGTTTTTTTGACGTATTTCACGTTAGAAATAAGGAGGCTGTCTGTATGCGCAATATCAAGGAGTTGACGCACGCGAACTGGTGGGACATGAGAGAGGTCCGCGACCTGCCGTCCGGCGGCGCGTATTCGTACATGGAGACCGGCAACCCGGACAAGGACGCGATGATCCTGATTCACGGCTTCGGCAATTCCAGCCGCGTCTGGAAGATGTGCATGGAGTTTCTCGCGGACGAGTATCATCTCGTAGCGGTCGACCTCCGCGGCGTGGGCCAGAGCAAGGTGTCGGACATGTTCGCCTATCCGATCGCGAACCAGGCGCGGGACGTGCTCGAACTCATGGACGCGCTGGGGATCGACTCCGCCTATATCGTCGGCCACTCCATTGGAAGCATCATCGCGCAGGCCATCGCCATGCAGGCGCCGGAGCGCGTTAAGAAAGGCGTTCTGGTCGCGAGCTTTGCGCGGATGCACTCCAAGCCGGCGGAGATCAAGGCGATGTACGAACAGTTCAACAGCACCGGCGACAGCAACAAGCGCTACTCCGAGGCGGATACCTACCCGGACAAGGAGGGGTTCATCTATCAGATGGACGACCGGGCAAAACAGCCGAAACAGTTCTTCACCAGCACGTGGTGGGGGATGACGATGACGGACCATCGGTGCTTCCTGCAGTTCATCCAGAGCCCGATGCTCATGATCTGGGGCAGCGAGGACGTCATCTCTGAGGCCCAGCGGAGCGAGCTGAGAGAAGGGCTCCCGGGCTGTGACGTTAAGATTTACGAGGGGATCGGTCACGAGGTCCCGAGCCGCGAGCCGGCCAAGCTCGCGTATGACATCCGCGAATTCTGCAGATAGGAGCCGCCGGCCTTCGGGCCTCGATCAGAATGAAACCAATCATCCAAGTAAAAGATCTCATATTTGAATATACCCGGACGGACGCGGAGACGGGGGAGAAAACCGTCAACCGCGCCGTCGACAACGTAACCTTTGACATCGCAAAGGGGAGTTTTGTTGCGGTCATCGGGCAGAACGGCTCCGGCAAGTCGACGCTGGCCAAGTGCCTGAACGGTCTGCTCCTGCCGACGTCGGGCGAAGTCCACGTCAGCGGCATGCGGACGAGCGACGACGAGCACATCTGGGACGTCCGGAGCAAGGTCGGCATGGTCTTCCAGAACCCGGACAACCAGATCGTCTCTTCGATTATCGAGGACGACGTCGCCTTCGGGCCGGAAAACCTCGGCATCGAGCCGGCAGAGATCCGGCGGCGGGTCGACGAGGCCCTGCGCGAGGTCGGCATGTACGACCAGCGGAAGAAAGGCCCGCACCAGCTTTCCGGCGGGCAGAAACAACGCATCGCCATCGCCGGCGCCATCGCGATGCGGCCGGAGTGTATCGTCTTTGACGAGCCGACCGCCATGCTCGACCCGAAGGGCCGCAACATGGTGCTTTACATCATCAAGAAACTGAACCGCGAGGGCATCACGACGATTCTGATCACGCACTTCATGGAGGAGGCCGCGCAGGCGGAGCGCATCATCGTCATGCAGCAGGGGCGCATCTTCAGCGACTCGACGCCGCACGAGCTGTTCTCCGACCGGGAGCGGATCCGCGCGGCCGGCCTCGAGCTGCCGCCGGCGGTCGACCTGAGAGAGCGGGTGACGGCCCTCGGGTGCGAGATCCCAGCCGACATCGTAACGGCGGACGACCTGATCGACTTCATTACAAAGCAGCCTGCGGCTGCGGCAGCAGAATAACCAATTGAAAGAAACCAATGTCAATTCGAGCAGAACATCTGAAGTATATATATAATGCAGGGTACCCCGGCGAGACCGTCGCTTTGGACGACGTGAGCTTTGAGATTCCGGACGGCACGTTCGTCGGGATCATCGGGCACACGGGCTCCGGCAAGTCGACGCTGCTGCAGCACCTGAACGGGCTGCTCAAGCCGACCGAGGGCAAGGTGTACATCGACGACGTGTGCATCACCGATCCGGGCGTCCGCATGGTCGATATCCGCCGCCGCGTCGGACTCGTTTTCCAGTACCCGGAGTATCAGCTTTTTGAGGAGACCGTCGCCAAGGACGTGGCCTTTGGCCCGCGGAACCTCGGCCTTTCGGAGGAAGAAATCGACCGCCGCGTCCGGGGCGCCATGGCGCTGGTCGGACTGGACTACGAAGCATTGCACGACCGGTCGCCGTTTGACTTGTCAGGCGGCCAGAAGCGCCGCGTCGCCATCGCCGGCGTCATCGCGATGCACCCGCAGGTCCTGATCCTCGACGAGCCGACGGCGGGGCTCGACCCGGCCGCGCACCAGGACATCCTCGACATGATCGAACGGGTCCAGCGCGAGGAGAACATCATCATAATCTATGTTTCGCACAACATGGCGGACATCGCGCGCCTCTCGGACCGCGTGCTCGTCATGGACCACGCCAAACTGGTCCTGGAGGGGACCCCGGCCGAAGTCTTCGGGCACAGGGACTACCTCCACAGCATCGGCCTCAGCGTTCCGCCGGTCATGGACATCATGAGCCAGCTGCACGAGCAGGACGGCCGGATCGACGGCGGCAAAATGACGCCGGACGAAGCCGCGCAGGAGATCGCGCGGTACCTACAACAAAAACGTTAACGTATTGGGGGCTTTTCGGAAATGATACGCGACATCACGCTGGGGCAGTATTATCCCGGTGATTCGGTAATACATAGACTTGACGCGCGGACCAAGATCATCGGGACGGTGCTGTTTTTGGTCGAGCTGTTCATCGTAAACAGCTTCAAGGGCTTTGCGCTCTCGGCCGCGGCGCTGTTCCTCGTCATCTGGCTGTCCCGCGTTCCGGTCAAATTCATCTTCCGCGGACTCAAGGTCGTCTTCATCCTGATCATCTTTACGGTCGTCGTCAACCTGTTCATGACGTCCGGGACGATTCTCTGGCAGTGGAAGTTCCTGCACATCACGCGGGAGGGCATCTACCGGGCGGGCTTCATGGGCATCCGCCTGATCCTTCTCATCATCGGAACGTCCATGATGACGCTGACGACCAAGCCGATCGAACTGACCGACGGCCTCGAGAAGCTCCTCAAGCCGCTCAAGCTGATCGGCGTCCCGAGCCACGAGATCGCGCTCATGATGACCATCGCGCTCCGGTTCATTCCGACGCTGCTCGAGGAGACGGACAAGATCATGAAGGCGCAGCAGGCGCGCGGCGCGGACTTCGAGTCCGGCAACCTGGTCCAGCGGGCCAAGAGCCTGATCCCGATCCTGATCCCGCTGTTCATCAGTTCGTTCAAGATCGCGCAGGACCTCGCGCTCGCGATGGAGGCGCGGTGCTATCACGGCGGAGAGGGGCGGACCCGCATGAACGAGATCCGCTTTGATAAAGGCGACGCGGTTGCGGCCCTGATTCTGGCGGCCTATCTCGCGCTGGTTATCTGGTCGCGCCACTGGTAAGAGAACTATGAGACAACGCAAGGTAAAAGACCTGGAAACCAAATACGAGGCGTATGACGACATCCTCGTCTACGACCCGTGCAGCCTGCGCGGTGCGTGGCGCGCGGCGGACGAGCCGGACCGCGAGCTTTACATCGAGATCGGCTGCGGCAAGGGCAAGTTCATCGCGGAGCTCGCGGCGCGCGAGCCGGAGCACCTGTTTGTCGCAGTCGAGGGCAACCGGAGCGTTTTGCTCCGCGCGCTTGAAAAGGTCCGGCAGGCCGGCCTCACCAACGTGCGGTTCGTGCCGCACTTCATCGAGGACATCACCGAGTGGTTCGGCCCGGGCGAGGTGAGCGGCATCTACCTCAACTTCAGCGATCCGCTGCCGAAGTCGTATGGGGCCAAAAAACGCCTGACGCACCGGTCCAAGTTCGCGCAGTACTTTGAGATTCTGGACGCGGACGGAATCGTGACGTTCAAGACCGACAACACGGACCTCTTTGAATTCACGATCTACGAGGTCCTCGCGAGCGACCTCGCGATCCTGGAGCTGATCCGGGACCTGCACGGGAGCGGCCTCGCGGAGGACGATATCAAAACGGAATATGAGGCCAAGTTCAGCGGCCTCGGAGAGAAGATCAAGCGCATCAAGGTCGGCAGAAAGCCGGCGGTCCATGGCGGCCGACCGGAGGACGGAGAGACGATGGAGCGGAAACTCACAAAGACAATATTCGCGGCGGTCAACGGGCGGCTGCTCCCGGAGGACGAAGCTGCAGCGGCAGCTGAGGCGCAGCGGACGCTGGCAAAGACTGCCGTTTTCAACAGGTATTACGGGGCGGTCCGCGTCTCGGGCGGACACGCCGCGGCGGTGATGACTGCGGTGTCAAACTACACCTGCCCGGGGGACAAGGTTCTCATTCCGGCGGACTGCACTTATAAATATAATAACATCGCGATGGAGCGCGGCCGGGGCGTCGAGACCTTCCGCCTGGAGGGTGAGGATCGCCTCGCGGACCTCGAGTACAAAATCAGGAAGCTTTTGCGCATTCAGGACCGGGTCCTGATCGTGCTGCGGGAAGTGCTCGACTGCACGGCGCGGGAAGGCTTCGGTGAGTACGCATGTGTATACGAGCCGGAGGACTTGGCGCGGATCCTACAGACCCTGAACGAAGCGCCGCAGGACAAGAAGGTCACCCTACTGATCGACTTCACGGTCAAGCCTGGCGAGGACGACGAGGCGGAGGATGTTGGGATTGACCTGAAGCCGTTTGACGGTCTGAACGATAACGTTCTGCTGTTGCTTGCAAGTGAGAGACAGCTCACCGGTGTGGCCGGAACGGAGGAAATCCGCGACGAGTTCCTGCGCTTCACGAGCTTTACCGCGGAGGCCTGCGGATTATAATATTCTTTTGCACACGTTCGGAAGGGAGCGGAACCATGGACAGGGAACAATTGTATGCGATGATGGACCAGAGCGCGACGGACTTCGAAAAGATGAGCGACGCGATCTGGGACTTCGCGGAGTTGCGCTTTGAGGAGCACAAGGCCGCGGAGTGCCAGGCGGAGTACCTCCGGTCGCGCGGCTTTGATGTGACGGTCGGCGTCGGCAAACTGGCCACGGCGGTGGTCGCGGAGTTCGGCTCCGGATCGCCGGTCATCGGCATCATGGGGGAGTACGACGCGCTGCCGGGGCTCAGCCAGGAGGCGGACGCGCTCGAGAAGTGCCCGATCGAAGGCAAGGCCTGCGGACAGGGGTGCGGACACCACCTGCTCGGAACCGCGGCGGTCGAGGCGGCCTGCGCCGTCAAGACGCTCATCGAGTGCGGCGACATTCAGGGCACGATCCGGTATTACGGGACGCCGGCGGAAGAAGGCGGCGGCGGCAAGATCCACATGATCCGGTACGGGTGTTTTGACGACCTGGACGTCGCGATCTCGTGGCACCCGTCGCCAAACGACACCCAGATCATCACCCAAACGCTCGCCTGCATCATGTTCCACGTCGCGTTCAAGGGCGTCGCCGCGCATGCGGCCGTCGCACCGGACAAGGGGCGGAGCGCGCTCGACGCGGCCGAACTCATGAACATCGGCGTGCAGTTCCTCCGGGAGCACATTCCGGACGGGAGCCGGATCCACTACGGATTCAAGGACGCCGGCGGGTCAGGCAGCGGGAACGTCGTGCCGGACAGCGCGAAACTGCTGTACTGCGTGCGCGGCAAGACGGACGTCATCGCGCTGGACCTCTTCGAACGGGTCCGCAGGATCGCACAGGGCGCGGCCCTGATGACGGACACGGAGCTGACGGAATACAAGGTCGTCGGATCGTACGGCGGCATGCTCCTCAACCGGCCGCTCGCGGACGCCGCGTATGAGGAACTGACACATCTGATCCCGATTCCGTTCACGCAGGAGGAAATCGACTACGCGAACCAATACAACCGGGTGAACGGCGCCAAGGAGAACGGTTACAGCGTGACCCTCCGAACGGTGGACAACGCGCTGCCGTTCGGGTCGACGGACTTCGCGGACGTGAGCTGCGTCATTCCGAGCGTCTGCCTCGACGTGACGACGTTCGCTTACGGTACGTCGCTGCACTCGTGGCCTGTGACCGCGCAGGGCAAGTCGGCCGGCGCGAAGCGCGGCATGCACACAGCCGCCAAGGCGATGGCAGGCATCGCGGTCAGGCTGTGCGAGGACCCGGAGCTCCTCGCGGCCGCCAAGGCGGACTTCGCAAAGTCAACCGAAGGATATACTTATCAGAGCCTGTTGCCAGAGCTTTAGAAGATTGTAAAAAGGTAAGGGAAGGAGAACGAAATGACTATTATCAAGGATGCAGCGCTGACGCGCAATGTCGGAATCGTCGACGTGCAGTATCCGGCGGCGTCGCAGTGGGACACCGCCGCGTTTGACGCGATGGTCGGGGAGGAGCTCGCCGTCATCCGCAAAGAAGGGGAGACGTACGACCGTGAGGTCCGCTTCCGCAACGACCCGTTCTTCCGGTATTACCGGAAGTTCAAAAAAACGTACCCGGTCATGATGCAGATCGAGTCGTTCCTGCTCAAGGGCCGTCCGTTCCCGGAGGGTGAGTACATCAACTCGGTCGCGTTTCTGACCGAGCTCAAGACGGGCCGCCTGCTCGGAACGCACGATGTGGACCGGATCGCCGGCGACTGCGTCTTCTATCAGGAGACGGAAAAGGTCCCGTTCACCGGCATGTTCAATCCGGACAGCCACAGCTATCCGGGTGACCTGACCGGCAGGGACGACCAGGGCGTCATCATCAGCATGATCGCCTGCGCGGACGACCGTACCTGCATTCACGACGATACGACGCACGTCATCTACATTATCTTCAGTTATGAAGGCATGCCGCAGTCCGACATGGACGAATCGGCCGCCTATATCACGAAATTTGCCCGTGTTCTTGCACCAAACGCAGAAATAACGTATAAAATTTATTAGTAAAGCCATGAAATATGAGCTGATTGCGACCGCGACGTTCGGCCTGGAGGCCGTCGTCAAGCGGGAAGTAGAGGCCCTCGGGTACAAAGTCCTCCGCACGGAGGACGGACGGGTGACTTACGAGGGGGATGAGCGCGCCATCGTGCGGTCCAACCTGTGGCTGCGCTGCGCGGACCGGGTCTATCTCAAGGCCGCAGAGTTTGAGGCGGTCACGTTTGAGGAGCTTTTTCAGCTGGTCCGCGGCATCGCCTGGGAGCGGTACCTTCCGGTCGACGCGTCGATCGTGGTCGTCGGGACGGCGGTCAAGTCGACGCTCATGAGCGTTCCGTCCTGCCAGAGCATCATCAAAAAAGCGATCATCGAGCGGCTCGCGGCCTTCTACGTGACGAACCGCTTCCCGGAGACCGGCGCGGAGTACAAGGTGCGCTTTGCGGTTCTGCGGGACCGGGTCACGGTCATGCTGGATACGAGCGGCGCGGGCCTGCACAAGCGCGGCTACCGCGTGGCGACCGTCGAGGCGCCGATCAAGGAGACGCTCGCGGCGGCACTGGTCATGCTGAGCTACTGGCGCGAGGGCGCGATGCGCCGGGAGGCTGCGGCGGACCGCGAACCGCGGATGCTGGTCGACACATGCTGCGGCTCCGGGACAATCCTCATCGAAGCCGCCCTCATGGCGCGCGGCATCGCGCCGGGTCTGAACCGGACCTTTGCGGCCGAGCGCTGGGACTTCGTGCCGGAGCAGGATTGGAAGGAAGAGCGCAAGGCGGCCTACGACGCGATCGACTACGACGCACCGCTGCTGATCAAGGGCTTTGACATCAGCGCGAAGGCGATCGCCGCGGCACGGGCCAACGCGGAGGAAGCGGGCGTCCTGGACGACATCTCGTTCAGCCGCATGGACATGCGCAAATTCCGCGCGAGCGAGGACTACGGCGTCATCGTCACCAATCCGCCGTACGGCGAGCGGATCGGCCGCGACGAGACGTTGCAGGGGATCTACCAGCGGCTCCGCGAGATCCTGCGGGAGCGGCCGACATGGTCGCTGTTCGTAATCACCGCGGACAAGGACCTGGAGCGGGTGCTCGGCCGCAAGGCGGACCGGCGCCGCAAACTGTATAACGGCCGGATCGAAACAACGTATTACCAATTTTTTGGCGAGAAGCCGGAACCGAGCGGCACGCCGGAAAGGACAGTGCAATGAAAAAAGAAGACTTCTACTATCCGTCCAGTGACGGCAGAACAAAGATCCACGCGAGGTCCTGGACCCCGGACGGTGAGCCGAAGGCGGTGCTGCAGATTCTGCACGGCATGGTCGAGTTCATCGGCCGGTACGGTGACTTTGCGGCCTTCCTCGCGGACCACGGCTACGTCGTCGTGGGAAACGACCACCTCGGCCACGGCGAGTCCGTCGTGACGGACGAGGACCACGGCTACTTCGGGGAGAACGGAAACGCGCACGTCATCCAGGACATCGACCGCCTGCGCAACATGACTTCCGAGAAATACCCAGGCCTCCCGTATTTCATGCTGGGCCACAGCATGGGGTCGTTCCTGGTCCGGCAGTACATCACGGACCACGCGGCGGGGCTCCGCGGCGTCATCATCATGGGCACCGGCTGGCAGCCGGGCGCGGCGCTCACCGCGGGCAAGGCGCTTTCCAGCCTGATCGGCAAGGTCAAGGGCAAGCGCTATCGCAGCACCTTCATTAACAACATGGCCATCGGCGCATACAACAAACAGTTCAAGAACCCGCGCACCGCGGCGGACTGGCTGACCAGGGACGAAGAGATCGTCGACTGGTACCTCAACGAGGACTGGTGCACGTTCATGTTCACGGTGGACGGCTACAACAACATGTTCAAGGGCATGCAGGTCGCGCACGACAAGAAGAAAATGGCCGGCCTCCCGGAGGGGCTGCCGCTCCTCATCGTTTCCGGCGCGGAGGACCCGGTCGGCGGCAACGGCAAGGGCGTTCGCCAGACATACGAGGCATACAAGAAATATTCCCCGTGCAGCGTCGATATCATGCTTTATGAAAACGACCGGCATGAGATCCTGAACGAGCTCGACCGGGCCCAGGTCTACGAAGACCTCCTTGCGTGGCTCGACGACAAGATCTGAAGCCCTGCAGTAATTTCAAACGAAACTCAAAAAAGAGTGTGCAACAGTTTCACCCCTCGTTGCACACTCTATTGATAGAAGGCCTTTTCAGCGGGACGGCAGGTGAAATCGGGGACGGTTCCGGTTTTCACCCCTCCCCATATCGACGGAGATGACAATGGACAACACGCAACTGATCGAGCGGGCGATCGCCGGGGACAAAGACGCGTTCTGCGCGTTATACGACCTGTACAAAGATAAGCTGTACAGGTATGCCTATTACCGGCTGGGCAACCGCGAAGACGCGGAGGACGCGGTTTCAGAGTGCATCCTTTCCGCGTGGAAACAGATCGGCATTCTGCGGAGCAGCGCGGCGTTTCAGACCTGGATCTTCCGGATCCTGTCACGGTGCTGCGCGCGCAGGATTAAACTGACGATCCTCGACCGCGAGAAGACCGCCGCGGCGCAGGACTTTTACGTCGGGCAGACGCAGGCGGATACGGTGTCGGTCGAAGTCCGGGAGGCGCTCGCGCAGCTCAGCCAGTCAGAGGCGGACATCGTCCTGCTTTCCGCGGTCGCGGGGCTGACGAGCGAGGAGATCGCGGCGCAGGTTGGCATGACGGCCGGCGGCGTCCGGTCCAAGCTTTCCCGGAGCCTGACAAAGATGAGGAACTATCTGGAGGGGTGATACAAATGACGGAACTGGACAACAAGGATCTGGAATTCATCCAGAATAAATTCGACGCGGACGGCCTGCGGGCGCCGGAGAGCTTGTCGAAAGAAAACATTCTTGCGATGCTCGAGGCCGAGGAAGCGAAGAACGCTCCGCGGCTGGTCAACGCAAAGGCCGGCGCGGCTGCAAAAGCGAACAAAGCGGCCGATGCGGTGGGCTTCAAACCGGCGAAGCCGCGGCGCAGCCTGCGGAAACAGCTGCTGTCGCTGACAGCGTGCCTACTAATCGCGGTGATCACGGTCCCGATCGTGAACCACGCGATGAACCAGCCGCCGGACACTTCGATGGTCGATGGTGAGCTTAGGACGTTCACGAGCGAGCGGCAGATCAAGCGGCTCGTCCGGAGCATGAACCAATACTACTACTCTGGCGGTTTCGGCTATTACGTAAAAGAAGAATACGACATGGGCATGGCCGTCGAGGAGGACCGCGAGGACAGCGCGCCGGTGGCGGTGGCGGCAAACGATTCCGCCAAGGGCGACGACTTCTCCGAGACTTACAAACAGGTCGAAGGCGTGGACGAGGCGGACATTATCAAGACCGATGGCAAGTACGTTTACCTCGTGACCGCGGAGCGCGAGATTGCGGTCTGGAGCGCGGCGGACGGCAAGGCCCGGGAAGTCGGCATGATCAGCGACTTCAACGAAGACGGCTATATCAATAACATCTACCTTTACAACAACAAACTCGTTGCGGTCGGTACGCTTTACACGAACGACAGCAAGGACAGCGAACGGTCCTACGTCAAGATTTACGACGTCAGCGATCCAAAGCATCCGGAGCTCCTCAAGGAGTTCAAGCAGTCCGGCTACGTCCGTACGAGCCGGCTGACCGGCGGCGTGGTCTACCTCATTACGAATTACTACGCGGACCGCGACAGATACATCCCGTACGTCACCCGCAACGGCAGCTACGAGACGATGGGCGTGAATGACATCTGCACCTTCCCGGATCCGCAGAACTCCTCCTACATCGTCGTCAGTTCCATCGACGTCGATG
Organism: Mogibacterium sp.; assembly: GCA_017433975.1. Classification (GTDB taxonomy): domain Bacteria; phylum Bacillota; class Clostridia; order Peptostreptococcales; family Anaerovoracaceae; genus RGIG2439. The sequence goes on along the minus strand of JAFRGD010000032.1, from coordinate 20,851 downwards.
ACGGCAAGGAGATCCGCAGCAAGAGCAAAGCCATCTTCGGCTCGGGCGACACCGTCTACTGCAACACGGAGCACCTTTACCTCGCGGAGACGCAGTACCGTTACATCACGACGGAGGACGGCTCCTCCAACCAGATCACGACCCTGATCGCCAAGGTCAACCTGAACGGCGGCAAGCTTGAGTTCGCGGAGACCGGCAAGGTCAGAGGCTCGCTTTACGGACAGTTCGCGCTGGACGAGAAGGACGGCTATCTGCGCGTCGCGACGACGTCGAACAAGAGCGGAAAAGACGTGAACAACCTGTTCGTGCTCGACAGCTCGCTCGAGGAGGTCGGCCGCGTGACCGGCTTCGCCCGGAACGAGCACATCGAGGCGGTGCGCTTCATCGGCGACAAGGGCTACGTCATCACGTTTGAACGGACCGACCCGCTCTTCGTCCTGGACCTCAGCGACCCGACAGCCCCGGCAATCGACGGAGAAGTGGAGATCGAGGGCTTCTCGACCCTGCTCGCGCCGGTCGGCGAGAACCGCCTGGTCGGCATCGGATACCGCACGGCCGAAAACGAATACGGCGGCATCTACACGGACGGCCTCAAGATCGCGCTCTTCGACATCAGCAACCCGTCCGAGCCAAAGGTCCTCGACAGCAAGGAGTACAAGGATACTTCCAGCGTCGCGCAGTACGACCACCACGGCCTGCTGCAGAACAAAGGCGCCGGCTACCTCGCGATTCCGTACTACTTCGAGCATTACGAGTACTACGACGAGGAACCGGTTGAGGTCGAGGAGGACGTTATCATCGAGGAGTCGACCGTCGATGCAGAGGACACCATCGCGGCGACGGAGCCGGCGGTCCCGGCGGAGAACGAGCGCCACGGCGGCGTGCTGGTCTTCAAGGCGGGCGACAAGCTCGAGATCGTCGACGACCACATCATCGGCGAGGACGGTGTAAAGCGTTGCATCTACATCGGTGACTACATCTACGCGGCGGACGACTTCGACATGATTACCGGTTTCAAGTACGTCGGGTAAGTGAAGTCGGGGACGGTTCCGGTTTTCATCAAAATCATTCATTCTTCCCCGGTGGCCTGGGCTGCCGGGGATTTTCTTTGCAAAAAAAGATCTTCGGTATTGACAAATGATGAATATATGATAATATATTCATATGAACAAACATTCATTAGAGAAAGAGGTGCAAAAATGGGTCAGGAAGAGCTGAAACTCGTGAATTCCATCGGTGACGTCGACGAGGTCGAACTGATGGAGCTGGCGGACCTGTTCAAGATGTTCGGGGACTCCACGCGGATCAAGATCATGTATGCGCTTTTTGACGGGGAGAAGAACGTCAGCGAGATCTGCCAGGACCTGGACATGAATCAGTCCGCGATCTCTCATCAGCTCAAGACCCTCAAGGCGTCCAAGCTCGTCAAGGCCCGCCGCGCGGGCAAGGCGATGCTTTACTCCCTCGACGACGACCACGTAAAGATGATCATCGCGATGGGCAAGGAGCACATCGAGGAAGAGGAGTAGGGACCAAGCCGGCGACGGCTTTCGAATCGAACGTATAATTTTTTTATAACTATTTTATAAAGGAGAACTGACATGAAGAAGAAATTCAACCTGGACGAAGTCGACTGCGCGAACTGCGCCGCCAAAATGGAAGCCGCGATCAATAAGATCGAGGGCGTGAACGAGGCTACGGTCAATTACATGACGCAAAAGCTGATCATCGACGCGGACGACGAGCGCTTTGAGGAGATCATGGACGAGGTCTGCGCGGTCATCGCGAAGGTCGAGCCGGACTGCGAGGTCATTCGTTAACGAGGAGTCACAAAGGCCGGGCGTTCACGTCCGGCCTCCTGCATGGACGTTATTATGAGCAAGAAACTGAAGAAACAACTGAAACGGATCATCATCGCGGCTGTGATCTTTGCGGTGCTGATGGTGCTCGAACACGTGGTCGCGCCGGCGCACCCATACGTCACGGACGAGTTCACGAGCACGGCCGCGCCGTCCCTCCTGTCGGTCTTCAACAACCGCTGGGTCATGCTGGTCCTGTACCTCATCCCGTACTTCATCTGCGGCGGTGACGTCGTCAAGACCTGCCTGAGCAACATCAAGAACCGGCGCTTCATGGACGAGGCGTTTCTGATGACGCTGGCGACGGTCGGCGCGTTCGTCATCGGGGAGAACAGTGAAGCCGTCGCGGTCATGCTGTTCTACCAGGTCGGCGAGTGGTTCCAGGGGTACGCGGTCGGAAAGTCCCGCCGCTCCATCAAGGAACTCATGGACATCGCGCCGGAGTTCGCGAACCGCGTCGCGGAGGACGGGACGGTGGAAGTCATCGACCCGGACGAAGTGCAGATCGGCGACACGCTGGTCATCAAACCGGGGGAGCGGGTTCCGGTCGACGGGACCGTCATCGACGGCGTCAGCCTGGTCAACACCGCGGCACTCACGGGCGAGTCCGTACCGCGGACGGTGAAGCCGGGTGACGTGATCATCTCAGGCTGCATCAATGGGGACAACGCGGTGCGGGTCCGCGCGGACAAGCAATACGAAGACTCCACCGTCGCGAAGATCCTCGAAATGGTCGAGAACGCGTCCAATCGCAAATCCAAGACGGAGAACTTCATCACGCGCTTTGCCCGGTATTATACGCCGATCGTGGTTTACGCGGCGCTCGCGCTGGCCATCATTCCTTCGATCATCACACGCGACCCGGCGACGTGGATCCTCCGCGCCTGCACCTTCCTGGTCATCTCGTGCCCATGCGCGCTGGTGATTTCGGTACCGCTCGCGTTCTTCGGCGGCATCGGGGCGGCGTCCAACGCAGGCATCCTGGTCAAGGGGTCCAACTACCTGGAACTCGCCGCCGGCATCAAGACGCTCGTCACCGACAAGACCGGTACACTGACCAAAGGCGAATTCAAGGTCTCAGAAGTGAAGGCCGCGGAGGGTCGAACACAAGACGAGGTCCTGCACCTCGCCGCGCTGGCGGAGGGGCTTTCGACGCATCCGATCGCGGTCTCCATCCGCGAGGCGTACGGGGCGGAGGTGAACCTGGAAGAGGTGACGTCGTCCGAAAACCTGAGCGGCCGCGGCATCGCTGCGACGGTCACAGGCCGGGAGGTCCTGGTCGGGAACGGCAGGCTGATGGACGAGCGGGGGATCCTATACGAGCCAATCGACAACGGAGCTGCGACGGTCGTGTACGTCGCCTGCGACAGTGCGTACATCGGTTCCATCGCAGTGTCGGATACGATCAAAGAAGGCGCCGCCGAGGCGATCCGCGCGATGCGGAATCTCGGCGTCCGCAAGACGGTCATGCTGACCGGCGACCGTAGCACGGTCGCGCAGGCGGTGGCCGCCGAGCTCGGGATCGACGAGACCTATGCGGAGCTGATGCCGGGCGACAAGGTGGACGTCGTGGAGCGGCTGCTGCACGACAGACAGGGCGATTCCGCTGATGCAAAAGAAATCGATACGAAGGACGTTCTCGCGTTCATCGGTGACGGCCTGAACGATGCGCCGGTCCTGTCCCGCGCGGACGTCGGCATTGCGATGGGCTCCATGGGGTCCGACGCCGCGATCGAAGCCGCGGACATCGTCATCATGGACGACAACCTGGCCCGCTTACCGGTTCTCATGCGGATCGCGAACAAGACCATCGGCATCTCCAAGCAGAACATCGTCTTCGCCATCGGAATCAAGGTTCTTTTCCTGATCCTCGGGGCGGTCGGCATCGCCAACATGTGGTGGGCGGTCTTCGCGGACGTCGGCGTCGCGGTCATCTGCATCCTGAACTCGATGCGCATGCTGGGCAAGAGCGCCTGAACTGCCGCGCCAAAAAATCCCTTGCAATTACTGAATCCTTATGTTATATATATCAATGTAAGTTACAGCGGAAGAGTGGGGCAACCCACTCTTTCCACTTGTTTGGAAGGAAGCGGGCGCGCCCGCAGCCCAAAGGGAGGCAGCATGGCCAAGGTAGACATCGCCGGCAAGGTGACCGAACTCCTGGAAACCTATCTGGCGGACAAGGGACTAGACGTATACAAAGTTGAGTATAAGAAAGAAGGCCCGGGCTGGGTGCTCCGCGTCTATCTCGACAAGGCGTGGACCGGCGCAGCGGCCGGCGACGCGGAGAGCGAGTACGTCGGCATCGACGAGTGCGAGGCCGTCGCGGGGTGGCTTTCAGACCGGCTGGACGAGCTGGATCTGATCGAGCGGAGCTACAATCTCGAGGTTTCCTCGCCGGGGCTCGACCGCGAGCTCCTCAAGCCGTCGGACTACGTGCGGTTCGCCGGCAGAGCCGTTGAGATCCGGCTTTACGAGGCCGTGGACGGCTCCAAATATTACGAAGGAACACTCATCGGCAAGGACGGGAACGACGTCGTGGTCGATGTGGACGGAACGGAACGCAGGTTTGCTGCGGACAGAGTTTCCAAGATAAACTTAGCAGTTGTATTTTAGGAGGAAGAAATGAACAAGGAATTTCTGGATGCGTTATCGGATCTCGAGCGTGAGAAACATATCTCCAAGGACGAGATCATTGCAGCCATCGAAGAAGCGGTCAAGATCGCTTACACCAAGAATTACGGCGATTATCCGAACGTCAGGGTCGAGGTCGACCGCGAGAACGGCGAGGTCCTCGTCCTGATGAGCATGGAAGTCGTCGAAGAGGTCGAGGACGATACTTGTCAGGTTTCCCTGGAGGAGGCGCAATCTTACGACGAGCGTTACGAGCCGGGCGACGTGATCGAGTATCAGGTTGACCCAAAGGACTTCGGCCGCATTGCGACCCAGACCGCGCGTCAGGTCATCCTCCAGCGGATTCGCGAGGCGGAGCGCGCGAACTCCTACAGAGAATTCATTGAAAAGCAGCACGAGGTCGTGTCCGCCAAGGTCGAGCGTATCAGCAATGGCACGATCTTCCTCAACATCGGCAACACCGAGGGCATCCTGCCGGTTTCCGAGCAGGTCCGGAGCGAGCGCATCGAGGTCGGCGACCGCATCAAAGTTTACGTCATGGACGTCAAGCGTGCACAAAAGGGCACCCAGGTCTTCCTCTCCCGGTCGCATCCGGGACTGGTCCGCAAGCTGTTCGAACAGGAGATTCCGGAGATCGCGGACGGCGTGGTAGAGATCAAGGGCATCGCCCGCGAGGCCGGCAGCCGCACCAAGATCGCGGTGTATTCGCATGACGAGAACATCGACCCGGTCGGCGCCTGCGTCGGCAACCGCGGCGGCCGCGTGCAGAACATCGTCGACGAGCTTTTCGGAGAGAAGATCGACATCATCGTCTGGTCGGACGACCCGGCGGTCCTGATCAGCAACGTCCTACGTCCGGCGGTCGTCGAGGGCGTTTACATCAACGAGGATGAAAAAATGGCGACGGCGGTCGTCCCGGAGAACCAGCTCTCTCTCGCCATCGGCAGAGAAGGCCAGAACGTCCGGCTCGCGGCCAGAGTCAGCGGCTGGAAGATCGACATCAAGAGCAAGGCGCAGCTCGAGGCGAGCGGCTTCGCGTTTGATGAGTACGAGGACGCGCAATAATTCCGCGTTAAGATATAAGGAGTGCGAATGGCAGAAAAGAAAATCCCGATGCGTCGGTGCATCGGATGCATGACATCCTATCCAAAGAATACACTGATCCGGATCGCCTATGACGGCCAGCAGCTGACGGTTGACACCACGGGCAGGGCCAGGGGCCGCGGCGTGTATCTTTGCAGGAATGAAGAGTGTATCAATACAGCGATCAAGAGAAGAGCGTTGAACCGGAACTTCAAGACCAACTTCGGCAAGGAAGAAACCGATGCGGTGTTTGAGCAGGTGCTCGGAATGATCAAGGAGGTAGTAAATGGCTAGTACAAAAGTAGCTGATATCCTTAAGGAACTTGGAATCACCTACGATGAACTCAAAAAGACGACGGACCGGATGGGGATCGAAGTCACGTCGAACCGCGGAAGCATTTCCGAATTCGACGCAAACCGGGTCATCGACACGATTACCAAGCTGAAGGGGCTCAACGTGAATAAGACGACCGAGCCGGCAAGGCCGAGGATCAAGGCGGTCCCGGTCCTGAACCGCGGCGCGGGTCCGAAGCCGAGACCTCCGATCGGAAAACCGGTCGTGCCGAAGGACTTCGACGCGCGGCCAAAGAAAGAGCCGAAGGAGCCGGCACCAGCCACCCCGGGAACCGGGGAGGAGACGGTTGCCGCGCCTGCAGCGCCGGCAAAGGCCAAGCCGACGCCTTCGAGAGTCCCAAGGGTACCGGGCAAGGTGCCTGGCGCAAAAGAGCCTGTGAAGGCTGCGCCGGAACCGGAAAAGCCGGAGGTCAAGGAGCCGGTCAAGGTGTCGGTCGAGCCGGAGGTTCCGCCTGTCGTTGCAAAGCCGGCAGAGCCTGCGCCGGAGAAGCCGGCCGTCGACAAGGCGCCGGAAAAGCCTGCTGTTGAAAAGGTTGAGAAACCGGCCGAAAAGCCTGTTGAAAAGGCAGCAGATCAGGCAGAGAAGCCTGCGGACAAACCGGAAGAAAAAGCCGAAAAGCCTGCGAAGCCGGCGGAAAAGACCGAGAAGCCAGCGGAAAAGGTCGAGAAACCTGCGGAAAAGGCCGCGGAGCCGGAACCGTACCAGAACGCGCCGGGCAAGCCGATGCGCTTCAAGAAGATCTTTGATGCGACGACCCAGCCGGAGCCGGAAAAGAAACCGAAGCGCGAGCCGCGCTCCAAGGACGGCCGCGGCGAGGGCAAGGGCGAAGGCAAAGCCGAGGGCAAACCGGAAGGCAAAGGCGGAAGAGTCGGCAAGGGCGACCGCAAGCCGCAGCAGAAGCGCGGTGAGGGCCAGGACGACCAGAAGCCTGCACGGCCGCAGCAGGGCAAGCGCCCGGCAGGCGGCGGGGCCACCGCCCCTGCGGAGTCCGCACCGGCAAAGGCCGGCAAAGGCAAGGGCAAAAAATACTTCGAGAACAAAGACAAAGATAAAGACCGCGACCGCGACAGCAAGCGGCGCTTTGAGAAGAAAGAAACCGGCGGGGCCAAGAATACTCATTACTTCGACGAGCACTCGCTGGAGAAGCAGACCCGCCACAAGAGAAAGAGCAAGGCGAGGTCGAATGAAGCGGACTTCGACTTTGAAGAGATGCTGCCAGAGGGCACCATCGCGGTGACCGCACCGATCACGGTTGCGGGCCTCGCGGAGCAGGCGGAGATCAGCGTCAGCAAGATCATCATGTCGATGATGCAGATGGGCGTGATGGCCACGATCAACCAGTCTTTGGACAAAGATACGATCGAGATGCTCGCGGAGGACCTGGGCCTGAACGTCGTCGTCACAGAAGAAGAACCTGAAATCGAAGAGGAAGGGATCGATCTGCACGAAGACTCCGAAAACGATCTCCAGCCGCGTCCTCCGATCATCACCGTCATGGGTCACGTCGACCACGGCAAGACGTCCCTCCTCGACGCGATCCGGAATACCAACGTGACAGCCGGAGAGTCCGGCGGAATCACGCAGCACATCGGTGCTTCCGAGGTTGAGATCAACGGGAAGAAGATCGTCTTCCTCGATACGCCGGGCCACGAAGCTTTCACCACGATGCGTGCGCGGGGCGCGCAGGTCACGGATATCGCAGTCCTGGTCGTCGCAGCGGACGACGGCGTCATGCCGCAGACGGTCGAGTCCATCAGCCACGCGAAGGCGGCCGGCGTTCCGATCATCGTTGCGATTAACAAGATGGACAAACCGGGTGCCAATCCGGAGAGAGTCAAACAGGAGCTCACCGAGCACGGCATCCTGGTAGAGGAATGGGGCGGCAACGTCATTTCTGTTCCGGTTTCCGCCAAAAAAGGCGAGGGCATTACCGACCTGCTCGAGATGATTCTCCTGCAGGCAGAAGTCCTCGAACTCAAGGCCAATCCGGACCGTCTGGCGATGGGAACGGTTATCGAGGCCAGACTCGACAAGGCCAAGGGTCCGATCGCGACGCTGCTCGTCACGAACGGCACCCTCAAAACCGGCCAGAGCGTCGTCGCGGGTACTTCCGCAGGTAAGATCAGAGTCATGACTGACTTCAAAGGCAAGCCGATCCGCAAGGCCGGACCGGCGACGGCGGTTGAGATTCTCGGACTGAGCGACGTCCCGGAGGCGGGCGACGCCTTTAACGTGGTCAGGGACGACAAGACCGCGCGTGAGATCGCGGCGAACCGCAAGGAAAAGATGAGAGAAGACGTGCTTGCGCGCAACGCGAGCATGACCCTCGATAAGCTCTTCTCCCAGATTCAGCAGGGCGAGACCAAAGAACTCAACCTCATCGTCAAGGCGGACGTACAGGGCTCGGTTGGCGCCATCGTCACTTCGCTCGAGAAACTCGAGGCCGAAAACGTCAAAGTCAGGGTCGTCCACTCCGGCGTCGGTACGGTCAACGAGTCCGACGTCATGCTGGCGGAGACCTCCAACGCGATCATCATCGGCTTCAACGTCAGACCGACGACGGCTGTTATGAACCAGGCGGCCGATGCCAACGTCGAGATCCGGCTCTACCGCGTCATTTACGATATCATCGACGATATCCAGGACGCGCTCAAGGGCATGCTCGATCCGGAGTACAAAGAAGAAGTCCTCGGCAAGGCCGAAGTCCGCGACACGTTCAAGGTCCCGAGCGTCGGAACCATCGCCGGTGCGTACGTCACCGAGGGCAAGATCCAGCGCAACATGCAGATCCGGCTCGTCCGCGACGGCATCGTCATCCACGAGGGCGTCATTTCCTCGCTCCGCAGATTCAAGGACGACGTTAAGGAAGTCAACACCGGGTACGAGTGCGGTATCGGCATCGAGAAATACAACGATATCAAACAGGGTGACGAGATCGAATGCTTCACCATGGTAGAGATCAAGAGGTAATTATGTCTGGAAAGGCGAGCAAACACAGACAAGGCAGACTGAACGAAGAAATCAAAAAAAGCATCAGCAGCCTGCTCGTGAACGGGATCAAGGACCCGCGGCTCTCCGGCCGCATCATCACGGTCTCCGGCGTCGAGGTGACGCGCGATGCGAGCTACGCGACGTGTTACGTGACGCCGCTCGTCCTCGCGGACGAGGACCGGGATGCGGTGTGCAAGGAAGTCCTCGCGGCGTTCAACAGCGCCAAGGGCGTGTTCCGGACCCAGATCGGCCGGGACATCAAGATGCGCAAGGTGCCGGAGCTGATCTTCAAGATCGACTCCTCGATGGAGTACGGCCGGCACATCGATGAGATCCTCGATACGTTGGAATACAACAATGAAGAATAGTTCGTACGCAGAATTCGCAAAGAAGCTGATGGAACATGACAACATCGTCATGTTTCCGCACATGCACATGGACGGTGACACGCTGGGCTCATCGTCCGCTCTTTGCATGGCGCTGCGGAGCCTCGGCAAGCACGCGGTCATCCTGGCCGGCGAAGAAACGCCGGCGTCGCTGGACTTTCTGGAGTACGGCTGCGTGACGCGGGACCTCGACGCGTTCCGCGGGACGGCGGCAGGGCAGGGCTTCGGTGACATCGGCCTCGCGCTCATGGTCGACTGCGGCAATCTGTCGCGAATCGAAGGCCGTGAGGACGTGTTCCTGTCCGCTCCGGTCAAGGCCTGCATCGACCACCACGGCATCTCCATCGACGATACCGAGTTCGACTTCGGCAGGGTGGAGGCGGACTCCGCGGCAGCGGGCGAGATCATTTACTATGTCATCCGGGAGCTCGGCGTCGCGATCGACCTTCCGATGGCGAACGCGCTTTACGCGGCGATTTCGACCGACACCGGAGACTACAGTTACAGCAATACGACGGCGCGGTCCCATCAGATCACCGAGGCGTTTTTCCAGGTGCCGGGCTTCAACCCGAAGCCGGTTCGGGCGCTGATCAACGAGCGGGTCTCGTTCAATACGCTCCGGCTCGAAGGAGAGATGGTGCGCGGCATCCGCCTGTATTACGGCGGCCGGCTCGGCATCGGGCGCGTGACGCAGGAGATGCTCGCGGAGACCGGCGCAAAGATGAGCGACACCGACGGCTTTGTCAACAAGGTGCTCGGCATCAACGGCGTGGAGGCGGCGTGCCTCCTCAAGGAGTTTGATGAGAAGCTCGTCCGCGTGAGCCTGCGGGCAAAGGCGGACGTCAACGTCGCGGCGATTGCGGTCCGGCACGACGGCGGCGGCCACGTCAGCGCCGCAGGGTGCACGTTCCGCGGGACGATCGTGGAGGCGGAGCGCATTCTCCGGGAGGACTTCGCGTTTCTGGAGGACGGCCGTCAGTAAAAGGATAGCATGAAGCAACAGGGAGTCATTTGTATCAACAAACCGGCCGGCTGGACGTCGCACGACGCGGTGATGGCGGTCCGGCGGCGCCTCGGGATCAAACGGGTCGGCCACACCGGAACCCTGGACCCGATGGCGACCGGCGTTCTTCCCGTCGCGGTCGGCAGGGCGACGCGGATGATCGAATACTATGAAGCGGACCTCAAGACGTACCGCGCGGAGATGCAGCTCGGTACGACGACGGACACGCTGGACGTCACCGGAACGGTGCTGACACAGGCACCGTTTGACGGCGTGACGGAGGAGGCGGTGCGCGCCGCGCTCCGCGGGCTGTGCGGGGAGATCGAGCAGATCCCGCCGCGGTACTCCGCCGTCAAAGTGAACGGACGGCGCCTGTACGAGTACGCCCGCAAGGGGCAGACCGTGGAGGTGAAGCCGCGCCGGGCTTACATCGAAGACATCTACGATGTGGAGGTTGACCTTGCGGCGGGCCGCGTCGCGTTCGCGGTCGACTGCGCTAAGGGGACATACGTTCGGACGCTCTGTGACGACGCGGGCCGTGCGCTCGGTTGCGGCGCGGTGATGACGTCACTGGTCCGGACCGCGAGCGGACCGTTCACGCTGGCCGCTGCGGTGACGCCCGAGGAACTGTCGGGCATGCCGGAGGAGGACCTCGACGCGCACATCGTCCCGGTCGAGGACACGCTCGAGAACCTCGGTGAGATCGCTTTCCGGGATGCAAAGTGGGAACAGTACTACCGGAACGGACGGGCGGTCGAAGAGACCGAGTACCAGATCACGCGGGCGCCGAACGTCCCGCTTTGGCTCAATCCGGACAGTCTGATCGCAAATACGTATAAGGTGCTGGACGAGAACGGGGAATTCCTCGGGACGGGGCACATTGAGCAGGAGACCGGCGCGCTTCGGCCTGATAAGGTCATGGCGGAGCGGCCGGAATAAGACGATTACTAAAGAAGAGATTTGATAGATGCAGGTTTTTCAGTCACTGGAACAATTTGAAGAATATTTCGGACCGGCGGGAGCTTCCGGCGCGGACCGGCCAAAGACGGTCGTCGCGCTCGGGAACTTTGACGGCGTGCACATCGGACACGTCGAGATTATCCGGAGCGCGGTGTCCTACGCCCGCGAGACCGGGGCTGTTCCGGTTTGTTATACCTTTTCCAACCACCCGCGCAACATGCACATCGACATCGAGGGCGGGGAAGAGCCAAAGGTCAAACTGATCGCGACCGAGGCGGACAAGCTCGCCCTGATCGAGGCGCTCGGAATCGACGTCTGCCTTTCCGTCCCGTTTGACGAGACGGTGATGGGAACGCCGGCGGAGGCGTTTGTTCAGGATACCCTGTACGGGCAGCTGCACGCCGACGCGGTCTGCTGCGGCTTTAACTACCGGTTCGGAGCCCGTGCGGCGGGGGATGTGGACCTCCTCCGCTCGGAAGGCGCAAAGTACGGGATCAAAGTCATTGCGCACGACGCGGTGACCGTGGACGGAGAGGTCGTGAGCTCGACGGCAGTCCGCGAACTCATCCGGCAGGGCGACATGGAGCGGTGCGCCGCGTACCTCGGCCGGCCGTACTCCCTCAGCGGAAAGATCGTGTACGGGAACGAGATCGGACGCAAAATCGGCTTTCCGACCGCGAATTTCGAGGCAGGGCACATCATGATGCTGCCGCCGAACGGCGTGTATTTTTCCAACACCATCGTTGGTGCGGAAAAATATCACGGAATCACCAACATCGGGACCAAGCCGACGATCGGAAACTACATCAAGTCGGTCGAGACCAACCTGTTCGGTTTCCACGGCGACCTGTACGGCAAAAGAATTCGGGTCGAACTGTTGCACCACAGCAGACCCGAAATGAAGTTCAAGAATATTTACGATCTCGAGACGCAGATCGAAAGCGACGTCCGCGACGCCCGCGCCTTTCACGGAATGGAGTGATCCATTCCTTTTTTTATTGCCGGCGCAGCCATGGCGGCGTTTTTTGTTACGCCCGGATCAATCCGACGCGCTCTCGAAGCGCGGTCCGTTCGCGAGCCGGTAGGCGGCCTCGAGCGAATTGTATATGTTCTGGTAGTCGCGGAACAGCTTGTTATAGATTGCGATGTTCTCCTCGTTCGGCGTGTAGGTGTGCGAGACCTTGACGAAGTCCTTGGTGTCCTCAAAGGCTTTGATTTCCCCGAGGCCGATCAGGGCGACCATGGCCGCGCCGACGGCGCCGGCGTTCCGCGGGTCGTTGACCACGGAAAAGCTCTTGCCGGTGATGTCTGCGATGATCTGCATCCACGCTTTGTCGAGCGCGCCGCCGCCGATGATGCGGAAGTTGTTGCAGTCAAAGCCGTAGTCTTTCTGATAGTTCTCGAGGATCCAGCGGAGGTTGTAGCCGATGCCTTCGTAGACCGCGCGCATGATGTGCTCGCGCGTGTGAACCATGGTCATGTTGAAGAGCGTCGCGCGTGTGGTCGTGCTCGAGACCGGGCACCGCTCGCCGAGCATCCACGGGGTGCAGATCAGGTGGTCGCTTCCCGGCGGGATGGACTCGACGACGGAGTCCATGTAGTCGTAGATCCCGTCCCCGTATTCCTCCATCTCGTGCTTGAAGAACTGATGCTTGATCCAGTCGATGTTGGCACCGGCGGACTCGGTGATGCCGGCGATCAGGTTCATCGATTTGTCGGCGCTCTGGATCGCCGCGGCGCCGTGCTTGAATTTGTCCGCGGTGCGGCTGCTCGCGCACACCCAGGCGGACGTTCCGAGATAGATGTGGACGTCGCCGTCGCCGCACATGCCGGAGCCAACTACAGCCGCCTGTACGTCGTCACAGCCGCCGAACACCGGCGTTCCGGCGAGAAGGCCGGTCTGCTCCGCCGCCTCCGGCGTGAGGCCGTTTCCAATCTGGTCCGTGCTCGCCACGAGCGGCGGGAGCCGGTCCATGTCGATGCCGACGAGCGGGAAGACGGACATCCATTCTTTTTTCTTCAGGTCGAGGCCGTAGGACGACGCGCCGGACAGCTCCGTCACCATGACGCCGGTGCATTTGTATTTGAGGTACCCGTTCACGTCGAGGATCAGGTGTGTCTTTGCGTAGATCTCCGGGCGTTCTTCCTTGAGCCAGGTGATCTTGGCGATGCAGTCCTTGCCCATGATCGGGGTGCCCGCGAAGAGCGTGAAGAGCCGGCGGCCGCCGACGCGGTTCATGATGCGGACGGCTTGCTTTTCGGCGCGGCCGTCCACCCAGGTGATGTTGTTGTAGAGGACGTTACCGTCGCGGTCGACCGGGATGACGCCCTGGGCCTGCGTCGAAAAGACCATGCCTTTGACTTCCTCCGGGGAGATGCCTGACGTCGCGATCAGGTCCTTGCACGTCTCACAGACCGCCGTCCAGTAATCCGCCGGGTCCTGCTCGACCCAGGCCGGCTCCGGGTAGTAGGTCGGATAGGCGTATTTGCTCATCGCGACGATGCGGCCGCTGTAATCCACGAGAACGGCCTTATCCGAACTCGTGCCGATATCATGTGCCAGTATGTATTTTCCCATCTTGAGACCTCTTTCTGTCAAACTCATTTCCTGCCGGTGCCCTTGCCGGTCTTGACGACGTGCCGGAAGACTTCTTCGAAGCGGGTGAGGGCGTCCGCGATGACCTCGTCTGTCGTCGCCATGGAAGTGTAAAGGCGGCTGCCCGCGAGGGTGACGAGGCCGTTCGCCATGTAAGCGGCGCCCATGCGCTCCATCGAATCCTTGCGCTCGTAGATCATGTCTTTGGTGCGGAGGAGGTTGAGGGCGGAGCGGCCGATGAAGAACGACGAGTAGTCGTAGCTCATGGCGGCGGTGCACTCGAGGTGACAGATGCTGCCCTGGTTGTAAGCGACGAACGGAAGCTGGTATTTTGCGATCAGGTCGCGGATACCGTCGGTCAGTTTGTCACCGGCGCGGCCCGCGATCTCGCAGGCGTTGGTGCGGTCGATCTCGCGGATCGCGGTGTAACCCGCGACGGCGGAGATCGGTGCAGCGGCGAGGGTCCCGCCGACGTAGGCGCGGTGCTTGCCGCTCGCGACGCCCGCGGCCATGAGGCCGGCGTATTCGCGCTTGCCGCCGACGCCGCCCGCGCCCGGGTAGCCGCCGGCGACGATCTTGCCGAAGATGGTGAGGTCCGGTGTCACGCCAAAATACTGCTGCGCTCCGCCGATCGCAACGCGGAAGCCGGTCACGACCTCGTCAAAGATGAGGAGGGCGCCGTACTTGTCGCAGAGGGCTCTGACACCCTTGTTGTATTCCGCTGAAACCGGGCGCGTGCCGCTCTCCGGCCCGCACGGTTCGAGGATGACGGCCGCGGTTCCGCCGCGGAGTTTGTTCAGCTTCATCATCTGCTCCATCATGTCGAGGTCGTTCGGCCGGACCTCGTCGGTGAGGGAGTACATGCGCGCCGGGATGCCGTGGGACTCGAGGAGTCCGCGCGACCCCGGAATCTTGGTCCCGTAGACCATCTGGTCGCTCCAGCCGTGGTAGTCGCCGCCAATCTTGATGATGCGCTTGTTGCCGGTTGCGATCCGCGCGATGCGGAGCGACGCCATGACGGCCTCCGTCCCGCTGCCGAGCATGCGGAACATCTCGACCGCCGGCATGTGCTTGTTGATTTCTTTCGCCAGCAGCAGCTCGGATTCGTGCAGCAGGCCCGTCACCGGTCCGCAGTCCTGCAGGAGCTCGATGACCTTGTCGCGGACGGCCGGGTAGTTGCTCCCGAGGATGGTCGGCCCGCCGGCCTGCAGGAAGTCGAGGTATTTGTTCCCGTCCTTGTCGTACAGGTACGCACCGTCGGCCTTGGTGAAGCAGACCGGGAACGGCTTGTTGAAGGCGAGGTTGTGCTGGACGCCGCCCGGGATGTACCCCTTGGCCTCCTCGTAGACCGCCTTGGACGCTTTGCACTTCTCTTCGTAGTACGGGAGGATCGTCCCGTTGTAGTAATCGTCGCTGACCTCCCAGATCGGCTCGCGCGTGAGCGCCTTCAACCTTGCGTTAATGGACTCCGCAGCCTCCCATCTGGAAATACCGATGTTGTTCATAGTGTTACGTCTCCTTTAGTGTTAAGTTATATCTGTATGTTGCAGGTGTCGGCTGCCGACTAAGGCGGCCGGGCATCTGCAGCAAGGGGCTTGCCGGCAGCCGGTGCTTAGCGATAGGCGAGCCCGTTGGCGAAGACTGACACGAGTGCTTGCGTTCAGTGTCAGGCAAGACAACGGGCGAAGACTGAGCTTAGCACCGCTGCGTCGCCGGCACGAGGCGCGAGCCGTACCCTTGCGGTGGATGCCCGGGTGCCTTAGTCGGTAGCCGGCGCCGGCTACTTGCGCTGCGCGCGCGTGTTGGTGTTCATGCTGTTGCGGTAGATGACAAAGCGGTCGTACAGGTACTCCGTCACCAGGTTGATCGCCATCGTGAGGAAGAGCACGATGTACTCGTTCCAGTGCGCCCGTTCCGTCAGGGCGTTGCCCCACCACGTGGAGAGCGGGGTGAACACGAGGTAGAACAGGAAGACCAGGAACATCGCCTTTGGGATGTTGTTGGCGGACTTGAACGTGAACTCCCGGTTGAGCGTGAAGTTCCACAGCACGGACAGCGTCAGCGCGATCAGGTAGCACGGCCAGTACTTCCAGTTGGTGAACGTGTTCAGCAGGGCGAACGAAACGGTCTCGATGATGCCCGCCGAGGCGGAAAACAGGGTGAATTTGATGACCTGGATCTTGGTCTCGCGCGCGTCGGGACGGTATGGCTCCGCGGCCGGCTTCGCGTCGTTGTTCTGATGTTCCAAAGCTTGATTCCTCCGATTGATAACACGCAATACTTTCCCATATTATGACACTCTGAAGCGCATTTTTCAAGGGATGCGGGCTCCGCGCACATTTGAATCCATGTATTGAAAATAGTTGTAGACAAAGCATTTTCCTTGTGGTATTATATCAAGGCTGATATTTTATTATTACCCTGCCTTTGGCGGTACGCTGCTCCGGCGGCTGCGAGGGCGGGGCGGATCATTGGAAAAGGAGATTTATTCATGATTACCAAGGAAAAGAAACAGGAAATCATCAACGAGTATGCGCTCAAAGAGGGCGATACCGGTTCCCCGGAGGTTCAGGTAGCGATCCTGACCTACAGAATCAACGATCTGAACGACCACCTCAAGAAACATCCAAAGGACTTCCATTCGAGAAGAGGTCTGCTCAAGATGGTCGGACAGAGAAGAAACATGCTCAAGTATCTGCGCGATGTGGATATCGAGAGATACCGTTCTCTCATCGCTCGTCTCGGCTTGAGAAAGTAGTACTACTGACAGAGAGCGGGATCATTCCTATCCCGCTTTTCTTGTGGAAGTGAATTAACAGGAAGGAGTTGTTAATTAAAATGGGAAGATTTACAGATTACACGACATTCAGAACAGCGCTCGGCGGCAGACTGCTGCAGTTCGAGATCGGTAAGGTCTGCGAGCAGGCGAACGGCCAGACGACCGTCCGCTACGGCGACACGGTCGTGAACTGCACCGTGACCGCATCCAAGGAGCCAAAGCAGGACGTGGACTTTTTCCCGCTGACCTGCGAGTATGAGGAAAAGATGTACGCGGTCGGCAAGATCCCGGGCGGCTACATCAAGAGAGAAGGCAGACCGGGCGAGAAGGCCATCCTGACCTCCCGCCTCATCGACAGACCGCTCAGACCGCTGTTTCCAAAGGGTTACCGCAATGACGTCGTCGTCGTCGCGACGGCGTGGAGCGTAGACCACGACTGCTCTCCGGAAGTCGCAGCGATGCTCGGCTCTTCGGTCGCGATCGCGATCTCCGACATCCCGTGGGACGGCCCGACGGCCTCCGTCGTTGTCGGCAGAGTCGACGGCGAGCTCATCATCAACCCGACGTATGAGCAGAGAATGAAGTCCGACATCAGCCTCACCGTTTCCGGCACCAAGGACGCGATCATGATGGTCGAGGCCGGAGCCAACGAAGTTCCGGAGATGGAGATGCTCGACGCGATCATGTTCGGTCACGAGGAGATCAAGCGACTCTGCGTGTTCATCGAGGAGATCGTCGCCGAAGTCGGCAAGGAGAAACAGACTTACAAGGCGTTCAAGGCGAGCGACGAAATCGACGCCGCGGTCAGAGCGTACGCGACCGACAAGATGCGCACTGCGGTCCACACTGCGGACAAACAGGAGCGCCTGGCCAACATGGACGCCATCGAGACCGACGCGCTGGAGCACTTCGCGGAGGAGTTCCCGGAGGGCGCCAAGGAGATCTCCGAGGTTGTTTACAACATTAAGAAAGAAACCGTCCGCGCGATGATCCTCGACGAGGGCATCCGTCCGGACAACAGAGCTACGGACGAGATCCGTCCGCTCTGGTCCGAGACCGGGCTGCTCCCGAGAGCGCACGGCAGCGGGCTCTTCAAGAGAGGCCAGACCCAGGCCCTGTCCGTCTGCACGCTCGCACCGCTCTCCGAGGCGCAGAACCTCGACAGCATCGACATCGACCGGACCGAGAAGAGATACATTCACCAGTACAACTTCCCTGGCTACTGCACTGGCGAGGCCAAGCCGCCGCGGTCGCAGTCCCGCAGAGAAGTCGGCCACGGCGCGCTCGCAGAGAGAGCGCTGATGCCGGTCCTGCCGAGCGAAGAGGACTTCCCGTACGCGATCCGCGTCGTCTCCGAGATCCTGTCCTCCAACGGTTCGTCGTCGATGGCTTCGACGTGCGGCTCCTGCCTCGCGCTGATGGACGCCGGCGTTCCGATCAAGAAGCCGGTCTCCGGCATCGCGATGGGCCTCATTGAGGGCCTCAACGAGGACGGCTCGAGCCGATTCGCCATCCTGTCCGACATCCAGGGCATGGAAGACTTCCTCGGCGACATGGACTTCAAGGTCACCGGTACCCCGGACGGCGTCACCGCGCTTCAGATGGACATCAAGGTCCACGGCCTGTCGAGAGAGATCATGGCCCAGGCGCTGACCCAGGCCAAGATCGGCCGCGCCAAGATTCTGGAGAACATGCTCGAAGAAATCGCCGAGCCGCGTCCGGACCTCTCGCCGTACGCACCGAGATGCATCACGATGTTTGTCGACCCTGACAAGATCCGCCTCGTCATCGGGCCGGGAGGCAAGACGGTCAACCGCATCGTCGACGAGACCGGCTGCAAGATCGACATCTCGGACGACAACGTCGGCCAGATCAACCTCTACAGCTCGGATCAGGCGGGCGCTGAGGCTGCGCGCAGAGAGATCGAGCTCATCACGAGGGACGTCGTGGTCGGAGACATCTATGAGGGCAAAGTTACCCGCATCATGAACTTCGGCGCGTTCATCGAGATCCTGCCGGGCAAAGAGGGCCTGCTGCACATCTCCAAGATCGCGAACCACAGAGTGGCCAAGGTCGAGGACGTCATGAACATCGGCGACGTCGTCAAGGTCAAGGTTACCGAGATCGACAGCCAGAACCGCATCAACCTCTCCCGCAAAGAGCTGGTCAAAGACTGATTGCAATAAGTGAAAAAGCAAATGAGGTGAAAATGGGACCGTCCCATTTTCACCTTTTTCACTTTCCCGGAATATGGTATAATTTACGCATGAAAAACAGACAGGAGTCATTTCCTATGAAAAAACGATTTCAGGTTCTGCTCATCACAATCATGATGATCGTCTTTACCGGGGCCGGTGTAACGGTCGCGGCCGCTTTCTCGACGCCGGAATACGACGTCGAGGTGCAGGTCAGCAAGAACGCGGTCTTTGAGTACAAAGAGACGATTACGGTGGACTTCGATTCTCCTTCACACGGAATCTACCGGAACATCCCGCTGGATTCCGAGTACAAGATCGATTCCATCCGGGTCGACGGGTTCGATTACAAAGTGAGTGAGTCGAACGGATACAAGATCATCCGGATCGGTTCCGCGGACTTTACCGTGGAGGGAATCGTCAAATACCCGATTTACTATACGATTCGGGGCTACGAGGACGATGAAACAGGCTACGATGCGCTGTACCTCGACCTGATTCCGACGGGCTGGCAGAGTGACATTGACCATGCGCATGTCGTGGTGCACGTCCCGGAGGACATGCCGCTCGACCGGATCAACTGTTTTGTCGGCATGTATGGTGACGGCACGTACGGCATGGAGAGCGAGTACGGTACGTGGACGGTAGACGAGGCGGCGCACACGATCACCTTTGACGGGCACGACCTGCCGGAGGGCTTCGGCGCGACGGTGGACGTGGGCCTGCCGGACGGATACTGGAAGGGTGCGATGAGCTTCCGCTGGATGCGGTACCTCGCGTATCTGATCGCGGCGGCCGGCATGCTTGTGATCGCAGGGATGCGGTTCACGGTCGGCCGGAACCCGCAGGTGGTCAAGCCGGTGGAGTTTTATCCGCCGGAGGACATGACGCCGCTCGACGTCGGCTATGTCATCGACGGCCGGGTCGACCCGGACGACATGACGTCCACGTTCTTCTACCTCGCGGACAAGGGCTACATGGACATCGAGGAGACGAGCAAGAACAACTTCAAGTTCACGCGCCTCGCGCTCCCGACGCAGGAGAAGGGCTCGATCCAGCGGTTCTACAAGGGTATTTTCGGGACGCACGCCTTTGACGAATTGGGAAGCGACGACACGAAGTATAAGACCGCAAATTCCGCGCGGATCGGCAGCCGCATGGCGACCGCTTACGCGGAGCTCCCGGGAAAGGTCAAGAAAGAATTCAGCGAAGCGGGCAAGGACCTTTACACAAAGGGCTCCAAGCGCGCCAATACGCTTTCCAAATTCATCTTCTTCCTCGTGTTGTTCGGCTTTGGCCTCCTGGACAGCCTGTATGTGGGCGACATCGCGGACGACGGCATCGCGCCGATCATCGGGAACCTGTTTATCACGTACATCATGCTGCGCCTGCTGAACTGGTTCTGCAAGACGTATGATTACCTGCATTCGCGCAAGGCCTACAAATCCGCCTGGCGGATCATCCTGTGGTCGCTGCTCTACCTGCTCGTGGCGAGCGCGTACACGGCATTGTTCACGGAGTTCCGCAGAGACCACGTGTCGTATGACCCCGTCGCGGGCGGCCTCATGATCGCGTTCATCTTCCTCATGCCGTTCCTGATCATCGGCATGAAGTCGCGGTCCCGCGAGAATTCCGACCTGCTCGGCCGTGTGCTCGGCTTCAAGAACTTCATCCAGGCTGCCGAGCTGCCGAAGCTGAACGAGCTCGTCGAACAAGATCCGAACTACTTCTACAACATTCTGCCGTACGCATATGTGTTCGGCCTGACGGATAAATGGGCCAAAAAATTTGAGAACATCGCCATTCCGGAGCCGCAGTGGTACCATCCATATGTGACGACCGGTCACGTCCATACGTTCCATCCGAACACCATGTCGACGGCCATGCACAGCGTCTCCTCGAGCATTACGAGCCACATGATCACATCGGACAGCGGCTCCAGCAGGAGCTACAGCGGTGGCGGCGGTGGCGGTTGGTCCGGTGGAGGACGGAGTTCCGGTGGCGGCGGCT
>JAFRGD010000031.1 GCA_017433975.1 Mogibacterium sp. | reverse complement strand
TGTGGACGATCTGCTGCTGAGGATCAGTTACGGAGGCCCGGCAGTGCATGAGAAATTACCATTTACGTTCGTTGACGGCGAGACATTAGCTTCGCCGCGCAAATAAAATAACAGGAGATACGACGATGGCAACTTTAAGCTTAAGACACGTTCACAAGATCTATCCATTAAGAGAAGACGACAAGGAACCAAAGAAAAAGAACAAGAAAATAGACGAGGAACCAGTCAACAAAAAGACCTACAAGCTTAAAATCACCGATGAA
Organism: Mogibacterium sp.; assembly: GCA_017433975.1. Lineage (GTDB taxonomy): Bacteria > Bacillota > Clostridia > Peptostreptococcales > Anaerovoracaceae > RGIG2439. The sequence continues at coordinate 232,155 of JAFRGD010000031.1, read as the reverse complement.
GGTGTCGTTGCTGTAGACGATTTCAACCTGGAGATTGCGGACCGGGAGTTCATCGTCTTTGTCGGCCCGTCGGGCTGCGGCAAGTCAACGACGCTGCGGATGATTGCCGGACTTGAGGACATCACCAGAGGCGACCTCTACATCGACGGCCAGCGGATGAACGACATTCCGCCGAAGGAAAGAGACATCGCCATGGTCTTCCAGAACTACGCCCTGTATCCGCACATGACGGTCCGGCAGAATCTGGAGTTCCCACTCGAGCTCCGGAAGGTTCCAAAGGACGAGATGACCAAGATGGTCAACGAAGCCGCGGAGATCCTCGGCATCACCCCGTTCCTCGCGCGTAAGCCAAAGGCTCTGTCCGGCGGTCAGAGACAGCGTGTCGCGATCGGCCGGGCAATCGTCCGCAGTCCAAAGGTCCTGCTGATGGACGAGCCGCTGTCCAACCTGGACGCGAAGCTCAGAAACCAGATGAGAGCGGAGATCATCAAACTTCGGAAGAAACTGGACGCGACGTTCATCTATGTAACGCACGACCAGACCGAAGCGATGACGCTCGGCGACCGCATCGTCATCATGAAGGACGGCGAGGTCCAGCAGATCGGAACGCCGCAGGAAGTGTTCAACCATCCGCTGAACGTTTTCGTCGCGGGCTTCATCGGCATGCCGCACATGAACATGTTTGACGGCGAGGTCGTCAAGAAGGGCGAAGGCCAGTACGCGGTCAAGGTCGGCGACGTCGAGCTCCCGCTTTCCGAGGCGAAGCAGAAGAGACTTGCCGAGCACATGGTCGGCTCGCAGAAGGCCGTCATCGGCTGCCGTCCGGAGCACATCTCCCTGGATGAGAAGCCGGGTCACATGATCCAAGGAATTGTCGATGTGAGCGAGATGATGGGCAGCTCCGTACACCTGCACATCAACGTCGACGGCAAGGACTGCATCATCATCGTCCCTACTCTGGATCTGGACACCGGCGAGCTGGACAGCGGAGCGACCGTCCGGTTCACATTCGCGCCGAACGCGATCCACATGTTCGATCCGGAAACCGAGAAGAACCTCGAATATTAATTGTCGATTAGATCCGGGAAATCCAACGATCCGGGTCCGTAAATAAAAACCATTTTTTAAGGAGGCACAAAATGAAAAAGTATCTCAGTCTTATCTTAGCAGCTCTGCTTTGCATCAGCATGCTGGCAGCGTGCGGCGGCGGTGGCGGCGGAGAGTCCGGCGGCGGCGACGAGGAAGCGATCGATGTGACCGTTACCGTCTGGGGTCCGCAGGAAGACCAGTCCGACGACAACGGCAGATGGCTCCAGACGCAGTGCGAAGCGTTCGCAGCGGAGCACCCGAACTGGACGATCACCTTCGTCTATGGTGTTTGCTCTGAGGGCGACGCTAAGACGAACATCGGCACGGACCCGAGCGCAGGCGCTGACGTCTACATGTTCGCGAACGACCAGATTCCGGACCTGATCAAGACCGGCGGCATCGCGGAACTCGGCGGCGGCACCGTTGACACCATCAAGGCCAACAACTCCGAGACGACCGTCAACACGGTTTCCTATGACGGCGGCGTTTACGGCGTTCCGTTCACCGGCAACACCTGGTTCATGTACTATGACAAGTCTGTCTTCACAGAGGAAGACGTCAAGTCCCTGGACGCCATGCTCGAAAAGGGCAAGGTTGCGTTCCCTCTCGACAACTCCTGGTACATCGCTTCTTTCTATGTAGCGAATGGATGCACCCTGTTCGGACCGAACGGCGGCGACGCGGCTGCGGGCTTTGACTTCAGCGGCGATAAGGCGGTTGAAGTTACCAACTACCTGATCGACCTCAATGCGAACCCGAACTTCTCTAACGGCGACGTCGGAACGAACCCGGATGCGAAGGCGTTCTTCTCCGGCACATGGGATTATCAGAAGGCTCTTGACGCTTATGGCGACAACCTCGGTATCGCTGCACCTCCTTCAATCACCATCAATGGCGAGCTGAAGCAGATGAAGGCGTTCGCAGGCTCCAAGGCAATTGCGGTCAACCCGGCAACGGCTCTGTATGCGGAGCATCCGGAAGTCGCAGTCGCTCTGGCAGCTTACCTCGGCGGCACCAGCGCTCAGCAGGCTCACTATGATACCCGTAACATCATCCCGACCGACACCAACATCAAGGTTGACGACGCTCTTGCACAGGCTCAGATGGACACCATGTCGTATGGTTCGATCGTCCAGCCGCTGCAGGCAGACATGGGCAACTACTGGGGCCCGGCCGAGTCCATGGGTAAGGAAATCGTTTCCGGCTCTGTAACGCACGACAACGCTGCTGAGAAGACAGAGGCCATGAACGAATCCATGAACGCTGCAGCAGTCAACTAAGACAAAGTGTAGTTATCGTATCTGACAGACTTTAATACAGCGGCCGGGTTCCGGCCCGGCCGCTGCTCTATCGCAATGTTTTAACTCCATTAGGAGGAACCCGTTATGAAAGAAGACCGAATCACTGTAAAGAATGCATTGACATACGGTGATCTCTATACAAAGCTATCGGCTGTGTTTATGGGAGCCGGATTGATTTGGCATCGGCAGATAGTAAAGGGCGTTCTGGTTTTCCTCTTTGAAATCGTTTTCTGGTATTTCATGATCAACGCAGGTTTTTCGAACCTGCTCATGCTCCCGAGCCTCGGTACGCAGGAGCAGGGAAAAGTCTGGAACGAAGCCAAACAGATTTATGAATACACTGCCGGCGATAATTCGCAGCAGATCCTCCTCGCAGGCGTAATCACATGCTTTGTGGTTGCTGCTATCGTAGCGCTCTGGATCCTGCAGATGCGGCATTCTTATAAACTACAGAGGCTGATCGAAACCGGTCACCCGGTGCCAACGCTCAAGGAAGACGTCCGGAGCCTGTTTGACGGCAATCTGCACATCACGCTGATGACACTTCCGTGCCTCGGCATCCTGGTTTTCAACATCGTTCCGCTGGTCTACATGATCACGATGGCCTTCACCACCTACTCCAAGGAAGACGGGCATCTCATGTTGTTTGACTGGGACGGCCTGAACCAGTTCATGCGCGTATTGAACATGAACGGTAACATCGGCCGGCAGTTCTGGCACGTCCTCGCATGGACGATCGTCTGGGCGATCTTCGCGACATTCCTCAACTACATCCTCGGCATGGTCCTGGCCATGGTCATCAACCGCAAGGACACCAAGGGCAAGGCTTTCTGGAGATTCTGCTTCGTTCTCTCGATCGCCGTTCCTCAGTTCGTCACGCTGATGATCATGAACATCATGCTGCAGCCGTCCGGCGCGATCAACGTCCTACTACAGAACTGGGGGCTCATATCCGAGCCGATCCCATTCTGGACCAACGCCACGATTGCGAGGATCACGATCATCGTAATCATCCTATGGGTCGGTATTCCGTATACGATGCTGCAGGTGACAGGTATTCTGCAGAATATCCCGGGCGAGCTTTACGAGGCGGCCAAGATGGACGGCGCCGGGTCCGTGAAGATCTTCTTCCGGATCACACTGCCGTACATGCTGTTCGTCACAACGCCTTACTTGATTGCAAGCTTCGTAGGCAACATCAACAACTTCAACATCATCTACCTGTTGTCCGGCGGCGGTCCTACCTATGTCGGCGATACAGCCGGTCAGACCGACCTGCTCGTCACCTGGCTGTACAAGCTGACCGTTGAAAAACAATACTACAACCTCGGCGCTGTTATCGGCATCATGACCTTCGTCATCCTGACGATCATCACGCTGCTCACCTACCGGAACTCCAGTTCCTACAAGAATGAGGAGGCGTTCATGTGATGGAAAACCAGTTAGAGAAAAACAAACTGAGTCCTCGCAGGAGGGCCGTAAACGTACTCGTCCACGTGTTGCTGGCCGTGCTGGCCCTGATCTGGATCCTGCCGATTGTATGGATTATCCTGACCAGCTTCCGCGCAGAGCCGGGTGCATACACCAATACATTCTTGCCGCAAGGGTATACGCTTAACAACTACATCAAACTTCTGACGGACCAGAACGTTCTGAACTTCCCTAAAATGTTCATGAACACGCTGATTATCGCAATCTGCAGCTGCATCATCAGTACCTTCTTCGTTCTGTCGGTCGCCTATTCGCTCAGCCGCATGCGGTTCAAATTCCGTAAGCCATACATGAACCTGGCCATGATTCTCGGCCTGTTCCCGGGCTTCATGACGATGATCGCTCAGTACTTCATCCTGAAGTCCATGGGCCTGACGGAGGGCTCCATGATCCGGTTCGGCCTGATCATCGTGTACTGCGCATGCACGGGCCTCGGCTTCCAGATCTCGAAGGGCTTCTTCGATACGATCCCGCGGTCCATCGACGAGGCGGCGATCATGGACGGAGCGACGCAGTGGCAGGTGTTCACGCGAATCACCATGCCGCTGGCCAAGCCAATCGTCATCTACACTGTCATGACTGCGTTCATCGCGCCGTGGGTCGACTTCATCTTCGCGAAGGTCCTGTGCCGCGCGAACGCGGACCAGTTCACCGTAGCGATCGGTCTGTGGAACATGCTGCAGAAAGAATACATTTACCAGTGGTATACCTGCTTTGCTGCGGGTGCGGTGCTGATATCCATACCTATCGCCATCCTGTTCCTCTACATGCAGAGGTTCTACGTCGAAGGTATGTCGGGAGCGGTCAAAGGATGATGAAAAAACTTCAAAGATTACTATGTGTCGTCCTGTGTGCACTGCTGTGCATGACAGGCTGCGGGAAAAAACAGACAGCGGGCGGAAAAGAGTCCGCTGTCTTTTCCGTCCAGATGACGGAGTTCAACCAGGGACTGACGAAGGTCGAAAAGGACGACAAGTACCGCACGACCTACGAGATCTTCGTGTACTCGTTCTGCGATTCCAACGGCGACGGCATCGGCGACCTGAACGGGATCCGGTCCAAGCTGGATTACATCGAAGACATGGGCTTCGACGCGCTTTGGCTGACGCCGGTGTACCCGTCGTCGACGTATCACAAGTACGACGTAGACGATTATTACGCGATCGACCCGGCGTTCGGGACGCTGGCGGACTACGAGGCGCTCCTCGCGGACTGCCACGCACGGAACATCCGCGTGTACATGGACCTGGTCCTGAACCACACCTCGGACGATCACCCGTGGTTCAAGGCCGCGGCGGAGTACCTGCGGGAGCTGCCGGAGGGCTTGGAGCCGGATGCGTCTTACTGCAAGTACTATGACTACTACTGCTTCTCCAGGGAGCCGGGAGAAGGTTTCGCAAAGCTGGAGGGCACCGAGTGGTACTATGAGGCGCGGTTCTGGGAAGGCATGCCGGACCTGAACCTGGACAGCGAGGCCGTGCGGGGAGAGATCCGCGACATCATGGCCTTCTGGCTGGGCAAGGGTGTGGACGGCTTCCGGCTGGACGCGGTCACCTCTTATTTCACCGGACTGCCGGAAAAGAACACCGAGTTCCTGCACTACGTCACGGAGACCGGCCGCAGCATCGATCCGGACTGCTATCTGGTCGGTGAGGCGTGGACGGACCGCGCGGAGATCGCGCAATACTATTCCAGCGGGATCGACTCGCTGTTCGACTTCCCTTTCTCGAATAACGAAGGCTTCATCGCGCACATCATCCGCGGCGACTACAAAGCTTCGGACTACGTCAAGGGAATGCTGCTCGCTGAAGCGGCTTACAGTGAAGCCAATCCGGACTTTGTCGACGCACCGTTCTACACGAACCACGACATGGGCCGGAGCGCGGGATATTACGTCACTGATGACGGGCCGGTCACAAAGATGGCCTATGCCATGAGCCTCTTCATGACCGGGAATTCCTTCGTCTACTATGGCGAGGAGATCGGGATGAAGGGCGCCGGCAAGGACGAGAACAAGCGCGCCCCGATGTACTGGAGCGACGACCCGGACGATCCGGACCTGTGCGCGGGACCGCCGGCCATGGATGAAGTGAAGATGAAGTACCCTTCCCTCGCGGACCAGATGCAGGACGAAACCTCGCTGTGGAACTGGTTCAGGGAAGTCATCCGCGTGAGGAACGCGTTTCCTGCCATCGCCCGCGGCAGGACGGAGGGCGTTGACGCGCTCAGCGATGAGAATGTGGCGGCGTTCTTCCGGAGAAGCGCAGCGGACGGCGATCTGCTGATCGTCATGAACCTGCGCGCGGAGCCTGCCGAGAAAGACCTCACGCAGGTCGGCGGCAGTTTCACGCTGGCGGCGGTATTGAATACCAACGCAGAGAGTATCACCTATGAAGGCGGCAAGCTGACGCTGCCGGCCTACAGCATCGCCGTGTTCACGGTGGAGTAACGCAAAGGAGACCCCATGTCCACAGAATGGCTGAAAAACGCCGTATTTTACGAAATTTATCCACAGTCCTTCCAGGACTCCAACGCGGACGGAATCGGCGATCTGCAAGGAATTATAGCCCGTCTGGACTATGTCTGCGACCTGGGCTGCAACGCCCTGTGGATCAATCCCTGCTACGACTCGCCGTTCATGGACGCGGGGTATGACGTCCGGGATTACAAGAAAGTCGCGCCGCGCTACGGGACGAACGAGGACCTATACCAGCTCTTTGAGGAGGCCCACAAGCGCGGCATGCACGTGCTCCTCGACCTGGTCTGCGGGCACACGTCCGACCAGCACCCGTGGTTCCGGGAGTCCTGCAAGGCCGAACCGAACGAATACTCCGGCCGCTACGTCTGGACAAGCAACGCGTTCGAAGGGATTGAGGGCAAGCCGTACATCTGCGGCATGGCGGAGCGGAACGGCGCGTACATGCTGAATTTCTTCGCGTCCCAGCCTGCGCTGAATTACGGGTGGCTGAACCGGACCAAGCCGTGGATGTCCGCGGTCGATTCGCCGGAGGCCCTCGCGACGCGCGAGGCCATCAAGGACGTCATGCGCTTCTGGATGGACCGCGGCTGCGACGGCTTCCGCGTGGACATGGCCGACTACCTCGTCAAGAACGACGACGATCAGAGGAGTGCCACCTGCGCGATCTGGCAGGACATCCGCGCGATGCTCGACCGGGACTACCCGGAGGCGGTCCTCATCAGCGAATGGTCGAATCCGGTCCAGGCGATCAACCAGGCCGGCTTCCACATGGACTTCTATCTGAATCACTGGGGCAACGGCTACAACACCCTGCTCCGCGACTACGAGACCGAAGGCGGTGACCACAGTTACTTCAAAAGGGATGCCGGCGGCGACATCCGTCGGTTCCTTCGCGAGTACCTGCCGCGGTACGAGGCGTCCAGAGGGAATGGTTACATCTCGCTCATCACCTGCAATCACGACACGCCGCGCCCGGCGCGGACGTTGACAGCGGACGAACTGAAGCTCGCCTATGCCTTCCTCCTGACGATGCCGGGGGTGCCGTTCCTCTATTACGGGGACGAGATCGGCATGCGGTACCTCGACGTCAAGACAAAAGAAGGCGGCTACCAGCGGACCGGAACCCGCACCCCGATGCAGTGGAGCCGCGGGCGGAACCTGGGCTTTTCGGAGGCTTCGGAGGACCAGCTGTATCTGCCGTACGATCACAGTGCTGACGCTCCGTGCGTGGCCGACCAGGCGTGTGACGAGAACTCCCTGCTCGCCGAGACCCGCCGGCTGACTGCGCTGCGCCACCGTTACACAAATCTGCAGGCCGACGCGGACTTCGAAGCAATCCGGGCGGAAGCGGACGCCCCGTTCGTCTACCGGCGCGGCAGCCTGCTCCTCGCAGTCAACCCTTCCTCGGCGCCGGTCAGCTGGACTTCAGACCGGCTGAGTGGCCGGCACGTCGCCTACTCGATCAACGCGGCGGAGGTCCTCGGCGACAATCTGACCCTGGCTCCGCAGTCGTTCGCCGTGATCGAGGCGTAAGGCTCTTTCAGTGAATAAAAAACCGCAACCTCTTCCCTTTGCCAGAGGTTGCGGTTATTCATTTGTAGTCGAGATCCGGGACGATTTCATTCGTAATCGACAGCCTCCACATAAAGCTCCTGGCTTTCGCTCGGCCAATAACAGTGTATTCCTTCGAACAGGACTTCCGCTTCCCCGCCGGCCTTGATTTCCACACGGGGGTCTTGAGCGTTCAGACCGCCCATGAACAAGTCAGCTCCCCCGATGACCTTGCCGGTTTCGTCTTTATAAACGACATGACCACAAGCGTATATCGTACACTCATCTGCTGTCGGGTCATAGAAGAAATCTTCTTCCCCGTCGTTCGCGACCGTGGCTATGAAAAAGATGTCATCATCACCATCGTACACCGGTCCGTTCTCCTCGCCCGTACCGACCCATGGGATATGCTCACCGTCCACCAGTTCAAAGTCCACGACTCTCAGGCTGATGTCCTTACTGTCCGCTTTCCGGAATGACGTCGAAATGGAGCGCTTGAACTGCACGTCCGCAGGCACTTCGGAGAACGGCATGATCCCGCCATAGTCCTCCACCCATTCCTGCTTCCTCATCACGGTACACGCCGCAGTTGCTCCCGGCCTCACATTCTCGACCCGCACCATGGTGTACCAATCGTCCTGCGCCTTTAATTTCTTGCCGTCGCCGTCATATGCGGTCACGTCGAAGTAAGCTATTTTGATGGCCTTCTCCGTATTGTTTCTGAATACGACCGCATAAGTGTAATCACCGTTCTCATTTGCGCTGACACCGCTGTCGAGAATCTCGATGTCCGGCTTTTTTTCTTCGCCGTCACCGGAGGACTGCCCCGATCCGCATCCCGCCAGAGCAAACGCCATCAGCACCGCCATCGCGATGATAGCCCATTTTTTGAAAGACGTTCTTTTCATGCGCCTCTTCCTTTCAAAATGGAATTCCAGCCTAATTCTTTCTAATTCGCTGCTGCGATATAATCACTTGCATTTGCGAGGGTATTTCCCATTTTTAATTTAGCACCATGCCTCCTCACCCGTCAATTAGATAGCTACCGTTATTCTAACTACTATGTACACTTGGGAAAAACAGTACTCTTTTCACCTTTATAGTGCTCAGCGGTCGGTTGAGTCACTGTTCAGAAAGTGATAGATCTAGTACGCAATGGTGTTAGAGAAGGCATACCCCCGAAAGAGAGACAGAGTGTAATCAAAATTCGCAAAGTGTAATCAAAAGAGCAAAGCCAAAAGACATTACAGCGGCCCGTTTTCGGGGCATGCGATTCCGTAGACACGTTGATATTTCAGCATTTCTGAAAAAAGAAAAAACTCCGCATCTGCGGAGCCGTTGGTGGATGATCAGGGGCTCGAATTGGGCTTCCTTTTTTCAGGCGAAACGCTGAACCCATTGAAAAGAAAGGAGTTGGCATCGTCCACCGGGTGTGGTTCGGTCAAATGTACCCAAAAGTGTACCCAAAAGCAGTTGCCCAAATGCCCTGTCTATGTTAAGCTTTTATACACCTTGCTTCTATGAGCGACCTCGATAATTATGATTGTTATTTCTGTATCATTTATTTCTGCGATAATACGATAATCTCCTACGCGATATCGCCAGTAGCCGCTCTTGTCTCCGGTCAGTCCCTTCCCATGAATGCGCGGATTTTCTGTGTCCACAAGGTTTTTTTCTATCCATGAGCGAATTAGCTTTTTTACTGACGGGTCAAGCTTCTTTATCTGTCTTACAGCTTTTTCCTCATAGATGATTTTATACATCGCCCCACACTTCCTCGTGTGAATAGTATTTCACGTTTCCGCTTGCCTTGCGTTCCTCGTATTCACGGATCACAGCAAGATCGTATTCAGCCTCAATTCTTTCGAGTGCAGCCTGACGCAAAAACTCTGATACGCTCAGGTTATTAAATCTCGCATATTCACGGATTATGCGTTCATCATCCTGATTTAGTCTTAGTGAAATCATTTGCATCACCTCCTTACGTATCACATTGTATTACGCCAACGCACTCTTGTCAACTTTAGTTTGGTTATACTATACGGCATTTTCTGCCCTTAGTATAGCTCCTCTCAGCCTATCTACTATGAAGAACACAATAAGCGGTATCAGGTTCAGCCATTTTTAGATATTTTATAATTCCATCCTCATGCTAACGATTCCGTCTTTCTCGCCAACCTCTTCAAAGCCCATGCGCTTATATAGCTCATATCCAACCTTCATCACTTCAGGCTTGGTTGTGAACGTAACTTCTTTAAAGCCAAGCTCTTTTGCTTTATCCAGCATGGTACCAAGCATTACTCTCGCATAGCCTTTGCCGCGAAACTCTGGCTTGATGAACAATCTCTTCGCCTCGCAGGTCGCATCATCAATCTTCCTGATAGCAATGCTTCCTACAGGAGTCCCATCCTCGCTTCCAAGAAGCAACGCTCCGCCCTTATAATATCCGTCCAGGTCAGCAAGCTCCTTGTCAAAAGAAACAAAGCAGCTCTCCGCACCTTTAATCTGGGAATACTCTCTAAAAATCTCTTTTATTACTTCGTTGTCCTTACAGACCCCAACACTAAACTCTGACATTTTCATACTCTCCTCTCGCTCGTTATGCAGGATAAAACGGACACTTCTCCCTGATGCACTGCTGATTCTGAGGATAAAACTCGCATTCCTGCTCCTCATACTCAGTTATACTATACGGCATTTTCTGCCCTTAGTATAGCATTAAGTTCTATGACCTAAAATCAAATGTTCTATAACGATCATCGGGAACTATTGTCAATATATCTTTTATTGGAATTGCAATTATACACTCTGAATCCAAGGGAGCCAAATCGATGCAATCTTCTCCAATATCGGAATCTTCCGCTTCGAGACAATCAAAAACATATCCAGAAAAATGTTGTTTATCTTTCAAAACAACATCAACCTTTCTGCCTAAGTAACCAATCATTTCCATTTGTTTCCCTCCTTTCCTTCCAAGTTATAGTTATACTATACGGCATTTTCTGCCCTTAGTATAGCCCGAAAAAGTTGTGGAACACACCAAGAGCCATGAAGACAGAGAAGTGCTGCTGCCAAGCGCTGCCCTTGAACTCGTCGACACCGCGAGGGCGTATCAGGAGAAGCACAACTGTAAAAGCGAGTATATATTCTCGACTACAGAGCTTCCGATGAGCTATAAAGAGGTAAACATACTTCTGAAAAAGTACTGTGAAAGGCTCGGCATCCTTTACCGATCGTCGCACAAATTGCGTAAGACCTATATCTTCTCTCATTGATGCCGGCATAAACATCAACACGATCCGATCCTATGCCGGCCATGCGGATGAGCGAACCACGTATTTCAACTATTGCTTTGACAGAGCGCCGGACGCTGAAAAGAAGATGCTCCTCGAGAAGGCTCTTGCGGGCTAAGGCGGCTGAGATCTGAACAGGCCATAAGGACGACACGTCATGTATTTAAAAGAATACATGGATGTGAAGCACTTATGGCAGTACATGGACGCATTAGCGACAGCCATATCCGGCGAATGTACCCAAAATCACCGTTTTGTACCCAGAGAATCACACCCGAATAACGCAGTTTTTTCGTCTGAAACTGAAAGGCCGAAAGCCTCAACCCATTGAAATTTCAACGTTTCCGAGAAAAGGAAAACCTCCGGTTTCCCGGAGGCTCTGGTGGATGATCAGGGGCTCGAACCCTGGACACCCTGATTAAGAGTCAGGTGCTCTGCCAGCTGAGCTAATCATCCGTATGGGTGACCCGAAGGTCGATCTATGTAAAACAGTCCTTTTGACCGCTCGATTATACTATCACTCACGAAATGAAAAGTCAACAAAAATTTATGAAAAGTGCGGCTTTTTTTGCCGCATTTTTTGTCTTTTTGAAAGTACGTAACGCGGCCGTAATACAGTTACTGCGTCCCCTATTTCACCAGCGATTTGTGCACGCCGTAGCCGGCTTCGTCCATCTCGTCGAGCGGGATGAAGCGGAGGGCCGCCGAGTTGATACAATACCGGAGGCCGCCGAGTTCGGCGGGGCCGTCGGAAAAAACGTGGCCGAGGTGCGAGTCCGCCCCGGCGCTCCGGACCTCGGTCCGAATCATGCCAAAGGAGGCGTCGAGCTGCCAGCTGACGGCTTCCTCGTTGATCGGCCGCGCGAAGGCCGGCCAGCCGCAACCGGAGTCGAATTTGTCGGTCGAGACGAACAGCGGCTCGCCGCTCACGACGTCGACGTAAATCCCTTTCTCGAAGAAATCGTCGTAATCGCCTGTGAACGGCCGCTCGGTCGCGCCGCGCTGCGTCACGCGGTACGCGAGGTCGCCAATCCGCTCTCTCAGTTCCTCATCGGTTTCTTTCCTGTCAAAATCGTTCATGCAACCTCCCTGCCGCGCCGGCGCTCACGCCTTGTTGATGTTCCACGTCCCTTGTTTGTCTCTCGCGAAGAAGAGATACCGCAGGAGGTTTTTTTCGTACGGGATGAAGCTGCCGTCGTCGATCATCGCCTCGATTTCGGCGAGGCTGGCCCACCTCGCGTCCGCGACTTCGTCCTCCTGCAGGTGCAGGTCCGCGAGGTCGACGTCGCGCCGTACGGTATAGAAGTCGTCAAAGCCGTCCGAGAAGTTGACCGTGATGACCGGCCGCGCCTCCGAAAAGTCGAAGTGCAGGCCGAGCTCCTCGGCGGTCTCGCGCTCGGCCGTGGTGCGGCTCGTGTCGCCCGCGGAGGAGCCGCCGCCGACGCTTACGTCCCAAAGCCCCGGCCAGCGGACGATGTCGTCCGCGCGTCGCTGGATGAGCATCTCGCCCTTGCTGTTGAAGATGCAAACGTGGATCACCATCCGGTAGGTCCCCTCCGGCAGCCGCTCGCCGCGCACCGCCGTCTGACCGGTCGGAACGCGGTCCACGTCGTACAGATCGATGATTTCGTATTTTTTAACTGCCACGCCCTACTCTCCTGCGGTCTCCGCCGCTCTGCGTTCCGCGAGCCTCGCTGCACCAAAACGCATGTAGTCTTCGGCCATTCCCCGAAGGCCTTCGATCTCCTGCTCGCTCAGTTTTTTGAGCACCTTGGCCGGCCGTCCGAGCGCCATCGTTCCGTCCGGAATCACCTTGCGACCAGTAACGAGCGACCCGGCGCCGATGATGCAGTTACTGCCGATCACCGCGCCGTCCATGATGATCGAGCCCATGCCGATCAGCGTGTTGTCACCGATCGTGCAACCGTGGATCAGGCACATGTGGCCGATGGTCACGCCGTCGCCGATCTTGACCGGACAGCCCGGCGAGATGTGCAGGGTGCTGAGGTCCTGGACGTTGGACCGCGCCCCGATCGTAATCGAGCCGCGCTCTTCGTCGCAACGGATGACGGAATTGTACCAGACGCTGCTCTGCGGGCCGATGGTGATGTTGTCGCCGACGATCTGAACGCCGTCCGCGATAAACGCGGTTTCATCGATGTGATTCATGCTTCCTCCTAGTAGTTATACCGCGCGTACTGCGCCTGCATACGCTCGTAGAATTTCGGGTTTTCGTCACCGTATTTTGCCTGGCACTCGTCGAGCGCTTCTTTGTAAAGTTTGGTGTTGATGTGGTCCTCAATGTTGATTTCCGCCGCTCCGGAAGAAAGGACTCCGAGCCGTCCCATGTAGTCCCACGCCCGGACGACCGAGTTCTTCATCGGGCCGATGTTGAGATCATAATGCGGGTTGTCCATGTATGCCCGCAGGTATTCCTCGCTCTCACCGGTTACGTCCATCATGAGCATGACCGCCTCATCGTGGTGCGCGTCATAGTAGGCCATCGCGCGGATCCACGCGCGAAGGAGCGCCTTGACCGTGTTTGGATTCGCGTTGACCCATTCGGTCTTGGCCTCCACCCGGCAGCAGGAATAATTCGGCAGAATGTCGCTGGCGTACGTGCAGATCTTGAGCTCCGGATCGCTGATGATCGCGTAATTCAAAGGCGTTCCGACCAGTCCGAAGTCCGCCTCCCCACTCTTGACCGCCTGGATGCGGTCTTTCTGATCCTCGAACGGCATCCATACGATCTGCCGGAGCGGATCATAACCCATGTCGAGCAACGGGCCGGAAATCGGAAAGAAGTTCGACTCGCAGGCCATTTTTTTGCCGATCAGGTCCTCGATTCCGTTCCATTCCGTGTCGACCTTCGTGAAAATCGGCAGGCACCCGGTCAGCTGATATCCGCCAAAGATCGTGAGGTCCATGCCGTCGGAAATCATCATCAGCGGCAGATTGGTCCCGGAATTGGACGCGATATCGATCCGGCCCTCGGCGATTCCTTTGAAAACTTCATCGTCCGTCGCGACCTGCACGTACTCCACGGTGATGCCTTCGTCCTCGAGGTAACCCTGTTGCTCGGCGATCGCATTAAAGATGTGTCCGTTTGCCGGGTATGCCATCCGGATTACCGTGGTCTCCGGCGCGCCGCCGGAACTGTTTCCGCCCGAGTTGCCATTGTCCCCGGATCCGGAGGAGCAGGCCGCGAGCACCGACACCGTCAGGACGATGCACATCAGCAGTGCAACGCCCCTGCCTATCTTCTTCATTGGATTCTCCCTGTAAAATCGACTTCTCATGTGAAAGCCCCTATTCTTCTTCGTATTCTTCCGGCTTGCTGTTCTCCATTATGAAGTCCCGCATGGTCTTTCTGCCCTTGGCATCCAGCCGCGAGAAGGTCATCTGCGGGAACGGTACGTTGATACCGTTGCGGTAGAAGATCTGCAGAACTTCCTTGTTCAGGTAACGCGTGACGCTCTTGATATCCTTCTCGTTGCACTTCCCGATGATCAGAAGTGTGACACCGCTGTCGCCGAGTTCGAAGACACCGACGTACTTCGGCTCCTCCAGCAAAGCCGGATTCTCCTGCCGGAGCCTTGGCAGCTCGCGGTTGAGGACCGCCTCGACGTACTCGACGTCCTGCCCGTATTCGATGCTGATCTTGCAAACGGCGATGGAAGCCTCCTGGGTCATGTTGAGGACGCCGGAGATGTCGCTGTTGTTGTAAATCTTGATGTTGCCGTCGACGCCCAGGACTTTGGTCGTCCGGAGGCCGATGTCCATGACCGTACCACGGTAATCGTTGATTGTAACGATATCGCCAACGCGGAATTCACCTTCAAAGACGATGAAGATTCCGGCGATGATATCTTTGATCAGGCTCTGCGCGCCAAGGCCTATGACCAGAGACAGGATTCCGGCGCTGGCGAGCAGGCTGCTCGAATCGATTCCAAGCAGATACAAGCAATAGAAGAACGCGCCGATGACGCTGCCGTATTTGACGACTGACAGCAGGAGATGACCGACCGTCTCGCCCCTCGTTCCGAGAAGCGCGGTGATGAGCCGCACCGGAATCCGGAACAGGGCGACGGCGATGCTCACCGTCGTCAGGACAATCGCGCAGGCGCTCATGGCAAAGACATTCCAGCCTCTGTCCCATCCACCGCTAATGATGTAGCGTACAATCGAACGGTCTTCAAAGAACCGGTCGGCGCCGATAATGGTAGCAGCCACATACAGAATCAGGATTCCGGCAATGACGCTGATCATCGTAATGAGTTTCTGCTCCGGGCTCCGTTCGTCCCAAGGGATGTGGCGGTTGTCCCAGCGTGCGGCGGCTTTTGTGGTCGCCACGCTCTTGCCGGACGGCAGGATGACGTTGAAAATTGCGGAGTTCAAGCCTTTTTCGGCCTGTGCTTCGCTCATGGTCGCGTAGAGATATTCCTCTTCTTTGCTCGTCAGCGTAACGGTCATCGACAGAATCAGGATCAGGATAAAGCAGGTGAT
This sequence comes from Mogibacterium sp., assembly GCA_017433975.1. Lineage (GTDB taxonomy): Bacteria > Bacillota > Clostridia > Peptostreptococcales > Anaerovoracaceae > RGIG2439. The sequence continues at coordinate 216,445 of JAFRGD010000031.1, read as the reverse complement.
GGCGGTAATCAGGGCGATCGTTCCGCGCGCCTGATACATCTGATCCTGCGGCAGCGCCGTCGCGACGAAGTACCCGTCCGCATAACGGAAGAAGGAGAAGTACCGCACGCCGTTGATTCTGGCGAAGCCATAATAATCATCCCCGCTGAACGCGTTTGATGAAACGCCGAGCTCCGCAGCGGATCTGCCGATGCTCGGTTCGTTCGGCGAATAGACGCAGAGGTGGTCTTCGCTGTTGTCAAACATGACGATGAAACCGCCGCTCAGCATATTGGTAGAAAGCACGCTCGCGACGTCCGTGGACTCCAGCAGTTTCTTGGAAAGCGCCTCGTCCAGGCCGATCTGAATCATGGCCCGGTGGGCCGTAATGCCGCCCGCCTTTCCTTCGTGCGCCTCCGGGTCGCTCCTAAGCGCGGTCTCGTATTCCATCCGCGAGGCGTAGACCGTTTCTCCGCTCTCGCTGACTTTTGTGTAGTAGTTAAAAGATACGCCAATATACTGGGATACCTCTCCCAGATCGTTTTCCATTGGCTCCTGAATATATACATCCGTTATGCCGTCGAGAACGTCGCGGAACGGATAGGACTGACTCTCCTCATCGTGGCTGATGATGAAGAACCAGTTTTCCGTATTGGTTCCGATGGTGTGCCCGTCCTCGTCAAAGATATAAATCGAGGCGATCTCGTTGGCGTCGCAGAGCTCCTGCAACCGCGCAGAGGCTGAGACGGACCGCAGACGGTTCCCCTCGTCGTCCGTCAGGAACACCCGCTCCCCGTTCTCGTCGTAGACACTGTGATAGTGGTCGGTTGGCTCGTTCAGAACGGACGGGTCCTCCTCGATGAGGAAGGAGATCAGCCTCGCCTTGGAGAGCGACCGGGTGTTGTAATACGCCTGGATGGTCTCGCGGTTCTCGATGCTCTCATTGTAGCGTCCGGTGACCTCGTTCAATGCGACCTCGGATTTTTCGACACCCTCCGTGATCTCGAGCAGCGTCTGCGTGTAGAAGGAGATTCCATACATCAGAAGCACGCCGACGAGCATCAGCGGGAAGACTTTCAAAAAGACAGATTTGTCAAAGTAAATCGGATTGTCGGAATCTTTCTTGAGTACGATCCGGTCCGTTACCACGGCGCGCCGGACGAAGTCGTTCCGGACGACGACCGCATACGTCAGGCAAAGGATCATCACAAGGACAAAGCCGAGAATCGACCAGAAGAGCACATACCTGTCATTGGCGAGAATCTTGTCGCTCTGGGCGACGGCGCAGATGACTGTCTGGTCACCGAATGTCTTGGAAACACAGTAATAATCCACGCCCTTGATCGTCTGCGTGCCGGAATAGCCGTCGACGAGCGCTTCCTGCGACAGGCCCGCCTCGAGCGCGTTCTGACCGGTCAGGACTTCGCTCCCGTTCTTGTAATAGAGGAACAGCCCGTCCTGTTGATCGACAGCAAAAAGGAAACCGTCATTGGAAATCGCGGCGCGGCTCAGAACGACCGAGATGTCTTTGAGCGAGGAGATCTGGACCTCCAGCGCCGTAGCGTCCGTGCCGAGCACCAGCATGTATTGTCTGCCTTTATAGTTGTGCGGCATGGAATAAAAGTAATATGAACCGTATTGGTTCCCGACCAGCACCGGATTGATCGTACCGTCCTTGGCCTGCGTGCCCTTGAGAATCTCGTTGACGTTCTCCTGTGTCATATATCCGTACGCCGCCGGATTCACCCCGGACAAAGACGCGTCCGGCGAGAGGACGATTTTGCCGTCCATGGACATGATGAACAGAAACTCCACGCCGGAGCGGGACACAACATTCGAGAAGATCTCCGAACGGGTCTCGTTGTCAGTTTCTGCCATGGAATCGAAAAGTCCGCTGGAGAACAGCTGGCTCATGTCATCGAGCACATCCTGGTTCCCGTCGTGGTAAATCCGCGTGAGTTCCTCCGCATTTTCCGTATTTTCCCGGAGAACCGAAATCGTTTCCGTGAGCGCCAGCTCACTGCCCTCCCGCTGTTTGACCAGCGCAGTCTGCTGCTGCATCTGGCGCAGGAAAGCCGCAATCAAAACCGCGCCAAGAATCATCAGGAATACATTGATGACGACCTTGGTTATAAAGTATTTGTGCGCCTTATATTCGGTCTCCGCATCGATTTCATTACGGGGATCGAGGGTTTCTGCAATCTCTATGTTATTTGTATTATCTTCAGGCATCCGTGATTCTCCTCTCAGGTGTCTGTCTCCGAATGGTCATACTTACCGATAATAATATATTTTACACCAAAACCATCCGTGATGAAAACCCTTGAAATAAGATTTCTTGCGGTTTTTCTACGGGAGAAGATCGCTGAGTTTCTTGTTATAGAAGAAGCTGTGCACCAGCGCGTTGAACTCGGTCCACATTGGAAGCGTCCGGCAGAAGTCCTTCCGCGGACAGTCGTTGGCCGTCCCTGCGAGGCACGCGACCGGCGCGAGCGTTCCCTCCATCCGCTCCAATATCTCGCCGACGGTGTAGTCTTCCGGCGGGCGGCACAGGCGGTACCCGCCGCCCTTTCCGCTGACGCCGGTGATCAGACCGCCGGCGACCATTTCCCTGACGATGATCTCCAGGTATTTTTTGGAGATCTCCTGGCGCGCTGCGATGTCCTTGAGTGGAACGTAGCCGCCGGTTTCGTTTTCTGCGAGGTCCAGCATGACACGGACCGCGTACCGTCCTTTGGTGGATATCATTTTTTACTCCCCCTTTGGATTGATTATTACCTATTATACCGCAGGGTAAAAGGGTGAAACAAGCGATTCTGCTGCTTCTTGTACGAACAAAAATACTTTTTATTTACCTATTGACATAGTAGGCGAATGGTGCTATTGTGTACTAAATTCATTGAAAAACTCTGAGAAAGGAGGCAGGACCATGACCGACAACATCCGCTGTGCGAAGGTCTTCATGATGTGTCGAATGCTGAACTCCCGGGCATGTACCATGGCTGGGGCGCTTCGCTGTCCTGCTTCGCGCCTTTCATGAAACAACGTTGCTGCGTCAGCGACGCGTCAGCCATTTGCCCGGGAGCGTTCGATAAGCCCCGGTTTTGTTTTTATATATGAAAGGAGATCTCAGATGAGCGAATATAAATTTGAAACATTACAGTTACACGTAGGACAGGAACAGGCAGACCCGGCGACCGACTCCCGCGCCGTTCCAATCTATCAGACGACTTCGTACGTCTTCCATAACAGCCAACACGCATCGGACCGTTTCAGCCTTGCTGACGCAGGCAATATCTACGGTAGACTGACAAACTCGACGCAGGACGTCCTCGAGAAGCGCATCGCGGCGCTCGAAGGCGGCAGCGCAGCACTCGCCCTCGCCTCCGGCGCGGCAGCAGTCGCATATACGATTCAGGCTCTCGCCGCGAACGGCGGCCACATCGTATCGCAGCAGACGATCTACGGCGGCAGTTACAACCTGCTCGCGCACACACTTCCGCAATACGGAATTACCGCGACGTTTGTGGACGCGCACAACCTCGCGGAAGTCGAAGCCGCGATCCAGGACAATACCCGTGCGATCTATCTCGAGACGCTCGGTAACCCGAACAGCGACATCCCGGACATCGATGCGATCGCAGAGATCGCGCACAAACACGGCCTGCCGCTCGTGATCGACAACACGTTCGGCACCCCGTACCTCATCCGTCCAATCGAGCACGGTGCGGACATCGTGGTGCACTCCGCGACCAAATTCATCGGCGGCCACGGCACGACCCTCGGCGGCATCATTGTAGACGGCGGTACGTTCAACTGGAAGGCGAGCGGTAAATACCCGGCCATCGCGGACCCGAACCCGAGCTACCACGGCATCTCCTTCTACGACGCTGTCGGTCCGGCTGCGTTCGTGACCTACGTCCGGGCGATCCTGCTCCGCGACACCGGCGCCTGCATCTCCCCGTTCAACGCGTTCCTGCTTCTGCAGGGTGTAGAGACCCTCTCGCTCCGCCTCGAACGGCACGCGGAAAACACGGAGAAGGTCGTCGAGTACCTCAGCAAGCATCCGCTTGTTGAAAAGGTCAACCACCCTGCCCTGCCGGATCATCCGGACCACGCGCTTTATAAGAAGTACTTCCCGAACGGCGGCGCGTCGATCTTCACGTTTGAAATCAAAGGCGGACAGGACGCCGCCTGGAAGTTCATCGACAATCTGGAGATCTTCTCGCTCCTCGCGAACGTCGCGGACGTCAAATCGCTGGTGATCCACCCGGCGTCGACCACGCACTCGCAACTGAACGACGAAGAACTCGCGGCGCAGAACATCACCCGCTCCACCATCCGCCTCTCCATCGGAACGGAGCACATCGACGACATCATCGCGGACCTCGAGAAGGGCTTCCAGGCCGTCGGCTTATAACGATTTTTTATTTATACCTTCCTCTCTAGAAATAACAGAACGACCCCGGCATTGGCTGCCGGGGCCGTTCTATTACTCGCTATTGTATTTGTTATTACTCCCAGACCGTTCCGATGCCGGCCGCGACCGCCTTATCGTAGATGACTCTGGCGGCGACGAGGTCCTGTGCGGCGACGCCGACCGACTCGAAGACGATGATCTCCTCATCGTTCTCGCGGGCCGGAACCGTACCGTTGATGACGTCGCCCAGGCTGCCCCGGATGTCGTCCACCGTGATCAGGCCGTCCGCAATCGGTATCAGGAGGTCGCCCGTCTCCGCGAGGCAGGCGTCCTTGGAGTCGCAGATGATCTTGGACGTCCGCGGCAGGATCGCCGGGTCCATTTCATGTTTGTGCGGCTCGTAGGTACCGACGCAGCTGACCGTGCAGCCCGGCTTGACCTTGGTTCCGTCGAAGACCGGGTCGGACGCCGAAGTCACGGTGATGAGCAGGTCTGCATCGACGACGCACTCGTCGGAGCTCTCCGCCGCGACAAACCGGACACCGTAGTCCGCGAGTTCGACCCGCATCTGCTCCACGAAAGCCCGGCACCGCTCCGCGTTCCGGCTGTAGATCCGGACCTCCTCGAGGTCGCGCGCGCAGAGCATGGCTTCGAGCTGCGCCGCCGCCTGGCCGCCGGTTCCAATCAAGCCGCCGATCCGGCAATCTTTCTTTGCGAGCAGGTCAAAGGCCGCCCCGGAGGCCGCGCCGGTCCGCATCTGCGTGACCGTGTTCCCGTCAAGCATCGCGATGATGTAGCCGGTCCTGCCGTCGAGCAACAGTACCTGCGCCGGGCACGCCTCCAGCCCTTCCTGCGGGTTGTGCGGGAAGACGCTGATGATCTTGATCGCGGCGGTCTCCTCCGCAGCCGCGTAGGACGGCATGAACAGGAGCATCGCGTCGTGCGCCGGCGCCGGAATTCCGGTCCGGAGCGGGACGTCGATCGTCCCGTCCACGACCATCTTGAATGCGACCTTGTCCGCCTCGATGATGTCTCTCATCGTGACGACTTTTTTTATATCGTCTCTGGATAATAGCAGCATCGTACCGCCTCCTGTCTTTCTGATAATCTCTTTCTATCTCTATTTCCGGTGCATGGTGCAGACGCGGCCGTCTGCTTCGCATACGATGACAGGCGTCGGGGAGCCGTCGATGACGACATGGACGTCACAGCACCGCCGTTCGCCGCCGGCCGGGTCGTCTTTTAACGAAAACACCACAAGGCTGTCCTTGGACGCCTTCAGCCAGCCGCGAATCGTCACATAATCCGAGTGGTCGATGCAATAATCCGCGCCGCCCGCCAGAGCGAAGGCGCGCGTCGCGTACTTCAGATTGTTCCACTCGCGTTCATCGTATTTTGCGTTCAGAAACGCATCTGCGTCGATGATGAGATCGATCCCGCCGCTCAATCCGGTATTATAAAACTCTGTAATCATATTCGAAAGTCAATCCCATTGCCGAAAAAAGGGGCGGCAATGCAAGCCGCCCCCTACTGTCAACGTTTCGGGACCAGGGGTCCGAGCCCATACGACCGGTTATTCGAAGTATTTGGCCGGTGCGGTATATGGCTCGACGCCCGGGAAGATCCGGATGCGGTCGACCGCGGAAGCCGCGATCTCGCCGAAGTCCTGGGCCTCCTCCTCGCCGCGGAGCACTCTGAGCGCGCCGCCCGCGAGCGCCTCCATCTCGAACTCGCCGGCCATGACCTCGACCGGGGCGATCCAGGAGACCTTCTTGGTGATGTATTCGCTGAGGAATTTGGATTTGGCGCTGCCGCCGGTCAGGATGATCGCATCGACCTTGCCGTCCACCGCGACCGCGAGCGTTCCGATGCTCTTCGCGAGCTCGTAAGCCATCGCCTCGTAAATCAGCTTGGCGTATTCGTCGCCGTCCTCGATCATCTTCTCGACCTCGAGGCCGTCCGCGGTGTTGAGGTGGGCCTTGAGTCCGCCGCCGCCGTGGAATTTGCGCGCCATTTCCGTCTCGGTGTATTTGCCGGAGAAGCCCATTCTGACCAGCGCCTTGGTGTCGACGCCGCCGCCTCTCTCCGGGGTGAAGTACGCGTCGCCGTCGTTGACCGCGTCGATGTTGACGCCGTCCTTATACAGACGGATCGAGCTGCCGCCGCCGAGGTGGGCGATGATGAAGGTGCACTCGTCGAACTTCTTGCCCAGTTTCTCCTCCGCGTACTTGATGCCCATCGCACGGGTGTTGAGCGTGTGGCCGACGGTGAAGTGCGGGATCTCCGGAACACCGCTGACTCTGGCGAGCGGGATCATCTCGTCGGTTCCGATCGCGTCGTAAACCAGCGCCGGGATACCGTACTCGTTCATGAGCTCGTTGGCGATGATGGATCCGTGCAACGAAGCGTGCGCCGAGGTCTGGCCCGGTCTGGTCAGATAGTCGACCATCGCCTGGTCGACCTTGATCGCGCCGTGCGGGCAGGCGATGATGTTGCCGCCGCGGGAGCAGGCACAGGTCAGGCTCTCCAGCGGAATGTTGTTCTCTGCAAGCGCTTCGAAGATCTTTTCTTTTCTGAATTCGTACTCGTCCAGAACGTTGTCAAACTGCGCCATCTCTTCTCTGGTGTGGCGGATCGTCTTGCTGAACACCTCCTGATCGTCGTCAAAGACAGCGATCTTGCTGGAGGTCGAGCCGATGTTCATGACCAGGATTCTTTCTTTTTTGTTCTCTCCCATAGTTCCCTCGCGCCGCAGCGCACTCCTTTCATCAATTCGTTTTGGTAATAGATTGGTAATCAAAATTGATACTACAATTTTATCACATCGACGCCGGAATGAAAAACCCTATATTCTGCCGGCACCGGTGCAGTCACAAATTATTCGCCGGACTCTTCGCCCGCGCTTGCCTCGCCAGGGTCGTCCGCAACCGTTTCCTCGCCGTCGATCACGACCTCGGCGTCCTCCTCCGGGACGGTCTCCGACTCGAACTCGACGACCAGTTTGTACTCCGGGCTGACGCCTGTGATGACCGGCTGGAAGATCTCCCAAATGGAGTGTTTGGCAGCTGTGCGCGCCTGGTCCGCCGCGTTCTCATTCTTGAGTTTTTCGACCATGCGCTCCTTTGCGTTGGACTCGACTTCCGCCTGCTCCTCCGGCGTGAACTTCATCGAGCCGAAGGCCAGGAAAGAACCCTTCTCGACGTCGCCGAACTCGATGTTCTCGCTCGGGATGTTGATCGGTTCGAGCACGACGTCTGGAACCGTCAGCGTAACAACCTTGTTCTCTTCATCGAGCGTCACGCTGCCCTTGCTGATCTGGCTGAGGTCCACCGTGTAAACCGCGACGCCGTGGTAGGTCACATATTGATATTTGCTGAAGATCTTGAACTTGCCGAGGCCGCTCTTGGTCAGCGTCGTCAGGTCGGACACCTCGACGGAGTACACCTCGAGCTTCTTCAGCTCGGTCGCGTCGCCGAGGACGGCCTCCTCGAAATCCGCGACCGTATATCCGAAGATTCCGTAGTTCTCCAGCGTGAGGTCGTGGTCCTCGACCGGGGTCTCCTTGGTGAAGAGCGATTTCAGCGTCTCCTGGAAGCTCCGCCGGTGGACATTCGCGACGAAAAGCGTCAGGCACAGGACTCCGATCAGCGCGCCAAGCAGAAGCATCCGGATGCGTGCCCAGATTCCGGCGCCGCGGGCTCCGGCCTTGGCGCCGCGCTTTGCGGCCTCCTCAACTTCTTTGAGCAGATCCGCGTTTCCGCCTGTCAAAATATCTTTCTTCTCTTCGCTCATATTCTACTCCTTTCCCCTGGATTGTCCGTATTCCGCAACAATCGCGTCCAGGAAATCCGAAAGCAATTTGTTCATGTCCGTGTAATCATACGCGAGCAGTTCCTCCTTCGTCCAGACGAAGCGTCCGCCCTCCCTGAGGAGATCTTCCATTTCTTCCGCAAGGTCGGCCACGATCCCGCGGTTGAACTCGATGTGGCACTGGAGGCCATAGGCGAGCTTCCCGTAGCGAACGATTTGCCGCGGGCAGCCCTCGCTGGTCGCGAGGACGACGCTGTCCGGGCCGAGATTCATCATGTCGTTGTGACACTCTGCGGCGAGGAACGGGTCCGGGAACGTCCGGAGGAACGGATCCTTCCGCCCTTCCTCCGTCAGATGCACCGGGAACGAACCGACTTCGCGCTCCGGGCTGACCGAATACCAGCCGGAAAAGACGCGGCCCATGAGCTGGGCGCCGAGGCAGGAACCGACCACGACCTTGCCGGCGTCGATGCAGCGGAGAATGTAGGCACACTCCGCCGCCGCGTCAAAGTGCGGGCACTCCTCGCGCGTCGTCCCGGGATTCTGCGGACCGCCGAGCACGATCAGGACGTCCGGGACGTCCGCCGGCTCCGGAAAGTCGCCCTCCTCCCAGCATTTTGTGAATGACGTCTCATATCCGTGCCGTTCCGCCCAGGCGAGGTACTCGCCCGGTCTGACGCTGGGCTCCTGCTGGATGAAATGAACTTTCAGACTGCTCATTGGAAACTCCTTTGATCTTCCGATGATCAGAAACCGACGTCTTCGCCGACCAGGATCACGTGGATGCGGCCGGTGTGGCGGGAATACCGGGTGATCAGGAACTGGCAGCAGATCGTGTCCGGCGACTTGCAGTTCATGCAGGTGCCGGTCTTGGTGCACGGCGTCTCGATGCCGAAGCGCTGCGCGTTGGCGACCGCCGCAACGTTGCGGGCGCGCTTCATCGCCGCGTCCACGTCGCTGCAGATTTTCTTCATGCTCACGATGAAGACGACCTTGCGCGGCCCGTAAGCGATGGAAGATACGCGGTTGGAGTTTCCGTCGATGTTGACGAGAACGCCGTCGCTCGTGATTGCGTTCGCGCTCGCGAGGAACACATCTGCGTCGTACGCCGCCAGCATAGCCGCACGCTTGTCCTCGGCCGCGTCGCGGTCAATGAAGTTGTATTTGTCGGTCTTGAGCACGTCGATCAGGCCGATCTCAAACGAACTCATGCAGCCGCCCTGCGTGACGGTGCTCCCCTCCGGGATCAGCTCGAGCGCCTTGGCGAGCGCGTCCTCCTTGGTCGCTGCGTAATATCCGGTCATGTTGCGCGAAGCGAGGCCCTTGATGACCGTCTGCGCGAGCAGTTCATTTCTCTTCACTCTGTTCTTGTCCATACTTACCCCCTTAATCTGATATGTTAGACAATATATTATACCACTTTTGCGGATTGTTTACAAATTGCATTGGAGGTTCCGGCGTTCTGAAACGACCCTTTGCTACGCCTCTTTGTACAAAGCGATCGCGAGGTCCGCGACGCGGTCCGGCGTGTCCGGGGCGTCTGAAAGCGAGTGTCCCTCCCCGTGGAACATCGTGAGCGGTACATCGAATTGTTCCGCGAACCGCCGCGCGGCCGCCGGGTCGATGACCCGGTCTTCCGTGCCGTGCGCCATGGCGACCCGGTTCTCTCCATACCGGTTCAGGTCAAAAAGTGCGAACAGGTCCGTCGTCTCAAGGTCGTGATACATTCCGCGGGAGATGCGGATCGGCCGGCCCGTTCCAAGGTTCGCGTCGAAGTACCCCTTCCCGTTCAGATCAGCCAGCATCTGCCGCTCGGCGTCAGTCGTCGGTTCCTTGACGAGGAGCGTCGGCATGTTGACGGCGGCGCTCCGGAAGAACGCCCGGCGGCCGCGGTGCGGCCGCGTGCTGATGTACAATCCGGTAAGGTAAGCGCCAAAGCTCGAAGCAAAGTACCCGATCGGCAGGCCCGGGAACCGCTCTGCCGCATACCGTTCGGCGGCTGCGATGCTGTCCAGGCAGGCCGCGATGCGGAGCTCCTCCCCCGCGGCTTCGTCCTTGCCGTGCCCCGGGAGATCGATGCCCACGACGCCGAAGCCGGCCGCCGGCAGCCGCCGGAGCAGCAGTTGGTACGTCATGCACTCTTTGTTACTGGAAAAACCGTGGACCGCGACGACGACCCCCTCCGGCTTCTCCGGGAATTCCGCCACGCACGGGACGACCTGCCCGTTTTCTTTTGAAATCTTGACGTATTCCATCCGTTCTCTCCCTTCCAGGCTTGCAGTCCGCAGCCTTTTATGAGATGATTATACCACACTACGCAACCGCAGTCTGAACGGAGGGTGGAAAATGAGTGTTTTTCCGGGAATCGCGCTGATCGCTTTCACAGGCGCCGTCACCGCGCTGATCGTCCATTTTGAGCGGAGCACCTCCGTCAAGGACGCGGACGACCCTGAGGAGGCCGCGCGCCGCCGCAAGGTGGCCCGGACGGCGTACGAATACCGGGTCTACCGCGACCTGGTCTGGCGCGGCACACCGCGGGAAGAGGCCCGGCGAATCGCTCGGGAACGCGCCGAAGCCGAATACCCCGATCCAGAGTAACAAAAGAAGCCGGTACGGTTCCGCTGTACCGGTAGTTTTTATTGCGTTATTTTTATCACGTCGGCCGGAAAAATATGCTATAATAGATGCGCGGCAGGCGCATCGCCCCGCAAATCGATTTATTCAGGAGGTTTTTTATGGCTTTAGTAACAACAACCGAAATGTTCCGCAAGGCATACGACGGCGGCTACGCCATCGGCGCGTTCAACGTAAACAATATGGAGATCGTTCAGGGCATCACGGAGGCGTGCCGCGAGGAGCACGCGCCGGTCATCCTGCAGGTGTCCAAGGGCGCGCGCGCTTACGCGAATCATACATATCTGATCAAGCTCGTCGAGGCGGCGGTCATCGAGTGCCCGGACATCCCGATCGCACTGCATCTGGACCACGGCCCGGACTTCGCGACCTGCAAGTCCTGCATCGACGGCGGCTTCACCTCGGTCATGATCGACGCTTCGTCCAAGCCGTTTGAGGAGAACATCGCCATCACGCGCGAGGTCGTTGAATACGCGCACAAATACGGTGTCGTCGTAGAGGCTGAGCTCGGCACGCTGGCCGGCATCGAGGACGACGTCAACGTCTCCGCCGAGGACTCGAGCTACACCCGCCCGGAGGAAGTCGAAGAATTCGTGACGAGAACGGGCTGCGACTCCCTCGCCATCGCGATCGGAACGAGCCACGGAGCGTATAAATTCAAGCCTGGCACCATTCCACAGCTCCGGTTCGATGTGCTGCATGAGTGCGAGAAGAGACTCCCGGGCTTCCCGATCGTCCTGCACGGCGCGTCGTCCGTCCCGCAGAACTTCGTTCAGATCATCAACCAGTACGGCGGCGCGATGCCTGGCGCCATCGGCATCCCGGAGGAACAGCTCCGCGAGGCCGCCCGCTCCGCCGTCTGCAAGATCAACATCGACTCCGACCTCCGGCTCGCGATGACGGCTTCGATCCGCCAGTACATGGCCGAGCACCCGGATCACTTCGACCCGCGCCAGTACCTCAAACCGGCCCGCGCCAATATCAAGGAGCTCGTCCGCCATAAACTGGTCGACGTCCTCGGCTGCAACGGCAAGGCATAATCCTACAGTTTTTCTTACTTTAAGCGAATTAAAAAAAGGCGGGCCGTTCCCTTGGAGCGGCTCGCCCTTATGATTTACTCTGTTTAGAAGAACACGACGTCAGTAATCTCAGCCTTGTACGGCTCGATGTCGTTGATGATCACCGTATCGCCCTTGGCGACTCTACCGCTCTCAAGCCACATGAAACCGATGCTCTTCTCCAGATTGTAACTGTAGGTGAATCTGGAGACGTAACCGATGTGCTCGCCGTCCGGCAGGCAGACCTCCGCGCCTTCGCCGGTCTTGTCTCTGGACCAAATGTTGGCGTCGTCGTCCTCGAGGATGAAGCCGACGAGCTCGTGGGAAGGACCTTCCTCCTTGACCTTGAGCAGCGCTTCCTTGCCGACGAACTCCTTGTCGAAGTTGATGCCCTTCGAGAAGAATCCCGGCACCGAGTACGGCGTGCACTGTTCGAGGTCAGCCATCAGCATGTAACCCTTTTCGGTTGGGAGCGTCAGGACCATGACCTGGAACTCCGTGACTCTTCTTCCGTCGAACTTCTCCGCGGACGCTGCGAGTTTCTCCTCGATGGCTGCGCGGTTTTCTTTTTTCGTATAGACCTCGAAGCCCCACTCCTCACCGGTGAAGCCGCCGCGATTGATCTTGACGTCGATGTCGCCGATCTTGTTGTCGCGAATCTCAAAGAATTTCTGTCCGTCGACGCTCTCTGCGACGAGGTCGTTGATCATATCCTTAGAGCGCGGGCCCTGGACGGAGTACATGATCCACTGCTTTGTCAGCTCTTCGACGTTGACTTTGTAGTCGCCCTTATGCTTCTCAAACCAAGGAATCGTTCTGATCGCATACAGGGTGGAAATCCAGTATTTGTTCTCTTCGAGTCTGAATACGACGACGTCGTCGCGGACGATCGCTTTGTCATTCAGCATTGGGGTGTATCTCGCGCGGCCAATGGCGAGATTTCCGATGTTCTTTGGATACATGTATTCGAGGAACGCAGTCGCGTCTTCTCCCGTGACCTCGAGAATCTGATGGGTGTAGAAGTACCATCCGACCGTCTTGCGCACTGCCTCGTGATCCGCTCTCTTCCAGGAGTCTTCCCGGTAAATGCGTTTAAAATTCTTTTCAATAGCCATCATGCACCTCCCAAATCATCTGCAGTACTTATCAATCTTGCGGGCAATCTTGATGCGCCATCTGCCTTCCTCGACGCCTTCGGTCTCTTCCCAGCAGAACCACTCCGGGCTGACGAGCGTCTTGCACATGCCGTAGAAGAGCGCGTTGTACGCCTTGATCAGCATCGGCGACCGTCTCATGAAGCGGACGCGGTCGATATCGTAGATCACTTCGTCCTTGTTGAACGCGATGATTTTGTACTCTGTACGGGCAATCTGGAGCAGCAGCTCGATGTAAGCACCGAGCACGCGGCCGTCGGCGATGTCGTTCGGAACGCCGAGGTAATCGCGGAGCCCCTTGACCGCGTAGCAGTCGAGGAACATCATCTTGCCGCATGCCTCGAAGACACACTCGATCACGTTGTCGATCTCTTCCTGCGTGAGCTTGCCGTCGCGCATCATCATCTGATAAGTATAGGTGACATAGTCTGCGGCAAAGTTGGAGTACGGGCCGCCCTCCCATCCGACCATGTGATTGAACTCGGCGCTCAGACCGTTTCTGCACATGAAGTTCGTCGCCTTGCGGAAATACTGGGATTCATGTTTCCCGTATCTTTTCTCCTCTGGAGTGACCTTGATCTGGTCCATCGTAGCAAGCGGGCCGAACGTCTCCCAAATGATCTCGCGCTCCGGCATCGGATATTTCTCGCGGTTCTCGCAGATCAGGCGGCACTGCGGGTCGCCGCAGCCTCTCGCCTCAGGCATGTTGAATTCAACTTTCGGACCTGCATAGCACTCGCCGATTCCCTGCTGTCCGCACGGTGAAATGCGGCAGATTTCAGAGCCGAGAATATCCCATGGGCAGGTATCGAGCTCTTTCTCTGCACGGTAGGTGCCGAAGTCGTTAACGCGGCCGTTCATCAGCAGCCGTTCGTCTCCGGAGTCGCCGTACAGCGACGAGATGAAGCCGCCCTCCATGAACGGATGGATATTGTTGTTTCTTGCGTGAACCGCCGCAAACCCTCCTTCAAAGCCTCCGTTGAAGCCCATCTTCATCATCATTTTGTTGGTTTTGCACAGTTCTTCCATACGCTCCGCGTAATCCGGCAGAAAGATGCGGATCGTTTCGAAAAATGTCGCGGCGATTCCGGCCATGTGACGGCAACCGTATTCGTAAGCGTCATAATAGGAAATCAGCTTCTCCCACGGCGTCTTGATCGCAGCATGGTTCTTCAGTACGCCTTCGCCGATATTGTCAGGCATACGGAGGTCAACTCTGTCGATACTCATTCTTTATTACCCCTTTCTATAAGCATCCTTCACGGTTCAGCGATAACCAATCCATAAATATTGAAAGAATGGAAGCTATCACTCACAATACTTCTGTTGAATTTATGCTATTACATCCGCAGCGTGAAAACAATTTACAATACTTGACTCTATTTATGCTAGGTTACAATCGTCCCTTTTTTATTATCGAATCCACTAATAAGATACACTTTTCCAAAAAATGTACTTCAATAACCGCGCTCCCTTTTCCAGACAGCGCTGCACTTTCCCCGCTCTTGCTGACCTTTTCAAATTGTGTTAAAATTTATACCAAGTAAAAAACAAATCCTTGTTATTTGTTCACTTTTTCGGTATTCATCGCGAGAGCATGCGAGCAAAGAGAGGTGCGCCATGGTGGATTATCCTTCTCGTCCGACTGACAAAAGAAGTCTTCGGAGCAGAAACGCCATTGAAAACGCGTTGATTCGTCTGCTGAAAACACAGCCACTTGAGAGCATCACTGTTACGTCACTGATTAGCGAAGCCGGCTATAGCAGGACAGCATTCTACAACAATTACATGGATATTCGGGATTGTCTCGACTGCCTGATCAATCGGCATGCAGAACAGTTTTATAACGTGCTGATCGAATACGGTAACCGCTCGATTTCCAACATCGGTGAGCCTATAACTTATCCCGGAAATGTGCACGAGTTGTTCTTTCGGGCTCCCTATGAACTGGTTTACTCCAATAAGGATTTCTACTCCGTCCTGATACTTCTACCGGAACAGTATATCTTTGCTTTTATCAATAATGTCCTGGGAAGGCTGAATGTGGAAGAATCGTTCGAGTTAAAGGGCTTTGAAACCGAAAACGTCAACGCGGAGCTCTGGCTTTGGTCTTACGTCTGGGATACGATCGGCAGAGTCATCTTTTGGATTAAAAATGGAATGATCTACTCGCCGGAGTATATGGGACGACAGCAATATCTCAAGCGTCTCGATAAGATATACATGAAAACAAAGGATTCCAAAGACAAGAGCAAATAACGGATTGTTGTAGTAATTTTTACGCGATTCCATATAATGAAAACGGGGCGGTCACCTGTGAACCGTCCCGTCTTTTGTTTTTGTTGTACTTTTCTGTGATATCTGCAGCAAGAGAATCCGCTGAAGTCACAGGCAGGTCATGCTTCCTTCTTCGCGTCCGCGATGTTCGCGAGCAGTGTGAAGATGCAGCCCGCCGCGACGGAGACGACCATGGCGATGATGGTCGCAACGACTTTGTCGTTCGAGACGAACGGTGCGACGAAGCACGGGACGTAAGCGGTGCACTTGACGTTGAACAGTCCGACGAAGAGGCCCGCGATGGTCGACGCCGCGATGACGCCGCCGAAGACTTTCTTGCTGCCGAACATGTACGGGTACGCCGCCTCGACGAACGTGCCGAAGGCGAGGTTGACGAAGAGGTTCGGGATGCAGGCCGCGCGGTCGCCGCGGTTTCTCGGCTTGATGATGTTGGCGAGTTGCACGCCGGCGCAGACCATGACCAGTCCGCAGAGGTCGACGGCACCGAGGAAGCTGAAGCCCTGCGTCTCCATCTCGAGCAGGATGATCGGCAGGATCGCCGCGTGGTAGACGCCGCCCATGATGGCGAACCAGATTGCGAAGCCCGCGATGACGCCGGCGAGTACTGTATTGTAGTTGATTGCCCAGTCGAGGACGGTCTTGATCCAGTTGCCGACGGCGAGCGCGATCGGTGCGATGGCGTATTTGCCGATCAGACCGGCCACGAGGCCGCCGAGGCCGCCAGCAGCGATGTTGGTCGTGGTGCCCGGGACTTTGTGCGTGAAGCAGAACTGGCTGATATAGTAAACAAGAATACCGGCGAGAATACCGACGACGATGCCGCCGATCAGGCCGCCGTCCAGCGCCATGTAGCCGGAAACGATACCGGCGACGATACCGACTTCTTCCATTCCGGAGATCTGTTTGGCCGCGATGGCCGCGACGACGACCGGGATGATGCCGACGAGCGCGTCAAAGACTTCGGCGAGTCCGCCCAGGCCAGGCAGTTTGCTGAGCGCGAGGGCGAGCGCCATCGCGATGAACGCCGGCATGGATGACATCATGATACCGCGGAATTTGATCCGCTTGAAGACGCTGCCTTCGGCCTGCGCCGCTGCCGCGCCGGAGGAGCCGATGACCGGATGGTATTTGATGCCCCATTCTTTGGAGAAGGCCGCAATCGCACTGACCGCGCGGGTCCGGTTTGTCGTGCCGGTCGTGCCGGACGCGGCGATGACCTTGCAGCCGAGCGCCTGGGTGTCCGCCATGGACGAGCCGCCGGTGCCCGCTACCGGAATCTGCGCCTCCGCGGCCGCCGCGAGCGCCTTGCTGTTCGTGTCCTTCGGATCACAGCTGAGCAGCATGATTCCGTCGATTTCACCGTTCTTGATCATCTCTGCGAGCACAACGTCCTCTTCCCGCGCGAGTTCGTTGATCTCCGCGAGCGGCCGCTCTTCGCTTCCCGCCACGACGTTCCTGCCCGCGAGCTTCCAGAGGCGCGCCGGCGCGTCCTGCTTGACGCTGTCCATGCTCTGCGACGCACAGACGAATTGTACGAACGCGACTTCGATTCCCGCAGAGTCCGCCTGCGTGAATACTTCCTTCATCATCGCAGCCGGGTCCGCGCCGCCCTGATTATACAGGTTGCCGCCGCTGCTGCCGATGACCGCCAGTTTCTTTCCCATAGTCCTTGCTCCTTTTTTCTTTTGATTGTTATTATCACGCTATCACGTTAGCATGCTAAAGTGTTGATAGAACGTTAATAGTATCTCACAAAAACCTGCGTTTGTACATAACTATTTCTTGAAATATTGCATCATTTTTAGTATCATTATGTATATTATTGTAAACTTTTTGAGTTTGACGAAAGGAGTTACGGACCGGTTGCTGCATCACACCCCGGCCCGGATGTTAAAACCATGAGTGAATCATTACGCAAACGCATTCTGAAGCTCGCTTCGATCATGATGGTTCTAATGATGATCGTTTCCGCACTCGCTGCCTGCAGCGAGACCGTCGAGCCGGAGCCGGAACCGGAACCGGAGCCGGAACCGATCAAGATCATGAATCCGTACACCGGCGACACCAACTATTCCGAGCAGACCTATTATACCAGGCCGGTCGCGATCGTCGTCGAGAACCACCCGGACGCGAGACCGCAATGGGGCATCGATGACGCGAACTACTCGCCGGACATCATCGTCCACGGCGAGGTCGAGGGCGGCATCACCCGTACGCTCTGGCTGTACGCGGACTATACCAAGCTCCCTGAGATCGTCGGACCGATCCGCAGCGCCCGTCCGCCGTTCATCCGCTTCGCAAACTTCTTTGACAACATCTTCATCCACTGGGGCTACAGCCACTCCGGCGGCGATTATGTCGGCGCGGACCGGTGGTTCAACAACCTCGAGATGGATCACATCGACCGGATGTGGTACGACAACAACGTCCCGCTCTACGACAGGGCGGACCGGCCGTACATCGTCAACGTCGAGCACACCGGCATCATCTACGGTGACCTCGTCGACGACGCGATCAAGGACATGCACTTCCGGACCGAGCGCGACATCCGTTCGGAGTTCTCCTTCAACGAGACCGCTCAGCCGCTGAGCGAGGAGACCTGCCAGTACGTCTGGGTGGACTTCTCCGACTCCGCCGAAGGCTGGATGTCCCTCGGATGGGAGTATAACGAAGAGGATCACAAGTATCACACCGACCACTTCGAATGCGACGTCGCCCGTGACAACGTCATCGTCCTCGAGTGCCAGACCGAGTACATCACCAACACCAAGACGACCTACTGCAACTACTTATACGCGCAGGGCGGCACCGGCAAGATCTTCAGCCAGGGTACGGTCAAAGACTTCCTGTGGAAGGCCGACATGGACACCTACAACCTGACGTTCTACACGCTCGAGCCAAATCCGGATTACGTTCCACCAGAGGAAGGCGAAGAAGCCGAAGCGACCGAGGAAGCCGAGCCTGCCGAGACGGCTGAGCGCGAAGAAGGCGAAGAGGTCGAGGAACCGGAACCGATTCCGGAGTTCATCGAAGTACCGCTCAACCTCAACCCTGGCAAGTCCTGGATCGGTCTCATCAGCGCAAACAACGGCGGAAAGCTCACCATCACGCCGATGTCCGAACCGGAGGAAGAACCGTCCGAAGGCGAAGAGACCACAGAGGAGACGACCGACGGCGAATAGTCTCCCGCTTCTCAAGGAGAAATAAATAAGAGGTACCACATTGTTCAAGTACATGAAGAAATACTGGATATTCGCAGTACTTGCGGCGGCCTTTATGATCGCCGAAGTCTACGTCGACATGCTCCAGCCGAAACTGATGGCGGAGATCGTCGACAGCGGTATCCTCGGTCTTGGCAACAATGGAACACCTGACATCGCACTGATTAAGACAACGGGGATCAAAATGGTCCTCGTTGTTTTGTTGGGCGGACTCTGCGGCATGCTGTCCGGAGCGACGTCCAACATCTGCAGCCAGGGCTTCGGCAACCGCATCCGCAAGCTCTGCTTCGACAAAATCATGCACCTGTCGTTCCAGCAGACCGACTCTTTCACGACCGGCTCCCTCATCACCCGCGTCACCAACGACGTGTCGCAGGTCGAGCGGCTGGTCTCCCAAATGGTCCGCGGCTTCATCCGCTGCCTGATGTTCATGTTCGTCGGCACGTTCACGCTGATGTCGCTCAACGTGCACTTCCTGGCCGTCGTCGCCTGCGCGTTCCCGCTGGTGCTTCTGGACATCATCCTCATCCTGCGCCGGGTGAACCCGATGTTCAGCGAGCAGCAGGCGCGCATCGACGCGATGAACACGGTCGTCCAGGAGGACATCAAGGGCGTCCGCGTCATCAAGGCCTTCATCCAGGAGAAGCGCGAAGGCGAGCGCTTCAATAAGGCGAACACCGACCTCGCGGACATGCAGTTCAAGATCCTCATGACGCTGGCGTTTCTCCGCCCGGTCATGAACATCATCCTGAACCTCGCGACCGTCGCGATCATCTACATCGGCGGCTTCCAGGTCAAGGCCGGCGCGATGCAGCCAGGCGAAGTCATGGCCGCCGTCACTTACATTTCGCAGATTCTGAGCGGCATGATGATGCTCGCCATGATCTTCCAGACCCTGTCCCGCGGCATGGCCAGCGTCAAGCGTCTGAACGAGATTCTCGACACCGATCCGGTCATCGTCGGCGGCGACCAGGTCACCGACAAGTCCACTCCAGCGGCCATCGAGTTCCGCGACGTCCACTTCCGCTACCCGACCGGCGTCCAGCAGGAGATGCTGCACGACATCAACCTCACCGTCGCCCCGGGCGAGACCCTCGCCATCATCGGTGCGACCGGCTCCGGCAAGACCTCCATTGTCAACCTGATCGCGCGGTACTACGACGTGACGAGCGGACAGGTGCTGGTCGACGGGATCGACGTGCGGGACTACGACCTCAAAGCGCTCCGCGACAAGATCGCCTTCGTCACGCAAAAGAACGAACTCTTCAGCACCACGATCCGCGACAACGTCACGCTCGGCGCACCGGACGCGACCGACGCGGAGATCGAAGCCGCTGCCCGCGCCGCCCAGAGCTGGGGCTTCATCCAGGAGCAGCCGAACGGCCTCAACACGGCGGTCGCCGAGGGCGGCATGAGCCTCTCCGGCGGCCAGCGCCAGCGCGTCGCCATCACGCGGGCGCTGCTCAAAGGCTCCGGCATTCTGATCTTCGACGATTCCACGAGCGCGCTCGACCTCAAGACCGAGGCCGCGCTTTACAAAGAGCTGAACACGCACTACCGCGGCATCACCAAAGTCGTCATCGCACAGCGCATCGCCACGATCATGCGGGCGGACCGGATCGCGGTCCTCTCCGGCGGTACGATCATCGCCTGCGCACCGCACGACGAACTGATGCAGACCTGCGAGGAATACCGCGAGATTGCGGACTCGCAGATGAAGAAAGGAGGTGCGGCATGAGTTCCCAGACCAGCACCTCCCGCAATAATACCCAAATGCAGGGCATCGGCATGGGCATGGGCCGCGGCGGCGGCCGCCGCAACATGGGCGCCCCGATCGAAAAGCCAAAGGACAGCAAAGGCACGCTCCGCCGGCTCCTCGCCTACTTCGCGAACGAGCGCGGCCGCGTCCTTCTGATGTTCGCCATCGTGACGGCGAGTGTCGTCCTCGGCCTGATCGCGCCGGGACTCCTTTCACGCGCCATCGACAGCATCACCCAGCACAACTTCGAAGCGTTGCCGCGCCTCCTCATCCTGATGCTGCTCTGCTACGTCGTCAACAGCGCCGTCGGCCTCCTGCAGGAGTACATCGGCGCCGGCATGAGCCTCCGCATCACCAAGCAGATGCGCGCGGAGCTCTTCAACACGACGATCGACCTGCCGGTCGCCTACATCGACAACCACTCGCACGGCGACCTGATCAGCCGCATGACCAACGACGCGGAAAACATCTCCAACGTCATCTCGTCGTCGCTGACGTCCCTCTTCTCGGGCATCCTGACCCTCATCGGAACGGTGGCCGTGATGCTCTGGTACAGCCCGCGGCTGACGCTGCTCTCGTGCTCGGTCATCGTCTTCTCCGTGCTGTTCACCCAGTTCCTGTCCAAGTTCATCCGGCGGTTCTACGTGAAGCGCCAGCAGCTCCTCGGGCAGATCAACGGCATCGTCGAGGAAAAAATCAACAACTTCAAGACCGTCACCGCGTACAACCTGCAGGATGCGGTCATCGAGGACTTCAACCAGACGTCCGACGAGCTCGCAAGGACCGGCATCACCGCCGAGATCATCTCGAGCGCGATGGGCCCGGTCATGAACATGCTGAGCAACATCTCGTTCGTCGTGGTCGCGGTCTTCGGCGCGTACTACGTTCTGAACGGCAGCATCACCGTCGGCGTCATCTCCGCATTCATCATCTACTCCAAGCAGTTCTCGCGGCCGGTCAATGCACTGTCGCAGCTCTACGGCTCGATCCAGACCGCCATGGCCGGCGCCGAGCGCATCTTTGAGATCCAGGACGCCCCGCCGGAGGACAAGAGCGGCGACGTCCACATGGAGACCACCAAGGGCGTCATCGAGTTCAAGCACGTCGACTTCTCCTACGTCCCGGAGAAGAAAGTCATCAACGACTTCAACCTCCACATCGAAGCCGGCAAAAAAATCGCCCTCGTCGGCTCGACGGGCTCCGGCAAGACGACCGTCGTCAACCTGCTGATGCGCTTCTACGACATCGACAGCGGCGAGATCACACTGGACGGCGTCAACATCAAAGACATCGACTGCCATGACCTCCGCGACCTCGTCGGCATCGTTTTGCAGGACACCGTCCTCTTCACCGATACCATCGAGAACAACCTGACCTACGCGCACCGCGACGCGACCCGCGAAGAGATCCTCTCCGCGGCTGTCTCGAGCAAGGTAGACCGCATCGTGCAGGCTCTTCCGGAGGGTTACCAGACCATGCTGCTCGACCAAGGCGACAACCTGTCCCAGGGCGAGCGCCAGCTCGTCGCCATCGGCCGGGCGTTCCTGTCCAAGCCTTACATCCTCATCCTCGACGAGGCGACGTCCAACATCGATACCAAGACCGAAACCGACATCCAGGACGCGATGGTCGAACTCATGAAGGGCCGGACCAGCCTGATCATCGCGCACCGCCTGTCCACCATCCAGGACGCGGACCTCATCGTCGTCATGGACCAGGGCAGCATCGTGGAGACCGGCACGCACGAAGAACTGCTCGCGAAGGGCGGCGTGTACTACGAACTCTACATGACGCAGTTCGCCGGCCAGGAGACATAGTGTACTGCAGCAGATGAAGACTTTCATTTCGCTTTCAGGAAGCGCGGCAGACATTGCCGCTCCGGTCGCTCGGCCTTCGGCCGTCGCACCGAGGGTCGATCGCTTCCTCCGGACAATGTCTGCCGTGCAGCGGAAGTGTAACCACAGTCTCCATCACCAGCGTCACACCCAGCAATAAAGGAGGCTTTCCCATGAAAATGTTCGTTTACAGCATGCGGGAGTACGACGAACTCCCGATGTTCGAAAAGTACGCAAAGCAATATGGCGTCGAGTTCGACTACTGCACCGAATTCCCGGGGCCGGACAACTACCACCTCGCGAAGGGCTACGATGCGCTTTCGATCCTGACCACCCCAACGCCGGCGTCGATGATCGACGTCATGAAGGACTACGGGATCAAGGTCATCTCGACCCGGACGATCGGCTACGACCACGTGGACGTCAAGCACGCGCACGAGGTCGGCATGGGCGTCTGCAACGTCACCTACGACCCGGCGGCCGTCGCGGACTACACGATCATGCTGATGCTCATCGCCTGCCGCAAGATGCGCTACATCATGGACAAGGCCAACGTCCAGGACTACACGCTCAAGGGCAAGATCGGCAAAGAGATCTCCAAGAGCACGGTCGGCGTCATCGGCACGGGCCGCATCGGCAAGACCGTCATCAAGCACCTCACGGGCTTCGGCTGCAAGATCTACGCCTACGATATCTACGAGAGTGACGAGGTCCGCCAGTATGCGGAGTACGTCGACCTCGACACCCTGTACGCCAACAGCGACATCATCACACTGCACGCCCCGGCCTTTGACAGCAACTATCACATGATCGACGAGGCCGCCTTCGAAAAGATGCGTGACGGCGTGATCTTCATCAACTGCGCCCGCGGTCAGCTGGTCGACACGACCGCGCTGATTCGGAATCTCACGAACGGCAAGGTCGGCTTCGCCGCGCTCGACGTCATCGAAAAAGAGCTCGGCATCTACTACCGCGACCTCTCCGGCACCATCATCGACAACCCGGAGATGCACATCCTGCGGAGCTTCTACAACGTGTTCTTCTCGCCGCACACCGCGTTCTACACGGAGGAAGCCGTCGCCAACATGGTCGAAAACTCAATCATCGGCGCCCTCGCCTACCTGAACGGCGAGGACCACAAGTTCATCGTAAAACAGAATTAAAAAAGCGAGAGGGAAGCCCTTCAGTCGCTCTGCCTTCGGCAGTCGCGCCGAGAGCCGACCGCTCCTTACGGGTTCCCTATCGCTTTTACAATCTATTTTAACTTCACTTAGAAATCAGGAGGGTATTATGGACATCAAAATGCATTACTATGAGAAGGGCAGCGGCACGCCGCTCCTCATGATCCACGGAAACAGCGAGACCGGCGAGTACTTCGTCAACCAGGTCGACTGCTTCGCAAAGAAGTACCGCGTCATCTGCCCGGACTCCCGCGCGCACGGCAAGACCCCGCGCGGAACGAAACCGCTTCGGATCCGGCAGATGGCGGAGGACTATATCGCGTTCATGGATGAACTCGGCATCGAAAAAGCCGACATCCTCGGCTTCTCGGACGGCGGCAACATCGCGATCTTCATGGCGGCCCGTCACCCGGAGCGCGTCGGCAAACTGATCCTGAACGGCGCGAACCTCAATAACGACGGCGCGGACCCTGAAATCGTGGCGTATGTCACCGCGGAGTATGCAAAGGCGCTCGAAGAGGCCAAAAGAGACCCCGCGGCGGTCGTAAAGGCCGAGATTCTCGACCTCATGGTGGACGACCCGAACATCGACCCGTCTGAGCTCAGGAAGATCAAGAGTCCGACCCTGGTCCTAGCGGGCACAAAAGACCTGATTCTCAAAGAGCATACGGAGCTGATCGCCTCGCTGATCGACGGGGCGGAGCTCGCCTTTGTCAAGGGCGACCACTTCTGTGCGGCCGGCAACCCGGAGGAGTTCAACTCGGTCGTCGCACACTTCCTCGCGAAGTAAGCGCACAGCCATCAAAAAAGCAAAAGCAGAGCCACCGCATCGTCGGATGCAGTGGCTCTTTTTCTATGGAATCAATATTGAAGGAAAGTCCGATAAATCGTCAGTTCACGCTCTCGTTCTCTTCCTGGCGCCTTTTCCATAGGATGACGGCCGCGGCGATTGCGGCTGTAAGGGCAACCAGGATTGCGACAAGTCCGACGGCGCCGCCCGGGATGCGGTCGATGAAGGACGTGCTCCCGTCGTTGTCACCGCCCTGTTTCTTCGGATCGATCCACTCGAGCTTCACCGGGTCGCCGTCCTGCAGTGTGTCAACGAGCGGCGGCCCCGACTTGTCGACCATCCGGATGGTCCTGTATTCCGGCAGCATGTCGCCTGCGTCTCCGCCGTCAAACCCGAAATCGAAATCCGCGAACGGGTCGACCGGGTCCGGCTCCTCCGGTTTCTCCGGCTGCTTCGCATCTTCTTTACAGATGGTCTCGCGATATCCGGCGTCTTTTTCCGTTGCCACAACGACAAAGATCAGCTCCGGACTGGTTTTCTTGAACGTGGTGTAGATGACCACCTCGTGCGGCTCTTCTGTCGGAGTGGTCGGTTCATCGCCGCCGTCATCGTTGTTTTCTCCGCCGTTCCCGCCGCCGTTCTCCCCGGACGGGTCTTCGGAAGGGTCCGCAGGGTTCACATCATCCCCGGACGGATCCGCAGGGTCAGTCTCATCTCCGGAAGGATCCGCAGGGTTCACATCATCCCCGGAAGGATTCGCAGGGTCGGTCTCATCTCCGGAAGGGTCCGCAGGGTTCACATCATCTCCGAAAGGATCCGTTGGCGCATCAGGATCCGTTGGTGTAACCGGGTCCGTTGGCGTATCCGGGTCCGTTGGCGTATCAGGTTCCGTTGGCTTCTCTTCTTCGGCAGGTTTCTCCTCCTCCGCCGGCTCCGTACAGATTCCGAGGTCCATGTGCAGTTTGACCGGGGCTCCGTCCGACGGCGAAGCATTTCGGATCGCCGCGAGGTCCGCTTCGCTCAGGCGGAAGCTGCCGCCGCCCTTGATCCAGTCTTTCATGGAGATCACTTTGTGCGACGCTTTCCTGCAGTTCGTCTCCTTCATGTAAAGCCCCGCGCGGCTCAGGACCGCCTCTGTGAGCTCGCTGTCCGTCATCTCGGAGACCTCGTCCGGCGTCAACACAACATTGTTCTGCACAAACACGCAGTACATCTTGTCCTCGATGCTGATCATGTGGACTTCGCGGATCGGCTCCGGCGTCTTGGCTTTTGCCGCGGCGCATACGAAGCTCGATAGCACGAGCATTGCAGCGAGGAGCACGCTGAACGCCACGAACGCAAGCCTCCGGAAAGCGGTTCCCCGTTTGTATTTGGTGCCTCTTTTTCTTGTCATCGTTATCACCTTCTGTAATAAGATACTAATTTACATCCGTCCTCGCCAGGATCGCAGCCGGCCGTTTGATCAACGTGTGGAACACCGGCAGCAGCCCGAACAGCAGATTGAACGCGAACACCAGCGCCAGCGACACGATCATCGTCTGCGGCGTACACACGAACATGCCCGAGACGTACGAGATTCTCTGCAGCCTGCTGATGATGTACGTCATCAGCAGCCAGCCCGGCACGGACGCGACGACAGTGATTGCAATGATTTCGCCGGTGAACATCCTGTAGATGTCCGCCTTCTTCACCCCGATCGCGCGGAGCGTTCCGACTTCCTTGATGCGCGACAGGAACGACGCTCTCATCATCAGGAAGACTTCGATCATCGAAATGATGATGATGATGCTCCCGACCAGCAGGAAGGCGCGGACCATGGAAAGCTGGCTCTTGCGGTACTCATTCTTCTGATATTTGTACAGGTCTCTGGCCTTTACGCCGTAAGACTCGAGCGCAGCGACCGTTTCTGCCTTGTCGTCGGCTGCCTTGACGGTCATGTTCTCCTGCCCCAGGATCAACTGGTATTTGATCATGTTGTTGTTGACGAAGAACTTCCCCTTGACCGTATCGCTCGTGTAGTATCCGACCACCTTCAGTTTGTGTCCGTTGACCTTGGTCTTGATCTCACTGCCGATTTTCATGGAGCTGGAGTAGTCCTTGTCGACGAGCACCTCATAGTCGTTTTCCGGCATGCGGCTGCCGTCGGTCAGCGTGAGTTCGTCCGCGTACAGCTCGTAGTCGACCAGCTTGGACGCCTCCGGCGCAGGAGCGCTGATGCTGCCGTCGTCGTTATACGTCTCCGGATACTCTTCCTCATCACCATTGTAGCCATACATTTCCTCATAATAATCCTGCGAGTTGTTGTTGGCCAGCATGTTGATGAACATGGACGGTGACGCGTAGATGCACGGGCTCTTTTTGTCGGTCATGCCGACGATCGTGAACTCGTCGAGGTTCTTGAGGGTCAGGTGTCTGCCTATAAGCTCTTCCGGCTCCTTATATCCCGCCTGAACCATGTCGTAGTTATTATCGGTCAGCCGCGTAAGGATCAGCTTATCGATGACGACTTCGTATTCGTTCTCCGGGAGCCTGCCCCACTTGATGTCTTCTTCTGTCAGATCATCATAGGAGCTGAGTGACCCGCTGATCATGGTTCCGCCCCACCGCGTCTGCCAGTACTCATCGAATTTCATGCTCATGTTGATCTGCCCGGACCCCGGCAGCGCGTACTCGACCGAAGGATCGGCCTCGTACGTCAGGTAGTCCTCCACGGGGATCTTCTGCTGCACCACGCCGACATAGGACTTGTTGTCCTGGACGAATTTTTCGTCCGGCATGTTCAGGATGCCAGCGATATTCGAAACCGCATACGTGATGAACATCGCGGAAATCAGGAATCCCACGAGGAGAATCTTCTTGAGGATGTGGTATTTTCCGACCGTGCGGAAGCCCGAGGAGAGCATCGAAAACGCGTTGAAAATCGACGCATGCCGCAACGGTTTTGAAGCGACAAGCCGCTCCGCGTGGAACCGCCGCGCTTCGGCTTCTTCCGCCGTCAGCGCCTTGTAGTGGTCGTCTACGAGCTCGATGCTCGAGTTCTCGTCGACGATCTCCATGCGGCCGGTCTTATCGCGCGAGTGGATGAACAGATTGCCCCGGCTGATGACGATGTCGAGGTCCACCTTGCCGCCGCTCTCGTTGAAAATGCGCAGTGAACAGCCGTCCTCCTCGATGGTCCGCTGGTCCTTGATGTCCTTCAGGTAGATTCTGTTCTCGATCCTGTAGTCGAGCCCCTCGATATTCTGATTGATCTCGTCCGAGATCACCTTGCCGTCCTTGAGGCGGATGATCCGGTCCGCGTAGAAGTTCGCGAGGTCTTCTTCGTGCGTGACGAGGATGACCAGCTTCTCGCGGGAGATGGCCTTGATGATGTTCATGACCTCGAGAGTGTTGGCGCTGTCGAGGTTCCCCGTCGGCTCGTCTGCGATGATGATCGACGGGTTCTTGACGATTGCGCGGGCGATGCCGACGCGCTGCCGTTCGCCGCCGGACAACATGTCCGCATAACGTTTCCGGTAGCGGTACATCCCGACGAGATCGAGCGCGTATTCGACCTTCTCTTTGATCTCGTCCTTGTCTTTGATCCCCACCATCTTGAGCACCATGGCTACGTTATCGAAGACGGTCATGGTGTTGATGAGGTTGTAATTCTGAAAGATATATCCGATGTTCAGGTTGCGGATTTTGTCTACCGTCCCGGCCGTCCTGCCGGTGATCCGCTCTCCGTTGATATAAATCTTGCCCCGGTCGACCTTGTCCAGGCCGCCGATGACGTTGAGCAGCGTGGTCTTGCCGCACCCGGACGGTCCCAGCAGCGCGGTCAGCCCGGTTTCGCCGAACTCCAGAGAGGTGTCGTTGATCACGTGGATCTGATTCGATTTGTGGCGGTAAAAGTACTTATCTACATTTTGCAGTGTCAGCATGTCTTACGCCTCCTCTCTGAACGCGCCCATGGCCGAGCTCTTGAAAATCGTCCGCATGAAGCGGCCCGAAATGAGCACCGCCATGAAGAGCAGAATGGCTCCGAGCGCGAAATAATCTCGTGCTGTCAGGTACGTAAGATAATCCAGCAGCTTTTGGGACTGCAGAACGCCAATCCTGGTCAGATAGATGAACAGCAGGAACATCGCATAAGCGATCGAGCAAACCAATACCAGTTCGACCCGCATGATCCGCCGTGCCGGCTGCTTGCCCATGCCCAGCATCCGGACCGTAGCGAAGTAGACGCCCCGGGACTTGAGGATGAGCCTGACCACGAAGTACGCGATGAAGAACACCGCCAGACAGACGATCACCGACATCGGCAGCTGGATGATGGTCACCAGCTCTTCACTCATGAAATTATAAATATGGTCTTTGAGGACCAGCGTGTGGTAGCCGCCCCGCTGGAGCATGTCCTTCATCCCGTCCATGTTTTTGGTGTCGTCCACAAACACGGACACCTGGAAGTTGCCCCGCTCATAGAGCCTGCGGTAGTCCGTCGGATTGATGTAGATCTCACCGTAGTGTTCCGAGATCTTCTCCAGGCCGGTCTTCTTCTCAAAGGTCTTATCCCCGTAAGTACCCATGATCGTCAGGGTCAGGTCGGATTCGTAGTGCAGCGCCTTGACGGTGAGCTTGACGTCGCTGCCCGCGGCATAGCCGGACTTGAACATCGGATCGTAACTGGTCGGCAGCAGGATGTAGCCCTCCGGCACGTTTTCGTTGGTCATCAGACCGCCTCTGCCAGGGTAGCAGGTCTCTTCGGTTCCGTTGATCAGCATGGTCGTCGTGCTTCCCGTCGCGTACATCCCCTTGCGCATCTCATTGATCATCGCTTCCGGGAAGTACGCCTCGCTGTTGTTCCCGTACCCGTAGTCGCTGTTCTCGTCGTACGGTTTGAGCACGATGCCGGAGACCTTGATTTTGCGTTCCACCCCGTCTTCCATCGTGAAGGAATACGTCTGGCCGATCAGGGCCTCCGGGGTGTCGCCAAAGGTCCAGCCGTCGTCATACCCCAGCAGCAGGACCTCATCTTCCGTCTGCGGCAAGCTGCCGATCGTCGGCTCTTCCTCCAGATCGGTGATGCTCATCATGTATCCATAGAAAGAAAACTGTTCGTTCTCGATGAAGACTCCGGAATCGTAGATCATGTCCTCGCGGACCAGTTTTGCCACGTGCGGCGCATTCTCCAGCGCCTCGTAGTCAGCCCTGGTGAACGCGGTGCGGTCGTTTTTCTCCACGACGATGCGCTTCGGGTCGTAATGCGAAAAATAACTGTTCCAGCCGGTCTCCGAAACGGTGTCCTTTTGTTTTTTGACGGTCACGTACTGCGCGCTGACAGAACTGACGACAAAAAGGAACACAAGCAGAAGCAGCAGGAATTTTGCCGGCAGGTTAAACGTATTCCGGACGCCGAGCAACAGCTGCGTACCGTATTTGATTCCATGACCCTTGGCGTGTTTTGCGGAACCGTCCTCCGATTGAGCCTTTGCCCGCTCCGCCCGCGGCACGGTCACCGGCGCAGGCGCGGCGGAAGCCGTCTCCACGCGTGCACCTTCCGCACCCGTATCTTCGACGATCTTGCCGTCGTACATCTTGATGACGCGCGTCGCATTGCTCTTGAACTGCTCGTAATTGTGCGTTACCACGATGACCAGCTTGTCCGCGGCGATGTCCGCAAGCAACTTGACGATTCCCTCGGCTGATTCGCTGTCGAGGTTCCCGGTCGGCTCGTCGGCGACCAGGATCTTGGTGTCCTTGGCCAGCGCGCGGGCGATCGCCACGCGCTGCTTCTGTCCTCCGGAGAGCTTCGACACTTTGCGGTTTCTATATTCGGACAGGCCGACCTTTTCAATCAGGTCCGGCACCCTCTGCCGGATCTCCTCCTGGCTGCAGCCGTCGATCTGCATCGCCAGCGCCACATTCTGATACACGGTGTAGCTTGAGATCAGGTTGAAGCTCTGGAAGATGCAGGAAATGTACTTTTGCCGGTACTCTTCGAAGTCGGATGCAGTGTAGTGGCTCGTTTCCTTGCCTTCGATGTACATCTCACCCTCTTCATACGTGTCGAGACCCGAGATGACATTCAATAAAGTGGACTTGCCGCTGCCGGACTCGCCGGTGATAACAACAAATTCGCCCGCGTCCAGATCCAGGTTGATCCTGGAGATGCCGCTGGCGATGATGCCCTTGCTATAATAAAATTTAGAGACGTTTTTTAGTCTGATCATTCCCATGCAGATATCCTCCCTACTTGTTAATTTTATCACATTGCACCTGCGATATGTGTTGTTTTGAAAAATAGTAGGAAATTATTAAGAATTGCCGCAAAAAAAACGGTGTCACCCTATCACGGGTGGCACCGTATTTCTGTCGCTTGTGCTATGGGAGGCCGGATTATCAGCCGAGGTGTCCGATGAGCAGAATGATCGCCGCAAAGGCGAGTGCAAAGACGCCGCCGACCAGCAGCCACGCCGCGATCACGCCGCGGGCCGCGTATCTCCGCTCGTCCGGGGTGAGGTCGATCGGCGCAGAGCCGGTATTGCCGGCTCCGCCTCGATTGCGGCCGCGCCGCGCACGGTCAAACCGCGGGAACATCATCGGCGACCGCTCAACGTCGCTCATGTCTGCGACCACGCGGCCGTCGTCTTCCTGTTCGACTTGTTGTCTGTAATCGGACATCGTGTACTCCATTCGGTCTCTTATTCGCCGACCGCCTTCACATCGTTATACAGATGGCAGACGACGAAGTGGCCCGGTTCAATTTCCTTCTGCACCGGCGCTACGTGTTTGCACTGCTCCATGCAGTTTGCGCAGCGGGTGTGGACCTTGCAGCCCTCCGGCGGGTTGGCCGGGGACGGAATCGACCCTTCGAGGACGATCCGCTTCATCTTGACCGTCGGGTCCGGCACCGGGATCGCCGAGAAAAGCGCCTTAGTGTACGGGTGCAGCGGGTTGCGGAAGATGTCCTCCGTCGCGCCGTACTCGACCAGGTTCCCGAGGTACATGACGCCGACCGTATCCGAGATGTGCTCGACAACGGACAGGTCGTGCGAGATGAAGAGATACGTCAGGCCGAACTGATCCTGCAGGTCCTCCAGCAGGTTGATGATCTGCGCCTGAATCGATACGTCAAGCGCGGAGACCGGCTCGTCGCAGACGACGAACTCCGGGTTCAGCGCGAGCGCCCGCGCGATGCAGATTCTCTGCCGCTGGCCGCCGGAGAACTCGTGCGGGTAGCGGTCCTTGTGGAACGGCTGCAGGCCGCACTTGTCCATGATGTTATCGAGGTAGTCCTCGTACTCCGCTCTCGGAACCAGGTTGTGCTCCTTGACCGCCTCGCCGATGATCTCCCCGACCGGCATTCTCGGCGAAAGCGACGAGAACGGGTCCTGGAAGATGATCTGCATTTTGGTACGGGCGTCGTGCAGCTCCTGCTTGGTCAGGTCGTAGACCTCCTTGCCGTTGAAGAGGACGTCGCCGCCGGTCTTATCCCCGGAAAGCCGGAGGATCGCACGGCCGGTCGTGGTCTTGCCGCAGCCGGACTCACCGACCAGGCCCATCGTCGTACCGCGCTTGAGGTTGAACGTGACGCCGTCGACCGCCTTGACGTAGCCGACCGTACGGGCGAGCAGGCCGTCCTTGATCGGGAAGTATTTCTTGAGGTCCCGGACCTGGAGGATGTACTGCGGGTCGTAAACGAGCGGCGAAGAAGACTCTTCTTTTTTATTATGGGACTTTTCCTTTGGAGGGGCATCCTGCGGCTGGGACGTGATGAAGTCCGCATGCTCGTTCAGATGCTTCGGACCGCGCAGACCGGCGCTGTGCATCTCAGGCAGTTGGGTGAAGCCCGGCTCTTTCTTATCATAATTCGCCATTGTCCTACCCCTCCTTTCTCGTACCCTTGTTGATCACCGCATCCAGCTGCTCCTGGCTCACCTCGCCCGGACCGCCTTCGTAATAGCGGTAGCAGCTGACCTTGTGCGTCGGCGACAGGCTGATCTCGCACGGGTATTCCCCGTCGCAGACCCCGCCCGCACGCATCTCGCAGCGGTCGCGGAAGTAGCAGTAATCCGGCATGTTGATCGGGTTCGGTACCTTGCCCGGGATCGAGTAGAGCTTGTCCACGCTCTTGCCGACCACCGGCTTGGACGCCATAAGGCCGATCGTGTACGGGTGCGCCGGGTGCGCGAAGATCTCCTCCGCGGGTCCCTTCTCAACGATGCGTCCTGCGTACATGACGACGACGTAGTCCGCCATCTCCGCGATGACGCCGAGGTCGTGCGTGATGATCATGATGGACGAGTTGATCCGGTCCTTGAGGTTGCGGAAGAGGTCGAGGATCTGCGCCTGGATCGTTACGTCGAGCGCCGTCGTCGGCTCGTCCGCGATGATGAGGCGCGGATTGCAAGCGAGCGCGATCGCGATCATGACGCGCTGGCGCATGCCGCCGGAGAGCTCGTGCGGGTACATCTTGTAGACGCCCTCGGAGTTCGCGATGCCGACCAGCTCGAGCATCTCGATGCTGCGGGCCTTGATCTGCTCTTTGGTCTTGTTCTTGCCGTCGTGCAGCTCGATGACCTCGTCGATCTGGTCGCCGATCCGGAAGACCGGGTTGAGGCTGGTCATCGGCTCCTGGAATACCATCGAGACGAAGTTCCCGCGGAGCGTCTGCATGACCTCGATCGGGGTCTTGGAAATGTCGTACGCCTTGTCGCCGAGGTTGATGCGGATGCTGCCCGAAACGATCTGGCCCTGCGGCCGCTGCAGCAGCTGCATGACCGAAAGGCTCGTAACGGACTTGCCGCAGCCGGACTCGCCGACGACGCCGACCGTCTTACCGACCGGTACCTCAAACGTCACGCCGTCGACCGCCTTGGCGGTGCCGACGTCCGTAAAGAAGTACGTGTGCAGGTCGTCGATCTCAAGAACGTTGTTCCGGTCGCGCATCTCGGTGAGATACTCGCTCTCCGGGACGTTCTTGCGTTTATATCTCTTTTCAAATTCGTTGGTTATCTTCCGGTTCTCCCTGGAGATGCGGCGCGATTCACGGGCGGAAAGATAACCGGTTTCGTTCTTTTTTGCCATGATCTTTCCTCCTTCCTAGCGCTTCATCTTCGGGTCGAACGCGTCTCTCAGGCCGTCGCCCACGATGTTGAACGCGAGGACGGTGACGAGCAGCAGAACGCCCGCAGGAATCCAGATAAACCAGTAGTTGGTCAATACGTATGTGTTATTGACGTCGTTGATGATGTTGCCCCAGGAAGCGAACGGGAACCGGACGCCGAGTCCGAGGAACGACAGCGTCGCCTCCATGATGATCGTCGAGCCGAGACCCATGGTCATGTAGACGATGAGCTGCGGGACGACGTTCGGAATCAGGTGACGGAAGATCCGCCGCGACGGACGGATGCCGCAGGCTTCGGTCGCGGTCATGAACTCCTGCTCGCGGAGCGAGAGAATCTGGCCGCGGACGAGCCGCGCCACGCCGGCCCAGCCGAGTAAGCCGAGGATCAGCATCAGGTACATCATTCGCGTCAGGGACGGCAGGTTGGCCGCGTCCATCGCCGCGCCGATGATGATGATGATCGGCATCGACGGGATGCAGTAGAAGATATCGACGATTCTCATGATGAGGCCGTCAACCCACCCGCCGAAGTATCCGGAGATGCCGCCGAGGATGATGCCGAGGAACGACTCGATAAAGACGACGACGAAGCCGATGATCAGGGAGATCCGGCCACCGTACATCAGTCGGGTCAGCATGTCCATGCCGTTCCGGTCCGTACCGAGCCAGTGTTCACTGGACGGCGAGGAATAAGTATCAAATACCTTGGTGTCGATTTCCTGCTTGATGTCCCAGGACTTGGACGTCGCGTTGTATGACAGGATGTACTCCGCTGTTACCCCGTCCTCGCCCGTGTACGTGAAGGACGTCTGCCCGGACTCGACCGCGTCGATCAGCTGATCCTTGAAGTCGCGGGAGAAGAACACGTCAGGCATGACCGGGCGGACGATGTACGCACTGATGTAAGCGACTTCGCTGCCCGCCGCGTCCGTTATGCTGTCGCCCTCTCCGAGCGTGTAGGTCTTGCCGTCCGCAGTGAAGGTCCCCTCACCGGCCGCGCGCGCCCGAAATGCCGCTTCGGTAAACGCAAAGGACACATCGTCCCGGGTGGACGAGGTCACCAGCTCCTTGCTGGCGAGGCCGACCACGTTGCCGCCGCTGGAAACCGCGTAAACGTCGTCCGCGATCTTTTCAATCGTGTAGCTGGTCCCGTTATACGTAAAGGTGTCGCTCCCTGCCATGATGTTCTTGAGCGCCTGCGCCTGCACGATGTTCTTGAACAGAACCGGGTCGTTGACCGTGTACCGGAACTCCTCGTTGTGGACCACGCCGGCGTAATCCTTGATCTGGACGTCGGTCCGGTAGAACAACTGGTCCTGTCTGTACGGAGAAACCAGTCCGCCGATGAAAGAAAAGGCGAACATCAGGATCAGGATGACCATGCCGGTCACGGCGAGCCGGTTGCGGAAGAACCGCTTGGCGACGAGCGCGCCTGGCGACAGCACCTTGACGCGTCGGTCGTCGCTGAGCGAATACTGCTCATTTGGCTTATCCGCGGTTTCTGCCGCGGTCTGGGAGGAACTAAATTTGTTGTTTTCGTTATCACTCATGTCAGTCCCTCCTTTCCTATGCGATTCTGACCCGCGGGTCGACGACAGCGTACAGGATGTCCGCCAGCAGGTTGCCGAGCAGCGTCAGGATGGCGATGAACACCAGATAAAACATCGAAAACGGGATGTCACCCGATACCATGGAGTTATATGAGGTATAGCCTATGCCCGGTATGGCGAACAGCGTCTCCGTGATGAGCGCGCCGGAGAACAGCCCCGGAAGCGACCCGCCGACGATCGTGACGATCGGAATCAGGGTGTTCCGGAACGCGTGGTGATAGATGACTTTCTTTTCCGACAGTCCCTTGGCCCGCGCGGTGCGGATGTAGTCCGCGTTCAGGACCTCGAGCATGTTGGTCCGGGTATACCGCATCAAAGCACCCATGCTGACCACGACGAGCGTGACGATCGGCATGACCAGATGGTTGGCTTTATC
Source organism: Mogibacterium sp. (assembly GCA_017433975.1). Lineage (GTDB taxonomy): Bacteria > Bacillota > Clostridia > Peptostreptococcales > Anaerovoracaceae > RGIG2439. The sequence continues at coordinate 181,211 of JAFRGD010000031.1, read as the reverse complement.
CAGGAACTGCCCCCATGCGTTGAGCTGGTTGTAGTTCCGGCCGATGAGGCCGTAAAGGTCAAACCAGCCGAGTTTGACGGAAAAGACCAGTTTCAGAAGCGATGCAAAGAAAAACGTCGGCAGGGATATGCCCGCCAGTGCGATGACGGATATCGTGTAATCCGCCTTGGAGTATTGTTTGGTTGCCGCAACGATGCCGAGCGGGATCGCGATCAGGAGTTCAAGGATAAAAGAAATCAGGCCCATCACGAAAGAGAGCCAGACGGTGTCGTTGAACTTCTCCACGACCGGGACGGTCCACTTCCAGCTGTCGCCGAACTCGCCGCGCAGCATGGACCCGATCCACCGGAAGAATCCCGTAACGATGCTGCCGTCCATGTTGTACATGACGGTCAGCTGCTGCATCCATTCCTCATAGCTCTTGGAACCCGGCTGCATGGATTTCTGCTGCGCCATCGCTTCGATGTACGACGTCGGCAGGCACCGCATCAGCGCGTAAATGATAAAAGCCACAAAGAACAGGATGACGACCGATTGCAGCAATCGCTTGAGTATGTATTTACGCACGGTATCATCTCCTCATACAGTATTCTGAACGGGGCAGGCAAAAGGTGCCTGCCCCGTTCCAATCGTGTGCCTCAGATTCGATATGAGTATTTAATTCATCTCGATGTTCTGGATCTCGTTCTTCCAGTCATAGTAAGTGGTGATGTCTGGAGTTACGGTTTCCATCTTAACACGTTCTGTCGAGAAGATGATCGCGTTCTGTCTCTGATAGACAGGGACCTCTACCGCCCAGTCGACGATAGTGTCGAGGCAGGACTTGTAAACCTGCTTTCTGTAGGACTGATCCATGCTCGTACGGGCATCCAGAATCATGGCGTCAAGCTCCGGATCCGTGATGCAGTACTGATAGTTGCTGCCGCCCTGGCCCGCGCCGCCGAACGGGTTCTTGCCCTGGACGATGCCGCAAGGTTCGCTTGCCGCGTCAGCATAGTAGATCTGGAACATGTCAGGGTCTGGCGTTACCTGCCATGCAGCGCACCACATCGGGCAGGTCTTGGCCTTGATGGCGTCCCAAAGCTCGGAGGAGTTCGCGAGGTCCTTAACAACCAGCGTGATACCGATCTGCTCGAACGATTCGCGCGCGAGGGTGAGCATCTGGAACGATGGGTGGTTGCCCTCGCCGTCGCCAGGGATCCATACCTCGTAGGTCAGGCTCGCGCCTTCCGGAGCAGCGGTGACCTTGCCGTCAACGACGGTGAAGCCCGCAGCCTCGAGGAAGCCGAGCGCAGCCTGCCGTGCGGCCTCGTCCTTTTCCTCTGGGGTCATGCCTTCTGTGTAGATGTCATTGCCGTTCACATCCTTGGAGAATGCGATTGCGTAGTCGGCATCGGTCGACCGCGGCGCTGCCCAGGACGTGTTGGAAATCGGGTAGTTGATGACGGAAGCGGTCTCACCATAGTAGGAGTCAACCGTAATGTCGCGGTATCTCGCGTACATCGTAGCGAACGCCTTACGGAGATTCTTGGACTGCTCGGAGCCCGGGTTTCCGCCGACGTTCATGCCGTACGCGTTGATGCCGAGGTAGCCGTAGCCGAGGTTGTCAACGGTGTTGGTCGTAATCTTGTCGCCGGTGACTTCGCCGTTGCTGTTGGTGGACTTGAGCATCTCAACCGTTTCGCGCGAGTACGTCGGGTCGGTGATGTCGATCGTGCCGGTCACAACGCCGTTCAGTTTATCGGTGTCGGAAGACTCTTTGAACTGGAGGTACTTGGTCTTTGGAGCACCGAGGAAATAGGTCTCATTCGCTTCGAAGTATACAACGCCGTCGGCGTAGTCGACGAATTTGTATGGGCCGGCGCCCATCGGCTTGGTCGTCTTTGCGCGAACCGTGGAGAGGTCGCCCTTATCGAAGCCGAACATGTTGTTGTCATAGTCATATTTTGCTACGTCGCCATAGTAGTGCATCGGAAGAACCGCGATACCGAGATTGTAGATCGCAGTCGCGTCGACGCTGGTCAGCGTAACGCGGACGCTGTAGTCGCCGGTCTTCTGAATACCCGCAATGTTGGCAGCGGAGTCGCCGGTCGCAACGCCCTTGGAGAATTCAGCATAGCTGTCCATCAGGGAGAAGATGGAAGCGTCTGCAGCCTCCGTATCGGAAGCCAGCTTGTAGTCGCCGCCATAAGTCTCGAGAATCAGTGCCCAGAAGTCTTCAACGGTCGCGTCCTCAGGGAGCTCATATCCCCAGTTAAGGGCGCAAGTAGCCACAGAATCCTCAGGGGAGTTGTAACCGTTGTTGACCAGCCAATCGATGATGGACTGTGCGAACTTAGGGCCGGCCGCGTCGAGTTCGGTCCAGAACTTGGTCTGCGTCGCCTCATCCCAGAAGGTGAAGTCCGTGTTGTCTTTGCCCGCAGCATAGATCAGGTCAACCAGCGGGGTCATACCGGTGCGGTATTCTTCCATGCCCTTGATCGGGAGAGCGTACAGTGTGGTCGAGCCGTCATAGGTCGGGTCGAGCAGCACGTACATCGAGAAGATGACGTCGTCCGCAGTGAGCTTCTCACCGTCGGAGAACAGAACGTCATCGCGGAGGTCGAAGTCGTAGTCGACCGTTCCGTCATCGTTGGTCGTGACCGTCAGGTCAGCGATACCATAATAGGTGTAGTCCGTGCCATTATATTCACGGGTCTCACCGGACTTGCCCTTCTCAACGACCATGCCGACACGGTCCAGGTTGAGAAGGCTGACAGCTGTCATGGAAGCAACGTCCTGGTCATACGCGGACTCCGCAAAGAATGGGGAGAACTTACCCGAGAAGTTCGAGTAACCGACAACCATCGTATCGCTGCTGTCACTTGATGACCCACCGCCGCTGCCGCCTGAGCATCCCGCGAGTGCCGAAACGATCATCGCGAGGATGAGCAGAATTGAGAGTCTTTTCTTCATTTGTCTTTTTACTCCTTTCAAATAGTAATAAAGTGCATTTATTTATCAACTGACTCACGTCAATAAATAACGATAGTGTTAGTAATACAACTTATTCCTAATTATACTAAATGCCTTGAGCACTTGCAATCACTTAATTTCCCAATTTATGCAGTCAAAAGTCCTGCCGTACCAGAAAGCCGTGCCCGCTGTGGCCAGTTTGATTGCGAGGTACGCGAGGCTCTTCGCGACCTTGTCCTCAAAGCCGTGCTTAATGAGATATATTCCGGAACAGACTAATCCGGCGGCAGCGAAGAACGCCATGATCTTTGCCGCAGGCGGAATCCTGCCCGTCGCCGGCGTGTAGACGAACTCCCGGACCTCTCCGCGCTCCCCGATCAGCTTACCGAGGTTCCACCAGAGGACGAACAGGCAGCAGACCTCACCGGTCAGCGGCAGGATGACGTACCACGTGTTGTTCGCGCCGGCCGCGTCGATGCAGCCGGACAGGATCACCAGAGCCGCGAGCGCGATTCCGCCGAGCAGCAGGCGCCAGTCGTTCCGCCGGCGCTCTTCCTTGGTTCCGACCATTCGATAGATGTCGCCCGTATAGACAAAGGTCCCGTCAAGCTGCTCCGTGACGTCTTTGACGTATTGTTTGCGTTTGATCTCAAGCATCACTCAATCCCCGTGAGGTCATAAGCCTCGAGCCACTCGGATGCGCGGCGGCAGATGCCGCGGACAGTTTCCGCGTCAAACGGACTCGCGAGGCCCGCGTTCGCCAGGAGCTCCGTGAACACGCGCGACCCGCCCTGTAAGGTGTACGCCATGTACCGCTCCCACGCGGCGTCATAGTCCTCCTGGATCATCGCCCAGAAGCCGAGCGCGACGGTCTGCGCGAGGCAGTAATCGATATAGTAGAACGGCAGGCTGTAGATGTGGTGCTGCCGCTGCCAGCCCATGCCCTCCGCGTAGAACGGGATTTCCCCGTCCAGACGGAGCCACGGCATGTAGATGCCGAGGAGGCGCTTCCACTCCGCGTGGCGCTCCGCCGGCGTCATCTCCGGCCGCTCGAACACGCTGTGCTGGAAGTGGTCGACCATCGTCCCGTACGGGATGAACATGAACGACTCCGCGAGGTGGCTGTAAAGGAACTTTCGTTTATCCGGGCCGAAGAAGTCCTCCACGCTCCGCCATGCGAAGAACTCCATGCTCATCGAATGGACTTCGCACCCCTCCATGCTCGGCCAGACCGTATCCATCGGGATGCGGTCGCGGTTCATCCACGCGGCAAAGGCGTGCCCCGCCTCGTGGGTCACGGTCTCGACGTCAGAGCGCGTTCCGTTGAAGTTCGCGAAGATGAACGGGACGCCATAGTCTGAGAGGCCGGTGCAATAGCCGCCGCCTTGTTTGCCTTCTTTGGAAAGGACGTCCATCAGCTCATAGTCGAGCATCGTATTGAAGAATTCGCTCGTCTCCGGCGAGAGCGCATCGTAGAAGCGCCGGCCCGCCTCGAGGATGTCGTCCGCGGTGCCCTGCGGTTTTGCGTTGCCGGAGCGGAACATGAGCGCGCAGTCCGCAAAGCTAAGCGGGTACTGCATACCGAGGCGCTCCGCCTGCCTGCGGCGGATGCTCTCCGCGACCGGTACGATGTAGTCGCGGACCGCCTGGCGGAACCGGTCGACGTCGTCGCGGTCGTAGCAGTTCCGCTTCATGCGGTAGTAGCCCATCTCGACGTAGTCCCGGAGGCCGAGCCGCTGGCTCATCTCGTGGCGGAGTTTGACCAGGCGGTCATAGAGGCCGTCGAGGCGGTCCTGCTGGGATTTGTACCAGTTGCCCTCCGCCGTCCACGCCGCGAGGCGCACCGCGTCGTCCGGGTCGTTTTTGAACGGGCCGATCTGCGCGATTGTGAACGTCTTGCCCTGGAACGGGATCTGCGCGCTCGCGAGGAGCTTCTCATACTCCGTCGTGAGCTGGTTCTCCTCCTGCAGGAGCGGGATGATCTCCGGTGAAAAGGTCTTCCGCTGCAGCTCCGCGTTCAGGAAGACGACGTCGCCGAACTCCGCCGCGAGCTGGTCCCGGAACGGGGACGCGAGCATCGCCATGGTCCAGCGCTGGGCGTATTCCATGAGTTCCGGAATCGTGTTATCCCAGAAGCGGACCTCCGCATCGTAGAACTCGTCCCTTGTATCGATCGAGTGCCGCACCTGCGCCAGCGTCGACTCCGTATGGATGTGGCGGTTGAGCCGGTCCATCTGAACGACGAGGTCTCTCGCCTCCTCATAGGTCCCGGCCGCCTGGAAGGCCTGCGTCAGCGCGGCGACCTGTTGCTTGGCTGCCTGGATGTCCGGCCGCTCGTACGGCATCTCTGAAAACTTCAACATAATACTATACACTCCTCTAAAACCCATTATTTCTTCTATGCTGTCGCGACGATGTGATCGCTGTGCCTCTGTCAGCGGCACAGCGACCACACCCCGTGGCGAACCCATCGTAGATGAAAACCCGTTTACAGGTTGTAAATGTCTGTGTATTTGTTGCGCAAATACTCAATAAAGTACGACGGGTCAAACGGCGCTCCGAGCACGCGCTCGAGCAGCTCGGCCGGCGTGTAGCGGCCGCCGTGGCGCCAGATGTGCTCACGGTTCCAATCGTTGACCGGTCCGAAGTCGCCGGCCGCGATGCACGCGTTCACGTCGACCGTCTCGCGCATCTTCGCCAGGAACTGCGCGCCGTACGCGTTTCCGAGGGCATACGACGGGAAGTACCCGACCATGCCGCCGGACCAGTGGCTGTCCTGCAGCACGCCGTGCTTGTCGTCCGGCACGTCGACGCCGAGGTATTCCTTGTACAAGCGGTTCCACTCCGCCGGCAGGTCCTTGACCGCGAGGTCGCCTGCGATCACGCGCTTCTCGAGCTCGTAGCGGATCATGATGTGCAGGCAGTACGTGACCTCGTCCGCCTCCGTGCGGATGAGCGACGGGCAGACCCGGTTGACCGCGCGATAGAGGTCCTCTGCCGTGTAGCCTGCCATCTGCTCCGGGAAGATCTCCGCGACCTTTGGGAAGATCATCTCGCAGAAGCCGCGGCTCCGCCCGATGATGTTTTCGTAGAACCGGCTCTGGCTCTCGTGAATCCCCATCGAGACACCGCCGTCGAGCTCCGTAAAGGCGAGCTCCCGCTCGGACCCGGTATCGTAGAGCGCGTGGCCGCCCTCGTGGATGACGCTGAACATCGAGAAGCCGAAGTCTTCTTCATAGTAGTGCGTCGTGATCCGCTCGTCGAGATGCGAGCCGAAGCTGATCGTAAACGGGTGCTCGGTCGTGGCGAGGCCGACGTGCCCGAGGTCCAGCCCGATGACCTTCATCAGGTGATGCGCCAGCTTCTCCTGCTGAGCGGCCGGGAAGGTTCCGGAGCGGAGACTGCCGTCGACCTGCGGCTGCGCCTGGATCCGCTTGAGCAACGGGACGATTCCCTCGCGCAGCTTGCCGAAGAACGCGTCGCAGACCTCCGTGGTCAGGCCCTCTTCGTAGAGGTCGAGGCAGTAATCGTACGGTGCCTTTTCCGGCGAAATATAGCCGGCAAAGCGCTTGTTCGTCTCAAAAATCTCCTCCAGGATCGGCTCAAACATCGCAAAGTCGGACGCTTCCTTCGCCCGGTGCCACACGTCGTCGGCCCGGACCAGCAGCGCCTGGTATGCCACGTATTCTTCCATCGGGACCTTCCGCATGTTGCGGATGTCTTTCAGTAACAGGTGGACCATGCGTTTCTCGTCGCCGGTCAGACCGTCCCGGTTCGCGTCGAGGTACTCCAGCAATTCGACCGTCTCCGGGGACGTTCCTTGTTTATAAACCTCTTCGCTCAGGATGGAGAGCGAAATCTCCCGGTTTTCGGCGGTCTCCCGCGGTGCCGCCGTCACGCCGTCATAGTAAATCAAGGCCATCGCGTGCTCATACGCCGCCTGCCTGCGCTGAAGCGCCATCAGCGCCGCCCTGGCCTCCTCCAAAGTCCATTGTTTCGCGTTGTCTGTCATTTTGTCATGTTTCCTCTCTGTCATTGATTGATATTCTGAAATGCTCCGCCGGAGGCTATCTCTGCAGCGCCGCGTCCATCGCCTTGCGGACGCCGGCTTTGACCTCTTCGTACGGAATCATGTAGTATGCTTCGAATAGTTTCTCGTCACCGAGGAAAAAGGTCGGGACGTAGTAATAGTCGTACCCCTCGGTGCGTTCCGGGAAGGCCTCCTCATCGATCCGGTCGAAGTCGACCGCCGCGTACGCCGGTTCCTCTGCTATGAGCTCCCCGATCGCCTGGTCCGCCATGGCGCAGAACGGGCAGTCATCGATATAAAAATACGTAATCTTATTCATAATTCTACTCCTCCCAGGCAAAGCCGTCCCACACCGGGCGGCCGCTGTAAACCTGCGGCGTCTCCTCGCCGCGGAGGACGCGGAGCGCGCCTTCGGCCATCGTCTCGTGCTCGACCTCGCCCGGATATGCATACACCGGCGCGATCCACTCGCAGTTGTCGCGGATCTGCTGCACCAGGTCGGCAAACCGAAGCAGCCCGCCGCCGAGCACGATCCCGTCGACCTTGCCGCCGAGCACGGCCGCCATCGAGCCGATCGCTTTGCAGATGTTATATCCGATCGCTTCCCAGACGAGGGAAGCCTTTGGGTCGCCCTGTTCGACCAGCGCGTGAACCTTGTCCGAATTCGATGTACCGAAGTAACTGACCAGGCCGCCTGTCCGGATCACGTAATCCCGCAGCGCGTCCATGCCCTGTTCTTCGATGACTTTGATTACGGTATTGACCGGCAGCGACCCGATCCGCGTCGGTGTGAACGGGCCCTCGCCCTGCCCCGCGGTCGTCGCGTCAATCATCTTTCCGCGGCAGTGCGCCGCGATGGAGATACCGCCGTCGATATGGCAGACGATGTAGTTCCCGTCCTCGTAGCGGACGCCCACGCGCCTGCAGTGCAGGCGGACCGTCCCCTTGTGGTTGAGCGCGTGGATCGCGGACGCACGGTGCACTCCTTTGATGCCGGTGAGCCGTGCCACGTCCTGGTATTCGTCTGTGTTCGGCGACTCGACCATCAGCGCGACGCCGCCGTATTTCCTGCATAACGCATTTGCCAACGCACACCCGAGATTGCACGGGTGCTTGATCCCGCCGACCGCGTTCATGGTGTCCTCAATCAGCCGGTCGGTCACCGCATACACGCCACCCTCGACGGAGTAGGAAGAACCGCCGCGGCCGACGATCGCGTCCACGCCGGTCAAATCGATGTTATTGTCCGCAAGAAACCGCTCGATCACGTCCATCCGGTAGCCGAACTGGTCCTTGATCTCCTTGAACTTCAGGAGCTCCGGCGCGTCGTGAAACACGTTGGTCTCGAACAATTTGGTCTCGTCGTCAAAGTACGCGAGTTTGGTCGACGTCGACCCCGGATTGATCACAAAAATCTTATATCCCATCGTTGCCTTCCTTATTTTGTCAAAATGCGTTGACACGCGTCATCAGATCACGTCGTCGTCCATGCGGCGGCCGCGTTCCTCGGCGGTCTCCCACGCGAAGCCGGTGAAGATCGGAACGCCGGTGTAGACCTTTGGCGTCTCCTCGCCGCGGAGGACGCGGAGCGCGCCGGCCGCCATCGCCTCGTGCTCGACCTCGCCCGGGTACGAGTACACCGGGGCGATCCACTCGCACTGCTGCTTGATCTGCTGCAGGATGTCGTCAAAGCGCATCAGGCCGCCGCAGAGGATGATCGCGTCGACCTTGCCCTCGAGGACGGTTGCCATCGAACCGATGTTTTTGCAGATTTGGTAAACCATGGCGCGCCAGACGAGGTCCGCCTTCGCGTCGCCCTGCTCCTTGAGCCCGTGGACGTAGTCGGAGTCCGACGTCCCGAAGTAGCTCACGAAGCCGCCCGCGCGGGTGCACATCTTGGCGAGGTCTTTCATGTCGTAGTCCTTGAGGATCTCAAAGACCGTGGCGACCTCGAGGAAGCCGATTCTCGTCGGGGAGAACGCGCCGCTCCCGAGGCCAGGGCACGTCGTGTCGATCATCTTGCCCTTGCGGTGCGCCGTGATGGACGTGCCGCCGTCGATGTGGCAACAGATGTAGTTCCCGTCCTCGTAGCGGGTCCCGTGCTCCTTGCAGTGCTTGCGGATCGTGCCCTTTTGGTTGAGCGGGTGGTCCGCCGAGCGGCGGTAATAGCCGTCCACGCCGGTGATCCGCGCGAGGTCCTGCAGCTCGTCGATGTTGGTCGAGTCGACCACGAACGCGCGGCCGCCGAAGCGGTCCTGCAACGCCTTGGCCAGCGGAACGCCGAGCATGCACGGGTGGTCGATCACAGTAACACCGGTCCGGGTGTGCTCATACATCAAATCGTTGATCTCGTATGTGCCGCCCTCCACCGTGTGGAAGCCGCCGCCCCGGCCGACGATCGCGTCGACGCCGTTCAGGTCGATATTCTTCTCCTTGAGAAAGTCCAGGATGACCCCGAGCCGGAACTCGAACTGGTCCCGGACGTGCTCGAATTTGAGCAGCTCCGGCGCGTCGTGGAACACGTTCGCCTCAAAAAGCTTGGTTTCATCGTCAAAGTACGCGAGCTTGGTCGACGTCGACCCCGGATTGATCACGAAAGTTTTGTAGCCCATGGTTGTCTCCTTTATGCTTTATGAATCAGAGCGATGAAGACCAGGTCCTCCGGGCCTTCGTTCGCGATGCTGTGGCCGTGTTCCGGCTCGATCAGGCAGCTGTCGCCGGCCGTAACCCGATGCACGCTGCCGTCGCTGTCGGTGAACAGTCCCTCGCCGGAAAGGATGAAATACGGCTCCGTCTCACCGTGGTGAACGTGCCATCCGATCGAAGCGCCCGGCGGTACGACGATCTTTGCGTACAGCCGCCCGTGGCCGTACAGCTCATCCGCCTCGACGATATGATAAAACCGGACGGTTCCCGCACCGCCCTGTACGTTGGTTTTCTCCTCGTATCTTGCCTGCCTGATCATGACTTTTTCCTCCTATGCATCTCCGTGCCAGGACTTCCTCATTATCTTCATACTAAACTATAATATGCTTTTGCGCCGCTTTTTTCAATGGGTTCTCGCCACAAAACAGACCGTATCTGGCTGCATATCTTTACGCAGCGAGCGGCTCCCCGCAAACCAGACATCTGACCAGCTCCGTGACTGCCTTCGTGTCCAGTTTACCGTCCATCGTGTCGAACGACATCAGCAGATCAACGCATGGAACCCGGCCGTCCTTCAGATACAGGTCCATCGCCTGGGCAAACCGAAGCCGGTATTTCTCTTCGAACAGCCTGCCGAAGTGTTCCCATAGGATCAGCCGGTCCAACGGTTCACAATAAATCGTAAAGTCCGGCCAGACGGTTCTGCCGCACACCTCTGTCGGCAACTCATACACGAATTGGATCTCCATCGAAAGCAGGATATTGTATATAGCGACCTCTGACTTTGACCGTACCATCGTTCCGTCGCTCGTGCGGTTCTGCCGTTCCTCCGGGTACGGGACGCCGTATTTCGCCTCATGCTCGCGTTTGTACCGCAGGGCGTCCTCCTTCCACTTTCGCGCTTTATCCTTTCCAATGACTTCGTTCAGGTGTTCATCGGTGAGCCGGTAAGCCTTTGGCAGGTTGTTGTTGACGGCGACGGGATCGAATTCTCTATAATGACTTGCAAACCCGGTGAGTTGATTGGCGGTTTCCTTCAATTCCAGAAGAGACCGTTTCAAATACTCACGTTCCTGAATGGCTTTTACCAGTTCATTTTCCTTGGAGCCCAAATACTTATAATGCTGTTGTTCGTTTTCCTTCCATCGCATCGTATAGTAGCTACCTTCTTTACGACTGCTGATAGACAGTTTTTTATTCTCGATATCCGTTCGCTTGAGAAGTCTGCCATATCGCCTTGCCATTCGGTAATGCAACTCCCGATAGCCTCTGAGTTCCGCATTAAGAATGCGGATCAACGTGTTCCTCATCACTCCCACCTCTTTCTGGCATCGCCTCGTTTTTCTCTCATCGCCTCATTATTCATATTTGTATCGATTTGGAGTTTTTGCAGAAGATTGATACATGTTTTTGCCAGAATCCCTTCCCTCCCTTTTCTTTTTTGTATCGAAAAACGATTCATTTCGAAATGCGATACAAAAGTGGCTTCCCAAGTCCATTCCCATCGGTTTGTTGACAATCATCTCGTCATAAATCTGTATCAATCAGCCCTGCTGATACGATCATCGATACAATTCTGAAAACAGATCACACATTGTTTCTCTTTCATACCACAATGCGTTCGGTGGTTTCAACACTTTGAAGAATAAAGGGATAGAAATGTCGAATAAAGGGATGCCCCGCCAAATGCGACCTTGCCGGGCAGGCGCCAGGTCCCCCAGCGGGTGGTCAACTTGCGTAGTTCGCCTGTTCGGTTGCAGGCAGTCTTCGCACATGAAAAGCGGCTGGCATTGCGCCGGCCAATGGTATCTCACGAAAAGTGGCCGGCATTCCGCCGGCCGCTTGTATCATATTTCATTCGGTTGTCAAATCGGTATTAGCTGTTCAGAATGAGCAGGCAGAAGACGAGCGTGAACAACGCTACCGTCTCTGCGATACCGATTACAATGAAGTAGTTTGCGACACCCTTTCCTGTTGCACCGAGCGCATCCGAAGCTGCGGCCGAGCACTTGCCCTGGTTGAGCGCGGAGAGTCCGATCGCGAGTCCGCCGAAAATGCCTACGCCGAGAGCCAGGCCCGGTTCGCAGCTGGCGTTCTTGATGAAGTTCATCAGGAGGAATCCGTAGATGATCTGCGTCAGCGGGGCTCCCGTGAACGCGATCATGATGAACGGTGCAGGCTTTCCTGCGGCATATCATTTCTTCCATGCGCCAACAGTTGCCATACCGGCGGTTCCGGCTCCAAACCCAGACCCTGAAGCAGATAAACCAAGGGCGGCTGCCATTCCGACATAAGCGAGATTAATATCCATAATCATTCTCCTTTACTTGATTATTTGACTTGAATTATTTGACTTCTTTAAACGGATCGTATGAGACGCCCGCCCACTCGATCCCGGCCTGACCCGAGAATTCGAGGACGTTCAGTCTCACGCCGTGAACAACTACTGACAGGAAGCACATTGCTATGTTCAGCGCGTGCCCGAGCAATATGATGATTGCACCGACGATGACCAGCGCTCCCGGCATACCGCCGCCGAGGTCGTTGAAGCTCTGCGAGATCGCGACGCCGGCCATGCCTACCGCGAACAGGCGGATGTAACTCATTACGTTACTGAAGCAGCTGATCGTATCCAGGAAGGTCGTGAACGAGCCGGCGAGTCCGGACTTGATGGACTGCCCGAAAGTCGTGCCCGGTGTCATTCCGCCGAACAATACAACCATCACGAACGCAATGCCGATGCCGATGAAGACCGGCTTGAGGTTGATGTCCTCCTGGATGACCAGGTTGAGCGCCAGCATGTACATGGATACCGTCGCGATCATCCATCCGATGTCCGCGATCAGCGACAGGTCTTTCTCCATGGCCTTCTTGCGGATGGAGAGCAGCGTGCCGAGCGCGAGCTGGACCACGCCGACCGACAGCGAGAACTTCATGATCGCAAACTGCGTCTGCGTACTCGTGACGCCGAAGTACTCCGGATACGTCGCGATGCTCGGGATGACCATTGCCCGGAGGAACGGGACTTTCATGGCGCTTTCCATGCCGAACCACGTGCCCGTCACCGCTCCCCAGATGATCGTACCGATCGACAGGATGTAGAGCAGGAACGTGGCGTCCGTGACTTTCTTTTGTTTCGCGTGGATCACCGCCGTCGCCGCGAGGATCAGTACGCCGTAGCCGCCGTCGCCGATGATCATGGCGAAGAACAGGATGAAGAACAGGAAGAACCACAAGGAAATGTCCTGCTCCCGGTATCCCGGCGAGATGTCCAGGATATCGTAGATCGGCTTGATCAGCCTCGACACCTTGTTGAAGCGGAGCTTGGTCGGAATCTGGTAGTCTTCCTCATCCACGTCCTCGATGGCCCAGGCGCACTTCTTTTCGGCCGCCATGGCTTTGAAGGTCTCAACGTCCGCCTCCGGAATGTATCCGGAGATCCACGCGAAGTCTTCGTCGCCCTGAAGGGTCGCGTTGGCCTCCGAGAATTTGAGTTCGTTCTGAACCTTCAGCTGCTGTTCGTGGAATGCATTATAGTACCGCGACGCGTCGTCGAGGGTCTCCTCGCATTCCTTGATCCGCTGCTCTGCGTCGGCAACGCCCTGTTCGAGGTCAGTGACGCTTTTGTCCGGCAGGGTGAACTCCGCTCCCTGGATCGTCTGCGGAAGCGTTCCGAGGACCGCTACTGCAATCGACTTCTCGATGGTTCCGAGCTTGATCACTTTGATGTCTTCGGAGGAAGCCACTTCCGGGTAATCCTTTTCCGCCATGCGGTAGAAATGGAAGTCGAAGCCGTGGTCTCTCAGGAAGTCCACATCGGACGGCTGGAAGTCTCCCCACGGCGCGACCCGGGCGATCTCGATCTCTGTCGAAGAGATCTCCTGCTCGAGCGCGGCCTTCTGATCGATGGCGCCGCGCACCTCCGCGTAGACCTTGCCAAACTCCTCGTCGGTCAGCGTCTCTGTATTATTCTTAAGTTTCTTTGGATCTGCATGGGACTTGAGCACCGCAGTCGCGTCGGAGATCGACTGGAACCGCTCGGTGACCGCGCGGTCGGCACTTTGTTTTTCCGCAAGGTGCACGACGCCGATGTCCCGGAGACCCTTTAACATCTCCTCTTTTGCGGAGGCTGAGGTGATGATGTGAACCATCTTCATTTTCTCAATCATCTCTATACCTCCACAAGTTTCTTCTTTGAGATCTTGCCGCGGACGACCGCCGCAGTCTGCTGGTCTCCCAGATAAACCTGGATTACGCGGATGTTTTCCTTTGCCTCCGGAATCTTGACCTTTTCGAAGAGGTTCACCCTCTGAGAGGTCGTCCGTAACTCCGCCTCCAGAAGCTCTGTCTGCTTCCGGAGCGTCGAGACCAATGCGTCGAGTCTGGCAATCTCACGAAGCTTGAAGACCGCAGTGTCCACCCAGAGCGGATAGTCAGCCACGTCGTAATTGATGTCTTTGAACGTCAGCTCCTCGAACGACGGAATCGTGACGCCTGCGATGTTCACGTCCTTGCTGATCACCCGGTCAGGCTGGACGAGCATCTCAAGTCTTTTTTCCTCATCGAAGATCTCATTTTCTGCGAATACAGCTACCCATTCGTCCAAATCACCAATCATCTGAATTCGCTCGGCTTCCTTCTGCTCGAGTTCCTGCCGGATCTTCATGATGACCGACTGCAGCTGTTGTTTCTTGAGCTGCAGGGTCGGAAGATAGCGCTGGAACTGTTTCAGGTTGTCCTTTTGCTTCTTCAGTTCATTCTTTGTAAGTTTGATAGCCATGACACGCTCCTTTAATTAATTCAACGCGTCCTTGTTCGGCCATCTCTCTTTGATCAGACTTGTCTTGAGACCTGTTTCAACTGGGTCGAAGCATTCCGCCAGAATCTGCCAGCCCAGGTCAAGCGCGTCCTCGAGAGGAATATTCACGGAGAGGTCCATCATCTTGGCTTCGAACATCTCACCGTATTTCAGCAGCTTGTCGTCCCACTCTGTCATCATGAAGCCCATGGATTTCTTCTCAAGGGACTCCTTGTACTGCGCGTACAGCTTGATCATGCCGTCCATCAGCGCACGGTGGTCATCTCTCGTCTTGCCGTTGACGTTCTGTTTGAGTCGGGAGAGCGAACCGAACGGCTCGATGTGACCGTTCTTCAGATAGAACTGACCCTCTGTGATGTATCCTGTATTATCCGGCACCGGGTGCGTGACGTCGTCACCAGGCATGGTCGTTACACCGAGGATGGTGATCGAGCCGGCGCCTTCGATATCGACGGCCTTTTCATACCGCGAAGCGAGACAGCTGTATAAGTCTCCCGGATAACCACGGTTGGACGGGACCTGCTCCATCGTGATCGCCATTTCCTTTTGCGCGTCAGCGAAGTTGGTCATATCGGTCAGGAGCACGAGCACCCGCTTGCCCTCGAGCGCGAACTGCTCGGCGACCGCAAGCGCCATGTCAGGCACCAGGGTGCACTCGACGATCGGGTCCGACGCCGTATGGATGAACATGACGGTGTGGCTCATCGCGCCGCCCTTCTCGAGGGTATCGCGGAACTCCATGTAGTCGTCGTACTTGAGTCCCATGCCGCCGAGGATGATGATGTCGACCTCGGCCTGCATCGCGATTCTCGAAAGGAGCTGGTTGTAAGGCTCGCCGGAGATCGAGAAGATCGGGAGCTTCTGGCTCTCGACCAACGTATTGAATACGTCGATCATCGGGATACCGGTACGGACCATCTTCTTTGGAAGGATACGCTTGGCCGGGTTGAAGGACGGTCCACCGATCGGGATCATGTTGTCCGTCAGCGCCGGTCCGTTGTCTCTCGGAACACCGGTACCGTCGAAAATACGGCCGAGCAGGTGGTCGGAGAACGAGACCATCATCGGTCTGCCCAGGAAGCGGACCGGGTCCGTCGTGCTGACGCCCTGCGCGCCTGCGAATACCTGGAGGGACACGAGGTCCTTATCCAGTTTGATAACGTTCGCGTAACTGTCGCCCACCAGCGCGAGGTCGCCGTTCTTGACGCCCGGCGCGCGGACGGTGACGACGTTACCGACGATTGATTCTATTTTTGTATATACTTTCTGCATGTTCACCGACCTCCTACTCTACCACTTTTGACATGTACAGATCAGTGATCTTGTCTTCCTGCGCCTGGTACTCTGGCGTCTCAAACTGGATTCCGTGCCAGTCGAGGAATTCCTGTCTGAGCTGGTTGAAGAATGCACGGATCTCTTTCTTGTCGGTGAGATTGTACGTTCTCGTCATCGCATCGTAAAGCCGGTCGAACTCTCTGCGCTGTCTCTCCGGCGAGCAGGCCTCGTCGATCGGGTCGAAGGAGTTCTGCTGCAGATAGACCGCGTCAAGAAGCTCGCCCTTCTGATAGGTGATGTAGTCCTCGCTGGAGGTGCCTTCCTCGCCGACGACCTTCATCATCTGGTTGACCTCGGTGCTCCGGATGAGAATGCCTCTCGCCCGGTTCACGCGGTCCATGTCGACAACGCCCTTGTACTTGGACCAGGAATCCACCGGGTGGATCGCAGGGTATTTACGCGCGTCGGAGCGCTCTCTGGCGAGCCCGTGGAATGCGCCAACGACCTTGAGCGTGGCCTGTGTAACAGGCTCCTCAAAGTTGCCGCCGGCCGGCGATACCGTTCCGCCGATCGTAATGGAAGCGATGCTGCCGTCCGCGAGGCGGACCTTGCCGGCTCTCTCGTAGAACGCAGCGATCGTCGACTCGAGGTATGCCGGGAACGCCTCTTCGCCCGGAATCTCCTCCAGACGGCCGGACATCTCACGCATCGCCTGCGCCCAGCGGCTCGTGGAGTCCGCGAGCAGCAGGACGTCGAGTCCCATCTGTCTGTAGTACTCGGCCAGCGTTACCGCCGTGTAGCAAGACGCCTCTCTCGCGGCGACCGGCATGGACGACGTGTTGCAGATGATGATCGTTCTCTCCATCAGGGACCGCCCTGTCTTTGGGTCGGTCAGTTCCGGGAACTCCTTGAGTACTTCTACTACCTCGCCGGCGCGCTCGCCGCACGCGGCTACGATTACGATGTCGGTCTCGGAGTTCTTGGCCTGCATGTGCTGAAGAACCGTCTTGCCCGCTCCGAACGGTCCCGGCGTGCAGAAGGTGCCGCCCTTGGCGACCGGGAGGAAGGAGTCGATGCAGCGGATCTTGGTGACCAGCGGCTCGGTCGGACGCAGACGCTCCTCATAGCACTTGACCGCCTGTTTGACCGGCTGCGTAAAGATCATCGTGAGGTCTTTTTCCTCACCTTTACTGTTCACAATCGTTGCGATTGTGGAATGGACGTTGTACGTTCCCGGTTCGTTGACCGACTTGACCGTCCAGTCGTTGCCCTTCAGTGTGAAAGGAACCATGATGTGGTGCGTGAACAGCCCCTCTGGTACGGTGCCGATGGTGCTGCCCGCTCTGACGCGGTCACCGATCTTGGCGACCGGTGTGAAGTCCCAATCCCTGTCCGGAATCGCGTCCAGATACACACCTCTGTCCAGGAAGAATCCGCACTGCTCGGCGAGTTCCGGCAGCGGGTTCTGCAGACCGTCAAATACCTGGGTCAGCAGTCCCGGACCCAGATCTACGCTCATCAGCTCGCCGGTAAACTCTACCTGGTCGCCAACCTTGATGCCGTTGGTCATCTCGTAGATCTGCATGCTTACTATCCCGTTGTTGATACGGATGACCTCTCCCTTGAGGCGCTTATCATCAACGAGGATGTAACCGACTTCGTTCTTGCGGACGGAGCCATCGAAATCGACCCTGATCAGGTTCCCGTTGACTCCGGCTACATATCCTGTTTGTGTTTTCATAAATAATAACTCCTGTTTACAAACTGTACACGCGCTGTTGTATCCCGTCAAACAGTGACTGGAATTCCGCCTTGCCTTTGTCATGCTCGAAACTGTTTATGCGCTCGAGGAGCTTGAGCTTGATCGCGTAGGCGAACACCGACTCTGCGTCAAACATGTGCGCCCCGGCCATCAGGTCAAGATTCTCGAACTCAAACTCGAGAAGGATTCTCTCCGCTTCGAGAGGATTCCTGGCGGACAACGCGGCCGCTACCACCTGAGAAGCGGCGTTGTCCTTCTCGTAATTGGACGGATAGCTTTTTCCGAGGTTCATGCTCCGCTGGTAATTCAGCTCGTTACTGAGCGCCCCGTAAAAGTCCGACCATTCCTTGACAAGAGGTCCCTTGGTGGACGAAAGCGTGAGGTCCTGAAGCATCTGGAACTCCGAATCGCTGACGTTAGACTCGCAGCAGGTCAGAAACTCCTCGTATGTAAGAGGCAGGTCCCCGTCTGCTTTCAGTTCCGGCAGGCTTGCCATCAGATAATAATACGAAGCCATACTGCGCTTACCTCCCTTACTAGAAGTCCAGACTTCTGAAATATGGCATCAGCATCTCCATGATTCCGTCGTCGGAACAATCGAAATAGCCCGAGCCGTCCTTGGCCGCGAGCCGGAAGCCCTGCTGGACGTTCTTGGTCGGCCGGATCTCAAGTCCTTCCTTGATCTCCTTGGCGAGTTCCGCTTTGAGTTCCTGGCTGACCTCGGCAACCTCGGCCACATAGTCACCGACGTTCTCTCCGGCGACCGCGGCGCGGATCAGTTTGCCCAGGCCTTCGCCCTGAAGCTCCTTGCCGATATCCACAGCAAGAATCTTCTCAAACTCCGCCTGAATCTCCGACTTGAACGCGAGAACAGCGTCACGTTTTGCCTGCTCGGCGCTGACCGCAGCACTCTCTCTGAGGATCGCGATTTCCTTTTCCGCCTGATCCTTGTACTGTGCCGCCTCATTCCTCGCAGTCGCTACGATCGTCTCGGCTTTCTTTTTTGCTTCGGATAGAATAGATTCCGCCTCGGCATTCGCCGCCTCTATCCCTTCCTTGCGGATAGATGTAACGAGGTCTTGAATCTGTAATTCCATAGGCACCTCCTTATACTCAATAAATAATGTCTTTTAATTATAACACTACAATACTATTCTTTCAAACAAAAACAATGTTACAAAATTAGCAAGACCTTGAAAATTCAACGAAAATTAATTGATAATTTTTTAACATTGTGTACAAAAAAACAAACACTTTCTCAGGAATCCCCGCGGTGCGACTCATACCGGTCGTGAACCTTGAGCCGGCTGACCGCACGCGCGAGGCGTGTCTGCGCTTCGTTGTATTCGAGGGCGCTCCGTTCAAGCAGAATCGCCTCTCTGGCGGCCGCCTCCGCCCGCTTCGCCCGGTTCGCGTCGATCTCGTGCGGCCGCTCCGCCGTCTCGACCAGGACCAGCACTTCGTTGTCCTCGATCTTAAAAAGCCCGTGGGAAACCGCGGCGATGTGCCGCTCGCCGGCTCCGTCCGTCGCCGCCATTTCCCCCGGCACGATGCACCCCACGGTATTATAGTGGTGCGCCATGATCCCGTACTTGCCGTCCAGCGTCGGAACGACCAGGGAAACGCACTCCCCCTCATAGAACACGCCGTCGGAAACCAGGACGCGCAGCTGAAACGGTGTCCTCATCGCTGCTCCTCCTTGATCCGGCGGGCCTTTGCGTATACGTCGTCCAGCGTGCCTACGTTGTAGAACGCCGCCTCCGGAAGGTCGTCCACTTCGCCGTTCAGGATGACTTTGAAGCCGCGGATCGTCTCCTCCAGCGGTACATAAACGCCCTTGACGCCCGTGAATTTTTCCGCGACAAAGAACGGCTGGGACAGGAAGCGCTGGATCTTACGCGCCCGGTAGATGGTCTGTTTGTCCGCGTCGGACAGTTCTTCGATGCCCAGGATCGCGATGATGTCCTGTAACTCGTTGTATTTCTCGAGCACCTCCTGCACGCTCCGCGCAACCTGATAGTGCTCCTCGCCGAGGATGTCCGCCTCGAGAATGCGGGAGGTGGACGCCAGCGGGTCGATGGCCGGATAGATGCCCTGCTCCGCGATGCTGCGGGAGAGAACCGTCGTCGCGTCGAGGTGGGAGAAGGTCGTAGCCGGCGCAGGGTCGGTCAGGTCGTCCGCAGGGACGTAGACCGCCTGCACGGAAGTGATGGAGCCCGTCTTGGTCGACGTGATCCGCTCCTGAAGCGCGCCCATCTCCTCCGCGAGCGTCGGCTGGTATCCGACCGCGGACGGCATCCGCCCGAGCAATGTCGACACCTCGCTGCCCGCCTGCACGAAACGGAAGATATTATCGATAAAGAGCAGCGTTTCCTTGCTCTCGCGGTCGCGGAAGTATTCGGCGACCGTCAGGCCCGACAGCCCGACGCGCATGCGGACGCCCGGCGCTTCATTCATCTGCCCGAAGATCAGCGCGGTTTTGCCCGAGACGCCGCTCGCGTTCATCTCGTTCCAGAGTTCGTTGCCTTCTCTCGACCGCTCGCCGACGCCGACGAACACAGAGTAGCCGCCGTGCTCGGTGGCGACGCTGTGGATCAGTTCCTGAATTAAAACGGTCTTGCCGACGCCGGCGCCGCCGAAGAGGCCGATCTTGCCGCCCTTCGGGTACGGTTCCAGCAGGTCGATGACCTTGATTCCGGTCTCGAGCACCTCGACGTCCGTGCTCTGCTCCGAGAACTTCGGCGCGGTCCGGTAGATCGGCCAGCGCTCGGTTTCCTCAGGAAGCGGGCCGAGGCCGTCGATTGGTTCCCCGGTCACGTTAAACATCCGGCCGAGGGTCGCTCTGCCGACCGGCATCGTCAGGCACTCGCCGGTCGCTTCGACCGCCGCGCCGCGGTGCAGTCCGTCGCACTCTCCGAGCATGATGCACCGCACGGTCGCGTGGCCGATGTGCTGCTCGACCTCCATCACCCGGCGGTCCCCGCCGACCGTGACCGTCATGGCCTCCCGGATCTTTGGAAGAGGTCCTTCATTGAATTGTACATCCACTACAGAGCCGGAAATCCGGACGATGGTGCCTGTCATGGCCTCTCCTCGCTTTCCGATGGTTGATAGGTTTCTTTTTTATTGCGGACGCTCCGGACGCCGGACGAGATCTCGGTGATCTGCTGCGTGATGGCGCCCTGCCGCACGTGGTTGTATTTCACTTTGAGCTTGCCGATCAGCTCCTCCGCGTTGGAGCTCGCGGTGTCCATCGCGGTCATCCGGGAGCTCTGCTCGGTGCAGAAGCTGTCGACCAGCGCGCTGTAGATGAAGCCCGCCAGGTAGCTCGGGACGATGTTGTCCAGTACTTCGCCGAGCGACGGATAAAAATCGAACGGGGTCTTGACTTCTTTCTCGACGGTCTCGGTGATGAAGTCCGCCCGGTGGAACGGAAGCATCCGCTGGTGAGCAACGGAGCCGTACATGCCGTTCGACATGTCGGTGTACACGATGTGGACCTTGACGAGGTTACCGAGGTAGTATTCCCGCAGCAGAATGCTGGCAATCGACCGCGCCCGGTTGATCGTCGGCTGCTGAGCCGTGAAGTGAAAGTCCTCCTCGAACGGGATCTCGTGTTCCTTGCAGTACCGCCTGCCGTACTCGCCGATGATGAAGAGCCGCTTCTCGTCCTCCGGGTCCTCCTCCAGTAACCGCTGGACTTCTTTGATCACGTTGAGGTTGTACGGCCCGGCGAGCCCCTTGTCCGCCGTGATCGCCAGGATCCCGACCGGTCCGTGGAGTTCGCCCTCGGACTGCGGCGGATAGAAGTACCGGTTCTCGATGTTCGCGTCCACGCGGAAGATCCGCTGGATCTCCGTCCGGATGGCTTCAAAATACGGCCGCGTCCGCTCGAGGTCCTCCCTGGCCTTGCGCATCTTTTGCGACGCGATGAGGTACATCGCGTTGGTGATCTTCTCGGTATCCTGTATGCCGCGGATTCGCTTTTTGAGCTCAGTTGTTGTTGCCATCGATCGTCTTTCTGAACGCTCTGCCGGCAGCCAGGATCGCGTCCTGCACCTCGTCCGTCAGGACGCCGGTCTCATCGATCTGCTCGCAGAGGCTCCTGTGATTGGCGTTGAAATAATCCAGCAGTTCGCGGACGTGCCGCGGGATGTCTTCCTTTGGAAGGCCCGTCATGAGCTTGTTGAGGAACACGACCAGGACGATGACCTGCTCGTGCTGCGTCAGCGGGTGGTACTGCGGCTGCTTGAGCATCTGCATCAGGCCGGCGCCGTACTCCAGCTGGCGCTTTGTCGCCTCGTCCAGCTCGCTGGAAAACTGCATGAAGACTTCGAGTTCGCGGTACTGCGCGAGGTCGAGGCGGAGCGTCTTTGCCGCCTTTTTCATCGCCTTGGTCTGCGCGTCGCCGCCGACGCGGGAGACCGACAGTCCGACGTTGACCGCCGGCCGCTGCCCCGCGAAGAACAAGTCCTTCTCGAGGAAAATCTGGCCGTCGGTGATTGAAATGATATTGGTTGGGATATAAGCGGAAACGTCCCCGTCCTGGGTCTCGACGATCGGAAGCGCCGTGATCGACCCGCCGCCCAGCCGGTTTGCGAGGTGGGCGGACCGCTCCAGCAGTCTGGAGTGCAGGTAGAAGATGTCGCCCGGGTACGCCTCCCGGCCCGGCGACCGCTCGAGCAGAAGGCTCATCGAGCGGTACGCGATGGCGTGCTTGGACAGGTCGTCGTAGATGATCAGGACGTCCTTCCCCTGGTCCATGAAGTACTCACCCATCGCCGTTCCGGCGTACGGTGCGATGTATTGGAGTGGCGCCGCGTCGCTCGCCGTCGCCGCGAGGACGATGGTGTACTCCAGCGCGCCGAATTGTCTCAGTTTCTCAACCAGCTGGGCGACGGAGCTCGCTTTCTGTCCGATGGCGACGTAGACGCAGATGACGTTCTTTCCCTTTTGGTTGATGATCGTGTCGATCGCGATCGCGGTCTTGCCCGTCTGCCGGTCGCCGATGATCAGCTCACGCTGCCCGCGGCCGATCGGGAACATCGAGTCGATGACGATCAGGCCGGTGTCCATCGGCGTGTTGACCGCCTGCCGGTCGATGATGCCCGGCGCCGGCCGTTCGATCGGGCGGTATTCGCGGGCGTTGATCTGCCCCTCGTCGTCGATCGGCGAACCGAGCGGGTCGATGACCCTCCCGAGGAACGCCTCGCCGACCGGGATACCCGCGTTCCGGTACGTCCGGCGCACGGCAGAGCCGCTCGCGATGTCGTTGTCGTTGTCGAAGAGAATGCACCCAACCGAATTGCGGTGGAGCTCCTGAACCATGCCGCGCGTACCGGTTTCAAAAAGGACGATCTCACCGTAGCCGACGTTCTCCAGCCCGCTCACGATCGCGATCCCATCGCCGACGGTCTCGACGGCGCCGTACTCCTGAACCTCCGGAACCGGAATCCATTCGTCGATGGCGCTCTTGATCAGCGGAATGATGTCGCTTCGATGGTCCGGCAGGCGGCTGAGCTCCTCCTGGAGCTGGTTCAGCTTGCCCTCGACCGTCCAGTCGTAGACGTCCGTACCGATCTCCAGCCGGAAGCCGCCGGTGATCTCCGGGCGCTCTTCCCAGACGACGGGAATGCCCGCGCCGTACCGCTTCTCGACGAACGCCGCGAACCGCCGCAACTGCACTTCGTTCGGCGACTCCGCAGAATATATGATTGCTCTTTTGTTGTTCCTATTGATAACCATGCTTTTTACTCTTTGCGGCTCACTGTTTCTTCATGTCGGCGGCAGCCTCTGTCACCGCGTCAAACACCTCCGCGGTATTCAGAAACTCGTCGAAGGCGGAGTCGTCCGGCTTCAGCAGGACCTTGCGTGCCGCCTTGTACGCGATGGCCTCCAGTTCCCGCTGCGAGTCGCTGATGATCTTGTTGTACTCGACCATCGCGTCCGCGTGCGCCTTTTCGATGATTTCGCTGGCTTCCTGCTCGGCCTGTTTGATGCGCGCAGACCGCTCCTCGTACATCTCTGTCCGGGCCTGCTCTTTGATCTTGCGGACCTCTTCCTCGACGCCGCCCAGCTTCGCCTCGTACTCGGTCTTCGCGCGTTCCGCCGCCGCGAGATTGTTCCGGGCGCTGTCATCCATCGACCGGTAGGTCTCCTCCCGCTTCTGCATGAAGTCCGTCACTGGTTTATACAGTATGAAATACAGTCCGGCAAAGAGTATGACAAAATTCAGCATATGCAGAAATATCTGCTGAAAGTCGATATTCAGTGGCATATGATTTCCTCCTTGGGGCTATGGGAGCGCTACAGTACGAAGATGAGAAGGATCGCGACAATCAGCGCGTAGATGACGACCGTCTCGATGAAGACCAGACCCAGCATCATGGTCGTCCGGATTTCGCCGCTCGCCTCCGGCTGGCGCGCCATGCTCTCGACTGATTTGGAGATCGACAAGCCCATCATCACCGCGCCGACGGTGCCCGCGATGCCGACGACGGCAGCAGCCGCGATCGCGCGCAGTCCGACGGAACTCACCGCAGCCGCCTCTGCCGCTTCCTCCGCCGCAAAGACCTGACCGGTTGCAGCCAGCACGCAGACCGTGACGACCGCCAGAATCGCTGCGAGAACCGCTGATTTTTTCAGAATGACCTTATACATTATACTACTACCTCCATTTCAGTTAACTGTGGTGCTTCAGAGTGTGCCGGTGCGTTCCCATGGTCCTTTGGCTTGGATGGTTCGGACGCTTCTCCGTAAAAGACGGACGTCAGCATCGTCAGAACGTACGCCTGGATCAGCGCGTGCAGCAGTGTGAACAATACGCTTACGACCACCGGAAGGACGATGCTGAGGTGGACGTAATGGTAAACGAGTTCCATGACGAGCGCGCCGGACAGCATCGCGCCGAAGAGACGGAAGCTCATCGAAATCGGCAGTGAGATGTCCTTGATCGTGTTCACAAAGCCCTTGAACTGGTTGCCCACGATGCCGCCCCCGAGAATCACACAGAAGGACAGGACTCCCATGCAGATCGCGCCATTGATGTCCGAGAGCGGCGCCGGCAGCGTGATGCTGTGCCCGCTCGAGGTCACCGCCTGCAGGCCGAGCAGTTCAAAGCATGTGCTCGTAAATATGTATACGCCTGCTGTAAAGATATAGGCGCCGAGGAATTTGTTCCGGTGCGGGCTGTTTGTCCTGGCAAGCCCGCGGAACAAGCCGACGAGTTCTTCAATTACGAGCTGCGCCTTGCCTGGTACCAGTTGAAACTTCGGGATGACTGTGAGCCGAAGAATCACTGCGATGATCAGCAGAAACGCAGTCACCGAAAACGCGGAAATCAGTCCGGGATTGACTTCGAGTCCAAACAATCGTATCGTCCCGGTCTCATGGAGCACAGCATCCTTCATGAGTTCCTTGATGTCCCCGTGTTCAGCGCCCGTCCCGGTGGTCAGCCCCGCGACGAGAAACACTGCGGTGAGGACCCCGAAGAGGATCAGGCTTTTTCGCTTCTTTTTTTTGTCCATTAATAGTCTCCTTCGACCGCGAGGTCATCGTAGCCGACCCAGTCGGACATGCTGCCGATGTATAAGCGGGCCCGCTCGCCGAGTTCCTCCAGGAACATGTAGTTGATTGCCGCCTCGATCGCGGAACCGCAGTAAAGAACCGACTCCTTACCGAGGACCGGCGCAAAGTTCGCTTTCCACTGTTCCGGCGTCCCGATCAGCCACTCGATCTCTCCATCCTTCATGTTGGTCAGGTAGTGGATGTTGATCGCGCCCGGGATGTGACCGCGCTTGCTGTAGAGCGGCTCGACTTCGCCGGTGTAACGCTTGTGCCCGCGGGCGTCGACGATGACCTTGTCCGGGTCGCCCATCGCGGCGACGACATAGTCCTTGTCGGCGAACATCTCATCGCGCATGCTGCAGGTCACGCAGCCCTCGCCTCTCGGCGCCGTCGGTTCGGCGGAAACCGGGTAACCGTTCTGTTTCCAGCCGTAGAAGCCGCCATCGAGGACGTAGACCTTGTCCAGCCCCATGTACCGGAACTGCCACCACGCGCGCGGCGCGGAGTACACGCCGTCGTCATAGCAGACGATCGTGCTGTCGTTGGTCACGCCGATTGCTGCCAGCTTAGCCGCAAGCACCGCCGGGTCCGCCGTTCCGCGGCGGCCGCCGTGCTCGCCCTTGTTCTCGGTGATATCCTGATCGATGTCGAAATAGTATGCGCCCGCGATATGCGCCTCCGCGTAGGCCTTCGCTCCGTACCCCGCCGGGTCGAACAGGTCAAACCGGCTGTCGATGATGAATACATCTTCATCGTTCAGGTGCTCGAGCAGCCACGCGGCATCGACAAAATACTTCAATTCACTCATTGCTGATCTCCTTTGGTGCAAACAACATATACATAGTTATTATATCTTATTTTTGGGGCTTTGGGTATAAAAAAGTCGGCTTCCCGTGCGCATAAATACACGAAAAGCCGAATATTTTGAAAGGATTGGACGGTCGCGTCCTCCGGGACCTCTCCGCCGCCGGTTACTCCGTCCGGAGCGCCGTGACCGGGTCGCTCTTTGCGGCCTTGCGCGACGGGATAATCCCGCCGATCAGGGTCAGGATGATGCTGAGGATCACGAGGATGACCGCCGCGCTGCCCGGCAGGACCGCCTTGAGGCGCGCGTTCTCCGTCAGCGCGTAGATCAGCGCGTTCCCCGGGATCAGCAGAAGCAGGGAAATGCCCACGCCGAAGATGCCGGCGAGCGCTCCTATGATGAAGGTCTCCGCGTTGAACACCTGCGAGATGTTGCGCTTTGACGCGCCGATCGCGCGGAGGATGCCGATCTCCTTGCGGCGCTCGAGCACGCTGATATACGTGATGACGCCGATCATGATCGACGAAACGACCAGCGAGATCGAAACGAAAGCGATGAGAACGTAGCTGATGGCGTTCAGAATGTTGGTGATCGAACTCATCATCGCGCCGACGAGGTCGGTGTAGACGATGACCTTGTCCTCGTCCCCTTCTTCGGTAACCTTGTCGTTATACTCGGAGATGATCTCCTTGATGCGGTCTTTGCTCTCAAAGTTCTTCGCGTAAATGTAAATCGAATACGGTTCGGCCCGGTCCGCGTAGCCGAACGCGGCCAGGTTGCCCGCGTAAGAGTTCTGGCCGGTGGTCATCATGGACATGATGAGGTCGGTGATCTCGTTCTCGTCCATGTTCATGCTGAACGCGCCCGCGAAGGCGCTCGCGTCGAATGTGATCATGTTGTCGAAGTCGATGTCCGGGAAGTCCACGTCCTGCATGGAATCGGCCATGGACGCCAGCGCACCCAGGGCGATCTCCATCTGCTGCATCATGGCCTGGATTTCGCTCACGGTCGGATAGCCGTGCTTCGGCGCCCAGACTTCGTAGCCTTTGAGGAGTTCCTCGGTCAGTTTGTCCGTGACACCGGACTCCTTGACACTCTGCATCATCGCGGCGGCCATCTTCTGCTGGACCGGCCGGATGATCGCCTGCGCGCGGTCCGTTTCCAGGTACTCATTGAAGTACTGTTGCAGCAGGTCCGTCGGAAGCGTTCCGCCCTGTCCACCGGAGCCGCCCTCGTCACCCGAACCGCCTGACGGGTCGGTATCGCCGCCCGGCGTCGGTGTCTCGGAGCCACTCTCGCCTGGTTCTCCGCTCTCGCCGGATTGTCCGGACTCACCCGACTCGCCGCCTTCACCGGATTCGCCGGTGCTGCTGCTCTCGCCGGATTCGCCGGTGCCACTGCTCTCGCCGGTTTCGCCAGGGTCCTCACCGCCGGTGACGGGTTCCCCGCCCTCGCCGGAGTCGCCTTGACCGCCGGCGCCGCCTTGACCACCGGAGCCGCCACCCGGAAGGACGATTTCGCCTGCCATGATCTTTTCCTGCAGCCAATCCGCGAAGTCCGCCTGCAGATCGTTCATCATCTGCTGGTATTCGGCCGGGTCGATGAGGCCGCTCATGTCCTGCGTCATCATCGCTTCGCCGATGACCCGCGTCATGATCTGCTGCGCCTCGTCGGACTCCATGTATTTGTTAAAGCCCTCCTGGAGCCGGTTGATCGCGCCTTCGATGTCCGGGAATTCGATGTCCGGCATGGTCGCGCCGCTGCTTCCCGCCATGAACGCGTAAAGCTGCGACAGCGACGACGTGTCGACCTTGAACGCGTTGCTGATCGCATTCTCATCGATGGAAAACATGTCGCTGAAGTCCGGCGTCTCCGCGTCCTCGCCGAACGGCTTTCCGGTCAGGACGTTGATCTTGCGGTCGTGCAGCTGCGCCCGGACGACCGGCTCGTCCACTGCGATGTCGATCAGGTGCTCCGTGAGCTCTTTCGGATAATATATGTCGCCGGTCAGGATCGTGAAGTCCACGCCCTCCGCCGGCTGGACCACGCCGACGATCGTGATGTCCTCGCCGTGCGACGCGAGGTCGTTCACAAACTTCTTGTCGCTGCTCTTGTCCGTCCAGACCTCGTATTTCTCGTCGTACACGTAGTAATCCGCGCTCTTGACCAGCTTGAACTTGATCCCGACAAAGTCCTCGTAATGATACGTCCGAGGCGCTTCATCGTAGTCGACGGTCCGCCCCTCGGCGAACTCCTTGACCATCGCGTCCTTGTCGTTCGCGTCCTTGAAGCCAACCGCGTAGAGCATCATGTCGCTCACCAGGCCGCTCTCGGTCAGGACCAGCACGCACTCGTTGTACGCCGCCGGCCAGCGCCCGGCCTTGACGTCGTACTTCGATTTGTAGAGGTCTTCGTTCGCCGGCAGTTCGTGGAAGACGTTGGAATTCATGTACGCCCCGCCGATCGCCGCCGCGCTGTACGAGAAGCCCATCTCGTCCATCGTGCGGTCCGGGTTGATCTGGCGATAGCCGTCCCCGTCGCGCCGGTAGATCTGCGGCACGATGTTGTAACTGTATTCGATCGCCCGCGCGTGCTCGTAGATGTCGGACTCGCCGCTCTCGAAATATGCGCGGAGCGCCTTGAGGTCGTTGCTGTCGAGCATCGAAAACATGCCGGTGAGGATCTGTGCCTCGGTGATCTCCGCGTCCCCGAGGGAGTCGCCTGTCATCCCCTGCGTCAGCAGGATCGACGAGTCGAAGCTCGTGTTCTCGATCATCAGCGGGTATTCGCGGAGGGTGTCCTCCTCAATGCTCTTGATGTATTTGTCCACGCCGTTGGAAAGCGACAGGATCAGCGCGATGCCGATGATGCCGATGGAGCCGGCGAAGGCGACGAGAATCGTCCGCGTCAGCTTGGTGCGGAGGTTGTTGAAGCTCAGGCCCAGCGCCGTGAGGAAGCTCATCGACGCCTTGCCGAGGTTCCGGTGAACCGCCGGCGTTTCGGTGTCGTCCACAATGTATGGGTCGTTGTCGGAAACGATCCGGCCGTCCTTGAGGTTGACGATGCGGGTCGCGTACTGCTCCGCGAGGTCCGGGTTGTGCGTGACCATGACCACGAGGCGGTCGCTCGCGACCTCTTTGAGGAGGTTCATGACCTGGATGCTCGTCTCGCTGTCGAGCGCGCCGGTCGGCTCGTCCGCGAGCAGGATGTCCGGGTCGTTCACCAGCGCCCGCGCAATCGCGACGCGCTGCATCTGGCCGCCGGAGAGCTGGTTCGGCCGCTTGTGGACGTGCTCTGCAAGGCCGACCTTGGTCAGCGCGTCCATGGCGCGCTTCTTGCGCTCCTCGCGCGGGACGCCGGAAATCGTCAGCGCGAGCTCAACGTTGGCCAGGACGCTCTGGTGCGGGATCAGGTTGTAGCTCTGGAACACGAAGCCGACCGAGTGGTTCCGGTAGGAGTCCCAGTCGCGGTCGGAATATTTCTTGGTCGAAACCCCGTTGATGACGAGGTCGCCCGTGTCATACCGGTCGAGGCCGCCGATGACGTTGAGAAGCGTCGTCTTGCCCGAGCCGGACGGCCCGAGGATCGCGACGAACTCGTTGTCACGCAAATTGAGCGAGACGCCGTCCAGCGCCCGCTGCACCAGTGACCCGGTCCGGTATTCTTTACTGATGTTCCTGATCTGTAACACGGCCGTACCTTAATCCCGTCGAAAACTACTTCACGAACTATTATTATACTCCTCTTGTGGCGCGTTGTTGTGTAGGATTACTGAAAATCCGCAAGAGATATCATTTCCGTCGCGCGCCCAGCCGCGCAATTTCTCGCGCCCGGGACTTGCAAAGCGATGCTTCGATTTGATAAAATAATTCGGATATTTGAGATAAAGTTTATGATATGTTCAATTCAAGAAAGGCACACTATGAAAGTATTGGTTCTTAACGTAGGAAGTTCTTCCATTAAGTATAAGCTGATCGATTACATCGACGCCCACACCGAGACCGTGATGTGCTCCGGCGAAGTCGACCGGATCGGCAACGGAATCACGGCCGTTGCGCACAAGGTTCCGGGCGGCGAAAAGTATTTCGCAGAGATCGGCGAAGCCGACCACGCGCAGGGCCTTGCAGCGCTGCTGGACCTCCTGGTCGACGACAAATATGGCGTTATCAACGATCTCTCCGAGATCGAAGCGATCGGTCACCGCGTCGTCCACGGCGGCTCGGTCTTCAACAAAGCGCGCCTGGTCGACGAGCAGGCGATCCGGGACGTCGAGAGCTTCGCTGAGATGGCCCCGCTCCACAACCCGGCAGCGGCCCTCGTACTCCGCACCTGCGTCGAGCTCATGCCGAACACCCCGATGGTCATCGTCGCGGATACCGCGTTCCACCAGACCATCCCGCCAAAGGCGCACATGTATGCGGTTCCGCTCGACCTCTATGAGAAATACGGCGTCCGCAAATACGGCTTCCACGGCACCTCGCATCAGTACGTCGCGGAGGTCACGGCCGAGATGCTCGGCAAGGACGTGAGCGAGATCAAGGTCATCTCCTGCCACCTCGGCAACGGCGCGTCGGTCTGCGCAATCGACCACGGCAAGAGCGTCGACACCAGCATGGGCTTTACGCCGAGCCAGGGCCTCATCATGGGGACCCGCGCCGGCGACATCGACCCGAACGTCATCCCTTACATCGCGAGCAAGACCGGTCAGACCTTTGAGGAGGTCCTGCGCGATACGAACAAGAAGTATGGAATCCTGGCGCTGACCGGGTTCTCCGCGGACTTCCGGGACATCCGTGAGGCGGCGTTCGAACGCCACGACGAAGTCTCCATCCGCGCTCGGTCGGTCTACGCGCACCGCATCAAGCAGTACGTCGGCGCGTACTACGCGGTTCTGAACGGCGCGGACGCGGTCGTCTTCACCGGCGGCATCGCGGAGCACGACCCGCGGCTCCGTGCGGAGGCGCTCTCCGACCTCGAGAACCTCGGCATCATCATGGACGACGAAGTCAACCTCGCGACCGAGGAGTTCACCGGCTTCATCTCCAAGCCGGAATCGCCGGTCAAGGTCCTGCTCATCACCGCCAACGAGGAGCACGCGATCGCCGGCCAGGTCGTCGCCACCATCAAGGAAAACCGGTAATCCATCTGAATAACAAAAGTCCGGGCTGCACCGTCATCCGATGCAGCCCGGTTTTTTTCACCTTTTTTTATTCCAACGCTGGCTGTTTTTTGGGGCTCGCTATTCCCGTTCCCGCTCCCACGTGAGCCGGTGGAGTTCGCCGCACTTCTCGAGCCCGGCGTAATCCAGGTGACGGAGCGCCTCATAGAGCGCCACGGCGACCGCGCTGGAGAGGTTGAGCGACCGCTCGCCCGCCGCCATCGGGATCCGCACGCAGCGGTCCGGGTGCAGGCGCAGGATCTCCTCCGGGATTCCGGCGCTCTCCTTTCCGAACATCAGAAAATCGCCGTCGCGGTAGTCCGCCTCCGCGATCGTCCGGTGCGCCTTGGTCGTCACGTACCAGATCCGCGCGCCGGGGTGCGCCGCGAGGAACGCTTCGTAGTCGTGATACTGCGTCGGTGCGAGCCGCGGCCAGTAATCCAGCCCCGCCCGGCGGACCGACTTCTCGTCTGTGAAAAAGCCCAGCGGCTCGATCAGGTGCAGGCTCGCGCCCGCGCACATGCACGTCCGCCCGATCGCTCCGGTATTTCCCGGTTGCTCCGGTTCGTGAAGCACAACGCCGAGACTCATGGCCGGCCTCCTTCCGCGCCGCCCGCGCACCGCTCCGGCAGATCGGTTCCGATCACCTTGCGGATGATCCGCGCGGTCATCCCCCAGACCGCGTACCCCAGGTATTCCCAGTACCAGACCTTGCCGCGGGCGCGGTTTTCCGGCCCGTAGGAAGCGAGATAGTGAAGCAGTTTATTGGGGGCTGTCAGAGGGTCCAATGTGTCCAGATCGTAATAAGCGGGTTCGTGCTCCCGCACCCAGCCGACCGGCAACAGGAACACCTCCGTCACTTCCTTCTCCGACAGCACGATGTGGTCGAGCGCTTCCGCGTCGATCAGCCCGAGCACCGGTACAACGCGGGTCTTGTTCAGCAGCTGCTCTTCCTCGAGCCGGCAGCAGACCGCAACCCGGTCCGCCGGACTCCCGAGCTCCTCCTCCGTCTCGCGGAGGGCGGTCTCTTCCGGCGTCTCGCCCGGCTCCATCCGGCCGCCAGGGAAGCAGACCTCCCCCGGCTGGCGCACCGAAAGCGACCGCACTTCCATAAGAAAGCACAGTCCGGCGGCCTCGGTATCCACGAGGCTCACGAGCACCGCCGACCGCCGGTCCGGCCGGCTCATCGTTGTCTGTTGCGTTGTCTCTTCAGTCATTCCCGTCATCAATCGCTGTCCGCCGTCACCAGCGGGCTGTTCACGGCGCCTTCGCCGATCTTCTGCAGATACGTTTCGAGTTCTTTGTACCGCTCTCCCTGCGCGCTGTCGTCCGGATCCCAGCGGACGTCCGTCGGGAAGATCGCGACGAAGCGCTTACTGACGTTCCGCCCGACGCCCGCGACCGAATAGTGCGGCACCTGCGTGTAGGAGTTGTCGTCCAAATCGTATGCCCGGATGGTCACCAGGTTGCCGCCGTAGCCGGCTTCGCGCGCCGCGATGAGATAGATCGTCACCGCATCGCGGTTTTCCGAAACGTCGTACGCCCAGTCGTCGGCATCCGGCATGACGAGCAGGAAGTCGTTAAAGTACAGGTATGTGATACCGCCGTCGGAGTACTCCGATGCGCCGGCCATGATGTCGTACGCGCCGGAGGACGTGTCCGTGCCGGAGCCCGCGCTGCCGCTCTGGCCATCCGAGCCGCTGCTCGAGCTATCCGAACCGCCCGACCCGCTTCCGGAGCCGGAACTGCTTCCGCTGCCCGAGCCGCTGAACGAGATGCCCGCCGCGTCGAGCTGGCTGCGAAGCTCGTCGTCCAGGTTGTACGTCTTGCTGTTGACGCCGGCCATGCTCCAGACGACCATGTTACTATAGGAAAGGTTGACCCCGAGCAGGTAGTCGTCATAGACGTACCCATTGACCTTGTCCATCGGGACCAGGTACTCCGTCCCCGAGAATTTCTCGCCGTCCTGCGTCAGGAGGTACACGTTGTTGTCCGAATCCTTATAAAGAAGCGTCTCGCCGTTGATCCAAGGGACCTTGTCCTTGCCCGGTGCGTGCTCGGTCGCGACGGTGTTGACGGAGTTGTCCGCAAGGGAGAACGCCTTGAGTTCACTGCCGTCCACGTAATAAATGCTGCTCCGGCCGATTGCGATCTCGCAGCCGTACGCGAGGTCCGCGAGCTCCTGGTCGTCCTTGAAGTCCAGGCTCAGCAGGTGCAGCTTGCCGGCCTGTGTGACATAATAGACACCTTTGTCCGTCACCTCAAAATCGGTCGTGTCAAGCGCGATCCGGGAGACCGCGCCGCCATCGGTCGGCACGTAATACAACTCCACCCCGTTGGTGAAGTACAGTTTGCCCTGGTGGATCTCAAAGCCGTGGAACTGCGACATGTTCTGCTGCGCGAGGACGACCGGCCCCGCGGAGCTCTCGCCCGAGAACATCCCGAGGTCGTACTTGAAGATTCCGTCGCTCGCCAGCGTATACAGATATCCGTCCGTAACCGCGACCGCGTAGATGTCGCCGGTCATCCCGGCTTCGATCACGAATTCCCTGACGTCGCCGTCCTCGATGATCGCCGTTCCGAGGAGGTTGTGATATCCGAAAAAGACCACGTTGCTCGGGTCGACGAAGACCCGGCTGCCGACGACTGTGTTGTCGGTGATCGACGCGGCCGGCGCCTGCGAACCGCCGCCGCACCCGGAAAGCCCGAGCGCCGCGAGCATCGCCAGGACCAGCGCGAGCAAAAGTCCAATTGCTTTCTTTCCTGTTCTCATCGGTATGCACCTTTCTACCGCAAGGTGAAATCGGGAACCGTCCCCGATTTCAACTCTATCGTACTCTATAAAATAGTATCGTTGCAAGACGATTTTGTTGCGCAGTTCGCAAGAAAGGCTTGACCGGAGCGGTACCGGGCGGCTAAAATCATATGTAATAATCCCCCAGTTCGACAGAGGAGGTTCGCCATGAAAAAAATCATCAACGTCGGCATGCTCGGCATCGGCAACATCGGCAGGGGCACGTACCAGGCCCTCGAGATGAACCGTCAGAAGATCTCGGAGACCACCGGCTTTGACATCGAAATCGTCAAGATCCTCAACCGCCACCCGGACAAGGACCGTGGCATTTACATTCCAAAAGAGAAATACACGACCGACCCGATGGAGATCCTGACCGACCCGGAGATCGACATCGTCGTCGAGCTGATCGGCGGCATCGAGCCGGCGACGGAATACATGGCGACCGCGCTCGCCAACGGCAAGAGCGTCGTCACCGCCAACAAGGCCGCCATCGCGGCCAACGGCAAGCGCCTCGCCGCCCTCGCGCAGGAGAACCACGTCCTGCTCCGCTTTGAGGCGGCCGTCGCGGGCGGCATCCCGATCCTGACCTCGCTGACCACGGCCCTGCTGTCCAACCGCTTCACCGAGGTCCACGGCATCCTGAACGGGACCACCAACTACATCCTCACCCAGATGGGCGAGTACGGCAAGGACTACGCCGAGGTGCTCAAAGACGCGCAGGCCAAGGGCTTCGCGGAGGCGGACCCGACCGCGGACGTCGGCGGCTTTGATGCGGCCAACAAACTTTCCATCCTCATCTCGACGATCTTCGGTACTGACGCCGCGCCGGAGGACATCCCGACGCAGGGCATCACCTCCGTCGGCAAGGAAGACATCGCCTTCGCCAACGGGTCCGGCTACCGGATCAAGCTCCTCGCGAGCGCCCGTGAGATGGGCGGCAAGATTTATGGCGGCGTTGAGCCGGCGTTGGTTCCGGTCACCCACCCGCTCGCCTCGGTCAGCAACGAATTCAACGCCGTGTTCGTGCGCGGCAACGCGGTCGACGACCTGATGTTCTACGGCCGCGGCGCAGGCCCGCTCCCGACCGGCAGCGCCGTCCTCGGCGACGTCATCGGCGTCGCGCGCAAGCTCGAGAAGGATTCCGCCTACGACATCGTCCCGCAGCTCCGCTACGACTCCGGCCTGACCTTTGTCGGCGAGGGTGCGAACAAATACTACATCCGCATGATGGTCGTGGAGAAACCTGGCGTTCTCGGCAAGATCACCACGATTTTCGGCAGGCACGGAATCAGTATCGAGTCGGTTCAGCAGAAGGCCCCGTACGAAGTCAACGGAGAGATCGTCGCACCGCTCATCTTCATCGTTTTCAAGGTCGAAAAAAACGTCCTCCTCGGTGCTCTCGACGAGATTTACAAGGAAGACGTCATCAAATCAATCGATAATATCATGCGCGTCGCGGAATGACGCGGCAACCGATCAGGCAGTACCCGAGACCGATGCGCTTTACCGCTTAGTTCACGCGGTTCCGCGGCGTCCCGCCGCTGAGGAGCTCCGCGAACTGATCGCGGAGGATAATCACGGAGTTTCCGAAGGCGTCGATCGTGGTGCCCGCCGAGTGCGGCGTCAGCGTCACGTTCATCAGCTTGAGGAACGGGTGGTCCTCCGGCAGCGGCTCGTCGTCGAACACGTCGATCGCCGCGCCGCCGATCCGGTTCTCCTGCAGCGCCTTGACCAGGGCGGCCGTATCGACCAGCCCCGCGCGGGCGCAATTCACCAATATCGCTGTCTTTTTCATAAGGGCGAGCTCCGCCTCACCGATGAGGTGCGGATCGCCCTCTTTATATACCATGTGCATCGTGACGAAGTCCGACCGCTTGAGGAGGTCTTCTTTGGTGACCGCCTCGTCGCAGCCCCGCGCGAGGATCTCCTCCTCCGGAAGGTAAATGTCGCAACCAAGGACCTTGCAGCCGAAGCCCTTGAGGCGCTGAGCGACCAGGGTTCCGATCTTGCCCACGCCGAGGATGCCGACGGTGCAGTTCCGCATGTCGCGGCTGTACATCACGTTCGGGAACATCTTGACCCACTTGCCGCTGACCAGCGCCGCGTGCCCGCGGGCGATGTTCCGCATCTCGCAGAGCATCATCGCGACGGTCTGGTCCGCGACGGCGACCGCGTTCCGGCCCTCTGCATTGATGACCGTGATGCCGCGCTCGGTGCAGAGGTCGACGTTGACGTTCTCGACTCCTGTGCGGAGCACGCCGACGTATTTGAGACCCGGGACCGCGTCGAGAACCTTGCGGTTCACCGGGGCCGTGTGCGTCACGATCGCGTCCGCCCCCTGAACCGCCGCCAGCATCTCGTCCGTGACCGGGCAGCTCTCCGCGCCGTTGACCTCTGCGTTCCGGATCGCCAGCGTAATGGCCCGGACGTCCGTCAGGGTCTTTTCCGTATAGATATCCACGTCGCAGCCCGGCAGGGCTTTCATCTGCTGCATCAGCATCTCCGGCACGCCGGCGTCACAGATACATACGATCTTCATTTCATGCACTCCTTTCTGATATACGCACGAATGGTTTTGGTCAGGTACGGCCGTTCGAATTCGATGTTCCAACTGCGGCGGAAGATCAGTGCGAGCAGCCGGTACCGCTCGATCTCCTCAGCGGAGATCGGCGTGAGCTTCTGGTACTCCTTGAAGAACTGCTTTCCGACGAAGCCGCGGACCGCCCGGAACACCTTGAGCTGCATCGGGGACGCCTCTGGGAAGAGCTCCGCTTCGCTGAAGAGGAACTCCATCAGCGCCTCCTCCACAGCCCGGTTCCCGCGCGCCGCGGTCACCCAATCGATGATGTAGCAGTTTCCGCTCTGGTCGACGAGCACGTTTCCGGTGTGCAGGTCGAGATGCAGCACCGTGTCCTCCTCCGGCAGCGACAGGATGTACTGCCGGGCGGCGACTTTCTCCTCCGTCGTGAGGAAGTCCATGACAGGGTCCGCAAGGAGGTTGGAGCACACCGCGCGGATGTCGTCGAGGTCCTTCGTGTGTTTGGCCTGGATGCGGACGTGGCACCGCGCGAGGTCCTTACCGCCGCGCAGGAAGTAGGACGGCTTCTTGGTCGACAGGTCATTCTGCGAAACGCCGTCGACGTAGTCCATCACAAAGCCGTACCGCCCGTCCTGCTCCACCATGTCGTACACTTTCATGTCCGTGCAGCCGAGGTCCGCGGCCACTTTGGTGTTGCGGTACTCCTTCTCCGCGTAGTCCCTGGAATAGTCTGCAAAAAAGAGTTTGGTGATCTTGCCGTCGCCGTTGTTAAAAATCTCGGCGGACCGGCCTTTTGCGAAGTTGTCGCTCATCGGGTTCCCCTCCTTCTCTGATCCCGTAGTACGAAGCTCCCCGGTTCCGAGGAAGGCGCCGGCGGCCGCTTCGGCCCGGACCGCCTGGTCCAGCGCCTGTTCGAGCGTCGCCGCGCCTGTGACAAAGCCGTGGTTGGCCATGATGCAGCCGTCGTGGTCCCGCATCACCGCCACGACGTTGGCCGCGAGCTTGCCGGACCCGCTGACGCCGTAGGCCGCGCACGGGTAGTCCAGGCCGTCCGCTTTGAGGTCCGCGTGGCAGGCGGCGAGCACCTGGCAGTTGGACGCGTGTGTATGAATGATCGCGCCGATGTCCGGGCGTTCCTGGTAAATCAAAAGATGCAGCCGGCGCTCACTCGATGGGTGCAACCCCTCTGCGTATGAGCCGTCGTCGATGTTGATCTCGACGATCTCCTCCGGCCGGATCCGATAGTAGTCCACGCCGGACGGCGTGATCAGGAAGCGGTGTTCGTCGATCCGCGCGGAGACGTTTCCCCAGGTGGACTGGATCAGCCGGTTTTCGATCAGCAGTTGCCCGTACCGGATGACCGCCTCCCGGAGCGCGCGGTCCGGAACCGCCGCGGCGTCCGCCTGCGCCCCTTGCGACGCCCCGGCTTCCGCAGCTGCCGCGTTTTCCTGCGCCGAGCCGCCGTCCGCCGCACTCGCCTCCCGCTCGTTCTTCGAATACTTCTTCATATAAACTGAGTGCTCGAGCGCCGAGAGCGCCGGGTTCAGGTGCCGGACCTTACCGGCCGCCGGCGCGAGCAGTTCCGCCTTGCACATCTTTTCCATCAAAATGCAGGCCGCGATGAGCTCGCTCTCAAAGCGCCCCGTCACGAGAAAGCCGCGGCCGCGGATGATGTAAGCCGCGTCCCCGCCGTCCGGCCTGTCGACGCACCGCACCCGGTGCCCGAACATCATGGCCATGTCGTCTGTCGACGCTGTAACCGGCTTGCCGAGGGCAGCGTACTGCAGCGCGTACCGCCCGGCGGTCAGCACCGCCAACTCCGCCGTCACGCCCTCGAACATCGTCGGAGCGACGCGCTTTCCCTCCGCATTGAGGACGACGCGTCCCCCTCTCTGCCGGAGCATCACGAGCGACCGGCGGTCAAACAATCCGAGTTCTGACAGCTGCGCGCGGACCGCCTCGAAGCGGTCCTTCCACTTCATGTCTGTCATTCGACTCCCCCTTTCACATCATCGAACTGTCATCCATCGACTCCAGGTCCCGGGCCGCGACGGATTTGTGTCCAAAGTTGGCTTTCCTATAGTAAACCGCCATGATCGCCGTGCAGAGGATCCACCCCGCAGGGTAGCTCAGCGCCAGCGGCAGCAACGTATTCGAAATGAAGTGCGAAACCGTAAACAGGTAGATCTGCCGGAAGATGACGTAGCAGAAGATCGTCACCATCATCGGCGTCCTCGCGTCGCCCGAGCCGCGGAGCCCCGCGTTGTGGATGTTGGCCGAGCTCGCGAACAGGTAGAACGGCGTCATCCAGCGCAGGATCATCGTCCCGTACATCACGACCTCCGGTTTGGCGTTGAAGAACGCGACCAGGTTTGGCGCGAAGACCATCACCGGCAGCGCGAGCACCAGGATGATCACGAGGCAGAGCCGGCTCGCCGTCCGGACCCCGTCTCTCGCGCGCGGGATCTGCCCGCTCCCGATGTTCTGCCCGACGAAGGTCGTCGTCGCGAGCGCGATCGACTGGATCGGCAGGAAGACCAGCGCGTCGATCTTCGCGTAGGACGTCCAGCCCGACATGACGTCCGCGCCGAACTGGTTGATATACCCCTGCACGAACACGTTCGAGAACGAGATGATCGCCATCTGCGCGGCCGCCGGGATGCCCATGCGGAAGATCTGTTTCAGCAGGACCGGATCGATCCGCAGTTTACTGAGGTGGATCCGCACGCACGTGTTGGTCGTGAAAAGCGTCCGGAAGACCAGAACCGCTGAGACCAGCATGGCCAGGATGGTCGCGAGCGCGACGCCCTCCACCCCCATGTGAAACTTGAGGACGAAGGTCAGGTCGCCGATGATGTTGAGCGTCGCCGCCGTCGCGAGGAAATAAAACGGCCGCTTCGAGTCACCGATCGCCTGCAGCGTCGCCGCGCCGATGTTGTAAAACATCAGGCTCCCGACGCCGGAGAAGAAGATGAGGAGGTACGTCCGCGCCTCCGGCAGGACGTTGTCCGGCGTCCGCATGAAGTGCAGGAACGTATTCCGCAGCAGGACGCCCGCCGTCGACAGGACCACCGCAAAAATCGCCGTCATCACGACCGCGGTGTGCACCGTCCGCGAGGCTTCTTCCCGCTTGCCGGCACCGTAATACTGCGCGATGACGACGCCCGCGCCGCTGGAAAAGCCCATGAACAGGCTGATCAGGGTGTTGATGATCGGTCCGACCGTCCCGACCGCCGAAAAGGCTTCGTTGCTCACGAAGTTTCCCACCACCCACGTGTCGACCATGTTGTACAACTGCTGGAAGGCGTTCCCGAGCAGGAGAGGAATCGCGAACGCGATCAGAAGCCGCGCGATGTTCCCCTCCGTCATATTCAGATTTTCTCTTTTTCCGAGTTTCATCTGAATAAATTATACTTGATTGCCCGGTCAACTACAACACGGATTGTCGCCCGGGCCCCGCAGGATTGTATTCCGGCGCCGCAGCGGATATAATAGATGTGATAAATCAGCACAGAAAAAAACAGAGGTGCGATATGAATCCATATGCGGAAAAACTCGACTTCACGGGCAGAAACGTCATCGTGACCGGCGCGCTGAGCGGTGCGGGACGGGCCATCGCGGAAGTCTTCATCGAGAGCGGCGCGAACGTCATCCTGACGTACAACCGCTCCGGCAGCGCGGCGGACGAACTCCGCGCGAAATACCCGGACCGCAATCTGCGGTTTTACCGGCTCGATCAGAGCGACATGGCGTCCATCCAGACGTTCGTCGAGGCACTCACAGCGGACCTCGACGCGGATTCCCGCGCGGCGATTGAAGGCCTCACCGAGGACCCGGACGAGATTACCGAAGACCTCAGCGCGGAGCCGTCCGGCGGCCCGCGCATCGACTGCCTCGTCAACAACGCCGGCATCTACCCGGCCAAGGCCATCGAC
This sequence comes from Mogibacterium sp., assembly GCA_017433975.1. Lineage (GTDB taxonomy): Bacteria > Bacillota > Clostridia > Peptostreptococcales > Anaerovoracaceae > RGIG2439. The sequence continues at coordinate 140,924 of JAFRGD010000031.1, read as the reverse complement.
CAGATCGAGCCGGACGACTGGGACGCGATGCTGGACACCAACACTAAGGGCGTCTTCTTCCTGTCCAAGGCGATCCGTCCGCTGATCCGCGACGGGGCGATCGTCAATATATCCTCCATCAACGCGACCAATCCGGCGCGCATGCTCGCGCACTACGGCGCGTCCAAGGCCGCCGTCGAGATGCTGACGCGGTCCATGGCCCAGTCCTTCGGGCCGACGGTGCGGGTCAACTGCGTGGCTCCAGGACTGATTTATAAAGAAGGCCAGGACGAATTCATCCCGGGTTGGACGGACAGTTATCGCGAGCGGAGCCCGCTGCACAAACTCGTCCAGGCCGAGGAGATCGGCAAGACCTGCCTCTTCCTCGCGAGTGACCTCGCGAGCGCGGTCACGGGGCAGGTGCTCACGGTGGACTGCGGCGTATTGCTCGCGCCGGCATTCTTCAATGAACTGTAAATTCCGGGAGGTGCACGATGTACGAAGACATGATCCCGCTGGAACAGGTCATTCAAATTCTGAACCTGAAGCCGCTCGTCGGCGAGGGCGGCATGTGGGCGCAGCCGTACGTATCGGACGAGCTGCTCGCCGCTGATACGCTCGCCGGCCGGCCGACGGACCGGCCGGTCTGCAGCACGATCCACTACCTGGTCACGCCGACCAGCTTCTCCTGCATGCACCGGCTCGTCTCGGACGAGGTCTGGTACCACCATGCCGGGCCGGCGGTCGAACTGCTGCTGGTCCACCCGGACGGGACCAGCGAAGTCCGGCGCCTCGGGCAGGACCTCGCGCGCGGCGACCTGCCGCAGCTCCACGTCCCGCGCGGCACCTGGCAGGGCTGCGCGATGGCGGAGTCCGGCCCGTATACGCTGATGTCCACATCTATGGCGCCGGCCTACCAGGACAGCGACTTCACCGCGGGGACTTACGAAGCCCTCGCGCCGTTCGTCGCGCCGGAACACCTGGACCTGCTCCGGCGCCTCACGTCCGAACCGGTCTACGAATAGCCGTTCCTTCGGCCGGCACAGCCATTTCAAACCAACAGACCCGCTCCAGCAGAGCGGGTCGTTTTTTATCCGAATGTAACGGTCTGAACCACAATCCGCTTCAACCGAGCACGGCCGTCCGGACGTCGTCCCAGCACCGCTTTTCGCACCAATAGACCGTCCGCTCCTGCACGTCGAACACCATCGACACGACCGTCGGGCAGACCTCCTGCGCCACTGCCCGCAGCACCGCAAAGCAATCCGCCACATCAAAATCGTCTGCCGCCTTCGACAGCATGGTCTCCGCCGCATGATACCTGTCCCACCCCATCCACGGGTGCACCGCCGCGTCCTGCTTGAACGGGGAAAAGTTGGTCAAGATCCGGTACGGCGGTTTTTCATAGTAGAGGACGCCCTGCCCCGGAACGATGTGCAGCACGTTACCGTCCGCGTCCGAGAGCGCCGCCATGAACGTCAGGCCGGGGACACTGTACACCGACCGCTGCTCCGCGATTCCGCGGACCTCCTGCAGCGTCTTTTTCTGCAGGAGCAGGTCGATGTCCAGCAGGATGACGTTCTCCCCGTCCCCTGCCGGATTGCTCCGCGGGTCGTGTGGCCAGCACGTCGGCATGCCGACGAAGTCGCCCCGGGCGTTCGCGCCGAAGAGCGGCATCCAGCCCTCCGTCGCGTCATTCACTTCGATGTAGACGCCCTCCGCCGCCGGCCGCACCCGGCAGTCCATGTCCAGCAAGTCCAGGTTCCACCCGACGATGGTTTTTTTCTTATTGACGACGATACTTGTACACATGCGCTCCTCCTTCCAACGCAGGTCCGATCCCTGCTGCCAGTCCATTCTCTGTAGAAAGTCTACTATGGCGCCGCTGCGGCCGCCACCTACGCAACGTAGAGTCCCGCGCACGAAAAAACCCGGCTCCGTCCGGAGCCGGGCTGTGTTGGAGCGGGTGAAGGGAATCGAACCCTCAACCTAAGCTTGGGAAGCTCATATTTTGCCACTAAACTACACCCGCGCAACGCGCGCACTTCTCGAAAAGCGCACGCTCATTATACTCTTTCGCGTTGTTATCGTCAAGGTGAAACCCGTCCGAATTATGCGTCAGTCGTCGTTCTTGTCAGTCTTCGCTCTTGTTCCGCCGCTGCCCCGCGAGGCTGGCCTCTTCATTCCTGATCTCCCGCAGATAATTATACAGCGTCGTCTGCGAAATCTGCAGCGACTGGCAGATATACGGCGTCATCGCCTTGACGTCGAAGACGCCCTGGCGCCGGAGCTCCTTGATGATGAGAATCTTGCCTTCCTTGGAATCGCGGTCCGTGTCGTTCATCTTCCACAACGTATTCACGATCGTCTTTTGGGCGGCGGCCGTGATCGACTCATCGCGGTTCGTCCCGCCGGCGTTAGGGTCCTTGACTTCGATCATGGAGTTAATGAAGTTGCGGAAGTCTTCCAGTTTGCTGGTGTCCTGGTTGATGCACATCATCGCGGCCGGTTCCCCCGCGTCGTCGCGGAGAATAATATGAGAACAGCGGAGATTCTTTCCCTTGGAAGAAACGCCGCTGTATCCGGTCATATAGTCGTTCTCGTCCGCCAGTCCCATGATCATCTCGTAAACCGCTTCGGGGATGATCGCCCCCGGTTTCCGATCCGTGACGTGACCGTTTGCGATGGAATACATCTCACGTCGTTTGAGGTCGTGGACCGCGACCTCGGTGTCCTTTCCCATCGTCTGCGCGATGCCGCCGGCGACCTTGGCGAGGACTTCCAGAAGTTCTTTCTGTTCCATACGTTCTCCTGTCCGGCTGTGAAATGCTCCGTCCGGGATCAGTCCTCCTTGACCTTATCCCAGAGCTTGGACATCCGCTCGATTTGCTTGACGTCCGTGCCGCTCTTGCGGAGCTGTTTGATGTACATGTCCTTTGGGATGCCCATGGCTTTGTACGTCTTGATGAATTTCTTGGTGTAGTTCTGCATGTAAAGGAAGAATCCTCCGACGTACAGCAAGCCGATCAGGACCAGGACGAGCGCCCATTTCCAGCCCTTCCAGAAGAGCAGGACGATCGTCAGGATGATCATGCCGATGCCGAGGATCCGGTTGACCTTGATCAGTTTGTCCGTATCGATCTGTTTTGGCATCTCGATGTCTTTGTCCTTGAGCTGTTTCTTATACATGTTCTGCTGGTAGCCCTTGGACTGTCTGATGTATTGAGGAGGTCTCTGTTTTCCCTTGCTCATATATGTGAACCTTTCTGAAAAAATACAATTTTGTTTGCCACTGATCAGAAGTGTACAACTGATTTTACCAAAAACATGTGCTATAATCAAGAAGAATTGATGAAATCAGATGTCCACCGACACAAAAGGACCCCGGACACACACGAAAGGACCCCGACACAAATGAAAGCCCATGAGAGACTTCTGAAATATGTTACCTACATGACGCCGAGCGACGAGAATAGCGACAGCAGCCCGTCGAGCGCGTGCCAGTTCGACCTCGCGCGCGTCCTCGCCCGCGAGCTCCAGACGCTGGGTGTTACGAACGCCTTCGTCAGCGAATACTGCTATGTCTATGGCCGTATCCCGGCGACGCCGGGGTGCGAGGACGTCACGCCGATCGGCTTCATCGCCCACATGGATACCGTCGCGCGCCACTGCGACCACCCGGTCTCCCCGATCGTGACGCCGGATTACGACGGCGGCCCGCTCCCGCTCGGCGAAAGCGGGCGGGTCCTCTCTCCGGAGATGTTCCCTCATCTCCGTAATTTCAAGGGCCGGACGCTGATCACAAGCGACGGGACGACGATCCTCGGCGCGGACGACAAAGCCGGCATCGCGGAAATCATGACCATGGTGGAGCGGCTCACCGGCCCGCACGGACCGATTTCCATCGCCTTCACACCGGACGAAGAGATCGGCCGCGGCACGGCAAAGTTCGACTTCGCGGCCTTCGGCGCCAAATACGCATATACCGTCGACGGGGACTTCGAAGGAGAACTCGACTACGAGACCTTCAACGCCGCCGCTGCCCTCGTCCGCTTCACCGGCGTCGACGTGCACCCGGGCGACGCCAAAGACGTCATGGTCAACGCAGCGCGCGTCGCAATGGAGTACGACACTCTCATTCCGATGGACGAGCGCCCGGAGCGCACCGACGGCCGGCAGGGCTTCTATCATCTCGTCGCCACGGACGGAACGCCGGATTCCGCCATGCTCACCTACATCATCCGCGACCACGACCGCAAGACGTTCGAGCGCCGTCAGGGGTTCATGCGCGACATGGTGGAGGTCATCAACCGCAAGTACGGCGAAGGGACGGCTTCCATCGACATCCGCCTCCAGTACCGCAACATGGCGGACATCATCGCCCAGAACCCGATCGTTCTGGACAAAGCAAAAGAGGCCATGGCTGGCCTCTCCATTACGCCGATCATCAAGCCGGTCCGCGGCGGCACCGACGGCAGCCTCCTGAGTTACAAGGGGCTCCCGTGTCCGAACCTCGGGACGGGCGGTCACGCGTTCCACGGTCCGTATGAGCACATCACCGTGGAAGGGATGGACACCGTCGTCGACATCCTGCTCGCCATCGTCCGCGCTTACCTGTAAGCTCAGCCGGTGATGGCGCGGATCGCGCCGCGCATGCCGCCGGTCATCGCATCCAGCAGGTCTTCGTTACTGTAAATATCCGTTACCCAGTCACCGTCTTCGTTCCGGGTGCAGTGCACCTCGACGTCGACGGTGTATTTTTTCTCTTCGAGGCCGAGCATCTTGTCGAACATCATGTCGAAAACGTATTTGTCGATATCCGTCTCCTCGTCGATCTTCTGCTCGGCTGCGTCCTTGATCACCTGATCGTAGGTGTCGGTGTAGGCCTTACCGAAGTCGTACGTCGTAATCGTCACGACGACCGTTGCGGTCCCGGCATCCTTGTCCACGGTCTGGCTCTTGATCGCATAGTCAAAGTCCAGGATCCGCCCGACGAGCTCGTCGTAGCGCCCCTGATACTCCGCCGGGAGGTCCGCGTCACCAATCAGCACGTCGGCGAACATCTCCTGCGAAGCGTCGCTCTTGATCGCGTCGAGTTCGCGCGCCACCTGATCCTTTGGCGCGACGTTCCTGCTGCAGCCGGCCAACAGGAAAACTACGGCTGCTAGTATCAACCAGGCGCGCCGCCCTGCGCTGCAGGCCTTGCCGGCCCCGTTCCGTCCCCTTCTCTCGTCCATCCATCCGTCCTCTCTGTCTATCGTTTCAGCGCCGCCGGCACCGTCCGGGTGTCCCCGCCGAAGACCGTCACATTCATCCGGTCCAGCGCGGCGAGAAAGACCTCCGCGTATTTGCGCGACGTCCCGAGCTCGTCCCGGTACTCCGCCAGCGTAAACGGTCCGCGGGCACCGATCCGCATCACCGCGTCCATGACGCGGTCCCAGCCTTCTTTGGAAATGTAGTACGAAGGGTCGACCTTGACGATGACCCCTTCGCCAGTCAGGTCCGTGAGAATCGCGCTCACGGCGTTGCGGTCGCGGTCCAGCGCGTAAATCTCGTCGTTCCGGAGCATCTCGATCCCGGCCTTGCGGTACAGCTCCGCGATGCGGTCCTTGAGCGCCAGCTGCGCCGGCGTGTATTCGATGCGGAAGTCCGTCAGCGCGACGGCCTTGCCAGCGTCCCGCACGATGCCGGAGCCGATCATGTACGCGATCACCGCGTTGATGACCCGGCCGTCCTCGATGTAAAGCGCGCTCTGCATGCGGTTCAGCAGTTCCTGCTTTGGAACGCCGTCCGCGAGCGGTTTCTCGTTGTGGTACTGCCGGATGAGCCCGAGCGCGGCCTCGCACATCTCGTCGATCCGCTCCCTGCCGAGCACGGTTCCATCCGCCAGCAGCACGACCTCGCCGTCCGCAACCATCGCTTCGAGCAGCCGCTCTCCCTCCGCCGGAATCAGTCCCAGGACGGAGATCAGGCCGGCCGCATCATACAGGTCGCGTCCGCCCGCCTTGAGTCGGACCGCCGCCCGTACGTCGTCCCCCGCGAGCACGTCGAGGCCCTCCAGCACCTCCGGCCGGTTCCGCTTATGTTTTGCCGGGAGGGTGTCCAGCACCACGCCGCCGCCGATCGTGATGATCGGCGAGTAAAAGCGGATGATGAACCGGTCGCCGCGCCGCAGCGCCATCGGCTCCTCCAGCCGGAGCTGCGCGTAGCAGCTCTCCCCTGCGCCGAGCGCCTCCCGGTCGAGCAGGATCACCTTGCAAAGGGCCTCCTTGCTCCCCTGATAGAGGTGCACGCGGCTGTTGTTCAGCACCGTCCGGTCCGCCGACGCGAACACGTCGAGCCGGACGTCGATCATATTGGTCACGGTCACCGCGCCGGAAACCGCGAGCACGTCGCCGCGGTCGACGGCGTCCTTCTTGATCCCGCCGAGGTTGACCGCCGTCCGCTGGCCCGCGAAGGCCTCGCTCACGTCGTTCCCGTAGGTCTGCAGCCCGCGGATCTTTGCCACGGTCCCCTGCGGCTCGATCCGGACCTCCTGGTTCACGCGGCACGTCCCGTCGACCAGCGTCCCCGTGACCACCGTCCCGAAGCCGGACATCGTGAACACGCGGTCCACCGGCAGCCGGAACATGGCCGGGTCGGCGATGCGCTTCTCCTTGCGGTCGCACTTCTTGATGATCTCCTCCTTGAGGACGTCGATGTTCTCGCCGGTCTTGGATGACACCGGGATCATCGGCTTGCCCTCGAGGAACGAGCCTCTGAAATAGTCCTGCACGTCTTCGAGCAGCATCTCGAGCCACTCCTCGTCCACCATGTCGATCTTGGTCACGGCGATCAGGCCGTCGTCGATCCCGAGCGCCCGGAGGATCTCGAAGTGCTCCCGGGTCTGCGGCATGATACCCTCGTCCGCCGCCACGACGAACAATACGAAGTCGATTCCGCCGATGCCCGCGAGCATGTTCTTGATGAACTTCTCGTGGCCCGGAACGTCGATCACGCCGATGTTGTACCCGGCGTCGTTCGGGATGTGTGCGAAGCCAAGTTCGATCGTGATGCCGCGCTTCTTTTCCTCCTCGAGGCGGTCCGTGTCGATGCCGGAAAGCGCCTTGATCAGCTGGGTCTTGCCGTGGTCGACGTGACCCGCCGTGCCGATGATGATGTTCTTCATAAGCCCTTCACCGCCTCCGCAACGATTCCGACCTCTTCGTCCGCGATGGTCCGTACGCAGAGCAGCAGCTGGTCGTCGCGGATCCGCGCGATCACCGGCACTGTGGCTTTGCGGAGCGCACGCTCGAGCGACTGCGTCGATCTGGCCCCGGCCGTCACCGCGACTGCGAAGCCCGGCAGGTACACCATCGGGGCGGACCCGCCGCCGATCTGGTCCTCAACCTCCACAACGCGCACGGTCAGCCCGTCCGGCGTGGTCACAGCCGCGCCCGGTTCGCCTGTCCAGGCGTCGCCGCAGATCGCCTCCGCGAGCCGCCCGGCCCGCGCCCGCAATGTTTCCGCGGACTCGGTGATCATCCGGAGCACCGGGATGTCGCGCTTTGCGACCTCGGCGTCGCGGTATTTCTTTAACGTCTCCTCCAGCGCGGCAAAGGTCATTTTGTCGACCCGGAGCGCCCTGGCGAGCGGGTGTTTCTTCATCTTTTCAATGTATTTCCGGCGGCCGACGATGATGCCCGCCTGCGGTCCGCCGAGGAGCTTGTCGCCGCTGAAGAGCATCACGTCGATGCCCGTCGCGAGGGACGCCGGCACGTTCGGCTCGTCGAGGCCGTACGCCGAAAGGTCGACCATGAGGCCGTTCCCCATGTCGAAAATTACCGGCAGCTTGTGCTTGCGCCCGATTTCAACGAGGTTCTCGAGCGTCGCCTCCTCCGTGAAGCCCATGATTTTGTAGTTACTCGTGTGGACCTTCATCAGCGCGCCGGTCGCGAACCGCGCCGCGCCGTCCGGCTCCGGCGGATAGTCGCCGGCCTCCGCCTGTTCCCTGGTAAGAATCGCGTTCTCGTAGTCCGACGGCTTAGTCTTGTTGGTCGTCCCGACCTCCCGGAGGAAGGCCCCGGACTGCGCCATAATGTCCGGAATGCGGAAGGCACCGCCGATCTCGACGAGCTCGCCCCGCGAAACGACGACCTCCCGCCCCGCCGCCATCGACGAGAGCACGAGCATCGTCGCGCTCGCGTTGTTGTTGACCACCATCGCGTCCTCCGCGCCGGTCAGTTCGACCACGAGGTCCCGGATGATGTCGTGCCGCGACCCGCGCTTTCCCGCCTTGACGTCGTACTCGAGGTTGGAGTACCCGCGCGACACCGCCGCGACGTTCTCGACCGCTTCCCTGCAGAGCGGCGCCCGCCCGAGGTTGGTGTGGAGAATCGTCCCCGTCGCGTTGATCACACCGTATAAGCGGTTCCGTTCCTTTTCCGCGAGCCGCGCCGTCACCGCCGCCGCGACCGCACCGAGGCCGAGGTCCGCCGGATTGAAGCCCGCCGCCCCCGCTTCGTCCACCGTAAGGATCCGCGCCCGAAGCCCGTCGATCACCTCGCGCACCGCCTCGGTAACCGCCTCCCGGCCGCTCTTCGCAAAGCAATCAAAAACGAGAGGCTGAGCCAGCACCTCGTCAACTTTTGGAATCCTGCGTAGCAATTCATTCTTATTCATTTCTGTCTCCTCATACAACTAAAGATGGCGGGAGTGCGTGGGAATCGAACCCACCCGGGAAGGTCTTAACTCCCCATATCGGTTTTGAAGACCGTAAGGCACACCAGCACCTATCCACCCCCAAAGTCATACAGAGAGATTATAACACCTATGATAAGCTCCGTCAAATCGGTGTTTTTGCGGCGGAACCGTTTGAGAAAAGGCGGAAATTGTTATAGAATAATCGCGTATGAACCTCACGCAAAGAAAGAAATATGAATATCTCGTCGACGTACTGACCAGGATGCTCTTCGCCATGCTTCTGCTGCTCACGTTCTTCACCGCGTGGCAGGGGCTTGACGTCCCGGAAACGGTGCCGGAGGGCTCCGCGGCGGAGGACGACGCCGCGGCGGAAGAGGCTTCGGCGGCTGTCACGTTTGATGTGCCCGCCACCCGGTTGCTCGGTGAGTACCGCCTGAGCGATGAGAAAGTGCTCCTCACCAACGACCTCGACACCCACATCTATTCGACGGAGGAAAACGACGTGCTCGACGCCGTGCTGGCGTGGCAGGTCAGCTGCACGGGCTACCGCACCCGCGCCGGCGCGGTGCAGGCGGCGCGGTTCCTCGCGCTCGAGTTCCCGTACCGCATCCCGTATTTTTACGAGAACGGCCGCCTGGACAACCACGGGTCGTATCGCGAATACTGCGACGGCGAGGGCCGCTACTACCACACCGGGCTCTACCTCAGCAAAGACCGCAAGGACGACGTCCTCGAATCCGAACACGGTCCGGCGGTCTGGGGCGAATACATGTACAGCTACCCGGCCGGGTCCCAGCTCCGGAACGGCCTCGACTGCTCCGGCTTCATCTGCTGGGCGCTTTACAACGCCGGGTACGACCCGGGCGATGTCGGCTCCGGCTACTCGGTCTTTGACGACGACCTCTCGGACATCTGCGTTCTGACGCCGCTGTCGCGGGCGTCCCTCGCGGAGGCCCTCCCGGGCGACCTGGTCTTCTACAACGGTCACGTCGGCATGATCATCGGCATCGACACCGGCGCCGCTGACGGCGGTGCAGACGACACCGGTGATACGACCGGAACTGTCGCAACTGAAAAAACGACCGCGTCCGACGACACGGTCTACTATATAGCGGAGGCGTATGACCCCGATCTGCACGTCCTCACCTATACGACGAAGGACTTCCTGCGGTCCAGGTTCACGCACATCGGGTACATGGGAGACTATTATGGAAGCGACGGTCTCCTGACCATGATGTGGCCGGACGAACCGACAAACTAGAGGAACAGCCCGAGGCCGTCGAGCAGGATGCGGACGCCGATCGCGATCAGGATCAGACCGCCGGCGACGCCCGCCTTGCGGCGGTACCGCGTTCCAAAGAAGTGCCCGACCAGAACCCCGCCGCAGCAGATGGCGAACGTAATGCCGCCGATCAGGGCCGAAGCGCGCGGGACGTTGAGGGAGTAATCCAGGGCAAACGTCACGCCGACAGCGAGCGCGTCGATGCTCGTCGCGACCGCCAACACGAGCAGTTTTACCATACTGATGGAATACGCGTCGTCCGGGCCGGTACTGCTCAATCCATCGTCACCGATCTCCGAATCGTCTGACCGAAGCGCTTCGATCAGGCTTTTGGTACCGATTGCGGCGAGGAGCAGAAACCCGATCCAGTGGTCGTATTTATCGATATACGAAATGATACTGTTTCCGAGGAACCACCCGAGCATCGGCATCCCTGCCTGAAACACGCCGAACGCGAGCGCCAGCAACAGCATGTATTTGATTTGAATGTGCTTCATCTTGAGGCCCTCGGTGATGGACACCGCGAACGCGTCCATCGCGAGCCCTACGCCAAGCAGCGCGACTTCCAGAGTTGTCATCTGATTACCCCAATGAAATTATATTTTGAACGGCAGCCGGACCCAACGTCCCTGCCGTTAATTGTTTTCAATCAACGTGTAAAGCGTCGCGCGGACGATCGGCCCGCAGGCCGCCGCTCCGCCGTAGCCGCCGTCGACCCAGCACACGAAGGCATACGGGTGCGCTTCGTCGTCGATGAAGCCGACGAACCACGACGTCTCGCCGTAGCCGACTTCGGCCGTGCCCGACTTTGCGTAAATGTCCAGTTCCGGGAAGTTCCCGGCGCCATAGGAAGACTCGACGTTGTTCTTCATCATCTTGCGCAGCTCGGCAGCCGTGCCCGCGTCGAGGTAATGGCCGAGCGACTTGCCGGAGCGCCGGCGGAAGATGCCGGTGCGCTTGAGGAGCCGCGGGGCGACCGCCTCGCCGTCGTTCGCGATCGCGCCGACATAGACCATCATCGCGCACGGATTCACGAGGTCCTCGCCCTGGCCGATGCCGGCCCAGCTGAGCGCCACGTCGTCATCGCCCGGGAAGGAGAACGACCCCTTGGCCGTCTGGATTCCGTCGATATCGACCGGGCTGGTCAGGCCGAACTGGTTAACGTATTTCTTCATCGTGCCGGCGCCGACGGTCCGTGTAATTTCGCCGAACGCGCCGTTGCAGGAGTTCGCCAGTGCATCGTAGAAATCTTCTTCGCCATGATAGGCCACGCAGCGGAAGGCGTCCCCGCCGTACTCATTGTACCCGTCACAATCGAACGAGTAGTCCTCCATGTCCAGCGTCTCGATTGCGGCAGCCGCTGTCACCAGCTTGAACGTCGACCCCGGCGTGAGCGTCGCCTGGATGAAATTGTTGTAATACACGGCGGAGTCCGGATCGACGTCGTCATAATACGCCGGGTCCACCGCAGGCGTGCTGACCATGCACACGATCTCCCCGGTCTTGTAGTTGAAGACCCCGATCAGCCCCGCGTCATAGTAAGACAAATAATTGTAAGCCGTGCGGTTTGCCTCCGCGTCGATCGTCAGCTGGATGCTCTTCCCGTCGCGGGACGCGTCGTACGTCCCGTTCAGGAGGTCGTATCCGATCAGTTCGTCTTTAAAATAATTGACCGCACCGTACGGGATGTTCCCGCCCGGGTCGCCGACCGCGTGCGCCGTCGCCTTCCGCAGCGTCGTATCGTCCACATAAACGATCCCGTCCTCCGTGCAGCTCGCCAGCAGAATCCCGTTCCGGTCGCAGACCGAACCGCGGCTGATGACGCCGTCCGTATACACCTGCGTGTTCCCGTAGAAGCTCGCCCACTTCCCGCCGCGGGTCACAAAGCGCCACGAAAAGACCACGATCCCGAGGAACAGGACCGCCGCAAGCATCAGACACATGATTGCACGTCTTTCCAGTCTGCGCATTACTCCTCCAGTTCAAACCGCCGCCCGGCGATGGCAAGGCTCGCGTCCTTGCGCATGTCCGCGGCTTTCAGATACGCCAGCATCGCCCACGACACCATCATGCTCGTTCCGCCCGCGGAGACGAACGGGAACGTCACGCCCGTCAGCGGGAACAGGTCCACCGAACCGAAGACGTTGAGCATCGTCTGGAACGTGAACATCGTCACCGCACCGCAGGCCGCGATGGTGTAGAAGGACGACCGCCCCGCGACGATCGAGTTGACCGCGAAGAGCGAGAACGTCACGATGCAAAGGACCAGCAGCACCGCGATGACGTACCCCCACTCCTCCATGACCATGCCGAAGACCAGGTCGGTGTCCGCGGCGTTGAGGTATTTGAGGTCGCCGTTGCCCGCGCCGATGCCGAGCAGCCCGCCGCCCGCGCCGAAGGACATCGTCCGGGTCTGCTGGTAGCCCGCGTCGTTGACGTAGGCCTCCTCCCAGACGTGGCCCCACGCCCCAAAGCGGGAGGCGATGTACGGCTTGAACCGCAGGATCATCAGCCCGAGGATGCCGGCCCCGACGCTCGTGAGCGCGAAGCGCGAGAAGTCGCCGCTCCGCAGGAACGAAACGACGAGGAATGTGACAAAGAAAATCAGCGCGGTGCCGAAGTCGCCCATGACCGCGAGGCAGCCCAGGCAGAACAGCGAAAACGCCGCGTATGTATACAGATTCCGCCGCTCGAAGAGTTCCTCAAGCGTGCCGGCGCCGATGCAGATGAAGGCGAGCTTGACCAGCTCGGACGGCTGGAACGAAATGCCGCCGATGTATACCCAGTTGGCCGCGCCGTACTTGATCGTCCCGAAGATCAGGTTGAAGACCAGGAGCAGGACCGACAGGATGAGGAGGATTGGACGGATCCTTTTGGTCCGGTCGAGGTCGCGGAGGTAGATGCACATGAAGATGAAAAGCGCCATGCCAATCACGATCGCCATGAACTGCTTGAACGTCGTCGTCGGCGCCGAAGACGTCGTGATCGCGAGGCTGATCGTCGACATGAAGAACGCGATCATTTCGAGCTCGTAGCCCTTGCGCCGGAGGCGCCGGAACACGAACACGTACACCCACATCAGGACGCAGAGGAGTAGGAACGACAGGACGGCCATCCCCGGGACCTTCGTCCCCATGCTGATGATCAGCTGGATCACCGTGAGGAACTGGAACAACGTAATCGCGAGCATCGGCTTCCACGGCGAAATCGGCTCCTTGTCCAGGCGCCGCAACTCCTCGTTGTTCCGGCTCTCCTCGATGCTGATGGAGGCGAGGATGCACTTGACGCCGCCGAGGTTGATCTCGTCCCCCGGCGAGATGATGTACCGTTTGTCCGGGACCAGCCGGACGCCGTTCACCGCGGTGCCGTTCGTCGACCCGAGGTCCTTGAGCAGCCACTCGTCCCCGCGCCGCGCGAGCAGGCAGTGATTCTTTGAGATGGTATTTAAAGGTATGTTAATATCGGCCGATCTGGACCGGCCGATGAGGTTCTCCCAGTGCGTGATGGGCTCGCTGACGCCGTTCTCGACGTAAAGGTATCCCCATACCTCCGGCGTCGGACGCGTCGACAACAGCGAAGCGATGGTCCTCACCAGGATGTAAACAGCGAGGACCACGAACACCCACCGCGAAACGGTAGTCATGTATTTTGCGATAACCGGGTACTGCTCCGTCAGAGCCACCACCCAGGCGACAAAACTGTCTATTTTTTCCATGAACTCTTGAGATTAACGATACTGTTGAATACTTTGTCGTCGTCGGTCGTGAGTTCGGCGTCCGCGATGTAATATCCCTTGCGGAAGAACTGGAACCGCTCGCCCGGCGCCGCCTGTTTGATCAGCGGCTCGGCGTAGCCCCAGGTCTCCTTGAGCGACTCCGGATCGAACTCCATGTCGCCCGCTTCGTTGTATTTCATCATGTAGCCGTACTCGCGGATGCGGATCTTGACTGCCGTGGTGGCCTCGACGAAGTGGATCGTGCCCTTAACCTTGCGGCCCTCGAATCCCAGGCCGCTCCGCGTCGCCGGATCGTACGTGCAGTGCAGCTCGACGATGTTGCCGGCCTCGTCCTTGACGACTTCGTTGCAGGTGATATAATACGCGCCCTTGAGCCGCACCTCGTTGCCCGGGAAGAGGCGGAAGTATTTCTTCTCAGGGACTTCCATGAAGTCATCCCCGTCGATCCAGAGCTCCCGGCCGAACGGGACCTCGCGCTCGCCGAACTCCGGCACGTTGCGGTTGTTCTCGACGGTGCAGAGTTCCATCTGGCCCTCCGGGTAATTGGTGATGATGACCTTGATCGGGTTGGTGACGACGTTCCGCGCCTCGACGCGGTCCTGCAGGTCGTCTCGGACGAACGCCTCGAGCTGGGCGATGTCGACCGTGGAGTTCGCCTTGGCGACGCCGATCTCATCGCAGAATTTGCGGATCGCCTCCGGCGTGTAGCCGCGGCGGCGGATCCCGGCGATCGTCGGCATGCGCGGGTCGTCCCATCCGGACACGACGCCCTCGTCGACCATGCGCTTGAGGTAGCGTTTGCTCATGAGCATGTTGGTGATATTGAGGCGCGCGAACTCGATCTGGCGCGGCGGGTTCGGCCAGAAGCCGACCTCCTGGAGCACCCAGTCGTACAGCGGCCTGTGGTCCTCGAACTCGAGCGTGCAGATCGAATGCGTGATGCCCTCGATCGCGTCCTCGATCGGGTGCGCGAAGTCGTACATCGGGTAGATGCACCATTTGTCGCCGGTATTGTGGTGCGACGCGTGCGCCACACGGTAAATGACCGGGTCTCTCATGTTAATGTTAGGAGAAGCCATGTCGATCTTGGCGCGGAGGACGACCTCGCCGTCCGCGAATTCGCCCGCGCGCATGCGCTCGAACAGCTCCAGGTTCTCCTCGATGGAGCGGTTGCGGTACGGGCTCTCCTTGCCCGGCTCGGTCAGCGTACCGCGGTACGCCTTGATCTCCTCGGCGGAGAGGTTGCAGACGAAGGCCTTGCCCTGCTTGATGAGGGCGACGGCCGCCTCGTACATCGTATCAAAATAGTCCGAAGCCCAGAGCCGCTCGTTCCAGTCAAAGCCCAGCCAGCGCACGTCCTGCTCGATCGAATTGACGAACTCCATGTCCTCCTTGATCGGGTTGGTGTCGTCATACCGCAGGTTGCAGCGGCCGCCGTATTTGAGCGCCGTGCCGAAGTTGAGGCAGATCGACTTGGCGTGGCCGATGTGCAGGTAGCCGTTCGGCTCCGGCGGGAACCGGGTCGCTATCGACGTCCACTTGCCGGTCGCCAGGTCCTCGTCGATGATATCGTGGATGAAGTTGCTCCTCATATCCTTGTAATCGCTCGCTTTTGCTCTGTCAGACATGTTCGTCTCCTTATATCACTCTCAACGCCCGCCGCAGTCGTCCGCCGGCGTCAGTCCACACTTGCGTCGATTATATCACACAAACACCTCCATTGCATTACCTTTGGGTGATTAACTTTTGGTTAAGAATCGCCAAGAATCCTTAAGGACTTCTTGCGCCGTCGGCTCTTCCGCGGTAAAATAAAGTGTATGGCTATGCGCCGAAACACAATATATGGACGCAAATGCCTTGATTTCACATTGTAGAAAGGATTTCTGATGTCACACACCATTGAGCTGAAAAAAGTCTCAAAGTTCTACTCCGGCAAGGACACCGTCAGCACCGGCTTCTCCCGCGTCGACCTCGCGCTCGACATGGGCGAGTTCGTCGTGATCACCGGCGAGAGCGGCAGCGGCAAGTCCACGCTCCTCAACGTCATCTCCGGCCTCGACACCTACGAGGAAGGCGAGATGTTCGTCTGCGGCGAGGACACCAGCGGGTACCGGACCGAAGACTACGAACGATACCGCAAGACTTACATCGGCAATATATTCCAGGACTTCAACCTGATCAACAGTTACTCTGTTTATCAGAACATTGAGCTGTCCATGCTGATCACCGGCCACCGGGGCAAGGAGTGCCGCGACCGCGTCCTCGAGCTCATCGATCTGGTCGACCTGGGCGAATACCGCCGCACCAAGGCGTCCCGCCTCTCCGGCGGGCAGAAACAACGCGTCGCGATCGCCCGCGCCCTCGCCATGGACGCGCCAATCATCGTCGCGGACGAACCGACCGGCAACCTCGACAGCGAGTCCGCCCGCAAGGTCATGGAAACCCTCGCGCGGATTTCCAAGGATAAACTCGTCGTTATCGTCACGCACAACTTTGAGCAGGCCGAGCCTTATGTGACGCGCAAGCTGACCATGCACGACGGCCGGATCATCGAGGATAAGCGGATCCGCCGGGCGGACCGCGCAGATGCCGCTCCGGACCTCGCTGACGGTACACCGCAGGATGACGCCGCACAGGACGACGCTGCGGCACCGGTCGCTACTGTCGGCGATCTTTACGATGCCCTGACGGACCTCTACGAGGAGGAGCCGGCGTCCCACTTCGGGTCCTCGCTCACGGACACCCAGCTGGCAAACCTCGCCCGCCGCGGCGCGCGTTTCCAGCGGAGAGAGGCCGAGCTGGCGGCGGAGACCGAACGCATCGAAGCGGACGCCCAAACCGACCGGAGCGCCAGCCAGACCGACAAGATGCGCCTCTTCCCGCAATACCGCCTCGGGGTCCGCAACACGTTCAACATCCCGGCCAAGTTCTTCCTGCTGCTGCTCGTCTACCTGTTCGTCGCGACAGCGGTCATCAGCCAGTACGCGTCCACCGTCGAGAACATGCATCAAAACGAGAACCTGGGCTGGAACGACTTCTTCAACAATAGCAGCGTCAACCGCATCATCCTCAAACGCGAGGACGGCAAGGCCTTCACGGACGAAGACATCGAGGCGATCTCCGGAATCGAAAACATCGACTACGTCGTCAAGAACGACCTCGGCCTCGATACCGGCATCCTGTGCGAATCGAACGATATCGACATCAGCGGTCCGACGTATCCGCTCGATCTGGTCGACCCGGCAACCATCACCATGGGCGCGATGCCGGAGGGCGATTACGACGTCATCATCGAAGTCACCCAGGACTCCTGGGCATACGATACGATTCAGATGCTCGGCGAAGAACTCATCGGGCGGCAGTACTACATCCTCTCCTATGGCGGCATAGTCGACTACGGCGAGCGGCTGATCGACAAAAAGATCCGCATCGCCGGCGTCATCGTACGCGAGGAAACCGAAGGCAACTCCACCGGAGAGGCCCGCATTTACATCTCCGACAAGCTGGCGGACAAGATTCAAATCAAGAGCGTCGCCGCCATGTCCAAGGTCACCGTGAACTTCAGCGGCACCAAGGCCAAATACGACAGCGGGTACGTTCTCGTCACTACGCCGGAGGTCGACGAGGGCGAATGCTACATTACGGAAGAAACCGCGTATTCGTTCTACGACAACGGGTACGCCCGCGGCGAGGACATCACCATCACCGTTGACAACATGTACTTCAAGTCCTCCAAGGACCTGACCATCACAGTCGTCGTGGCGCCGGAAAACATCGAGTACTGGCTCGGCTACGACCGGGGCGATTACGACATGTACGTGGAGAAGATCTTCATCAATCCAAAGGATTTCACGAGGCTCTATAATAAAGGCGACTTCCAGATCAGCGTTTTCATGATCGACGAGACGCAGTCCGACGACACCGTCGCGGCGCTGCAGGAGGCCGGCTACACGACGTTCGTCATGAAGGAGTCCCTGCACGACGTGACCGGCGGTTACGAGTTCATCATCAACCTCCTGACCAAGCTCCGGCTCATGTTCCTCTTCATCGTGCTGTTCTTCATCGCTTACGCGGTCATCCGGCTGATTATGCGGTCGCGGAATACGTACTATTCCACGCTGCGGATCCTCGGCGCGAACAAGTCCAACACGAGCCGCATCCTCCGCACGGAGCTCGTGCTGATGATGCTGATCGCCTGCGGCATCTGCGGTCTGCTGATCTACCTCCTCCTTACGGGGCGTATTGAAACAGAATATACGAAATATTTCATCGAGCGGCTCAAATTCCTCAAGAACCGGGACTATGTCCTGCTCTTTGCCGCGATGCTTCTCATGTCGCTCATGATCGCGCAGCGGTACTCCCGCAAGATCTTCAAAGACAGCGCGATGAATGTCTTCAGAGAGGAGGTGTAAGGCATGATCCGGTTACAGAACGTCAACAAGTACTTCAACCATCATAAGTCGAACGAGATCCATGTCATCAACAACACCTCGCTCGAGCTGCCGGAGACCGGCATCGTCACCATCCTCGGTCCGTCCGGCTGCGGCAAGACCACCCTGCTCAACGCCATCGGCGGCCTGGACAAGGTAAACTCCGGCAAGATCTACATCGACGACGACAGGATCACCGGCGTCCTCTCGGGCCGCAAGGACACGATCCGCAATGCCAAGATCGGTTACATCTTCCAGAACTACAACCTGCTGGACAACCGCACCGTTTTCGAAAACGTCGCGGTCGCGCTCCGCATGGTCGGCGTCCGGGACCGCAAGGTCATCCGCGAGCGGGTCAACTACTGCCTCGAAGCTGTAGGGATCTATCAATACCGCAATAAGACAGCCGACGCGCTGTCCGGCGGCCAGCGCCAGCGGGTCGCCATCGCGCGCGCCATCGTCAAGAACCCGCGCATTATCATCGCGGACGAGCCGACCGGCAACCTCGACAGCGTCAACACGCTCGAGGTCATGAACATCATCAAGACCATCTCCAGGGACAGACTCGTCCTGCTGGTCACGCACGAGCGCAAGCTCGCCGAGTTCTACTCCGAGCGGATCATCGAGATGAAGGACGGCGTCATCATCTCCGACGTGGTCAACGACTCCTCCCGCTTCCTCGACTACCAGCTCGAGAACAAGATCTATCTCAGAGACCTCCCGGTCTCCAAGAGCTTTACTGACGGCAACTTCAACGTCGAGGTCTACAGCGACGAGGAGCGCCAGGCCGGCATCAAGATGGTCATCCGCGGCGGAAACCTGTATATCGATACGGGCGGGCGCTTCAACGTCGTCGACGAGACGGCCAACATCGAGATGGTCGACGAACACTACTCCATGATCGACGAGACCATCTACGCGGATCACAATTTCCAGTACGACAAATATCTGCCGGAGAATTTCAAGGCGCGGTACCGTTCTCTCTACAATCCGCTCAACATGCTGTTGAACGGGTTCCGGTCTGTCGGACAGTTCCGCATGATCAAAAAACTCCTCCTGCTCGGCTTCGTCTTCGCGGCGATGTTCATGTTCTTTGCCGTGAGTAACGTCCTGGGCATCCTCGACATCAAGGAAAAGGACTTCCTGACCACCAACGACCATTACGTCACGGTCTCCAACCCGTCCAAGTCCGAGCAGACGATCAACGAAGTCGCAGCGCTCGACGAGAGCACATACGCCATCCCGGGATCATCTCTCATCCAGATGACCGTCCCGCTGAACGACTATTACCAGACCGCGAACGCCGCCATGACGCTCAACGGATCGCTGACGTTTGCGGAGGTGCTGGACAGCGATCAGGTCATCCTCGGGCGGATGCCGGAGGACGAGTACGAAATCGCGGTCGACCGGATGATTCTCGACAAGTTCCTCTCGGTCGACGGCGGCAAATCCTGCGGCATCACGACCGTCGAACAGTTCCTCGAACGGCCTGCCCGCGTGAACAACCTCAACGACTTCACCATCGTCGGCATCACGGATACGAACTCCCCGTCGATCTATGTGGACGGCGGGATGTACAAACACATCCTGCTCAACGCAAAGGAAGGCAGCCCGACTTACGAATACACCCAGTATTCCGCGCAAAACAGCATGTGGGACGACTACGGGGATAATTACGACGAGGAAAACGAAGACATGATGATCCTCGACTACAAATTCGCCCCAAATGCGCTAAAGATCGAGTACGGCCGCGCGCCGAAGGACGAATACGAAGTCATCATGAACATCAACCGTTCCGAGGAATATGAATTAAACAAGGAAATCGATGTCAGGGTCGGCGGGATCAAACTAAATCTGGTCGGGTTTTACCGAAGCGACAACATGGAAGACATCCTGTACGTTTCGACCGACACCCTCTGGCAGAAATACGTGTCCGGCCAAAAGACCTTCAGCGTCTACGCCGAGGACCCGGCAGCGCTCCGGACGGTTCTCAAAGAAAAGAACCTCACCTGCAAGATCAACTACAACACCGACCGCTCCAACTACCTCAAAGAGATGCAGTCGACGTTCCGGTCCGCGCTGATCGTCGCGGCGATCATCCTGCTGATCGCGCTGATCGAGATGTTCCTGATGCTCCGCTCGTCCTTCCTGTCGCGGATCAAGGAAGTCGGTACGCTCCGGGCCATCGGTCTCAGGAAATTCGACATTTACAGCATGTTCACCGGCGAGATCCTCGCGATCACGCTAATCACGGCGATTCCGGGCATCGCGCTCATGTACTACATCATGTACCACCTCGTCCAGATCACGGAGTTCCTCGAAGGCATGTACCTGGTGACGCCGTACGCCGCGCTTCTGTCGTTTGTGATCATCCTGGCGTTCAACCTGATCGCCGGCCTGCTCCCGGTCTTCCGGACGATGCGCAAGACGCCGGCCGCCATCCTCGCGCGCACGGACATCTAGAACGCTCCACCAGAAATCAAAGTCTTCTGTTACAATAAAAAAAACAGGTTATACATATTTTCCTTGCTCAGCAGCGGCCGAATGGCCGCTGCTGTCGCGCCGAGAGCCGATCGCTTCGGAAAACACGTATAACCTGTTTTATTACTATGTGACAGAGTTCTTCGTCCCTGTGTCCGCCGCTAACTCCAGGTCGCCTGGCCGTCGCCGGTGATGTCGAACGGGTCGCCAAGGTACGTCGGCTTCGGCTGGACGATGCACTTCGCGAAGTCCTTGCACCGCGCGAGCACCTCCCGGATGTCGCGGTACGCCTGCCCGGTGTACCGCACGTCCCTCGCGTAGACGCCACACACGTCCATGCCGAGTTTGCTCCCGATGTAGAGCGCGCGGTATTCGTGGTACCGCTGGGTCACCACGACCGCCCGCGACACGCCGAAGACGTCCCGCGCCCGGTACATGGTCTCATAGGTGGAAAAGCCTGCGTGGTCCATGAAGATATCCTCCGCCGGGATGCCCGCTTCCAGCAGGTAGTTCTTCATGACCTCGACTTCGTTATACTCCACCTGACCGTTGTCGCCGGACACCAGGATCTTTGGCGCGGCGCCCGCCCGGTAGAGCTCGATGGCCTTGTCGAGCCGGTCCCGCAGCATGAGGGACGGCGTCCCGTCGTCGTGCACGGACGCGCCGAGCACGATGATGCACTGGTAGAACGCCGGTGCCGCGGCGCCGGACGGGTCATCCGTGTCTGCCGCTTCGTCCGCCGGGTCCGCCCAGGCCGCGTAAAGCGACTCACCGCCGACGCTGACGACATACCGGTCGATTCCGACGGTCACCAGCGCGCAAAGAATCACCAATATTATCAAAATGCGAATTCTTTTTCTTCTTCTGTTGCCTTTGTTCATTCTGCTGCCAATCATTCCTTTTGCTTTTTTTCAGGCATCGACCCTGCCGATCTCCGCCTGCATCTCCCGAGGAGCCCGTTAACAATGATTCGGGAGAAAAATATAAGGGGCATTCATGCTGCCCCTTACATCTGGAGCTACTGAACGGAGTCGAACCATCAACCTACGCATTACGAATGCGTTGCTCTGCCATTGAGCTACAGTAGCATGTTCATTTTTTTCGCGCTTGTTTATTATATTACACCGAAATGCGGATTTCAAGTACTTTGTCAAAGACATATTTTCGTATATAATGCGGGTAGAATGCGGGTTGCGCGGGAGGCGCAGCCCGAGAAGCGGGAGGATACGGACATGAAATATCTGGTTGTGGGCGCCGGCGGGACCGGCGGAGCGATGGCAGCTTACCTCGGTAAGGCGGGCAAGGATGTCACGCTGATCGCACGGGGAGAACACCTCGCGGCCATGCGGGAGAACGGGCTCCGGCTCCGGCTTCGGACCGGCGACGGTGAAACGGTTGCGTACATCCCGGCCGTCCGTTGCATGAGCGCAGAGGAGTACGCAGCGTCCGGGGAGACGCCGGACGTCATCTGGCTTTGCACCAAGAGCTACTCCGTCGAAAGCATTGCCCCGTTCCTCAACCGGGTCGCGGGCAATGCGATGATCATCCCGATCCTGAACGGCGTGCGGATCAGCCAATTCGTCCGCCGGTACGTGCACGCGGGCCGGATCATCGACGGATCGATTTACATCGCTGCACAAAAGGACGGCGCGGGCGGCGTACTCATGAAAAGCCCGCTGTTCCAGGTCACCTTTGGCGCGGAGAAAGGCTTCGGCCCGGAAACGATTACGCAGGAAGCGGCTGCCGAAATCGCCGCGGACCTCACGGAAGCCGGGGCTCAGATCACCGTCTCGGACGACATCGTCCGCGATACCGTCCACAAATTGTCTTTTACCTCCCCGACCGCGGCGGTCGGCATCTATTTCCACGACACGATCGGTGGAATGCAGGTGCCGGGGCCGATGCGCGACATGGCTGCCGCGATGACGCGGGAGGTCCAGGCCCTCGGCGAGGCCATGGGCGCGGTCTATGATATCGACCTCGCGGAAGCCATGCTGCAGAAAGCCGACCGCATGCTGCCGGACGCGAACGCGTCCCTCCAGCGGGACGTCGAGGCCGGCCGCGAGAACGAATTCGAAACGCTCATCATCGAACCGGTGCGCATCGGCGCAACGTACGGGTTGGAAATGCCGACGTTCCGCGAAGCGATCCGCAAGATCGGTCCGACGCTCGGCTTTCCGCCGGAAGTGGAATGAAACGCGTTAAATACATCTCAAAAGAAGCGAATGAACGCCTGGTCACGCTGCTCCGGGACCTCGGGTACGATGTCGTCTTTGTCGCGACCAAAGGCGTCGTCGCGGACGGCCTGTCCTGCCACCCGGACATGTTCCTGTGCCGGCTCGGGGTCGAGGACGACGCGGAGGTTGTCTTCGCACCTGAGTTCAATGGCAGTTCAGACAACCGCTTCGCAGGGAGCTCCGGACAGCTCAGCCGCACATATCCGGCCGATGTCGCGTACAACGCGGCGTGCACCGGCCGGTTTTTCATCCATGCGCTCGACTACACCGCGCCGGAGCTGCGCGCCCGGGCCGAGGGACTCGGCCTGACGTTCATTAACGTCCGGCAGGGCTACACCAAGTGCAGCACGGTCATCGTCGACGAGCGGTCCATCATCACCTACGACAAAGGCATCGCCCTGCCGTGCGGGCGCGCCGGCATGGACGTCCTGCTCGTTACGCCGGGTCACGTCCGGCTGCCGGGATACGATACGGGCTTCCTCGGCGGTGCGACGGGCAGGGTCCGGCTGCCGGACGGGCAAGGGCCCGGCCGTGCCGCGGTCCTCTTCAACGGCAACCTCGACGCGCACCCGGACGCTGACCAGATCCGCGACTTCATCCAAAGCCGCGGCCTGGAAGTCATCACCATCCCGGATTACCCGCTCACCGACATTGGTTCAATTGTATAACGACCGGTTTTTCTCTGTAATTTCATGAAAACACACGCCATCATACCGATCTTCATACCGCACCGCGGCTGCCCGCACGACTGCGTCTTCTGCAACCAGCGCAGGATCACGGCGCGGAGCGGCGACGTGACACCGGAGGACGCGCGGGCCATCATCGAAACGTGGCTCAGCACGCTCCGGCCGCTTTCGGCTGCAGCCGATGGTGCAGATCGCGAGGCGGACGGCGTGAACCAGGAAGCGCGCAAAGGCGGTGCAAACGCCGGCGGCGTCCGTACCGTCGAAGTGTCGTTCTACGGCGGAAGCTTCACGGGGCTTCCGCTCGCGGAGCAGTCCGCCTTCCTCGCAGTCGCAAAGGAATATAAAGACGCCGGCCGCATCGACAAGGTCCACCTCTCGACGCGGCCGGATTACATCGACCGTGAGATCCTGGACAACCTCCGGGCGTACACCGTCGACACGGTCGAGCTCGGGGTGCAGTCCTTTGACGATGACGTCCTCCGCGCTTCCGGCCGCGGGCACGACAGCCGGGCCGTCTACCAGGCGGTCGCCCTCCTCAAGGAGTACGGCTTTGAATTCGGTATCCAGCTGATGATCGGTCTTCCCGGCGACAGCCCGGAGAGCTGCGTCCGCTCGGCGCGCGAGACGGCGGCCCTCGGGCCGGCACTCGCCCGGCTCTACCCGACCGTCGTCCTGCCGGACACCGCCCTGTACGACATGCGGTGCCGGGGCGAGTACACTCCTCTCACCCTGGAGGAGTCCGTCTCGCGCACCCTCGCCATGTACAAGGTCCTCGACGCGGCCGGCATCAACATCATGCGCGTCGGCCTCAAGAGCTCGGACCTCGTCAGCGGCGATACCTACCACCCGGCGTTCCGCCAGCTGGTCGAGGGCGCCCTCGCCCGCGAACGCATCGTCCCCCTCCTCGACCAGGCGCAGGCTTCCGTCCAATCCGCCGCGCATTCCGTCGACGCTTCCACCGCAACAAAAAGTGACCCGCAGCCGCAGGTCACCGTTACACTCTATTCGAACCACCATTGGTTTTCCAACATGATCGGCCACAAGGCCGAAAACAAGCACTTCTTTGCGGACCGTTACCCGCAGCTTTCCATCCGCTACGCCGCGGACGACACGCTGCCGGGCGGCTGGTTCCGTGCCGCGGTCACTCGACCGTAAGTTACTCTTCCACGCCCCGCTCGTCCGAAGCCCGATTCTCTACCCGATTCTCTGTCCGCTGTCCGTCCGTGCTCCCGAAGGACTCCCTGTACCAGTTGCGGATCGAATCGAACGCGTTCCGCAGATCCTCCGACGGGATGTTCTGCACCGCGCTCGCACCCAGCTGCAACAGGACGTTCTGCATGGTCTGGCGGCTCCCCTCATCCATGCCGCTGAACGACTCCAGAACCTCGCGCACCTTGGACGGACCGATCCTCCGGATGTCGCTCACGCTCCGGATGTCGTTGTCAAACAGCAGGTCAAACAGCCGGTCCACAAAAAGCGCCCGCTCCTCGTCCGAAACCCGCTCCAGCCAGCGGTGAAGGACCCGTTTGTTGAAGTCGCCCGCATTTGAAAGCTCCGTATATCGGAAGTCGTCCCCCTCGATCTGCCACGTGAAGGCGGAGTGCTGCATCGGGCCAAACGCCTTGGCCTCGACAACCAGGACTTTGCCCTGTGTTTCCATGAGCATCCCGACGAGAGACGCCTGCGGCACGATCTTGATCACGCGGATTCCTTCGGCCTCCTCGATTGCCCGCAGCCGCTGGAAGACTTCGTCGCGGAACCCCGGCCCCTCCAGGCTGAACACCGTAATCAGGCGCGCCCGCACCGCCGGCCCCGCCTTGAGCGACCCGTACACAGCGAGCGTTCCGCCCTTGGAGTGACCGCCGACGTAGATTCTCTTGTCCTGTCCCTGGCCGTCCGGCCCATAGTACCGGTTGAGGTACGCGGCGGCCGCCTTTTGCGAAGGGACCTCGTCCATGAACGCCATGTTGAAGTCTTCCTTCCAGCCGAGCATGGACCCGTCCGTCCCGCGGAAGGCCACGAACTCCGTCCGGTCGTCGAGGACAAACGTCGCCGCGGCGAACTGCTTCTCACTCTCCTCATCGAGGTCGGTCTCGATGTTCTTGATCCGGACGTCGCGGAACCGCGGGCTCGCGCACATGGCGGTAAAGAGCAGTTCGTTCTCGTGGTCCGTCATGCCGTCGCCGAACATCTGCGGAAAGTACTCCGCACGGTAAAACTCCTTGAGCGGCACGCCCTCCGGCCCCGGAACGACTGCACCGTCACGGATCTGCACTTCGACCTTCGCGTAAAAGACCTGGCAGAAAAGCAGCGCGTCCACGTTGTTGAACGGCGCCGCTTTGAAGGTCGCATTTTTATTCTTGACGTAATCGATAATGTTCATCGTCTGCTATTTGGAATATAAGTTGTTGGTCGAAAACTCCGCGTTGGTCGTCATGTCGATGCCCAGCGCCTTGATCGTATGCTCGTCCCGCTCGCTCAGGATGGCCGTGCAGTGCGCGATGCAGCCACGGAGTTTCGGCAGCTGCTCATAAGCCATCTCGGCGATCGGATTGGTCAGCTTGGTGATGGTGAGCGCCATCAGAATCTCCTCGCAGTTCAGGCTGGCCTTGTCCTGGAAGATGTCTTTGTTCATCGTCCGCAGGCTCTCGAGAATCTGCGGTGAAATCACCGGAATCACATCGCCGATACCGGCAAGCTTCTTGACCGCGTTCAGGATGACCGCGGCGTTCGCGACCATGCGGTGCGAGCTCCGGCCCGTCACGATGCTGCCGTCCGGCAGCTGAAGCGCCGTCACGATGACGTTCTCGTACCGCGGGCTCATGGTGCGTTTGTACTCCGCGTACTCCTCCGCCGGCGCGACGACCGGACGGTCGTAAACGCTCGCGCCGACCTCCTCCATGAGCAGCTTGATGCGCTCGAGGATCGACTCGTCGATTTTACCTTTCTTATATTGGACCTCCGCGATCAGATACCGGCGGACGATCTCCTGTTTGGCCGCCTCGCGGCATACCTCGTCGTCGATGATGCTGAAGCCGGCGCGGTTGACGCCCATGTCGGTCGGGGATTTGTACCCCGCGTCCGAGCCGGTGATTTTGGTGAGGATCCTGCGGAGCACTGGAAATGCCTCGACGTCCCGGTTGTAGTTGACCGCGGTCTTGCCGTACGCCTCGAGGTGGTACGGGTCGATCATGTTGACGTCCTTGAGGTCCGCCGTCGCGGCCTCGTACGCGATGTTGACCGGGTGTTTGAGCGGCAGGCTCCAGATCGGGAAGGTCTCAAACTTGGCGTACCGCGCCCGGTTGCCGCGTTTGTACTCGTGATAGACCTGCGAAAGCGACGTCGCCAGTTTGCCCGAGCCGCCGCCCGGCCCCGTTACGACGATGAGCGGCTTGGTGACCTCGATGTACGGGTTCGCCCCGTAGCCCTCGTCCGAAACGATCGTGTCGACGTCGGTCGGGTAGCCCTTGGTGAAGTAATGTTTGTAGGTCTTGATGCCGCGGCGTTCCAGTTTGTTGATGAACATGTTGACCGACGGCGCGTCCTCATAGCGGGTGACGACGACGGAGTTGATCTCGAGCTCGTAGCTGCGGAACGCATCGATGAGCCGCATGACCTCAAGGTCATACGTGATGTCGAAGTCCTGGCGCGTCTTGTTGGAGACGATGTCGCCCGCGTAGATGCAGATGATGATCTCCGCCTGGTCTTTCAGCCGGTGCAGGAGGTTGATCTTGGCGTGCTCGTCGAAGCCCGGCAGCACGCGCATGGCGTGCTTGTCCTCGACCAGCTTGCCGCCGAATTCGAGGTACAGCCTCCCCTCGCCGCTCTCGATCCTCTCGAGAATGTACTTGGACTGCTCTTCGATGTATTTTTCCGCGCTGAAGCCGATTTTGTTCATGGTCTACCCTCTCATGTCAGTGATATCGATTTGTAATTTATTGCGCATCCGGCCGAAGTCGGCAAACCGGATGTTGTAGTCCGCGTAGATCTTGCCAAAGCCCTCCTCCGACAGGTCGTGCCCGATCTCGTGCGTGTACACCTCGAGCTCGAAGCGCGCCATCGGGACGACGTACGTCGTGATGCTCCGGACACCCTCCTGGAGCGTCAGGTCGAGCTGTCCCTCGGACTCCCCGCCGTAGCGCTTGATGCTGAGCACCCCGTCCGCGAGGCGGATGACCGTCTTGTCGTTATCGAAGCCCGTCGCCTCCGGCTCGTCGTACGCGATGTACGTCGCGCCTGGTTTGTGGTACAGCGTTCCCTCCGTCATGATCTCGATCTCGTCCTCGAGATTGAGCGCACGTGAAAAAGCCTCTCCCCGCTGTTCGAGGCTTTCACTGTACTGTCGATTCACGATCCTCAGGTTGACGGTCTTTTTTGGCATGATCCCTCGTACTTTCCGAAGCGCCGGCCGTTACGCGTTGACGGACGCGGCGATCTCTCTGGCCAGCGCCGCGATCTGCTCCGCGCTGTCCTGTTTGACGGACGACCGCACGGTCGCGACCTCGCCGACGAACTCGATGCCCTTGAGGCCCTCGAAGAACTCCCGGATCAGCTTGCCGCTGGCAGGGTTCCACGAGCCGCTCTGGATGATGCTGACTTTCTTATTCTGCACGCCCATGGACTTCATCTCGAAGAGGGCGGCCTCCATCTTGACGAAAATCTCGGCGTTGTACGTCGTGCTCGCGATGACCAGGTGGCTGAAGCGGAAGACCTCCGGCAGGATGTCCATCGGGTCGGTGGCCGATACGTCAATCAGTTTCATCCGGTCGACGCCGTTCTCCGCGAGCTCGCACGCCAGGATCTCGGCGGCGTTCTTTGTATTACCGTACGGGGAAGCGTACAGGATCAGGACGCCCGTCTCCTCCGCCTCGTACCGCGCCCAGGTGTGGTACGCATTGATGTATTTGTCGAAGTCCTTGCGGATGATGTAGCCGTGCAGCGGGCAGATCATGTTGATCGGCAGCCCCGCGGCCTTGGCCAGGATGGCCTCCGTGAACTTGCCGTACTTGCCGACGATCGTCATGTAGTATTTGCGCGCGCTCGGCAGCCACTCGAGGTCAAAGTCGTATTTGTCCGCAAAGATATTGCCATTATGCGCCCCGAAGATACCGAACGCGTCCGCCGAGAAGAGCGTTCCCGTCGAGATCTCGTACGTCATCATGACCTCCGGCCAGTGCACCATCGGCGCGTTGACGAACGTGAACGTGTGCGCGCCGGTGCAGAGCTGCGCACCCTCCTTGACATCGTAAAATACCTCATCGACGTCCCAGCTCACATACTGTTTGACCATCGCCTTGATCTTGTTCGTGCCGACGACCTTGGCCTCCGGGTGGCGCAGGATCAGGTCCTCCAGCGAAGCGCTGTGGTCCGGCTCCACGTGGTTGACGATCACGTAGTCGAGTCCCCGGCCCGCGAGCAGATAGTCGATATTCTCGTAAAAGACCTTGGAAACCGCCTCGTCGACGGTGTCGAGAACGACGGTCTTCTCATCATCGATGAAGAAAGAGTTGTACGCCATCCCGTCGTAGACCGGGATTGCACCCTCAAAAACGCGGATCTTGCGGTCGTTTCCGCCGATCCAGTACATGTTATCTGTCACTTTATAAACGCAATGCATGAAGGCCCTCCTGTACACAATATCTTGCGGCGCATGTCCTTTCAATAACCATTATATTATACACGAGCGGTCCGATTCATTCAAGATGAAACGGTGTACTTTTGTAGTATCTCGAAGGAGCTCCCTCACGGATTTATATCAATAATAATACTAAAAACTCACATTTTATTCATAATCGGGGTCTATAATGCGTATTGTAAAAAGGAGAGTATTCACATGACAGAAATCAACGAACAAACAAATTCTCTGCCGGCTGCGACCGGCAACGCGGACACGGAAACGACCGAACAGCTGCTGACAGCGGCCCGCATCGCTGTGGAACCAGTTGCGGAACCGACGGCGGAAGTTTCTGTGGAAGCTGCCACGGAACCAGTCGCGGAACCGGCACAAAAGCAATACCGCACCGTCGTGCGCCGCGCCACCACCGGCCCGGGCGCGTATGTTCCTCCTGCCCCTGTTGAAGAGCCGGCGCAGGTCCCGGAACAAGCGGGCACCGAGGCGGCGCAGCCAACCGCACCGGCGGAACCAGCCGCACCGGCAGCCACAACGGCGCAGCCGGAGCCTGGCGCCCGCGTCAAACGTCACGAATATGAAGACTCCCGGTCCGGCCGCAAGAACGACCGCTACGTCACCAAGCGTTTCTTTGCGACCATGCTCATCCTCGGCATGCTGTTCAGTTCGATTCTCGGCGCAAGCCTTTCCAAGGTGATCGACCGTTACGTCACCCTTCCGTGGGACAACACGCCTGCCGAAGAAGAACCACCCGAAGAGGAAGAGCCGCTGATCGTTTCCCCGGTTTCCAGCGAGAAACTGACGACCGAGCAGATCGTCGCCATGAACGCCGACGCCGTCGTCGAGATCAACACGGAGATTGAATCCTACACCTTCTGGGGCATGGAGAGCGGAGAAGTCGCCGGGAGCGGCGTCATCGTCCGCCAGGACGGATACATCGCGACCAACTACCACGTCATCGAAGGCGCACAGACGATCACCGTTACGCTCCACAACGGAGAGACCTACTCCGCGCAGGTCATCGGCTTTGACGAGATCAACGACATCGCCGTCCTCAAGATCCCTGCGGAGGGCCTGACCGCCGTCAAATACGGCAAGAGCAGCGAGCTCCACGTCGGCGACATGGCCGTCGCCATCGGGAACCCGCTCGGGCAGCTCGGCGGCACCGCAACCCAGGGCATCGTCAGCGCCCTCGACCGCAAGATCGAAATAGAAGGCAAGCAGCTCACGCTTCTGCAGACGGACTCCGCCATCAACCCGGGCAACTCCGGCGGCGGCCTCTTCAATGACCGCGGCGAGCTCATCGGCATCGTCGTCGCAAAGACGTCCGCGACCGGCATCGAAGGCCTCGGCTTCGCGATTCCGATCGATACCGCGGCCCCGATCATCGACGACCTGATCGCCAACGGCCACGTCACCGAGCGGCCGGCAGCCGGCATCACGATTTACAACGTCACGGAGGACCGCGTCGAATACTTCGGCGTCGACAAGCCTGGCGTATACGTCGGCGACGTCTACGGTGAAAACGTCAAGGCGGCCGGTCTCCAGTCCGGCGACCGCATCGTCGCTCTCGACGGCGTCGAGATCAACAGCACGGGCGCCCTCATCGCGGACATTCAGAGCCGCAAGATCGGCGACGAAGTGACCATGACCGTCGAACGCGACGGCGAACTGATCGACATCACGTTCAACCTCGAAGATTCCAGCAAATTCTCGAACTCCTGATCGAGTTCATAACCACTTTCCCTTCTAACAAATAAGAAAGCGGAGCGGACATCCCGCTCCGTTTTCGTTTGTATTTCTATATTATTGTGATTTCAACCGGCTAAATGAACCATTCGGGTTCCTTCCGCTTACTGTAGATGCGCTCGAGCGCGAGCCGCGACGCGGCGCACATCGGGCCATAGAAGCCGCGGGCGTCCTGCTCGCAGACGCGGATGCAGGCCGTGCAGGAAATGCAGCGCTTCGGGTCGACCCTGGCCGGGTCCGTCGGATCGATCGCATGGACCGGACAGATCGCAGAGCACGCGCCGCAGCGGATGCAGAAGCCGTTGGCGGACGGGTGCAGCGGCGTGCGGACCGGTTCCTTGGCCGGCATCTGCCCCTTGATGTGGAGCGGCGCGACCCTGCCGCGCAGTTCTTCAAAATCCGTACCGCAGAAGCGCTTCATCTTGTTTGCGCTCGCCTCGCAGAACCGGAGGAGCTCCCGGAGGTCCCGGGCGTCCGGCCGGTGCTCAGCGATCCGCTCGAACATCGGATGCTGGGAGATGAACGCCCCGGCGCTCACCACGCGGAAGCCCTGCGTCTCCGCGAACGAGTTGAGCTCGTACAAGGCGTCCCCATAGGAACTGTTCCCGTAGGCAACGACGACGATCGCGAGGTTGCCGCTCGCGTGGATGCGGCGGATCAGGTCCGCGCAGTGGGACGGGATGCGGCCGTTGTAGGCCGGCATGCCGATGATGACGACGGCGTCGTCACCGATGGTCACGCTGCCTGCTGGCGGCTCGCGCAGCAAGTCGTGAAACTCGCTCGTCACCGGATCCAGGCACACGTCGTTCATGCGCGCTGCGATCTCTGCCGATATTCTCTTTGTAATCTTGGCCGTCTCGCCGGACGGGCTGAAATACAGTCCAACGACCCTGCTAATCATACAATGGTACCTGCCAACAACAAATGGATTCGCTTTCGTAAGTCTGCCCGCCCCGGATTCCCGGAATGGCCGACCCAAAAGTGGCTCCGCGCAAGGCGGAGCCTCATCGATATTGATTATAGCACTATGACGGCTTATAAATCGTCATTCGTGTGAAGAAAACGTGAATGTTTAGCCCTTGACCGCTCCGGCCGTGACGCCTTTGATGATTTGCTTCTGCCCAATCAGGTACACGATGATGATCGGGATTATCGTCAGCATGATGCTCGCCATCATCGGCCCCATTTCGACCTTGCCGTAGCTCCCGCGGAAATACTGGATCAGCATTGGAATCGTCTTATATTTCTTAATGTCGAGCACCAGCGTCGGCAGGAGGTAGTCGTTCCACACCCACATCGCCTCGAGAATGCCGACCGACACCATGGTCGGCTTGAGGATCGGGAACACGACCAGGAAGAACGTCTGAATCGGGTTGCAGCCGTCGATCATCGAGGCTTCCTCGATCTCAAGCGGGATGGACTTCATGAAGCCCGCGAACATGAAGACCGCGAGCCCCGCACCGAACCCCAGATAGATGATCCAGATGTTGAACGGTGTGTTGAGTTTGAGCTTGTCCGCCGTCTGCGACAATGTGAACATGACCATCTGGAACGGTACGACCATCGAAAAAACAAACAGATAATACAGCGCCTGCGAGAATTTACTCTTGACCCGGGTGATGTACCACGCGCACATCGAACAAAAGACGAGAATCGCTGCGACGGACGTGACTGTGATCAGCAGGCTGAACAGGAAGCTCCGCGCGAAGCCCTGCGCACCGAGCGCGTTCGCGTAGTTCACCAGGCCCGAAAACGTCTCGCTCGTCGGGAGTTTGAATACGGTGGACGTGCTGATCGCGCGTTCCTTTTTGACCGAGTTAATCAGGATCATGAAGACCGGGTAAACGTACAGAACCGCGAGAATCGACAGCAGCACGAACCAGATTTTGTCGGAAATCTTTTGCCTTTCTTTCATTACGCCTGCACCTCCCTTGACCGGGTCGCACGGAGCTGAACCAGTGAAATCACGATGACCAGGATGCAGAACAGGACGGCCTTCGCCTGTCCGTACCCCTTCCACTGTGCTCCGGAGCGGGCGTAGAAGGTGTTGTAAATGTTCAGCGCCATCATTTCTGTCATGTGCTTTGGCTGCCCGGAGGTGAGCGCTAAGTTCTGGTCAAATAGTTTGAAGGAGTTCGTCAGTGTGAGGAAAATGCAGATCGTAATTGATGGCATGATCATCGGCAACTTGACCCGGAAGAATGTGGTCGCCTTCGACGCGCCGTCGATGGCGGCCGCCTCGAGCAGGTCGTCCGGCACGTTCTGCAGGCCCGCGATGTAAATGATCATCATATAGCCGATCTGCTGCCAGCACATGAGGACGATCAAGCCCCAGTAACCCGCCGTGGAGTTCAGCGCGAGCAGCGGCTGCCCGATGATGGAGAGCAGGCAGTTGATCAGAATCTGCCAGATATATCCGAGGACGATGCCGCCGATCAGGTTCGGCATGAAGAAGATGGTCCGGAACACGTTGGTGCCTTTGATTTTTCTCGTCAGCAGCAGCGCCAGGCCGAGTCCGCCGAGGTTGATCAGAAGGATCGATACGACGGCAAAGGATGCGGTGAAGCCGAAGGCGTGTACAAACTGCGTGTCCTTAAACGCATGTATATAATTTGCCAGTCCGTTGAACTTCGCGTTCTTGACCGTTGTAAACTTGCAGAAGGACAGATACAGTCCCTCGATGAACGGTATGATAAAGCCGATGATGAAGGCCGCGAACGTTGGAATGACAAAGATAGGAGCGTATTTCCTGATTGCTTTTTCCATGGGTTCTTCCTTAGTTCTAATGAGAGACGGTCCTCCCCGTCCCATCGGATGATGAGACAGGAAGAACCGTCGTGTCTTTTAAATCAGACCACTGATTATTCTTCGTGCGCTGCAGCGTATTCCGTCGCCCATCCGTCGACGAAAGCGTTCACAACTTCGTTCCAGTTCTCGTCAGTCTGGTCCGCAGCATAAGCCGTCAGAGCCTCGCCAACGCCATTCTTCCACTCTTCGGAAGGCATGGTGGTGAAGTTCCAGGACACTGGAATGCGTCCGGCCGCAGTGTACTCGGTATCCTGCATGACAAAGATGTTGTTGGACGGAACCGCGTTCTTGAACGGGATCGTGAAGTTCATCTCGTTCGCCAGAGCCTCGGTGCCCTCTTCGCTCGTGACGCACCAGGTCAGGAATGCGATGGTCGCGTCGATGTCAGCCTGATCCGCCTCCGCGTTGATGCACCAATAGTTCTCAGTGCCCGTGCAGAGACCCTGGTTGGCCTCGTCGCCGGCGCCAACGTAAATCGGAATCATGACCAGGTCCTCATCCGAGAACAGTCCGTCGCCGACCAGGTTACCGTACTCCCAGGAACCGTTCTGGAAGAATACAGCCTTTTCCTCCAGGAATTCGTTTCTCGCGTCGTCGCCGGTCTTGCTGGCCAGCTCGGACGGGTCGCAGGTGCTGTTGTTGATGTAGAGGTCCCAGATCTGACGATAGTTGTCAAGGAAGCTGCCCTTGATCGCTGCCGTCTGATTGATGCCGTCTGCCTGATACTCGAAGTAAATCGGCAGATTGGCCAGGTGGGTCTTGAATCTCCAGTCGGAGGATCCGTCCATGCCGGCGGACGTGAACGCGCAGAAGCCGAGCTCGTCCTGACGGGCAGTGATGTCCTCAGCAACCTTCTTGAGGTCCTCGAACGACTTGATGTCGTCAACCGTGTAGCCGGCCTTTTCGAGCAGGTTCTTGTTGGTGATGATACCATAGGACTCGATGACGTAAGCTACGCCGGCAACCTTGTCGCCATCCTTGAGTGCAAACTCAGGGCTGGTCAGATTCGCGTAAACCTCAGTGTCGGACAGGTCATAGCAATAATCTGTCCAGTTGGCAAGACCGACAGGTCCGTTGACCTGGAACAGCGTCGGAGCGCCGTCCTTACCCATTTCGCTCATCAGGGTCGTCTCATACTCGCCCGATGCTGCTGTTACTACCTGTACAGGAACGCCGGTTTCCTCAGTATACTTGGCAGCCAGTGCCTGCCATGCCGCATCCTGTTCAGGTTTGAAGTTCAGATAGTAAACCGAACCGGTCGCTTCTGAATCTTCGTCTCCGCCATCGCTGCCGCCGGAGCATGCTGCCAGTGAAGTCAGTACCAGTACAGCAACGAGCGAAAGAACAAGAAACTTTCTTTTCATTGTAAATGCCTCCTTAATGAAAAATAGATAAATTAGAAATTTACCGTTGGTGATATTTTACTCCGCAAAGCCGAAAATTTCAACCTGGCGGAAAATGCACAAAATCTAATACATCACGTTACACCGCGCCGTTATGCTTGACTTTTGAGGCGTCGGTATCCGCAAAATATGTCACCGTCTCCGTGACGACCACATCCATCGGGACGTCGGTTTTCTTGTAAACCGGTATGGTGGTCATGATGAGTTTGCTGAAGCAGAGCGCGACCTTGGGGAAGCCGGTCTCCGCGAGAAACCGGTCGTAATACCCCGCCCCGTGGCCGAGGCGCTTGCAGAATCGGTCGCACGCAACGCATGGGATGACCGCGAAGTCGATCTCATCAGCTGGTACGACCGGCGCGTCCTCGAGCGGTTCGCGGATTCCATACGGTCCGGCCGAAAGCGCGTCGCCGGCCCGGTATTCCCTGGCTTCCATGACACCGGCGCCTCTGCACAGCGGGATGCAGACCCGCTTGCCGTCCCGGAGCGCGCGGTCAATGACCGCGTCCGTCTGCACCTCGCGCGGCATGCTCATGTAGCAGAAGACCGTCTGTGCCGCGGCGTATTCCGGCAGCTCGAACAGCCGGGAGGCGATTGCTGCGCTCGCGTCCGCGATGTAGCTCTCCTCCAGCGAAGCGTAGATGTCCTTGCACCGCATCCGAAGGAGCGTCTTGTGCCCCTCCTGGCTTTGTTTGTACATCGCCTTGCCGTGCGCGTTGATGTGGGAAATCATTCCGTCGCCCATGGTACCCTCCTGCCGTTGTTACATCTCTGCACCGATCGGTTCGATGATCTCGCGCTTGATCTTGCGCGTGAAGAGAATCGACATCGTGATGCCGACGACCTCCGCGATCGGGAACGCCAGCCAGACCAGATTGATGTTCCCGAGCCGTGCGAGCAGGAAGCCGGCCGGAATCAGTACCATCAGCTGTCTGGCGATGGATATGTACATGCTGTAAATGCTCTTGCCGAGCGCCTGGAAGGAGGCGCCGCGCATGATCGCGTACCCCGCGCACGGGAAGCCGACCGAGATGGTCCGCAGTGTCACGGTACCGATCGCCAGCATCTGGTCCGACGCGTCAAAGAACGACAGCAGGACCTTTGGGAAGATCCAGAAGATCAGCATCCCGACCGTCATGATCGTCACCCCGTACCGGGCGCCGATGCGCATGGCCGCGAGCATCCGGTCCTTGCGGCGCGCGCCGTAGTTGTACGCGATGATCGGCACGACGCCGTTGTTCAGGCCGAAGACCGGCATGAAGATGAAGCTCTGCAGCTTGAAGTACGCGCCGAAGGTCGCAACCGCAGTAATCGCAAGCGCTCCGAAGCCGCTGAGGATCTTGTTGAAGCTGAACACCATGACGGAGCCGATGGACTGCATGACGATCGACGGCAGGCCGATCTTATAGATATCCTTGATGTCCGTCAGGCTCACCCGGAAATTTTTTAATGAAATCGGTATCTCGTGGTTCTTCCGCTGGTTGATTACGATACCGATGATCGCGCCGATGATCTGCCCGAGGACCGTCGCGTACGCCGCGCCGGCCACGCCGAGCTTTGGAAAGCCGAGGAGGCCGAAGATCAGGATCGGGTCCATGATGATGTTGATCACCGCACCGATGCCCTGGACGAACATGATGTAAAAAGTCTTGCCGCTCGCCTGCAGGAACCGCTCCACGAGGATCTGCGCGAAGACGCCGAACGAGAGCATGGTCACGATCGACATGTACTGCTCCCCGTACTGGATGGTCAGGGCGTCGCTCGTCTGAATCGAGAGGAATTGGTGCGAAAAGAGGCCGATGATGAAGAACAGGACGAAGTTCATCGCTTCGAGGAACATGCCGTTCTGCGCGATCCGGTTGACGCGGTCGAACTGCTTGGCGCCGAGGAACCGCGAGAGCAGCGCGCTCATGCCGACGGCCGTGCCGATGCCGAACGCGATCATCAGCGACTGGATCGGAAAGCAATATGAAACCGCCGCAAGCGCCTTCTCGCCGACCCTCGATACAAAGATACTGTCGACAACGTTATATAACGCCTGCACGATCATCGACGCCATGACCGGCAGCGACATCTTGATCAGCAGGCTGTGGACGGGCGCTGTCCCCATCCGGTTTTCTTTAATTTCATTCGCTTCCTGTGACATTTCAAAGCCTTCTTCACTACTTCTCACGCTTAAGGTCTAAATATTATACCACCTAACCGCGCGGATTCCAAGGGTGCGCCGCGCTGCACTACGTACAACGCCTTTCACGATTTGGTAAGAACTTAATGAATATAGATCATCCAAGTAAACGATTGGAAACAAATCAGTGAAAATATCATTTTATCGTCAGTTAATTGGACAGCAATACCTTTCTGTTCTTTCGTTATAACCAACTTGTTCTGTGTTAATTGGTGTACTTTTCTAATACTAGTTCAATACTCATCAATTCGTTGGTGAAAACCGCGTCAGATTCACACATCATCTCCACTGCAAACCCAGTAAACGCCAGCCCAAGACAATCAACCAAGCCATCCCCTACCAATTACTTGGCCAATCTAGTGATTTAATTACATGACCAATCTTGAGATTGAACCGTATTTGTGATTGTACTTTTTTTGTATCTCGAAAAAAAGGCTTACAATGTCGAATATTAAGCTGTTGTTGTTTGCAGTTTTTTCGGGCTGCTTATACAATTGACACGCCTGATTTTTCTACAACAGGCTAACTGATTTTTGTTGAAAACACTTGACTAATGGAGACGAACCCATGGAAATCATTCATGAACTAGCCGCCTTGCTGCAGGAACTGCTTTCCTTGCAACGAGATTATAAGAAACGAGCAATTTCATTAAGTGATTATGCAAACAAGAATCTCGCATCCAAAACGGACCCGCGTTCAGGTGCACAATACTATTATGCCTATGACAAAGGATCCCGGCATAGGAAGTATTTGGGCTCTGGTTCGAATCTTGATGTGCAATATATCAGAGAACTGCACTTTATCAACAAAGCACTTGAAATCATTGAAAGCAATATCAGCCTGATTGAATCGTTTATTCATCGGTATCGACCATATGACCTCGCATCGATCAACCACTTGCTTGGAAAAACATATCAGACGCTCGATTCAATCCCAGGGATTCCGGAAACGATCGATCTGGCTCAGTGGCGTTCCGAAAAAGAACGCGAAAAAGCGAGTTTCCCTGTGTACAAACCTGAATATCTTCGGCATCGTACGATCGATGGAACGATGACGCGTACGAAGTCTGAAGCCATCCTTCTTAATTATTATTGTCAAAACGGTATTCCATGCGTTTATGAGCTCCCTCGGATTGTAAACGGAGCGAGAATGAATACGGACTTTACGATTCTTTCTCTTTTTGATCTTGAGGAGAAATACCACGAACACGAGGGCTGCATGTTTGATAAAGATTATCAGGAAAAGCATCTGTGGCGCCTAACCAATTACATCTCAGGCGGTTACACCCCTAATGTAAACTTATTCTTTACGTATGAAGACTTCAGCGGAAACTTTGACATGCGGAGCATCGAAAACATTACCCGGAGCAATTTCAAGCGACCTTATTATTTATACACCAGTGATTTGGAACGCAAATAAAGATGAACTGCACTTTTGCATCAAGAATTGAAAAGGTGCTTGGTGCAGATGATTCATAAAAAAGAAATCCTCACCACATTCATGGTGCGGATTTCTCTTATTCATTAAATAATGCCCAAACAACTACCACCAAACAGGGCACAAACTCATTTGCGTAGATGTTTTCAGCAAAACATCTGTCGTTTATTGAGCAGTTCTAAGGCTCCAGGGCGTTACAGCTCGTTCCGGATGAGGTCCTCGAAGGACTCGCGCCGGACGGCGAGGCGGTCCTGGCCGCCGCTGACGATGACGGTGGCAGGCCGCGGCAGTCGGTTGTAGTTGGACGCCATCGAATAGTTGTAAGCGCCGGTGGAGAGGACGGCGATGACGTCGCCGCGCTCCGGCCGTGCGATCTTCACGTCCTCCGCGATCCGGTCGCCGCTCTCGCAGGCGCGGCCGGCGACGGTACACTCGTACTCCGCTGGTTCGCTGATGCGGCTGGCGTTGAGGACCGTGTATTTGGCCCCGTATAGGGCAAAGCGCGGGTTGTCCGCCATGCCGCCGTCGATCGTGATGTAGTTGCGATAGCCGTTGACTTCTTTGACGCCGCCGGTCGTGTACAGGGTGACGCCGGCGTCCGCGACGATGCTGCGGCCCGGCTCCATGTAAATGACCGGAAGCGGGTAATTGTACTCTTCGCACGCGTCCCGCAGGTGTACGGAGATCTCCGCAATGCGCGCGGCGATGTCGATTTCCGGATCGCTTTCGACGTACCGAACCGCGAAGCCGCCGCCGATGTTGATCGCCGTGGCGGTGTAGTGGTACTTGGCCCGCATGTCCGCTGCGAAGCGGATGAGGATCTCAATCTGCTTCATGAAGGAGTCGCTCTCGAAGACCTGCGACCCGACGTGGCTGTGGAAGCCGTCGATGCGGACGTGTTCGCACTTCAGAGCGGCTAGCACGAACTCTTCCGCCTGACCGGTGTCGATCGGAACGCCGAACTGCGAGTCGACCTTGCCCGTCGTGATTGCCGCCAGCGTATGCGGGTCGAGGCCGACCGTGAGCCGGAGC
This sequence comes from Mogibacterium sp., assembly GCA_017433975.1. Classification (GTDB taxonomy): domain Bacteria; phylum Bacillota; class Clostridia; order Peptostreptococcales; family Anaerovoracaceae; genus RGIG2439. The sequence continues at coordinate 101,171 of JAFRGD010000031.1, read as the reverse complement.
ATCACCGGCTGCCTGCAACCGAGCTCCCCGGCAATGCGGTCGAGGGCTGCGAGTTCGTTCAGGTTGTCGACGACAAAGATCCCTACCCCGCTTTCGATCCCGTACCGGATGTCCGCATCGGTCTTGTTCGAGCCGTGGAAGAACATCTGCTCCGCCGGGAAGCCCGCCGCGAGGGCGGTATAGATCTCGCCCGGGGAGACGACGTCGACCGCCAGGCCTTCGGACGCGACGATCGGGTAGATTCCCTTGAAGCACAGTGCCTTGCTGGCGTAGAGCGGCGTCGCTTCCGCGCCGAAGCACTCCTGCATCGCGTAAACATAGGTCCGGCACTTGGCGCGGATCACGTCCTCGTCGAGGACGTAAAGCGGTGTCCCGTACCGTTCCGCGAGGGACACCGCGTCGACGCCGCCGACGGTCAGGTGGCCCTGCTCGTTGATTCCGAGGTTGCTGTGCAGCATGGTGGATACTCCTTCCGGTTGAAACTTCCTGCGGCCGGTCCGCCTCTAGAGCATGTGCGCAAGCAGTTCTTCTCTGCTGTGCGCGGAAAGATAGGCCGGCGGTACGTCAAACAGTGTGCGCGCGCCGGACTGCCCCTCCTGGTTCATCCGGTAAGCCGCCCGCGCAGCAGCCGCCAGGATGCTTCCCGTGAAGTACGGGTTGGAGTCGAGGTCGAGCCGGAATTCAACGGTGTTATTGTACGCGCCGTTCCCGGTCACACCGCTCCGGATCACGCTTCCGCCGTGCGGCAGGCCTGCGTGGTCGCGGTCCAGCTCTTCCTGGCTGATGAAATTGACGGTCGTGTCGTATTCATCAAAGTAATTCGGCATCTCGACGATTTCGCGCTCGATCCGCCCGAGGTCCGCGCCGTCTTCCGCAACGACCCAGCACTCCCGGAGGTGCATCTCCCGCGCGGTGAACGACGGGTTCTCGTGGTTGCGGACGCGCTGTACAGCGGTCTCGATCGGGACCGTATATTGCCGCGCGTCACGGACGCCTTCGATCCGGCGGATCGCGTCGGAGTGCCCCTGGCTCACGCCGCGGCCCCAGAACGTATAGCTCTGCCCGTTCGGCAGCGCGGCGTCCGCGTAGATCCTTGCGATCGAAAAGTACCCCGGGTCCCAGCCGCACGAGATGATCGCGACGTGGCCGGACGGACCCGCCGCCGCGTCTACGTTCGCGAAGTGCTGCGGGATGTTGGCGTGCGTGTCAAAGCTGTCGATGACGTTGAATTTTGACGCGAGGTCCGGCGTCATCACAGGAAGGTCCGTCGCGCTGCCGCCACAGATGACGAGCACGTCGATGTTCCCCTCCATCGACGCGACCTCGCTGAGCGGCATGACCGGTACGTCCGAAGCAATCTGAAGGCTGGCCGGGTCGCGCCGCGTGAACACCGCGACAAGCTCCAGGTCCTCCGCCTGATTGACTGCGGCTTCGACGCCGCGCCCCAGATTACCGTACCCTGCAATACCAATCTTTATACTCATTTTAAGCTATACCCTTTCCTTTTTCTGCTGATTCTGCTAAGCGAGCAGGTCGTCCATGTTGTAGAAGCCAGCCGGCTTTCCGACCAGGAACCGCGCCGCATCGATGGCCCCGTCCGCGAACAGCGCGCGGTCGTGCGCCTCGTGCTTGATGGTAATCGTCTGGTTGTTGGTGCCGAACATGACCTCGTGCATCCCGACGATGTTCCCCATCCGGATCGAACTGATCCCGATCTCGTCCGGCTGACGCTTCGCGTGTCCGGCCCGGCCGACATTGTCATGAAGCTCCGGGCGGGCCTTGCGGACCGCGTCCGCGAGAATAATTGCGGTGCCACTCGGCGCGTCGACCTTGCGGTTGTGGTGCGCTTCGAGGATCTCCACTTCGCAGTTTCCGAACTTCGCAGCGACCTCCTGTACGACCTTGGCGACCAGCGCGACGCCTACGGACATGTTGGCCGATTTGAAGATCGGCACCGACTCCGCGGCCTTCGCGATCATGGCCATCTCTTCCTCGGTCTGCCCGGTCGTGCAGACGACTGCCGGCAGTCCGCGCGCGACGAGGTAGTCCATCAGCTCCTGCGTGCAGGCGTGGTGCGAAAAGTCGATCAGGATGTCCGCCGGCCCCTGGTAGTCGGACGGCTTGAGGTACTCGGTCGCACCGGTCGGCGTGATGCCGGCCACGACTTCCATGTCGTCCAGTTTTGCGATCAGGTTCGCGAGGATGGTCCCCATCGCGCCGTCGTATCCGTTTATGATTACTTTCATCATGATTTTCCCCTCCAAAAGATCAAACCCGGAACCGTCCCGATTTCACCTAGATGATGCCGAGCTCGGTCATTGCGCGGGTCAGGCGCTCGAGGTTCTGCGGCTCCATGCGGTAGAGCGGGGAGCGGAGGATCGGGTCACAGAAGCCCAGCATCGCCATCGCTTCCTTAACCGGGATCGGGTTGACTTCGCAGAACAGCGCCGAGATCAGCTCACTGTACTTGCACTGCAGCGCAGCCGCGCCCGCGACGTCGCCGTTGAAGAATCTCGTGCAGATCTCCTTGGTCTCGGCCGGGATCACGTTCGAAAGCACCGAGATAACGCCCTTGCCGCCCATCGCCATGATCGGGACGATCTGGTCGTCGTTGCCGGAGTATACGTCCAGCGCGCCGTTCAGCTTTGCAAATGTCTGGACGATCTTGGAGATGTTGGAGTTCGCTTCTTTGATTGCCGTGACCTTGTCGATCTTTGCCAGCTCGACGTAAGTGTCCGGCTCAATATTCAGACCGGTTCTCGAAGGGACGTTGTACGCGATGATCGGAACGTCGCTCGCATTCGCGTACTCGGTAAAGAGCTTGACGAGGCCCTTCTGCGTCGCCTTGTTGTAGTACGAAGTGACGATCAGGCACGCGTCCGCGCCGGCGTCGCTGGCGAAGCGGGTGAGCTCCACACCGTAAGCCGTGTCGTTGCTGCCCGTTCCCGCGATGACAGGCACCCTGTGGTTTGCGCGTTCGACCGCGTAGCGGATGCATTCCTTGTGCTCCGCGTCGGTCAGGGTCGAGCCCTCGCCCGTCGTTCCGCAGATGACGAGCGCGTCGATGCCTTCGTCGATCTGCCAGTCGATCAGCCGTCCGAGCTGGTCGTAATTGACGCCGTTCTCGGTCATCGGGGTGATCAGCGCAGTTGCCACGCCTTCAAAAATCGTGTTTGTTCTTGCCATTTGTTTTACCTCCTCAAATGTTCAAACTTTTGGGTTTTACGCACTGAGATGAGGCTACCGGATCTGATGTCGCTGTCCATGGAACGAAAAAGCAGCTGACGCGGAATCAGCTGCTTGATAATCGTCGATATCGCGCCGCACCGCCGGAACGGTCCGGACAGGCGGCGGCGTACACATGGCACGCAACATCTTATCAAGGATAGCTCTCCGCAAATTGCGACAGTTGCACGGATCTTATTCCGCGCTCCCAGCATACGGGGATTGCAGTCCCTCGCACACTTCGGCGTCTGCCCCTTTGGCGGCTCCCGTTCTGCAAAACGTCGGGGCCGTTACTCTTGACATAACGCGTCCTCTATCTCAATGGAATTATGATAATATGAAAGCCCGCCTGTGTCAACAAAAAAATGTGACAGCGCAATGCACTGTCACATATCGATTGTAATAATCTCCGATTACAGGGCGGCCTTGATGGCGGCGAGGAGGTCGTCAAACTCCTCAAACGCCGGAATCTCCGGGAACTGGGCCTTGATGGCCTCCGTGCTCTTGAAGAGGAAGCCCGCCTTGCTAGCCTGGATCATCTCGAGGTCGTTGAAGCTGTCGCCGGCTGCGATCGTGTCGAAGCCGATGGCCTGCAGTCCGCGGACCGAAGTCAGTTTGGAGTGCTCGCACCGCATCCGGAAGTCCTCGATCATGCCGTCCTCGCCTACGACGAGTTCGTTGCAGAACAGCGTCGGATATCCGAGTTTTGGCATCAGCGCCATGCCGAACTGGCTGAACGTGTCGGAGAGCACGATGACCTGCGTCACCTTGCGGAGCTCGTCGAGGAATTCGCGCGCGCCAGGCAGCGGGTCGATCGTCGCGATCGTCGCCTGGATCTCCTTGAGGCCCAGACCGTGCTCACGCAGGAGGCCGATCCTCCAGCGCATCAGTTTATCATAATCCGGCTCGTCGCGCGTCGTGCGGCGAAACTCCGGAATCCCGGTCGCCTCCGAAAACGCGATCCAGATCTCAGGTACCAGTACACCTTCCATGTCCAGACATACAACGTTCATATCCGTCCCCCTTCTGAATAAAAAACAACTGCACTGCATTATTATAATACAGTGCAGCTGAATCTTCAACGTAGAAATTACATTGCGGTTACATGGTGACCTTGACCAGTTTCGGCTTTGGCTCGCCGTACTTGCCGAATTCGGTCGCGCCGACCTTGACGCCGGCCGCCGCGTTGCGGGCGACCTGGCCGAAACTACCGGTCGTGTCGACCGTCGCGCCGAAGTTCTCGGCTTCGACGGAGACGCTCTCCTTGGCTCCGTACGGGGTCTTGGTCGCGTCCGGACGCTCCATCGCGCTGTAGTGCTTGTCGAGGAACGGTTCAACGACGTAATAAAGCAGCTTGCCGTCGAGGTCATAGTAGTAGACCGCGAACAGTCCGGCGTACGCCAGCCCGGCGATGCCGACGACCTTCTTCAGGAAGCGGCATTTTTTTCTATTCTTTCTTGATCTTTTCATCGCGCTAACCTCCTGTTTCTACCAGCTGTTATCGTCGTCGAAGTCGAGCAGCGTCGGGTCGAGCGGCTCTTCCTGCATGACGGTGAACATGTAATCGTTGATGCGCTGGCGGATCTCCTTGCGGGATACTGTACGCTTGTCAGGCAGTGCATGCGGAATCCAGAAGGCGTGGATGCCTCTGGCGCGGAACTCGTCCTCGAACATGCCGACGACGCCCTGCATGCCCTTGCACTGGAGCTGGTCGTACATCGCGACCATGTCGCAGTTGAACTGCTCCATGTAGTGCCAGAGCATGAAGATGTGCTCGTGGCCGCCGACGGCCATCATTCTCATCGGCGCCATCTCGTTGTACCAGGCCATGTCCTCGAGCGCGTTCTCATAGGTGTCGGTCCGGAGGAGCTTGTCGAACATCAGCGAGTCCATGTTGATGACCGTGTTGAGGCCCCAGCAGTTGTACGCCCATGTGCACCAAGCGGAGTAGTACAGCGGTGCGCAGGACCACGCGATGACTCTGTGTCTCGTCTTAGGCAGCGTGTTGATGTTGCGGTCGACGCACTTGTCCATGATCTTTTTGACCCTGGCGTCGGTGTCCGCCCACAGCTGTCTCCAGCCCCACTGCGAGTAGAAGATCCGGTACAGCGCCTGGCCGACGCCGTTGATCGGGTAGTTCGGGGTATTGGCGGCGACGTCCCATTTCTCTCTCTCGAAGAGGGTCATCTTGTTCGCCTTTTCCGCGTATTCAACATACTTGTCCCAGTTGAACTTGACGCCGAACTGTTCCTCGACGAACTTCCAGCAGTTCTCGACCTCTCTCTGGCAGTTTTCCTGTACCAGCGGGTCGTCCCAGCGCATCGGCTGCGGGAACGCGAAGAGCGGCCGGTTGAGGAACCAGTCTTGGAGAATCGCCGTCGCGACGGAGCCGTCGCAGGCCTCGTTGGTCGTGATGAGAACCGGGCTGTAATCCGGCATGTCGTTCAGGACGAACAGGCCGGCCTCGGCCTGGCACATCGGGCACGGGTCGCCCGGCAGGCCGATGCCCTGCACCGCGTCGATGTAGTGCAGTACGACGTGGTTGTTGCAGTGGCAGGTGACGAAGTACGGGATCATCTCCAGCGGAATGTGATAGAGCTCATCGCGGAACGGATAGAACGTGGCGCCGGCGACAGTCTCTTTGTGAGCGATGGTCTTGCTCCACTTTTCCGTCTCTTTGCCGTGGTTCAGGTTCTTGTCCGTCGTGAAGAACTCGCAGAGCTGAGTGACTACCGCGCGGGTGATGCCGTTGAAGTGCCACGCGCTCGCCTTGAGCGTCTCACCGCGCATGCCCTCGAGGCAGCGGTCGAACCAGTGGAGTACCGGCAGATACGCCTGGCCCATCCAGCGGTATCTCCAGGTTCCCTTGAGGAACGGGATCAGCGCGCCCTTGTTGTGCATGATCGTGCTCACGATCGAGCCGTAGTTGTACAGCCAGATCATGTTGTAGTAGTACATCGTGTCGCGGAAACCGCGCCATTCACGGTGCTTGTAAAGGCCGGTGCCCGGGATGTAGAGGTCGCCGAGCTTGCGGTCTTCGTGCTTTGGCCCATACCAGAATTCCTGGAACTTGAGGCCGGCCGCGGTCTTTGCTGGCGTCGCGGTGTCGGCGGTCGCGCCGGCTTCGATCGGCAGGACCTTTTCGACAGCGCCGGCGACAACTGGCTTCACCTTTTCGGTGACGACTGCCGCAGCCTTCTGTAATTTCTTTAACTGTGTCAGTGCGCTCATTATATCGCGCCTCCTCTCTTCTCCTGGATCTTCTTCAGTTCGACGCTCTCGATGAACGCCTGGAATCTCGTCCGGAGCTGCCCGACAGCGTTATTGACGTATTCCTTCTCGATGGAGCAGACCGGGATGCCGTAGTCTCTCTGCATGATGATCGTGTTGATCGTCCGCTCATAGCTCCAGTACTCGCAGAACTTCATCTGCTCGATGATCAGACCGTCCGCGTTATACTCCTTGACGATGTTCGCGAGGTACTCCTTGCGCTCTCTCATGATGTGCTGCTCCATGAAGCGGCAGCACTGGCTGATCATGAGCTCATGTCTCGCGATCGCGCGAAGCGGGGTCTCGCCTTCCTCGATGACGATCTGATCTCTGCCCGGAAGCGAGCCGTAGCAGTATCTGTCCGCGACGACGAGCGCGCCGCATTCCTCAATGAGCTTGGTGAAGTCCGGATCGTCCTGCTCGGAACCCGCGAGCACGACCTTGATGCGGTAGTTCGGCTTCTTGTCCGGCTCTCTGGTCTTGAGGTCCTCCAGCGTCTCCTTGAGCATCGGGAGGATCAGGTGCTTTGGACAGCACTCGGAAACGAGCTGGCAAAGCTGGAACTCCCAGCCGGTGATCGTCGGCTGCTCGAGTTTGCGGTACGAACCGATCTCGGTGATGACGGCGGCAACTTCGTTGAACTTGTTGATGCCCTCCATCAGCGCCTCGTCGGAGATGTCCACTCCGAAGTGCTCGTGCAGCGGCTCGAGAACCTTGGCGCGGAGCTGCTTCTCATAGTGGTCGATCGAGTTTGCGTTCTTTTTGAACGGGACGTCGGTGAACGTTACGAAGAAGTCAGGATTCTTGATGACGTCCATCATCTGAAGGTGTTCCTGGAAGCGGCAGGTGACCGTGCAGGTCTCTGTCGCCATCTGTGCATCGAGGAAATTGAAGCCACCCTCCAGTGCGCGCTCGAGCAGGCAGCGGCCGTACATGCAGGTCCGGTTGGACATGTAGTACGTCGCCATGTCAGGGTTGCCGCTCAGCGGAGCCCTGAGGCGGACGCTGAAACAACCCGGCAGCTCCAGCAGCGCCTCCGGCATGAAAGTGCAGGTGTATCCGAGCGCCCGCAGTCCCTCGTCCTTGGCCTGCTTGACCAGGTCGTTGTTCGCCTCCAGGAGGAGTTTCTCATACTCGATAATGTGTTTTAAATCTCTCATGGTAAGCCCTCTTAATTATTTAGCTATAACGTGCATTATCGTTTATGTTGTCAGTTATAATTATTATATAATTTTTTATTCCATTTGTGAATAAAAACTTCGCAAAAACCTAGAAAATGCAATCAAAGAGGCGGGCGGTGCGGACCCGCTCCGGTCGCTCGGCCTTCGGCCGTCGCACCGAGGGTCGATCGCTTCCTCCGGGGTCCGCACCGCCCGCTTTTTCTGCCGTTTCCGGTTTTTTCCTCGTTTTCCGGCGCTCCGGGTTCCCCGGCGCTCCGGTTGCTCGGCCTTCGGCCGTCGCACCGAGGGTCGATCGCTCCCTCCGGGGTCCGCACCGCCCGCTTTTTTCTGCCGTTTCCGGTTTTTCCTCGTTTTCCGGCACTCCGGGTTCCCCGGCACTCCGGTCGCTCAGTTTGCTGCGGCGATGGCGCACCAACCGCCCTCCGAAAGGGTCTCAAGAACGCGGAAATCTCTGCTCTCAAGGTGTTCGACGACCCGCGCCGTATGCTCGTCGAGAATCCCCGAAGAGATGAACACGCCGCCGTCCGCGAGGTGTTCCGCGATCTGGTCCGTCAGGGCGATGACCAGCGGCGTCAGCAGGTTCGCGACCACGACGTCCGCCTTGTACGCCCCGACGCGGTCGGTCAACTCCCCCCGGACCGCGCGGACGTTGTGCGCGACGCCGTTCCGCCCGATGTTCTCCTCTGCGGCGCGGACGGCCTCTTCATCGATGTCGATGCCGAGGACCTCTCCGGCGCCGAGCATTGATGCCGCAATGGAAAGGATTCCTGTCCCGCAGCCGACGTCGAGCACCCGGCAGCCCTTCCGCAAGTATTTCTCCATGAGGCGGACCGTGAGGAAGGTCGTCTCGTGCGTTCCCGTCCCGAAAGCTATGCCCGGATCGATCGCGATGACGACGTCCTCCGGCGACGGCGGCACAAAGTCCGTCCAGCTCGGCCGGACCCAGATGCGGTCCGAGATCCGCGTCGGAACAAATGCTTCCTTCCACTTGTCCTTCCAGTCCGCGTCGTCCACGACCTGAACTGTAATGTCCGTTTCATTCACGTCGATCCCGGCGCCGCGAACCGCCGCGACCACCTGCTCCGGAACCGCTGCGACCACCTGCTCCGGAACCGCTGCGACCGCATGTTCCGAACCCGCACTGGCTGCGTCTTTCTTTGTACCAGTCAAAGCGCGCTCCGCCCCGCTGCCAACCGCTACATCGCACTCCAGGTACAGGCGCACCGCCGGCCGCGCTGCAAGCGCCGCCGCAAAGTCCTCCGGATCCGCGTATTCCGTCGGGTCCGTGTGCGCGATCATGTCCGCGACGTCCGCCGGATCGATGATTTCGACGCTCGAAATCCCAGCGGCCATGAGCGCGTCGGCCAGCGCTTCCAAGTTTTCTTCCGTTGTTTCTATCGTAATCTCGTAATATTTCATAAAGCAATCTCCCTAAAAGGACTTTCCTTCTGCTTTGTACATTAAACAGCCCCGCTTGCGCCTTCTATGTACAATCGTTAATCATTTTTCGTCTCTTTTCGGTTTTGCGCATCGATTTTAGCTGCCTAACTTTCTTTGAATCCCTTACCAGAAGCCTTGAAACCCATAAAATGGTTAACGACTGTACACGAACACGGTGTTTTTTATGATTTATGTACAAACCCGCGGAAAAGTCCTTTCTAAATTCTCAGGTCAACCCCTTTTGCAACGATTGTCGTTGCGCGGAACCGTCTCTTACAACTTTTGCAGCAATTGTCGTTGCGTGGAACCGTCTCTTACAACTTTTGCAGCAATTGTCGTTGCGCGGAAACGTTTCTTTCAACTTTTTACTGCGACCATCGTTGCGTGGAACCATCTCTTACAACTTTTGCAGCATCCGTCGTTACGCGAAACCGTCTTTTACAAAGTACTGTGCAGACAGATTGTGCAGACAGATGTGAACAGCATTTACAGCAACCACGCCTCGATCATCGCGTCAATCATTTTGGCATTCAGTCCGCCGTTTTCATAATCATATGTAATGACCAGATTGTCCCACGGAACGATCCCATACCGTTCATAATCATCGAACTTTTTCCGGTTATCGTTCATATATTTCTTGTCTGTAACCTTCCCGAGGTGCTCCCAATAAATCAATTTCCGATCCCTGCGCCGGCGAATCGTAAAATCGGGGACATAGAACAGCCCCGGTATTCCAATCGGTGCTTCATATCTGTACTCGATTTCATAATGATCCAACCGGGATTTGATATACAACTCCCCTTTCGATCGAATCAACTCACCGTCCGCAGCAACTGACCGCAAGTCTTTTTCATAAAAGCCTTTCAGTGGCACGTGGTCCTTCGCCCAGCCATTCAAATCGGTCTTTGTATCGAAAAGCCCGTCCTCGAGGAGCGGATACGATGCCCGGATGGCAGGCATCAGCGTTCTCTCATCAAATGGCTGATATGATTCCAACGCCGCTTTCAGCACGCGGAGATCTTCCTCGATCAGCGGTAAGGCTTCAGAAATATACCGTTTGCGAACCAATTCGCGAATAGCCACCGCGTCAGAAGAGATTCCATATCGATGCTCTTTTTTGTGATTTCCGCCCTTGGGAACCCTACGGTAACAATATGCTTTGCCCTGCATTTCTTTTACATACAGAACTCCTTCCGGAAGCCTATTGTACTCTTGAATGAGCGATTGCTGATATTCATTTAATTCCGCGAAAATCTTCCCCAGCTGGTCTTTATAAATCATTCTGTCCTCCTGTTTTCGCCATAATTAATGAAAAAGTGCTACCCCCGGTACCGTGACCGCAGCAGCGCGATTTCTTTTGCATAGCCCGCCAGGTCGTCCTGCGGCGTCTCGAGGATGCATGGCAGGCCGCGGAGCCGCGGTTCGTTGATTACGCGAACGATCGCTTCGAGGCCAATCGCGCCTTCGCCGATCCGGGCGTGGCGGTCCTTGTGCGCGCCGCGGACGTTCTGACTGTCGTTGATATGCAAGGCTTTGAGGTGCTCCAGCCCGATGACGCGGTCGAACTCGTCCAACACGCCGCTGAAGTCGCCGATCAAATCATAATCGCCGTCGCTGATGTGGCAGGTGTCGAGGCAGACGCCGACGTGACCGGAAAGCCGAACGCCTTCGCGGATCGCCGCGAGCTCCTCAAAGCGGCCGCCGACCTCGCTGCCTTTACCGGCCATCGTTTCGAGAAGCACCGTCGTCGACTGGTTTTCGGACAGGACTTCGTTCAGTACCTCGATGATCCGCTCGATGCCGCGCTCCATGCCCTGGCCGACGTGGCTGCCCGGGTGGAAATTGTAATAGTTCCCCGGCAGGTATTCCATGCGCTCCAGGTCTTCCTGCAGGCAAAGCCGCGCGAAGTCCCGCGTCTTGTCGTTCGCAGCGCACGGGTTCAGCGTGTACGGCGCATGCGCGACCAGTTTTCCAAAGCCGTGCTCCTGTAGCAACGCCCGCAGCGCGGCCGCGTCGTCCGGTTTGACCGGCTTCGCAGCGCCGCCGCGCGGGTTCCGCGTGAAAAAAGCAAACGTGTTTGCCCCGATGGACAGCGCGTCCCGGCCCATCGCGAGAAATCCGTTTGCGCTCGACAGGTGACATCCGATATATAATTGTTTTTCACCATTACTCATTTTGAAACTCCTGCAACAGAATGTACTGCCGACGCGCGGCAACCATCACAACTGCGTGCCAGCCGGCAGCCATTACAATAGCCGGATCATCGCCGCGCCCACAATCATTATTAGCAGCCCTGCAAACTTGCGCAGCGTCACCGGCCGGACCTCCGCGCCGAGAAAGCCGGTGCAGTCGATGCCGATTCCGCCCGCAATCTGGCCGATCAGCGAAACGACGACGGCCATGCCCGTTCCGAGGGCGTTGACGAGGATGACGTTCGCGACCACGCAGATTACGCCCATCAGCCCGCCGGTCCACATCCACCAGCTTCCTTTGCCGGCAGCCCCGTCCCGCATAACGCCATTCTTCCCGGCGGACCGCAGCCGCCCGGTCAGGAGCAGAATCAGGCAGACCAGCCCTGTCGTAACCACTCCTCCCGTGAACGATACCATCGTCGCACGGAACGTGGAACCGATCGCCAGCCCGAGATACGCGTTCACCGCGACCTGAAAGCCGATCGCCACCCCTGACAGCAGCGCCAGTAACTGGTAAAGAATCTTGTTTTTGCCCGCCGCGGCCGAATCCGCACGCGCCGGGGTCCGGAGAGCGCCCCGCTCCATCGAAACCGCCATGACGCCCGCGACGACCAGCGCGGCGCCGAGCACGCGAAACGCGGTCGCCGGGATGACCTCTCCGCGGAACGCCCCGAAGTGGTCGATGACGATTCCGGACAGGATTTGGGCGAGCACGGAAAAGATCACCGTCTGGACGCTGCCGATCACCGGCATGGCCAGAATGTTGCACGTGACCAGGATGAAACCGAAAAAGCCGCCCAGCCACATCCAGAAAGGCTCTGCGGCATAGCTTGCGAAGTCGATGCCGAAGCCTTCGCCGGTCAGAATCAGCAGCAAGGCCGCCGCCAGCGCTCCGCCGGTGAATGACACCAGCGTTGCCAGATACGGTGACGCGAGGTGCTTCCCGAGCCTCGTATTCACACTGGTCTGTACCGGCAGCGCAGCGCCGGAGACCACACCAATCACGTATGCGAACATGGGACCCTCTAATCGACTCTCTCGATGATCAGCTCAACCGACCCCTCTTCCAGGGCGTTGTAATCATCGTAATGAATATGGTCTCCCGGTTCCCCCTCCGCCAGCGCGGTCAGCTGCTTCGCCAGGGAGAGCAGTCCCTCCCGGTTCGCGGAAATGCAGACCTCTTCCTGCTCCGCATCCGCGCTCACGCGAATCTCAAATCCATCTATCCATTCCACTTTCATCGTCTTACCTCACAAAACCTTCCGCCGCATAGCCGTTTCAGACAGCTACAGCAGTTTATTCCAGCCCTCCAGAATCACCGGATGCCTGTCGACATATTTATTTCGGAACACCTCCGCGGTCTCCCGGTCCGCGCTGATTTCTTTCGGATACTCCAGGGCGATCTGCCGGAACTCCGCCGCGGAGATCTCCGCCGTTGTAAAGAAGTCGTCGTTTCGGTTCGGATACCCGTGCCACGCGAAGTACTGTCTCCGTCCGTCGACGGTCCGGTACCCGCAGCCGAATCTCACCTGGTTGGAGATGACCCGGAAACTGCGGTCGCTTTGCTCCGGCTCGGCTTTCTTCTTCGGATCCAACAGATAAAACAATCCGTCCGCGGTCCGGCCGACCTTCTTCGAATGGAGGAACACGTTCATCGCGTTCGGGTTCTTCAGCCCGGCCCCGGCCAGATCGACCGCCGTCTCCGGCGACAGCGCGCCGCGCTCCTTCATGTAATCCATGAAGCACCGCCCCTCCAGATAGCCTACGTCCACGGACTCCATGGAGAGCTCGATTGCCTTCCGGAGGAGCCGGAAGACGCCCGCGACGTCGTAGTCGTCGCCCGTGACCATCGTCATGGAACCGTTCGCTTCGATCGCGCGGCAGAGCTGCTCCAGCGTAAACGAATTGTGTACGGTCACCATCATGCCGCGAGGTCCCTTTATATACAAGCAAGGCCCATACGGATGGTCGGCGAGCCGGTACGTCGTCCCGTCCACAACGAGATAGTACTTCCCGTCCGCCTCCCCCAGTGAAAGGCCCTCCTCCTGATAAATAATGTCCAAAGATTCTTGATCCATATCAATTCACCTATATCGTCTGCCGCACGTCGCTATAGTGTTTTTTCCGCGACGAGCGCCGTCCACTCGCCCCGGTTCACTTCCCGGATGATAACGAATCCGTTCTTCTCCCAGAAGTGCGTGGACTGCGGGTTCCCCTTATCGATCGCGAGCATGATGATCGTCTTCCCGACCGACTTGAGGTATTCGGCGGCTTCCCGGATGATTGCGCTCCCGATCTGCCGCCCTTGTAGCGCCTTATCCATCATGAAGAAACCGATATATGCAACGTCCGGCTCCGGATACCCGTCGACCAGGTCCATGACGGCGGCCAGCGACTCCCCCTGATAGAAGCCGACATAGTATTTATCCTGCGGCTCGATTCCCGGCGGCGTGATGTGCAGGTCGCTCAGGATCTGCTCGCGGGTCGGTTCCGCCTCACAGTATTGATAATACTGCGTATTACCCTCGCAGAGTGCCAGGATGCTGTCAACGTCCGTGTCATCCAGTCTGCGAATCGCATATTTGCTGCTCAGTTTCGATATTTCAAGCATTTTTCACCACCAACAGCCATCGGTCCGCTCATTCCGCGAACCGGATGACTTGATCATTTACGTCAACCGTCGCCTTCACGCCCAGCGGTACGGTGCAGCGCGGCTGCGCGTGCCCGACGTTGACGTTAAAGACGACCGGCAGCGCCGGATTTCCGATGACCTCGACCAGAATCTCGTTGTATTCCTCCGCATACGTGTTGTCCATCGGTTTTCCGGCGAGAACGCCCGCGACCACATCAAAGACCCCGGTCTCTTTCAGCACGGTGAGCGCTTCCCGGTACCGCTCCGGAGGCATCTTCTCCTCGCTGGATTCGAGCAACAGGATCCTGCCGGCCCACTCCTCTTTCTCCGGAAACAGCGCGTACTTCCTGCAGAGGACCGGCATGTCCGCGTAACGCTCCCCGCAGAACATGTCATACATTGAATCGATGCACCCGCCGAGGATCTCCCCGGAAAAGACAGGGGCGCCCTGCAACAGTTCAAGGCCGTGGTCCGGGTGTGACTTCAGCGGTTTCCCGATCTGGTCGGTCCCGAAATGCGCCCGGCCCTCATACCAGACCGCGCTCGGCCTAATTTCCCGGATCGTCCCGGTCCGGATCAGCTCCTCAAAATACGCTTTTGTGTACGGAAGCATATCTTTATCGAGCTCACAGACGTCCGCGAGGAACGACTGTCCGTAGAACGTGTTCAGTCCGACTTTGTGAAGCATCAGATGGTTCGCCGTCGTGTCGGAAAAGCCGAGAAACACTTTCTTTGATACCGCGCCGGCCAGCTCCCCGTGCTCAAACAGATACGGCAGAAGTCGATACGTGTCGTCACCGCCGATCGCGCAGAGGATCATGTCGATCTCCGGGTCCCGGAACGCTTCCAGCAGGTCCGCGGCGCGGTCCTCGGGGTGACTCCTCACGTATTCGATGCCCTTCAACGCATGCGGCATGAACCGGACGTTGAGGCCAAAAGCCTTCAGCCGGTTGACCCCGATCTCCACCTCATGTTTCACGAAGTCTTCGCCGATCGTCCCGGCGGAAAGGCTCACGATTGCTATGTTCTTAATCATGGAATGATCTCCCGTATCGCCTGTTCGTAGTCCGTATCGATCAGTGTGACCTGCTCGCCGGCCCGCCGGAACCCGTCGATATACTTGCGGTTCTCCGCTTTCAGGCCGCTGACGGTGCTGCCCTCCTCCAGCCGGTGTTCAATCTCGGAGCCGTGCTCCCGGATCTCGGCGAAATGTTCAACGATGTATTGGTCCGTCATGGCGAGGCATATGAAGCGAATTGACGGCAGGTACCGTTCGTCGAAGTCCTTCCGCCAGTCAAAAGGGATGTAGCAGCCTTCCACGATCAGGTTCTGGTGATTTTCAATCGCGGTTTTGATCATCTCCCGCACGATCGGCCAGAGGTATTCCGTCAACGCGTCATCGTCCATCGGCGTGAGGTCGGTGTTGCCGCTGCGGATCAGCCCCATCTTCAGGTGGTCGATGGAGAGGTACGGGTATTGATAAGCCTCGAGCATCCGCTGCGCCAGAAGCGTCTTTCCGGTGTGGGACGCACCGGTAATCAGTATGATCATATCAGGGCCTCCTTCCGCATCGTCATCAGCCCCGCGCAGCTGGAAATCTGCTCGTATTCCATCGCCGGAAACGCTTTTCTCATGTCCTCGTAGACAAAATAAAACTCATCCTCGTCCCAGTCTTCCCCCGCCGCCGCGCGGCAGGCGTCGAGGTCTGCCTGCGTCCGGAACGCCACGTCCCCGATCAGGAGCAGCCCGCCCGGCTTCAGGCACCTGAGCAGTTCGCGAATCAACGACCGCTTGCCGGCGTCGTCCAGATGGTGCAGCGCATACGTCAAAAGGATGAAGTCATAGGTCTTTGTCCGCAGTTCAGGGGCCAGCCCTGTCGAAAAATCGCCCTGCACCAGCACAGCGTCCGGCATCTTATCCCGGGCGAGCTCGATCATCCGCGCGGAGAAGTCCTGCCCATAGACGGTGCATCCGTTTTCGTATAGTTTCGTTGTAAGAGTCCCGGTTCCAAACCCCACGTCAAGCACCGCAGCGCCCGGCTTCTCCATGACGGTCCGGAAAATCCGCCCGAGGACTTCCTTGTACCCCGCAAACGGGTACGCGTTATTCTCATCGAAAAGGCCGACCGCCGCATCGTAGCCGTCAGCCCAAAGGTCAAATCCCTTCTGATCCAGCATTCTTTCCTCCCCGGATGATGGAGATCGCAGTTGTAATCGAAATGACCGTGCATGATATCACGCCGACATAGTTCATGATTACCGCGCTGAAGACCGCATGCATGATCATGTTAATGATAAAGCACAGTTTCAGCGCCTTTTCGTTGTCTTTGAGTTTGAATATCGCGATGGAGTATTCGAAATTGGCGATGATCGGCAGCCACCCGAGCAGCCCGCGATTGTTTAAGATGGCACCCAGCACGACGCCCACCAGGATCAGAGTCCACTCCAGGACCTTGCTCTTCACATTCTTCATCGCCGCGAAGTTTCGGAACACCGCGACGATATTCTGCGCGGTGCCGCTGTAGCCCTTCAACGCGATGGAGGACGCGCCATAGAAGAACTGGCTCAGGATCTGGACGGCCATGATCTCGCTGTGTTTCCTGCGCGTGCCGCTGATTGAATCCGAGACCATCGCGCACAGGCTGAACAGATTGCCTATGATTACTGCTTTCTGAAACATTGTCTTATTACTCAATCACCTTTTCAGGAATATGTGCATAGTATACCCGCTTTGGACAGAACGAGAGAACCCGCTCCCAGTCGCTCTGCAGCGCCGCGTTCTCCTTATACGCCTCGAGATATTCGAACGGTTCCAGGTCCCCTGCAAAGCAGTCGCCGTCGTCCAGAACCAGAGTAATACTGTCCGAACTATGGCTCGGGGTATGGATGACCTCGCCGGCAATGCCCAACCCCCGCAGGAAGGCCCTGCTCTCTTCGCAGGAGATGACAGTCGCAGCCGCCTCATCAATCGGTACGAACGGCAGCTGATCCCGCGCGAAGATCCCGTCCGAAAAATGAACCGCACTCTTCTGAACATCTATCAGAAGGAGCTTCACGCCCAGCTTCATCAGGTCTCCGATGAGACCCATGTGGTCCGGGTGATAGTGCGTCGCAAGCACATACGAGATGTCGTTCATTCCGACGCCCGCGCGCTTGGCCGCCTTAAAGAAGGCCGGCAGCGTTCCCGCGTAATCCGTATCGACAAGCAGGCCGCCGGTCTCCCCCTTTATAAAAAAAGCATTTGTATTACCGTAACGCAGCTTTTGAACCACAAAGATCACTCCAAAACCATTCGTTTACAAAGCGTGCCCGCCGGACACCTTGATCACCTGCCCCGTGAGCATCCGCGCCTGCTCGCTCGCGAGGAAGAGGATCGTATTCGCGATGTCCTCCGGCTGGATCAGCTTTCCTATCGGGATCAGCGGCAGGACCGCTTCTTCCAGCGCTTCGTCGATCCACCCGGTCTGCGTCGGCCCCGGCGCGACGCAGTTCACGGTGATCCCGTACTGCCCGACCTCGAGCGCGACGCTGCGGGTGAGCGCCTCCATCGTCGCCTTGCTCGCGCCGTAGGTGATCTGCCCTGCGAAGATCTGGGCCGCGTCGGTGGAAATGTTGATGATCCGGCCATAGTCGCCGCGGTGGTTGATCAGCTCCCGGGTCATCAGGAGGCTTCCCCGAACGTTGACCGCAAAGGTATCGTCGATCACCTGCTGCGTGATCTTTTCGATCGTGTCCAACCCGTTTTCGTCGTCGGTCGCCGCGTTGTTTACCAGGATGTCGACACGTCCGAACCGTTCCAGGACAGCCGAGTAGATGTCCCGGACCGCCGCCTCGTCGGAGATGTCGCTCTCCAGAATCAGGTAGTCCGCACCCATCTCCTCGAGTTTGCTCTCCACAACATCCGCACTCCCGGCATTCGCCGCGTAATAACGGTCCACCCCGTTCCGGTCGGTCTTCTCCGGATCAAACGGCCGGAATACTTGCTTATATACCAAAGCCACCTTCGCCCCTTCGCGGGCAAACGCGAGCGCCGTCGTCGCGCCGATCCCCTGCGGGTTGTTCGCGCCCGTGATCAGCGCCACTTTGTCTTTCAAACCGTAATCGATCATCGATCTTCCTCCACACGCTCCGATTCAAAATACAGGTACCCCGGAAACGCCGGATCATACAGGTCCGCCGGAGTTTCCTTCTGCACCATGCCGACCCTGCGATACAATGCGATCGCGCGCTCGTTCTCCGGGTTCGGGTCCACATAACACTTCGCCGCCCCGTGGGCAAAGGCCTGCTCCATCGCATACCGCAGCGCCAAGGTCGCAATGCCTTTGCCGCGCGCCGACGGAAATAGTTTGATGTCCAATGCGGCGCGGCCGGTCTTCGGATCAATACTGTAAAACGATTCCCCGCAGTACGCTCCGCGACAGTACACGGAATAGTGGTCTGTCATCGGACGGTCGGCTTCGATCCATCCGAGCCATTCCTCCATCTCGTCCGGACTCTTCGGAAGGCCGTCCGGGAATCCAACAAACTTCATGACTTCGCCGTCCGCCCAGAGGCTGCGGATGTTTTCCAGGTCCGCCCGCCCGGAAGGGTGGATTTCAACGTCCGGCAATGCGTTCTGGTCGTTTTTCTTCGCGACGAGAAGGTATCGGTGCGTCGTGCCGGAGAGTTTGCCGTCCCGCTCGATGGTTTCCTGCATTTTCAGCAGCCGGTCGAAGCAGCGGTCGACGGAAAAGCCCGGAAACTCCCATTCGATGATATGAGCGAACCACACGAACGCGCCGACGTCGTAAAAGGTAATCGGGCCGAACGCCTCCTCCGCTCTTAGAATCTCGAACCCCGCATCCTCAAACGCCGCCCTCTGCGCTGCGAGCGTCGCGTCCGGAAAAGGCATTTCGGTGCCGGGGAGGACAGCCTCCGTGAGGTCCCTGTCGTTCTCCGCGCCGACCTGCTGGGTAATGAACAGGCCGCCGGGCTTGAGCAGCCGCCGGATTTCTGACGCGTTCAGATCGCCGTGGCGGTTGATGATGATGTCAAAGGCCTCGTCGTCAAAAGGTACCCGCGACGCGTCGCTGCACTCGCGCAGGTCGATCCCGAGCGGCAGCAGCCGTTCTTTGCACAATTGAACGTTCAGCGGGTAGCCCTCCGTCGCAGCCGTGTTCTCATACGGGTGGCCGAGTGACAACAGGAACTCGCCGCCGCCCGTATCGTAATCGAGCAGTTTCATCCCGTCTTTGAGGACTTCGCGTATGATCGCCTCGTAATCCCACGGCAGGGCCTCTTCCTCTTCATAGCGTCCGTCGAGATGCAAAAAGTCCCACCCCCGGATCCGGGCGCAGCTTTCTTCTTTTTTCCACAGGGTCCTCAGTTCTTCCGGTGTCATATCTTCCATTATTTGTTAGTTTGCATATCAATTTCGGACTGTAATCGCATGTTTATTATACCACATCTGCGTGCGCCTTTTGATAACAGAACACCGCAGCGCCGAATTTTGTAGAATCATGCGAAATATTATAAAAAAGTACAATGAAGTACTTTAAAAATACATTGAGAAGGTGTAAAATTAATGCGCTAACAGTTCAGTTTATCCATTTTTCACTGCAAAAATACAGAAAGGGAAGTAGTTATGGACAAGTCAAAGAAGCAAGTCTTCTACGGTTGGCTCCTCCTGTTCGCGCTCTGGCTTACGATGGCGGTCACCATCGGCCTCTGCCACAACTCGATGGGCCAGTTCCTCAAGCCGATGTGCGAGGCGTTCAACATGCCGCGGACGACGTACTCACTCCTGATCTCCACGATCTCGGTCACCTCCGTCGTCATCTATCCGGTCGTCGGTTCGCTGCTTAACAAGCACCGCAGCCCTTGGATCGTCCGGATCGCCGGCCTCCTGGTCCTTGGCGGCTTCGTCGGCCTCTCCTTCATCCACGCCAAGTCGCTCATGTTCGTCATGGGTATCCTGATCGGTGTCGGCTCCGCGTTCACCAACATGTGCATGATCAACATCGTGCTCAATAACTGGTTCCACGCGAAGAAGGGCTTCGTCATGGGCTTCGTATCGACCGGCTCCGGCGTCGGCTCCGCGGTCTTCAATCCGCTCGCGAGCTCCTTCATCACCACGCACGGCTACCAGTTCGCGTTCCGCGCGCTCGGTATCATCGCGTTTGTCCTGCTGCTGCCGCTCTTCCTGCTCTATAAATTCAAGCCGGAAGACAAGGGCGTTCAGCCGTACGGCATCGAGCCGGGCACTGAGAAAGCTCTCCAGACCGGCAAGACCAAGGTTCGCGCGGCGAGCCTGGACGGCATGACCAGAGCGGAAGCGCTCAAGAGCCCGACCTTCTATCTCCTGTTCTTCATCTGCTTCGTGCTCTCGATGGGCGTCGTCGGTATTTGGGGCCACATGAGCGCGTACCTGACCGACATCGGCTACGAGCCGATCAAGGCGGCTTCCCTGATGAGCCTGGTCAGCATCGTCCTCGCCATTTCCAAGTTCTTCTTCGGATGGCTGAACGACAAGATCGGCACCTACAAGAACTACCTGCTGTTCACCGCGCTCAGCGTCGTCGGCATCCTGATGACCCTGCAGTACGGCAACGCCAAGCTCGCGATCCTCTGCTCGATCATGTTCGGTATCGCGTTCTCCGAGACCAACGTCATGGCGCAGCTCATCACCGTACACAAGGTCGGCAGCAAGCACTTCTCCGACATCTTCAGCATGATCTCGATGGCACCGAACCTCGGCGCGATGGCGGCCGGCCCGCTCTCCGCTTCGGTTTATGAATCGACCGGATCCTATGCCCCGGTCTTCACGATCTACGGCATCCTCTATGTTGTGATTTTCGTCATCGGCGTCTTCCTGCTCCGCAAGGGCTACGGCGAAGAGTAAAGTTTACTGTGTCCCCGGTCACGTGCCGGGGACTTTTTGTCCCGTCAGGTGACACACGTTCAGAAGGGAGCGGACAATGTCTGCCACACAAAAGAAACCTGTGTTTTACGGCTGGCTGCTCGCCGGCGCGGCGTGGCTCTCCACGCTCACGACGACGGGCATGCTCGGCAATACCTGGAGCCAGTTCCTCAAGCCGGTCTGCGAAGAGTTCGGCATGCAGCGGGCGAGCTTTTCGATGATCTCGCTGACCGCGTCGATCATCGCCCTGCTCCTCTATCCGATCGCCGGCAGCGTCCTCAACAAGCACCGCAGCCCGTGGCTCATCCGCGGCGCGGTGGCCGTGCTCCTGTGCGGCTACGTCGGGTATTCCTTTGCGACGACAAAGGCCATGCTCTTCATATCCGCCGTCGTCTACGGCCTCGGCGGTCCGTTCACCAACATGCTCATGGTCAACATCGTGCTGAACAACTGGTTCCACGCGAAGAAAGGCTTCGTCATGGGCTTCGTGTCGACCGGCTCCGGCGTCGGCAGCGCGATCTTCAACCCGGTCGCCAGCTCGCTCATCGCGAACTACGGCTACCGCGTGGCTTACCGCGCCCTCGGCGGCTTCGCGCTGCTCCTGCTGCTTCCGATGCTCATCCTCTATCGGTTCAAGCCGGAAGACAAGGGGCTTCTGCCGTACGGTATCGAACCTTCTACAACCAATGAAAATGATCCGGCGGATAACTCCGCGGATGCTTCCGGCGCCAAGGCAAAGCCGGTCACTCCGGTGCTCTCCGGCATGACGCGCGCCGAGGCAGTCCGCACTCCAAAATTCTACGCGCTGGTCTTCATCTGCTGCGCGTTCTCCATGGGCGTCGTCGGCGTCTGGAACCACATCAGCGCATACCTGACCGACATCGGCTATGAGCCGGGCACCGCGGCAAAGCTGATGAGCCTGGTCAGCATCACGCTCGCCTGCTCCAAGTTCTTCTTCGGGTGGCTGAACGACAAGATCGGCACCTACAAGAACTTCCTGCTTTTCACGACGCTCAGCGTCATCGGCATCTTCATGGTGCAGCAATTCAATAAGCCGAACCTCGCCATCCTCTGCGCGGTGCTCTTCGGCATCTCCTATTCGGAGACCAACATCATGACCCAGCTGATCACGGTGCACGTCGTCGGCAGCGCGCACTTCAACGACCTCTACAGTATCATGTCGATGGCGTCCAGCTTCGGCGCCATGGCGGCCGGACCGTTCTCCGGACTGGTCTTCGACCGCACCGGCTCCTACACGATCGCATTCACGCTGTACGGCTTCCTGTACTTCGCCATCCTGGTCGTCGGCGCGATCATCCTCCGCCGCGGCTACGACGAATCACACGCTCAGGCCGCGTAGGACGTCACGGACCCAGCGACCCGCTGAACCAACGCGACAAATACAACTTATACAAACGCACTCAAAAGGGGACCTTCCGCGAAGGTCCCCTCTTTTCGTATTGATGAATACTGCGATTATCAGTCGAACGCCTCGGTCAGAACATTGGCTTCCTCTTCGCCGTTCAGGACCGCGAGGATGCCTTCCGCTAGCGCCTCCATCTCGAGCGCGCCGCCGATGACCTTGACCGGCGCGATCCATTCGATTCTCTCGCGGATCAGGTCGGTGAACATCTTGGACTTTGCCGGACCGCCGGTCAGAATGATCTGATCGATCTTGCCGCATCTGACCGTCGCCATCAGTCCGACGTATTTTGCGATCTGATATGCCCAGAACTTCACAACGTCGATGACTTCCTGCTCGCCCGCGAAGTATCTCTGCTCGACTTCGATGACGTCGTTCGTCCCGAGGAGGGAGACGAGGCCGCCCTTGCTGCCCATCAGCTCGTTGATCTCCTTGACGGTGAACGGTTCGCCGGTCGCGACGTTGGTGATCTTGCCCTGCATCATCTTGACGATGGTGTTGCCCGGGATGATGCCGCAGCGCGTGGTGGACATCGGACCTTCGTCGGTCGCGATGGTATCGACGATCCGGCCGCCGGACTGGATGTTGATGCTGACGCCGCCGCCCATGTGGACCGCGATGAACGTACCGTCCGCGTACTTCATTCCGAGGTCTCTCGCCGCCGCCTTGCAGACCGCTCTGGTGTTGAGCGCGTGCGTTCTGTTCAGTCTCTGAATGCCCTTGATACCGGTCATTCTCGCGATCGGGTCGGTCTCGTTGGTACCGACGCCGTCGTAAATGTATGCTTTGATGCCGAGCTCATCCGCGATTTCCTTGCCGATGACCGCAGCGTAGTTTGCCGGGTGTCCCTGGTTTGGTTTGAGGCAGACGTCTACCATGAAGTCGTCTACGATGTAAGCGCCGCCGAGCAGGCCGCCGAACGTGCCGCCTCTGCAGGCGATTGCGGACAGGGTGCTCATGTCAAAGCCCTGCTCATTGAGGGTCTTTTTGACCATTTCGCTTCTGTACTCGATCTTTTCCTTCTTTGTCGGGATCGCGTCGAGTTCCTGAGCCGAATGCATGATGTTAGTCGTGAAGATTTCCTTATCATCCTCGAACCAACCGATTTTGGTCGAAGTCGCGCCCGGATTGATTACTAAAATATTATAGGCCATTATTCCCTCCTTGGTTTTGCAAAAAAGCGGCTTTCTTTACCATGACGATTATACATTAGATGCGGAAAGAAATAAATAAAAATTAACAAAAAAATATACGTTTTTGAACAAAAAAAATCCATCAACGTATCGATGGATTTGAACTCGGGTCATTCTTTGCGCGTATGGTGTCCCATGATGTCATTTTTGACCGCCGCGACCGCCTTGTCCGGGTCCCGGTCGAGCAGATGCTTGATGATCATCTTGTGCCGCGTGTCCGTCGGAGCGTACGCCTTGCGGGACGGCAGGTCGTCCGGCCGGTACAGGTGATCCGGGCTTTCCACCAGCAGGTCCGTCAGGATCCCTGTCAGCATGTCATTGCCGACCAGATTGGCCATTGCGATGTGAAAATTATTGTTCGCGCGTTTGCTCTCTTCCGAACTGGAGGTGCGGACGTCACAGTATTTATAGAGCTCCTTGATCATCTCGTCCGGAATGTTATCAATGATGTAACGGATGATTCCGCCCTCGATGAACATTCTGGCCTGCTCGCGTTCAATCAGGAGATTATCGGCCGTCGCGTTGACGAGATACCCCTTCCGCGGGTATTTCACCATCAGTCCCTCATCGCACAGCCGCGAGAGCGCCTCTCTCGCCGGCGTCCTGCTTGCATTGAATTTGTCCGCGACCTCCTGCTCCGTATATACACGGGAGTCCCGCGGGTTCATCTTGCCGATCTCCAGTTTGAGCTGCTTGTAAATCCGTTCACTTACCGAATCCTTCATCTCTGTCCCCTTAAAACCAAACCTGCACATAAACCGTTTGCATTGTACATTGTTGTATTAATTATACACGAAAACTCACTTTTTTCAATCCTTTCTTGCGAACAGAAACACATCATTTTCTTGCGTTTTTCTCTGTGTTATAATGAAACCACAGTGATAACATAACGACTGCTTTGTTCTATCCGCAAGGAAAGGAGAAACGCTATGCCTAAACTTTTATGCACGAATCTTACCGACCGGCGCTTCGGCCGCTACGGGATGAGCTGGCCGGAAACCCTCGAGGTGACGCACGTGGACCGGTCAGAGCTGGTTCCGCCGTTCTCCGACACCGTCCGGGCGCTGATACCGGATTTGGACTGCATGTTTGTCAACGTCGAAGACGAGGTCCCGCGCGAGCTGATCGAGGGCTGCCCAAAGCTCAAACTCATCCAGTCCATCGGCGCTTCCTTCCACCTGATCGATTATAACGCCGCCGCCGAACTCGGCGTCATGGTCTGCAACACCAAGGGCGCCAACGCGACCTCCGTCGCGGAGCACGCGATCTCGCTGATGCTCGCCGCGCACAAACGGATTCCTTATTTTGACCGGCGGATCCGCGAGGACAGCTACCTCGACGCGCACAACGAGTTCTTTACGATCAAGCCGCGGTCCCTCTCCGCGCTGACGATTGGCCTGGTCGGCATGGGTGTCATAGGCAAGAACGTCGCAAAGCGGCTCAAAGGCTGGGACGCCAATGTGATCTACTACGATCCGTACCGTCCGTCCCCTGAGGTCGAGGCAGAACTCGGCATCACATATGTCGACCTTCCGGAACTTTTCAAGCAGGCGGACTGCATCACGATCCACCTCCCGGTCGTGCCTTCCACCATCGGCATGGTCGCCCGCCCGCAGCTGGAGTCCATGAAGGAAGACGCCGTCCTGGTCAACGTATCCAGAGGCGAGATCGTCGTGAACGAGGACATCGTCTGGGCGCTCGAAAACGACCAGATCGGCTTCTACGCCGCGGATACGATCGCACCGGAACCGATGCCGAACGACCACCCGTTCAAGACCATGAGCGACCACGCGATGCGCAAGATCATCTTCACGCCGCACATCGGCGGACGGACCTACGACGACTTCGGCCGCATGCTCCAGATGAGCTATGATAACATCATGGCCGCATGCGCCGGCGAGATGCCGCGCAACATCATGAACGGCGTCAAAGAGCTCAGAAGATAAACTTTTTTACAAAAGAAACAGGGCCATTATAAAAATCCTATAATGGCCTTTTTTTGTACAACTATGGTTTTCATCAGTTGTTTTTTCATCGTTAAAAAACTGTCAATAATTGACACTAATGTGATGAGATGATAAAATTTGTGATGTAAATGTGATTGTTTTCCCTGCTTTTATTGGTTAAGAAAGGAGAATCACTATGAGTGACAACAATGGCGGCGAGAAGAAATTAAATCTTATCACCGCAACCTTCCTGGCCGTAGGTACAATCATCGGTTCGGGTATTCTTGGTACCCTTCCGAACGCGGTATCTCTGGCCGGGTCCAAGACGTTTATCTGCATCATCGTAGCTGCTATTAACGTCTTCTTCTCAAACTTCGTCATGATGATTATCTGCGGAGTTATCCCTGCTAACGCAGGCCCTTACATGTACATGACTCGTCTTGTACACCCAGTCATGACCATTTTCGAAATGGTTTCGAGACTGCTGCAGTTCTTCCTGCTCGCTC
The DNA here is from genome assembly GCA_017433975.1 of Mogibacterium sp. Taxonomy (GTDB): domain Bacteria; phylum Bacillota; class Clostridia; order Peptostreptococcales; family Anaerovoracaceae; genus RGIG2439. The sequence continues at coordinate 75,266 of JAFRGD010000031.1, read as the reverse complement.
TGATGGGCACCATCTTCGCGAACTACTTCTCGACCCTGTTCCCAGCGGTCAATGGTAAGGTCGCGGCGATCGTCGTCCTCCTGCTGTTCGGCGTACTCAACGTCTTCGGTATCGACGCAGCGGCTAAGGTTGGTAACGTCCTCGTTATCATGCTGATCCTCGCGTTCATGCTGTACTCGTTCTACGGCTTCACCGTCGACACCTCGACCATCCCGAACTATGTACCAGAGAGCAGCAAGCCTCTGACAGTCGTACTCGTTGGTACTGTATCCGCTCTGTTCGTAACCACACTGGGCGGCGGCGCCATCGTCGGCGAGGTAGCTGAGTCCATGGAGAATCCTGAGAAGAACATCATCAGAGCGTTCGTTCTCTCGATCGTCATCGTCGTTATCGTTTACTCGATCATGTCCTTCGCGACTGCAAGAGCAGCTGGCCAGGAGCAGTTCGATACACTGTCCACACTGGCTAAGATGATCCTGCCGACACCGGTCTTCTACTTCTTCATGATCGGTGGTGCGATGTGCGCGATCACATCCACGATCAACGGTCTGATCATCCAGACCTCGTTCTACCTCAACAAGTTCGCAGAGGACAAGGTCCTCCCGGGCATCTTCGACAAGAAGAACGCTCAGGGCGTCAGAGTGCTGAACGTTGTCGTTACAACACTCGCTCCGATCTTCATCCTCATGTTCAACATGAACGTCTTCACACTGCTGGCAGTATCTTCGGTACTGATCCTGTTCACGACGTTCATCAAGCTGATTCCGTGCCTGCTCATCGAGAAGAAATATCCGAATGCTTACAAGAAAGCATACGTACACCCGAAGTTCGCGTTCATGTGCCTGTTCGCAGCGATCGCTGCCGGCCTGAACCTGTACTCCGGCGTATCCACGGTCATCTCGACACCTGGCCCGATCTGGATCATCCTGCTCTGCCTGCTCGTTGTATTCGCTGTCTACTTCTTTGTTAGAAGAGCGTACCTCAAGGGTCAGGGCGTTGACCTGAACGAGATCCTCTCGACTCCGCCACAGTCCTGGATCGATCTCGAGAACTCCTGATTTCAGGCGTATTGAGATAATTACAGGTCCGTAACAATTTCTGATTCGGTTTCAAATCCTAGGTAAATACTGATCAGAACAAGACAGGGAAAAAACAATTTCGTATAAAACGGCGTCCCATCCGGGGCGCCGTTTTTTTATCAACACCGCCTTTTGCAGTCCTCTGTGGCGTTTCGCGAATTGTTCCAAAATTATACAACAACGTATTATTTCGATAAAACGGATGTTATTTGTCAAGTCCGAAAACCCTTTTGAATGTGCGAGTTTCCGCGCGATATCGATTCTTGGATTTTTATGTATTTTCACGATATTTTCACTATCTTTTTTCCCTGCCGGAGAGTATAATAAAAATACATAGGTATCTTCATTTTCCGGCACGTGCCGGAGAATGCTGATGTATAGTCGTTACAGACAAGAAAGGAGAATAGCTAATGTTTAGAATGACATCCAGCCGTAACCAGAACAAGAGCGGGAGAACCCACGACGTATTCTCGCTGGTTGCTGAGATCGACAAGGTCAAGGAGAGAGAAGGTGCTGAGAACGTCGCCGACGCGATGCTCGGTGTCATCCGCAGAGACGACGGCAGCTTCGCCACCATCCCGACCTACGAAGAAGTCTACAGAAGTCTCCCGGCGAGAGAGCTCTGTGACTACGCCACCATCGCGGGCCTTCCTGAATTCCAGGCTGCTGCGGTACAGAGCGCGTTCTGCGGCAACATCCCTGCAGGCGCCAAGACCGAAGTCGTTGCAACCCCTGGCGGTTCCGGCGCGGTATACGCTGCGATCCTGAACTACGTTGAGTTCGGCGAGGAATACCTCGGACCGGAATGGTACTGGGGACCATACGCGACGCTCGGACTTGAACAGGACAAGAAATACGTCACTTACAAGATGTTCGACGACAACTATGAGAAGTTCAACTTTGAAGCGTTCAAGGCCAAGACCCTCGAGATGTTCGAGAAACAGGACAGCCTGCTGACCATCTTCAACTTCCCTGCCAACAACCCGTCCGGCTACAACCTCTCCGTTGAGGAATGGACAAAGATCACCGACCTGTACAGAGAGATCTGCAAGAACCCTGACAAGAAAGTCATCGTCGTTTGGGACTGGGCTTATACCGACTACGCCGGCACCAAGGAAGAAACCAGAGCGTTCCTCCACTGCTTCGACAACATGCCTGAGAACATGCTCCTCCTCTGCGCATACTCGATGTCCAAGTCCTTCCTGATCTACGGTATGAGATCCGGCGCCCTGATCGCGGTCTCCACGTCTGACGACGTCATCGAGGACTTCGCGGGCAACGTCTGCTTCACCAGCAGATCCACCTGGTCCAACGGTTCCCGCGGCGCACAGAGAGCGCTCGGCATCATCTATCAGAATCCAGAGCTCCTCGCCAAGGTTGAGGCTGAGAGAATGGAACTACGCGACATGCTGATCAACAGAGGCAAGATCTTCATGAAGGAGGCCAAGGAAATCGGTCTGATCTGCCTGCCGCACGCCGCCGGCTTCTTCATCACCGTCCCATGCAAGGAATGCAGCCAGGCGTTCCGTCTCCTGATGAAGGAAGAGGTCTACCTGCTCACCGCCGGCGAAGCCGGTATCCGTGTTGCGATCAGCTCCTGCCCGACCAAGATGGTCTACGGCCTCGCAGCCAAGATCAAGAAGTGCATCGACGACAACGGCTTCACGCAGGAAATCTAATCGGTCATCTTTCACACGGGCCTGCGCTGGTCCTATGCGCAGGCCCGTTTTTACACTATTCCTAAGGAGGGAAAATAATGGCTCATATAGAAGTAGCTAAAGAAAGATGCAAGGCCTGCGAGCTTTGCACGACTGCCTGCCCATTTGGCTTGCTGCGTCTCAGTGATGACTATAACTCCGCTGGCGATCACTACATCGTTCAGGACAATCCGGAAAAATGCATCGGCTGCAAACTCTGCGCGATCCAGTGCCCGGATACGGTTATCGAAGTTTATAAGTAAGAGAGGGAGGAAGAAAAATGGCAAAGAAAGAAGTATGGCAGGGCAACGAGGCCCTCTCCGAATCCGCTCTGAGAGCAGGATGTCGCTTCTTCGCAGGATACCCGATCACCCCGCAGACAGAGATCACCGAGTACCTCGCCAAGAGAATGCCTCAGCTTGAGGGAAGAGTCTTCCTCCAGGGTGAGTCCGAGCTCGCGTCGATCAACATGGTCTACGGCGCGTCCGCGATCGGTGCGCGTGCAATGACCGCGACTTCCGGCCAGGGACTCGCTCTGATGGCCGAAGGGCTTTCCCAGCTGTCCGACGCCGGCGTTCCTGCAGTCGTCGTAGACGTCATGCGTGCAGGCCCGGGCAACGGCGGAACCGAATCATCTCAGGGAGACTACAGCTTTGTATCCGGTTCCCTCGGACACGGCGGCTTCAAGGCGTTCATCTTCGGACCGTCCACGGTTCAGGAGACGGCCGACATGGTCTACGACGCGTTTGACATCGCCGACAAATACAGAGTCGTCGTCGCGATCCTGATCGATGGCATGCTCGGCCACCTCATCGAGGCGGTCGAACTCAAGCCGTTCCGCGACATGGATTCTCTGCCGTTCAGACAGTGGGCAGAGAAAAACGATCCGACCGGACCAAAGGTCCACTGGTGCATGGGCCCGAACTGGGAGCAGCACGCCCGCGACGTCGCGGCCATGTACGAGAGCTGGAGCGAACTCGCCCAGGTCGACGAGTTCATGATGGACGACGCGGAATACGTCGTCACCGCGTGGGGTACTTGCGCCAGATGCTGCAAGACCGCAATCCGCGCGCTCCGCGCCGAGGGTTACAAGGTCGGCATGATCCGTCCGAAGACCATCTTCCCATTCCCTAAGCAATCCTTCGCAGCTCTCGATGAGGGCAAGGTCAAGCAAATCATCAACTTCGAGAACGCGATTCCTGAGCAGTTCCTGGTCGACGTCAAGGCCGCGCTCGCGGAGGCCCGCAAGGACATCCCGATCGTCTCCTACACGCACGGCATGGGCACCTGCTTCACCGCGGACGAGATCGAAGCCAAGCTGCGCGAAGTTGTCAAATAAGGGGGTAAGAACATGGAACAAAAGATTTACGGACTTCCGGAAGGAATGAATGATAAGAAGACATCGTTCTGCCCTGGCTGCAGCCACATGGCCGCCTACAGAACGATCGTCGAGAGCCTGAACGAGCTCAACGAGAGAGACAACGCCGTCATCGTCCGACCGATCGGCTGCTCTCTGAACGCGGACTACTCCTTTGACATTCACGCGATTCAGTCCATGCACGGCCGCGCTTCCGCGGTAGCAACCGGCGTAGCGCGGATGCACCCGGAGAAGACCGTTCTGGCTTACCAGGGCGACGGTGACGCGCACTCCATCGGTATCGCGGAGTGCCTGTACGCCGCCAACCGCGGCGAAAAGATGACCTGCATCGTCATCAACAACTCCGTCTACGGTATGACCGGCGGACAGATGTCCGGCACCACCCTGCTCGGACAGCGGACCACCACCGGTATCAGAGAATTCGACAATCAGGGCGCTCCGATCCACGTTGCGGAGATGATCGCTCAGCTCGAGGCGCCTGGATACGTTGCAAGAGCTGCACTCTACACTCCAAAGGACATCATGCAGGCTAAGAAGTTCATGGTCAAGGCTCTGCGGTGCCAAAAGGAACTCGGAAAGTATTCGTACATTGAACTCTTGTCTTTCTGCCCGACCAACTGGGGCGTCAAGCCGGTCGACTGCATCAAATACGCGCAGGAGAACGTGCTTCCGGTTTACCCGGTCGGCGAGCTCAAGACCTGTTTCTAAGGAGGTGCAGACATGGAAAAAAGCGTATTAATGGGAGGATTCGGCGGACAGGGCGTTCAGACCTGCGGCAAACTGCTGATCTACACAACGGCGGAACAGGACATGATCGCGACCTTCTACTCACAGTACGGCGGAGCGATGAGAGGCGGCACTTCCAACTGCACGGTCATCACCAGTGACGAGGAGATCGGTGCTCCTAACAAGAAGAACGTCGACTACGTCGTCGCGTTCAACATCCCTTCCTTCAAGAAATTCGAGGAGCGGATCGTACCGGGCGGCACCATGATCGCGAACTCCACGGTCATCAGCGAAGACATGGCAACCAGGGATGACATCAACTACGTGTTCTTCCCTGCGACCCAGATCGCGGAGGACGTCGGCAACGTCAAGACCCTCAACGTCGTCATGCTCGGCTTCTTCTGCGAGTACAGCGGCATGGTCAGCACCGAAGCTGCCAAGGCCGTCGTCGCGGACAAGATGGGCAAAAAGCCTGCCCTGCTCGAGCTGAACAAGAAAGCGTTCGATATCGGCGTTGCAGAGGCCAAAAAAGCGAAAGCCTGCTAGTCTGACAACCTACAAGTGACATTCAGGAGGTTTTGCATCCGGCAAAACCTCCTGCTTTATAAAACGTTAAACCACTCATCAGAATCAAAGGGAGAATCCGAATGAAAAAAATTCTCACGCTCAACATGGGGTCCACCTCTTCCAAGTTCGCCGTATTCGAGGACGACAAGCAGATCTTTTCCCGGACGCTTCGCCACTCGCAGGAAGAACTCGATCCGTTTGACGACCCGTCCGAACAGTTCGAATGGCGGAGAGACCTCGTGCTCGACGCGCTCAAAGAAGAAGGCTTCCCGCTCAACGAGTTTGACGCCGTCTGCTCCCGCGCCGGCGCGCTGACGCGCATGGTCTCCGGCACCTACAACATCAACGATGAGGCGATCGACCAGGCGAGCGACCCGCGGAAGAGCGGCACCGCCCCGCACCCGCTCGGCATCCGCATCGCGGACGCCATCAGCAAAGAGGTCGGCATCCCGGCGTACTTCTGCGACCCGGTCACCACCGACGAGCTGTGCGACGTCGCCCGCGTTTCCGGCTTCGCCCCGATCGAGCGGCGGAGCGCCTTCCACGCGCTCAACCAGAAGGCCGTCGCCCGCCGGACCGCCAAGGCCATCGGCAAGCCATACGAAGAACTGAACCTCGTCGGCCTCCACCTCGGCGGCGGTACGTCCTGCGTCGCGCACTGCAAGGGCATGTGCATCGACATCTGCGACTGCGCCTCCGAAGGCGCCTTCTCGATGGACCGGCCGGGAACCCTTTCCGCGGCTGACGTCATCAAGTGGGCTTACAAGAACTACGACAAGGCCAGCGACGCCATCAAGGTCGTCCGCCGCAAGGGCGGCGTCTTCTCCTACCTCGGCATCACGGACTTCCTCGAGGTCTGCAACCGCTCCCGGGCAGGAGACGCAGAGGCCAAGCTGATTTACGACGCGTTCGTCTTCCAGCAGTGCAAGGACGTCGGCCAGATGGCGGCCGTCATGAAGTTCGACGTAGACGCGATCTTTATCACCGGCGGCATCGCCTTTGACGCGCAGATCGTCGAAGACATCAAGGACTACGTCGGCAAGGTCGCCCCGGTCTACGTGTTCCCGGGCGAAGAGGAAATGCAGGCGCTCGCGGAGGCGGCGCTCCGCGTCCTGAACGGTGAGGAACAGGCAAAGGAGTACGTAAGATAATGGAACAGCTCGAACAGGCAAACCGGCCAAAGCCAAAGCTCTTTTACGGCTGGATCATCATGGTTTGCAGTTTCCTGTTGATGGCCGTCAGCATCGGTCTCATCAACAACACGATGAACCAGTTCATCGTACCGATCTGCGACCAGTTCGGCGTCACGCGCGCCAAGGCCGCGCTGCTGACGTCCTGCGTCGGCATCGGCCACCTGATCGCCATGCCGTTCGTCGGTGACCTCCTAAAGCGCTTCAACCAGAAGCGCCTCATCCGCGGGTCGATCCTCGCGATGCTCCTCGTGTGGGTTGGATACTCCTTCGCATCCAACATTTACATCCTGTGGGCGCTCGGCGTCGCGATGGGCATCGTCAATTCCCTCGCCGGCCTCGTCATGATCAACTCGGTCGTGAACAACTGGTTCCACGCAAAGAAAGGCTTCGTCGTCGGCTTCACGTCCACCGGAACCGGCTTCGGCGGTGCGATCTTCAACCCGATCGCGAGCAAACTGATCGTCGCCCACGGCTATCAGTACTCCATGCGGATGCTCGCTCTGATCTCGCTCATCATGTGCCTGCCGTTCCTGATCACGATCGTCTACAAGCCGGAGCAGATCGGACTGCTGCCGTACGGAGACGAGGAAGGCTTCAAGGGCGACCGCGCCAAACTGATGGCGGGCAGCAACGTCGGCATGAAGCGCAGAGAGGCCGTCAAGAACAAGAAGTTCTGGATCCTCGTCGTGGTCACGATGATCATCGCCCAGGGCGTCATCGGCATCTTCCACCACGTGACGGCTTACATGACGGACCTCGGCTACAGCGTCACCCAGACCGCGTTCTGCGTCAGCGTAATCAACATCTCGCTCGCCTGCTCCAAGCTCTTCTTCGGCTGGCTGAACGACAAGATCGGGACCAAGCGCAACTATATTCTCATGATGTCGATCGGTATCTTCGGCATGATCAGCATGGTCATGATCAAGCAGATTAACCGCCCGCTGCTCACCGCGATCCTCTTCGGTATCGCGTTCGCGATCACCAACCTGTTCGTACCGCTGATGGTCGTCCAGGTCACCGGCAACAAGGAGTACCCGCAGATCTACGGACTCATGTCCACATTTACGTCTCTGGGCTCTTTACTGGGCTCGCCGCTCTCCGGGTTGGTCTACGACAAAACCGGCAGTTATACGCCGATATTTGCCGTTTACACGGCATTGTACGTCGTCGCACTGATCCTCGGAACCGTCCTGCTCAACCATCCGTACAACAACGAAGAGCACCTCGCGTGGTGCGCTTCCAAGGGGATTCCGCGGGCGGAAGGAGAATAGCCTTTTTATCACAAACAAAGACCGGGACGTCCGTCATGGACCGTCCCGGTTTTTTTATTGTGCGAATCGCGAATTGTGAATGCGTCGACAAATAGCCGTCAGATGTTCGAATACGTCGCCTTGCAGGTGATGCCGTCCAGCGCGCCGATCTTGCCGGAGAGCGCACTGATAACATCCTGCGGCGCGTCCAGCACGACGCAGATGATGTTGACGCCGCGCGCCCGGTACGGCAGGCCGAAGCGGCCGATGATGTGGCTGCTCGCCTCGTGCAGGAGCTCGTTGATCGCCGCGACGCTGTCGCCGTTCTCCACGATGATGCTCAGGATCGCTACTCTCGTATTCATGTTACGCCTCCTCTGTCGCGAGGTAGACGCAGGCGCCGACGGCCTTGTGCCAGCCCTTCATCTTTGCGGCCCGCTCTTCCTCACTGATCGACGGATGGAACACGCGGTCGATTTCTTTGTATTCGATGATCTCTTCCGTGCTCTCATAGAAGCCGACCGCAAGCCCCGCGAGGTACGCCGCGCCGAGCGACGTGGACTCGATGTTCCGGCAGCGGACGATGTCGATGTTGGAGATGTCCGCCTGGAATTGCATCAGGAAGTTGTTGAGGCAGGCGCCGCCGTCGACCTTGAGTTCTTTGATCTTGATGCCGAGGTCAGACTCCATCGCGATGAAGAGGTCTTCATTCTGGTACGCAAGCGACTCGAGCGTCGCCCGGACGATGTGGTTGCGGTTGGTCGCCCGCGTCAGGCCGAGGATCATGCCGCGCGCGTTCGGGACCCAGTACGGGGCGCCGAGGCCGGTAAAGGCCGGTACGACGTAGACACCTTCGCTGCTCTCGACCGCCATCGCGAGTTCCTCGGATTCCGGCGATGCCTTCATGAAGCGCATCTCATCGCGCAGCCACTGGACCGCCGCGCCGCAGACGAACGCGGAGCCCTCGAGCGCGTATTTCACTTCGCCGTTCAGGCCCCAGGCGACGGTCGTAAGGAGGCCGCTCTTGGAGAAGACCGGCTTGTCGCCCGTGTTGATGAGAAGGAAGTTTCCGGTTCCGAAGGTGCTCTTGACGTCGCCGATGTTGAAGCACGTCTCGCCGAAGAGCGCCGCCTGCTGGTCGCCCGCCGCTCCGGTGATCGGAATCGGGCCGCCGAAGAGCTCGTTGATCGTCTCACCGTAATGCCCCGAGCACTCCACCGGCGTCGGCAGCATGCACTTCGGAATGTTCAATAGCTGGAGGATCTCGTCGTCCCACTCGAGGGTGTTGATATTGAAAAGCATCGTACGGGCTGCGTTGGAGTAGTCGGTGACGTGCACCTTGCCGCCCGTCATCTTCCAGATGAGCCACGTCTCGATCGTCCCGAAGAGGAGTTCGCCGCGCTCCGCGCGCTCCCGCGCGTCCGGGACGTTGTCCAGGATCCACTGTAACTTGGTCGCGCTGAAATACGCGTCGACGACGAGGCCCGTCTTCTCACGGATCATCTCATCGTACTTGAGCTCGATCAGTTCCGCAGCCCGGTCCGCCGTCCGCCGGCACTGCCAGACGATCGCGTTGCAGATCGGTTCGCCGGTCGCCTTGTCCCAGACGACCGTCGTCTCGCGCTGGTTGGTGATGCCGACCGCCGCAATGTCGCGATAGGTCAGCCGCGCCTTGAGAAGCGCCTCCTGCGCGACGGACATCTGCGTCGACCAGATCTCCATCGCGTCGTGCTCGACCCAGCCGTCTGCCGGAAAGTACTGGCGGAATTCCTTTTGCGCCACGCTGACCACTTCGCCGCGCTTGTCGTAAATCACACACCGCGCGCTCGTCGTCCCCTCGTCCAGGGCCATGATATACTTCGTCTCGGCCATAAACCCCTCCTGTAACAGTTAGTACTTCTTATTCATCGATTGATATGTTACTCGGTTCCGAGGATCTCGTACCCGAGGGCAATCAGCTCATCCAGAGACCGGTGCGGTACGTGGCCGTTCGCCTCGCCTGTCAGATAAAACTCCCCGGTCGAAGGATTGTATGCCCGGTAGCCGTTGATATCCGCGAGCACGTCCCACTCATCGGAGCGGATCAGATAGGCCATCCCATTAAACTGCATCAGAATCTCGTCCTCGGAAAGGCGGAAGACGTCGAAGGCCTGCCGCCGGCTGGTATCCGGGCTCTCCATTCCGCGAATCACATAGTCCTCCTGAACCGAACCGTCTTTTGCATCAAACAGGATGCAGCGGACCGCGTCGCCGTTCTTTGTGAGCGTGAGAACGCGCCCTTCAAACATCGTAAACTCGAGCAGCTCCCCGTCGGTCTCCGCAGTCTGGCAGACCCGGACACCGTCCGTTCCATACACCAGAACCGTGTTGTCTGTTTCGATGAGCACCGCGCCGTCCTTCACGCGCAGCAGCCGGTTCATGGCATGATTCATCGTGCTCTCGTCACTGAGATAGTCCTGCAGCTCATTGACAACAACGCTGCCGTCGGAGATCGTGACCTGCACCAGATACATCGGCTCCCCGCTGCCGTAGTCGCCTGCGAGCAGATAGATCATCCCGCCATCGACCGTAATCGTATTGAAGTCGCAAAAGTCACCCCGCGGGCTGTCGATCCACGCCTCACAGAGTTTTGCCTCACCGGTCGCCGCGTCGAGGACGGTATAATCCAGCATGTACCGGACGATCTCCCCGGAGTAGTCGGAGTGTGTCCGTCCGACCAGGACCAGTTGCCCGCCGCTTTCGTCCAGCGCGTCGAAGTCATAGAAGTCCGTAAACGCTTCGTCTGCCGAGGACATCGTGCAGTCCCACACCACGCTGCCCGACCGGGCTTCTCTCGCGATAATGTGATCTCCTTCGTTCAGGAAGGACGGCACTTCGATAAATGTCTCGCCAAACGCATACACGTCGAGGCTTCCTTCGGCCTCGGAGTACACCTGCCAGGCCGGGTCGCCCGGCTCGGTCGTATATTGCAGAGTCTTATATTTGCTGAAGTTCTCCCCGTACGGACAATCGATATAGAAGGATCCGGACTTTGCGACCGCGTTCATGACCGGCGACGCGAAGAACTGTGACTGGGTCAGGTCGCCGGTTTTCATGTTGTATGCCGCAAACTGCCCGCTGTGGAGCACGGCGGAAACGTCCGCGCTGCCGTTGAAGTTGTACGCCATGACCGGGGACGCAAAGTACACGGTGGCTGTTTCGCTGCCCGCCGCGTCGAGGATATGCAGGATGTTGCCCGCGGTACAGTAGATCGACGGTTCGCCTGCCGGCAGGTCTGTCCGCACGTCGAGCGTCGGGACCCCGTTGCACATCTCCCGGTAAGCCTTTTCCCACTTTGGCGAAAGGTCCGGAAGCGCGAGCGCGGTCACGTGGATGCTGCGCTGCCCGGACAGGACGAAGTATTTCCGCCGGTTCCGCAGGTTGAATTCATAGATACCGGTGTCGTACAGCGAGAAATCGCTCATCGACGGCCGCTGCTCGATCTGACAGACGAGCAGCGCGTCCTCCCGGTCAAACGCGAGGTCGGTGATGAACTTGTCCGTGGTCCATGAGGAGGATTCGCCGCTCTCCGCGTCAAAGACCGTAATCATGTCTTTTTTGGCCGCCTGCTCCTCTTCATTGATGGCTTCATCAGAATAGTAGGACATCGAAAACGCGATGCGCCGCCCGTCCGCGGACTGTGCCCATTCGTCATTAAAGCTATAGTAATCCGACACCTCAGCCTGTCGAAGCACACGGCCGGACGCGGCGTCGACTTCCACCATCGTCAGTGTGTACACCGTGTTGTAATTCTCGTCGAAGTCCATGGTCCGGACGCAGACCCAGACGCCCCCTTTATACAGGAACGCATCGGAGATGGCCTCGCCGTACTCGTTCAGATCCGTGGTCCAGCGCTCCGCCCCTGTCGAAAGGTCATACATCCGGAGCTCGCCGGATACGATCAGCAGGAAAGAACCCTCATCGAATGCTTTCAGCACGGAGACTTCCTCCCCGTTCGCCTGCAGTTCCTTGCCGTAGGCCTCGCAGACGTCGGTTCCGGTGGCCACGTCCATCACGGCTAAGCGGTTGTTGTTGAAGCCAAGCAGATGTGTGATCGCACCGTCCGCATCTGTAATATAATCTGTTATTTCGAAGTCGTAGTAACTCCGGACGGACGTCAGCCAGCTGCCGTCCGGCGTCTGATAAACGCCCTCCGCGCTCGCAAGCGCATGCACCGCCTCGGGTACGACCGGCCGGTCCCCGTCCTCCGACGGAAGCGCCTCCAGCGCGTACTCGATCGCGAGCGGCCGGTCCCCGTCGTTCAGCGCCAGCCCGGACTGGATGGCCAGCGCCCGGGACTGCTCGCGCAGCGTATTCTCGTAGTTCTCCCGGATGCGGTGGTTGCTCCAGATCAGGTATGCGATCGCGATGATCATGAGCACGAAAGCCGTTCCGCCGATGGCGGCTGCCCGAACCATGCGGTAATGGCGCTGCCGCTGCATGAGGTCGTCGTAACGGATTCCGAGGATGGCGGCGACGAGCCGCGGGAGTTCTACTTTGTTGGCCTGCTTGACCGGAAGCCGGTAATCGCAGGAAAGCGGCTCCCGGAGCACCTTATGAACCGTCCCGTCCTCGTCCACGACATCTTTGGACAGAATCTCCTCCGGGAGCACATCGTTTGGCTCGCCGGCCGTGATAACCGTCAGAATGTGGTCGACGGTATGATTCCGCAGGAAAAAGCCGATTTCGCGGTGCACCCAGACGGACGCGTTGGACTCCGGGGAGCAGATGACGATGAGATAGTCGGAGTTCTCCAGAGCGACCTGAATCTCTTCGTTCAGGTCGGTGGAGACGCCGAGCTCTCCCTTGTCCAGAAAGATCCGCTTGATGGAAGGGATCTCGTCGGCCGTCTTGACCCGCATCGGCGCGCGGAAATGCTCCAGCTTTTGCTGGAGCAGTGCGGCGATCTTCATGTCCCGCGGATTGTGGTTATATGAAATGAATGCGTTATAGTGAACTGCCATGCGACGCCTCCTGGGGTTACACAAAGAGTGCCATGATCTGATTGCTGACGTCGATCCCGAGGTTGGTCAAAGTGATGCCTTCGTCGGTCAGGAGCAGATGGCCGGAGCGCTCGAAGTCCTCCAGTCTTGGGATGATGGATTTGTAATAATCGTAGAATTGTTCCTTGGAGCCGAGGATGTCCTCGAAGCGGATCCCGAAATTCCGTCGGAGCCCGGTAAAGACCGCCTCCGCGATGTCGTCACGCTCCGTGTTGACGTATACGTCCGCCTGCGGCAGCCGGCCGGCGCTGACGAGCCGGAGGTAGTCCGCCATGTCGCCCGTGTTGACGACCCGCGTGCCGCGGATGTAGGAGCTCGCCCCGAGGCCAAAGCCGTAGTAGTCCGCCATGCCCCAGTACTTACTGTTGTGGCGCGACTGGAAGCCCGGCTTTGCGAAGTTGGAGATCTCGTAGTGCACGTACCCCTGGTCCTTGAGATACATCCGGCCGCGGTGGTACATCTCGCGGTCGGTCTCCTCCGGAATTTCGTTCAGCCGGCCGGCCTGGAAGTCCGCCCAGAAGCGGGTCCCCTCCTCCAGCTGAAGCCCGTAATAAGAAATGTGTTCCGGTCCGAGCGAAACGGCCTGCCGGAGGCTCGCCATCGTGCCGTTGACGTCCGTACCCGGGATGCCGAACATGAGGTCCAGGTTGATATTGTCAAAGCCGGCGTCTCGTGCCAGCGCGAAGTCGCGGACCGCGTCCTCCGCCGTGTGGATTCTGCCCAGAATCCGGAGCACGTTGTCGTCGAAGCTCTGCACGCCCATGGAGAGCCGGTTCACGCCTGCCGCACGGTAACCGCTGAGTTTGTCCGCGGTCAGGCTGGCCGGATTGGCTTCGATCGTGATCTCCGCGTCCTCTGCCACATCGTATCTGGCCCGCACCGCAGCCAGAATCCGCCCGATGTCCGACGCGTCGAGCAGCGACGGCGTACCGCCGCCGATGAAAACCGAATCGATGCGCGGGCTGGTCCGCCATTCCCCGCCGGTAAACGGCAGGTCCGCCACGAGGCCGATCTCCCGGACCAGCGCGTTGATATAGGCGTCCTGTTCCTTTGCGGTGGCCGGACCGGACAGGAAGCCGCAATAGTTGCACTTTTGCGTGCAGAACGGGATGTGGATGTAGATTCCGGTATCCCCCGAAGGCCGGACAATGGTATTATTTACTGTCATCGAATTTGAGCACCTCCGTAAACGCCTCCTGCGGGACCTCGACGCGGCCGAACTGGCGCATGCGTTTCTTCCCTTCTTTCTGCTTTTCCAATAGTTTCTTCTTGCGCGAAATGTCGCCGCCGTAGCATTTGGCGATGACGTCCTTGCGGTACGCCCGGACGGTCTCACGGGCGATGATTTTCTGCCCGACGGCCGCCTGAATCGGAACCTCGAACTGGTGCATCGGGATGAGCTCTTTGAGCTTCTCACAGATGTTGCGGCCCTTCGCGTAGGCCTCCTCCTCCGGCACGATGGTGCTGAAGGCGTCGATGACCTCGCGGTTGAGCAGGATGTCGAGCTTGACCAGTTTGGCGGCCTGGTATTTGAGGAATTCGTAATCGAGGGAAGCGTACCCGCGCGTCCGGGATTTGAGCGCGTCAAAGAAGTCGTAGATGACCTCGTTCAGCGGCATCTCGTACCGCAGCTGCACGCGCGTCGACGTCAGGTACTCCATGTGGATCATCTTGCCGCGGCGGCCCTGGCAGAGCGTCATGATGCTGCCGACGTACTCGTTTGGCGTCATGATGTCCGCGAGCACGATCGGCTCCTCGATGCGGACGATCTCGGTCGGGTCCGGCAGGTTGGACGGGTTCTGGATCATCATCTCCCCGCCCTTCTTGAGGACGACCTTGTAGATGACGCTTGGGAGCGTCGTGATGACGTCGAGGTCGAACTCGCGCTCGAGGCGCTCGACGATGACGTCCATGTGCAGAAGTCCGAGGAAGCCGCAGCGGTAGCCGTAGCCGAGCGCGGTGGAGTTCTCCGGCTCAAAGTGGAACGCCGCGTCGTTGACCTGGAGTTTCTCCAGCGCGTCCTTGACGTTCTCGTATTTCTCGCCTTCGGCCGGGTAGATGCCGCAGTAAACCATGGACTGGGCTTTCTTATAACCCTTGAGCGGCTTGTCACATGGCTCCGCCTGGTTGGTGATGGTGTCGCCCACGCGGGCGTCCGCGACTTGTTTGATGCTGGCGCAGATGTAACCGACCTCGCCGGCCTTGAGTTCGTCGCACGGGACCATCCCCGGGATGCAGTAGCCGACCTCAGTCACCTCGTAGCTCTTGCCGGCGTTCATGAGGCGGATCATGGTCCCCTTGCGGACCCGCCCGTCAAAGATGCGTGTATAGATGACGACACCCTTGTAGCTGTCGTAGTAGGAGTCAAAAATCAGCGCCTTGAGGCGGCCGTCCGGGTCCCCCTGCGGCGGCGGGATGACCTCGACCAGCTTGTCGAGCATCTCGTCGATGCCCATGCCGGTCTTGGCCGAGATGAGCGGCGCCTCGGACGCGTCGATGCCGATGATGTCCTCGATCTCCTCGCGGGCCTCCTCCGGCCGCGCGCTGTCGAGGTCCATCTTGTTGAGGACCGGCAGGACCTCGAGGTCCTCATCGATCGCGAGATAAACGTTGCCGAGCGTCTGCGCCTCCACGCCCTGGGTGGCGTCCACGACGAGAACCGCCCCCTCGCAGGCCGCGAGCGACCGCGAAACTTCGTAGTTGAAGTCCACGTGTCCCGGCGTGTCGATCAGGTTGAGGATGTAGTCCTCGCCGTCCGACGCGCGGTACGCAAGCCGCGTCGTCTGGAGCTTGATCGTGATGCCGCGCTCCCGCTCGATGTCCATGTTGTCGAGGTATTGGTCTTTCATTTCGCGCGCGTCAACAAGACCGGTTTTTTCGATCAACCGGTCTGCGAGCGTCGATTTGCCGTGGTCGATGTGCGCAATGATACTGAAATTGCGGATTTTATCTAGGTAACTCATGCACCTATTATACTTGATTTCAGCGGAAAATGGTACTCCGTAGACAGTTCTTTTTAAGGCCGCTGCGGGCCCGAAAAGCGCAAAAAAAGAACGATGGGAGACACTCCATCGTTCTGGCGTATTTAGAACTTATACGCTTGCGCTCCGGGTCCGGTCATAACGCGTGGCCGAAGACCGTGCGCAGTGTGGGGACGGGTGAGCATTACTCGACTCTAAGGCCGTTCAGTCTCTTTTCGAGTCTCGAAACCGTTCTGGAAGCGGTGTTCTTGTGCATGACGCCCTTAGCGGCGGCCTGCATGATCTTCTTCTCGGCGAGCTTGAACGCGACGTAGGCTTTGTCCTGGTCGCCCTCAGCTACTGCTGCGAGGAAGGCCTTTTCGGCTTCTTTGACGTGGCCGCGAACACGGATGTTGCGAGCGGTCTGTCTGCTGATGGTTTTGATTCTCTTCTTTGCGGATTTAATATTAGCCATTTGTTACCCCACTTTCAATAAATGTATTAATTCGCAACGCATATTATACATTACGATTTTTTAAAGTGCAAGGACTTTTTTAAAAGGAAAAAGCAGGGCAAAGTTGCCCCGCTCTCTCCTTAAGGAAGTACTTTGTGCATTAGGCCTTTTTCGTTTCATTAGGAGTTCTCAGCTTCTGTCCACGACTCCGGAACGGTCCTGAGTTCGGCGTCGAGGTCTACACCCTTCGATTTGAGATACGCTCTTCTGGCGAAGAAATATACCGCAAAGCTTACAACAAGTGCAAGCAGGATGCCCCAAATCCGTCCTGGCGTCGAAATGATGGTCGAAACACCGGAGTAAAGGTTCAGCGCCGCCGCAATGATTACGAATACCACGATCAGGGAGTACGCCGGATGGAGGTTGGCTTTTCTGTAAGCGTTCGGATACTTCTTCTCGATCAGAAGCGCCGGGATGATCTTCACAAGGGCTGTGAACACGACCAGCACTGCGCATACCGCGAGCAGCGTACCGATATGGATGTTCGTGAGCAGGATGATGATTGGGATCACGATGGTCATCATGATGTTCAGAGTATTGATTCCCCGGCTGTTCTTTTTGCCGAATGCCTCTGGCAGAACCTTATCCTGAGCATATCTGTTGAGGTACGCAGTGGTCGAAATGATCAGCGCGTTGATCGTCGTCAGAATTGCTGCCATGGCACCGCCGATCATGAACAGGTAGAACGCACCCGTCGGCATGACGAGCTTCGCAATCGTGGACAGTGTGTCGAACGTCGCGCCGCCGGCAACTCTCGCCGTCGCAAACGACATCAGCGAATAAATTACTACTACAATGGAGATCGCAAGAGTGAATGCACGCATGATGTTCTTGCCAGGGTTTTCGAGTTGGTCTGCGATCTCGCCGACGATCTGCCCGCCGCCGAGCGTCGTTGCGAAGAGCGCGGATACAGTACCAATCGTTGCAAAATTCAGTGTTCTGCCGGTATCCGGGACATAGTCCGGAATCGTCGACAGGTCTACAGTGAGCCCATAGAACGAGAACAGCATGAAAGAAATGAACAGCAGAACAACCAGGATATTTCCGACTTTAGCCGCTGCGTCGATTCCGTACAGATTCAGCAGCCCGAAAATCAGAATGATTACGATGGAAGCTGCCTTGCCGTTCACACCCGGAAATAGCGTCGTAAAGTAGCCCGAGAAAATGGACCCCATCAGAGCGATCAGGAAGAAGTATTTGAGTCTTTCAATCATGTCGAAGACGACCATCCACGGATGCACGAGCCTTGTCATGTACATGTAAGGACCCGCGTTCGCTGGGATGACGCCGCACACGATCATGAGTACAAAGTAAGTAAAGAATACGTTAACCGCAGCAACGAGAATGCCGATAAATGTCTTGCTTCCCGCTACAGATACCGCAGCAGGCAGCGTTCCCAGGATGCCCGACCCGATGATGTTTCCGACCGCAAGCAGCGTGGCGGTGATCAGGGTCAGTTTTTTTGCAGAAGAGCCATTGTTCATCGTTTTTTCTCCTTTCTTAACTGTAGCTATTTGTAAGATCTTCCGACCTCAAGGCCTTTGTCAAACGCCTTCTTGTTCAGTTCGTTGAACTCCGGGTGCCTTGCGCCGAGCTTCTTGAAGATCGTCTGTTCGACGACGTCCGCAGGAAGGATGTCGGTATATCCGACCAGCACGCCGAGGATCACCATGTTCTCGCCTTTCGGGTTCCCGACCTCCACCGCCAGCGCTGCGGCGTCGAACTTCACAAAGTGCTTTGCATTGTAGTCCTCCGCAGTTACATCATTCGGCGTGCTCATGAAGAGGACGCTGTTCTCGCGGAGCTTGCCCGCCGGACTCGCCGGGGTCTCTGTCGTAAACGCGACGACGTAGTCCGCCAGTGAGAAGACCGGCTCCGTGATCGTCTCGTCGGAGATCGCAACATAGCAATCCGACATGCCGCCGCGCTTCTCTCTTCCGTACAGCGCATAGTTCGTGGTGTTCAGGTTTTCATGCACGGCAGCGTAGCAGAGGATCTCCCCCGCGAGCTTGACGCCCTGTCCGCCGATTCCGGTAAAAATGATCGTCTTTTCCATCCCGCACCTCACTATCTGCTCCGGAACTCGCCGAGCGGGTATTCCGGAAGCATCTTCTCATTGATGAAATCGATACACTGTTTTGGCGACATGTGCCAGTCGCTCGGGCAGGCGGAGACGATCTCCACGATGGAGAAGCCCTTGCCGTCCAGCTGGTTCTGGAATGCCTTGCGGATGTATTCCTTGGTCTTTCGGACATTCTTCGGGTCCGTGCAGGTGCCGCGCGCGATGTAGGCCGGTGCCTTGAAGCAGTTGATCAGTTCGCAGACGTTCATCGGATAGCCCTCTCCGTTGTTTCCGCGGCCGGCAGGGGACGTCGTCGTGACCATGCCCTCGAGCGTCGTCGGCGCGAGCTGTCCGCCGGTCATGCCGTACAGCGCGTTGTTGATGAAGATGACGGAGAAGTTCTCTCCGCGGTTTGCGGCGTGCATGGTCTCTGCAAAGCCGATCGCCGCGAGGTCACCGTCGCCCTGATAGGTGAAGACGAGCTCGTCCGGATTGCAGCGCTTGTATGCGGAAGCAAGAGCACAGGCCCTGCCGTGCGGCGCTTTCCCGACATCCATATCAATATATCCGAATGATGCGTTTCCGCCGCAACCGATGCCGGCAATCATGACGGAATTGTCTACGAGGTCCATTTCTTCCAGCACCTCCGCAACCAGGCGGGATGCGATGGAGTGCATGCAGCCCGGGCAGAAAGAGTTCCGTTTTCTCACACCGAGGCACGCCGGTTTCTTGTATACTGTTTTCATACTCTATGCCTCCTTTCCGGCCATCTCTCTGACCATCTTCTCGATCTCGATGGAGTCGAGGATCACGCCGCCGGATGTGTTGTAGATGCAAATCGGAGCCCGCTCTTTGACCGCGAGCTTTACATCCGTGATGAACTGCGGCGGGATCGACATCTCCGCACTCACGACGCCCTTCACCTTTGTGTAATCGAGTGCATCGTAGGCTTCGAACGGGAACGGATAGAGCGAGATCGGTCTGACCAGACCGGCTTTGATCCCGTCAGCGCGGAGCCGGTTGACGGCTGCCTTCGCGAATCTCGCGCCGATGCCGTACGCGGTCACGATCCACTCCGCGTCCTCCGTGAGGTACAGTTCACAGCGCGTTTCGTTCTCTTCCATCTTCAGGTATTTCTTTTCCAGTTTCTGGTTCAGGGTCTGGAGCGGGATGCCGGAGAAGTCGCCGCCCATGATGGTCCGGCCGATCCGGCCCTGCTTTCCACCGAGGCCCCATTCCTTCTTGATCGCAGCCTTCTTTTCCGCGATGTAATCTTCCGGCCGCATCTCCGGGAGTTCGACGGATTCCATCATGCCGCCCGTGATACCGTCCATCAGGATGTAGACCGGGGAGCGGTAGGATTCCGCGATCTCAAACGACTCGTATACGATGTCGACCGCCTCCTGGAGCGACGCCGGCGAGTACACGAGCATCCGGCCGCCGCCGTTGGCGTGCGCCTTGGTCGCCTGGAAGTAGTCCTGCTGGGACGGGCCGATGTCTCCGATGCCAGGGCCGCCGCGCTGGAAGTTGAACAGCACGATCGGCATCTCCGCCGAAATCGCCCAGCCGATCGTCTCACTCATCAGCGACATGCCGCAGCTGGATGAGCTGATCAGGCTCCGCGTCCCGCCGTAGGAAGCGCCGTAGACCATGTTGATGGAAGCGACTTCGCTCTCCCCCTGGATGAACACGCCGCCGACCTCCGGCAGCCGGTGAGCCAGATATTCCGGGACCTGGTTCTGCGGGGTGATCGGATATCCCGCAAAGAATCTGCAGCCGGCGCGGACCGCCGCCTCCGCGACCGCCTCGCACCCTTTCATGAATTCCTTTTCCATTTAATCCTCCTTATACACTTCGATCGCGATGTCCGGGCACATCGTTGCGCACAGACCGCAGCCGATACATTCCTCCGGTTTGAGCGGTGACACGTATCTGTATCCGAACCGGTTCACGTCGCCGGAGACGCCGAGCACGCCCTTTGGACAGACCATCAGGCAGTATCCACAGCTCTTGCACCAGTCGGCGTCGACTATGACCTTTCCTTTCCCCATTTTTTACCTCCTTGTTTTTGTTTTTATATTTAAAAATGAGTTAACATGATCCTGCTTCTGGTAATATCCATTACTCTACAATTACGGTGCAAACGCCCGCCTTCCCGATGCCGCATGCGTTGCCCTCATCGGTGTCGATATGCACTACGCTCGCCGGCGCTTTTCCGACTCTGACTTCCACATCATCAAAGACGAGGTTTCTCGCCATGTCCGTCTTGATGCTCAGCTTGACGATGTCTCCGCTCTTGATCCCGAGCTCTTCCGCGTCTGCAGCTGCACAGTGGAGATGTCTCTTTGCAGCGATGACGCCATGGTCGATTTCGATCTCGGTCGCGCCGTCCATGGTAGCGAGCTTGATGCCGCTGGTGCCCGCGAGGTCGCCGGACAGTCTGATCTTAGCCTCAACGCCGAGTGTTCTCGCATCCGTGAGCGATACCTCTACCTGAGTCTCTTTTCTCGTCGGTCCGAGAATCGACACCTTCTGAATCGATCTCTTTGGTCCAATCAGGACGACCTTCTCGTTCGCGACGAACGCGCCGGTAATGTCATGGTGTTTGGTCAGCTCATAGCCTTCGCCGAACAGCTTCTCGACATCAGCCTGGCAGAGATGTACGTGTCTTGCGCTTACTTCGATTCCTGCTTCTTTGGTTTTCATTTTCCACTCCCTCCGTTTATCTATATTGTAAAAACACGTGCTGTTTCTTCTCCTTGCAATACGCGCAATGCGCCTGCCGCCAAGGCCTCAATCTCGTTTTCACCCGGCATGATTTCGACCTTTGCGATGAAGGATACAAGGTCGCTGATGTAATTGGTGATATAAGCCGACTTTGCAACGCCTCCCGTCAGGATGATCCGGTCCACTTTGCCGGCAACCGGTACCGCCATCTGACCGATGTCTTTCGCAAGGCCGTAGGCCATGGCTTCGTAAACCAGCTTTGCGTGCTCATCTCCGTTTGCGATGCGTTTCTCGATTTCCAACGCGTTGCTCGTCCCGAGATTCGCTTTCAATCCACCGCCGCCCCGGATGGTTTTGATCAGTTTCTCTTTGGTATACTTTCCGCTGAAGCACAGCTGGACCAGAGGAACCGCAGCGATGCCGCCGGTCCGTTCCGGGCTGAAGCCGCCGTTATCATCGTTGATCGCGTCGATGCACACCCCTTTATAGAATAATCTTACCGAGCTCCCGCCGCCGATGTGAGCAACGATCATGGTGCAGTCCTCAAAAGGCTTACCAATGATCTCTTTGGCGCACTTGATCGCCATCGCTCTGGTGTTCAATGTATGGCCTACTGTGAATCTCGGAATCTCCGGCAGACCGCTGACCCTGGCAATCGGAGCCATCTCGTCGACCGAAGTCGGGTCATAGATGTACGCAGGTATGTTCAGAGGTTCTGCAATCTGGTAAGCGATGATGCATCCGGCCCCGGAAATGTGGCTATTGTCCGGAAGATTGTAAAAGTAGTCGACCATCTCCTGATTGACCACGACAGCACCCGGCTTGCATGGCGGGATCCTTCCGCCGCGAGAGCAGATTGCATCCAGCTGATTCAGGTCAAATGATCTCTTTGCGAGGACGTCCATGATCGCCTCTCTTCTGTAGTCGACCTGGTCCGTGCACCAACGGAAGTCTTTCAAATCGTCCTGATCGTGTGATACATTTTCTTGAAACAGCAATGTGCTGTCTTCATAGACTGCAACTTTGGTCGATGTGGATCCTAGATTGATTATGAGGATTCTCTTTTCCATATTCTACTCCTGTGCGATTATGTTATGTTGTATTGCTGTTCTTACCAATTTTCTATATTTAATCACATTCATTTCCAAATGTCAATTATTACAGCAATTTTAACACTTATTTCTTTTGTTTTTTTCCCGTAGGTGCAACCTTCCACCTCATTTTTACTTTTCTATTGACTTTTTATTCTTACCAAAAGTATAATTTGGTAAATATTTGGGAATGGAGATTCGTAACATGTCAAGTCCTACTAATAACAAACTCGGATTTTCACCCGTCAAAGTGGAACGCATTTCGGATGTCATCTTTGATCAGATTCGCGAAATGATCATTTCCGGTGAGTTAAAGCCGGGAGAAATGCTGCCTTCTGAGCGGCAGATGATGTCAATCTATAAGCGGAGTCTCCCGACGGTTCGTGAAGCGCTCCGCATGCTTGAGAGTTCCGGATTGATCCGGGTCATTCCCGGAGAAGGCGCAGTCGTACTGGAGCCGGATACGAATCCGCTGGAGGCTCCGCTCATTGAACTCATGAAATACCGCCAGATTCCGTTCTACGATATCTACGAGTTCATGAGTCATTCGGAGCCGATGTTCATTGGGGAAATCGTTCGGAAGCGCACCTGGGAAGATCTGGTTTCGTTAAACCGCTGCCTTTCTTCCATGGAATCCGATGTTCGCGACGCATCCGCTTTTTTCCTTGATTTCTTCACATTCCGGAAAACCCTGATTCACGCTGCTCACAATCCGCTCTTTTCGATCGCATGGGATGCGATCACCGAAATGATTGAACCGCCTGCTGACGCAGTTTGCGATCCTTCCCGGCTTCAAAAGGAATACGAGTTGCATAAGGCGCTCTTCGCAAGGCTTCGCGATGCAGACCCCGCCGGCGCAAGAGAAATGTCTGAGGCCTGCTGGCAGATGTGGCCGTTTCCTCTGGAGCAGAACGATTTTACGGTGCTGCCGTAACCGCTGTCACCGATGAAACAGAAAGGATTAGTTCACCATGGCAAATCATTCGAGTTTTAAAGAAGTAAGAAAAAAGAAAGCATTCGAAGTCGTTTACGATCAGATCAGAGATAAGATTCTGAGCGGAGAACTGGCTGCCGGGGATAAATTGCCTCCGGAGCGGGAGCTGATTGAAATATTCCAGTGCAGCAGGCCAACAATTAGAGAAGCGCTCAAAATGCTCGCAAGCAAGAACTACGTGACCATTTCCGCCGGAAGCGGAACCGTTGTAAACAAACTATCCACAGTCGAAGCCGAGCGCGCCCTCAAAGACATGCTTCGTCAGGACCTGGTCAGCAGAGAGGACTTGCGTGCCCTCAGGAACGTCTGTGAACTCATTTCAATCAAATGGGCTGCTGAACGGCGGTCAGACCGTGACATCGAAGTCATGAAAACGGTCCTCAACGCGTCCGAGGCGCAGATTGGGGACCAGCAGAAATTCATGTTCCGCGGAATCGAATTCAACAAGGCGATTGCCCGCTCAACCTATAACCAGGTAATGTATATCCTCACATGCCTGGTCAGCGAAGTCGGTTACGAAATCAACCTTCCCGGTACGTTGGGTGTTCCACAGGAAGACCTCCTCGTGCGGAATCAGCGGATCATCAGCCAGCACAGAGAAATGCTGGATTCCATCATAAAAAAAGATGCTGCCCGCGCACAGGAGTGCGCGAGACAGCACATCAATGAAGTTACTCAGCTATGACCTCCCGGAAGAGTCTTCCGAGCCGGCGGATACCGTCATTGATCTGATCCACCGTGGCATTTGAGAAATTGAGTCGGAACGTTCCGGCTCTTTTTTGTGTGTCGCCGACGAAATATGTCTGCCCAGGAACGAACGCAACCTTTTCTTCCTGGATCGCTTTGTACATCATGTCCGTCATGTTGATGTCCTTCTGGAACTCGCCCCAGATGAACAGCCCGCCTTCCGGACGCGTGTAGGAGCAGCAGCTCGGGAAGTGATCATCCATCGCCTTCAGCATGGTGTCCAGTTGAACCTTATACGGAGGAAGAATCTTCGCGAGATGTCCCGGAAGCAGGCCGCGGTTCAGAAATTCCGCCGCGATTGCCTGGTTCAGGTTTGCGGTGTGCGTATCGCAGCTCTGCTTTGCAACGCAGGCTTTCTTAAGGATTTCCGGGTTGCCGAGCATCGTCGCAACGCGGAGGCCTGGTGAGAGGATCTTGGAAAAGCTGTTCAGATAAATGATGCGGTCGTCCGGATCAAAAATCTTGATTGGCGGGACTGCCTCTCCGGAAAAGCGAAGGTCACCATATGGATCATCTTCGATTACAATTACGTTATACTTATAGGCCAGTTCCGCGATGCTCTTACGCCGCTCCAGTCCCAACGTCTTTCCTGTCGGATTCTGGAAAGTAGGAATGCAGTAGAACAGTTTTGGAGACTGCGTTTTAAAAATCTCTTCCAGCTGATCGACCATGATTCCTTCGTCATCCATGTCAACGCTGACGATGTTCGCCTGATAGATTCTGAACACGTTGAGAGCTCCGGCGAATGTTGGCGCTTCCACAAGAACGGTGTCCCCTGGATTAAGCAATACCTTGCAAAGCAGATCAAGGCCTTGCATTGAACCGGTCAGAGTGATGACATGGTCTTCGGATACCGCGAGTCCTTTTGGCGCAGCAATGTGTTCAATATACGCCTCAATCAGCGGCTTGTAACCACTCGTCGTACCATACTGTAACAGTTGTCTTCCCTTGGTCATCAGAAGATCGTGTGTAATCTCATCCACCTGCTCGACCGGGAAGGAACTGTTTGCCGGGTTTCCGCCGCTGAACGAAATGACCTCAGGGTCGGAAAGGTACTTCGCCAGTTCTCTGACAACGCTGGTCCGGATCGAACCCATTCTTTCCGCAAACTGAATATTTTCCATTTTTGCCTCCTGTTTGAATGATTGCGCTATGATGTATTGGTGTTGTTACCAATTTTCTTGATTTAAGCACACAATGCATGCATTTGTCAATATTACTATTGACAAAATTACATATATCTTTTAAAATTGGTAAGAACAGCATATCAAACAGATATTCAGAGGTAATGTCATGAATAATAATCAAGAAGACGTCAAAAAAGTATTGCGATATCGATGGGTTGTGTTTCTGTTGCTAGCATTCGCAAACTTTCTAGTATTTTTCTACCGCTCTGCAGTAGGCGTGATGAAGGCAGACCTGGCCGCCTCCTTTCCAATGACGGCGACATCTTTCTCAATTTTAAGCTCTATGTATTTCTACCCTTATGTTATCATGCAGATCCCAACCGGCATCCTGGTTGATTCTGTCGGAGTTCGAAAGACGATAATCACCGGCTGTTTTGTAACGGCAATTGGCGCTATTGTTTTCTCACTCGCACCGAACTTTGCAGCTTTATGCATTGGAAGAGTCCTCATCGGTGCAGGGGTATCCGGTCCGATCATTTGTCTTCAAAAGAACGTTACACAATGGTTTCGGGATAAAGAGCGAGGAGTGATATCGTGTATGGGAAGTCTGGCCGGCAGCCTCGGCAGCATTGCTTCTCAGGCCCCGCTGGTTTTCCTGATTGCAGCGATTTCCTGGAGAAATACGTTTCGCGTTCTGGCCGGTGTATCCATCGTTCTCGCTGTTCTGTGCTTTAAATTCATAAAGAATTCCCCAGCGGACATGGGCCTTCCGACGATCGAAGAAATCGAAGGCAAAGCGAGCAGACCGGTCATAAAGAAAGCCCGTCCGCAAGTGCTGCAGGTCATAAAGCGGGTTCTGAAAAACAAGCAAAACTGGCCGCTGATGATTGGCTTTTCAATCTACATGGGAACGCACTCCGCTTTTGCCGGTACCTGGGCGGTATCCTACATTCAGGACGTTTACCAATATGATATGGTCACCGCTTCCAAATATACAACTCTGCTGCTTGCCGGAATGGCAGTAGGTACATTCTCCATCGGTTTCATCTCAGGGGCGTTAAACAGCCGTAAGATTCCGCTGATCGTGATGTCTGCCATCTCGACGGTCAACTGGGCGCTTCTCGTATTCGGCATGGATACTTTGTCCGTCAGGCCGTGGCTTCTGACCACAGTTCTTCTGCTGACCGGATTTACCTTCAGTTCGATTTCGCTCTGCTTCTCCGTCATCCGCGAGATCAACAACCCGCAGGAAGTTGGCGTATCCGTAGGCTTTATTAATGCATTCGGCATGCTCATCGCGTCCTTCTTCCCGACGATCATAGGCATCAACATCGACCGGCTTTCCGGGAGCGCGCTGAGCAACGCTGCACTGTACAGATCATCTCTGATATTTATCTTCGTTCTTCAAATCGTATGCCTGATCTGCATGCTCGTCGTGAAAGAAACGCATTGCAAGAATATCTACAAAGCAGTTGATTAACTCAATGGATTATTCTACATAAATCCATTCTCCTTTCTTTATCAATCACATTTACAGAAAAAGCCGAAGAGCAATTGTGCTTTTCGGCTTTTTCTTTGAGCATTTATTCTACTGCGCGTATATGCTTACGTGTGATGAAAACCAATCAACGTTACCCAACGTAATTATACCCCGCTTCGAACGCCTTGACGTTCAGGGCTTCATATTTATTCTTACCTTTCTTGCGGAACATGTCGTTCATGCCGTCGATGCCCGCCTGGTATTCAAAGTCACCGAGCAGCTTGCAGATCGCGCCGACCATGGCGATGTTCGCGCCCTTCGGGTTGCCGACCTCATCCGCCAGCGTATTGCACGGAACGCCGACGGCGGTGACGCCCTCCTTGGTCGGAGGAAGCTCGCCGATCATGTCGGAGTTGTATAGAATGATGCCGCCCGGGCGGACGATACCCTGGAATTTCTTATAAGAAGGTTCGTTCATGGCGAGCAGGAGGTCCGGTTTCTGCTGGCCCGGATTGGACACCTTGCCCTCCCCGTAGTGTACGGTGCAGTTCGCCGTGCCGCCGCGCATCGCTGCGCCGTACGCCGGCATCCAGGTGGCGTTGTTGCCCGAATAAAGGGCGATCTGGGAGATGATCAGTCCCGCGGTGAGGATGCCCTGTCCTCCGAAGCCTGCAAACACGATCTCACGCATCTTAGTTCGCCCCCTTTCTTGGCTTGATCTCACCGATGGTGTAATACGGTGCGACGTTCTCGAGCATGTGCTTCTGCGCCTGCAGCGGCTTCATGCCCCAGTTGGTCGGGCAGGTCGAAAGGACCTCGACCATCGAATACCCTTCGTGGTTCAGCTGCGCCTCAAACGCGTTCTTGATGAAGCCCTTGAGCTGATTGATCTCCTTTGGTCCCGCGACGCAGCCTCTGGCGACGTATGCAGGGGCAAAGCTCGTCGCGATGAGCTCCGGCACCTTGATCGGCGCGCCGGTGATCGAGATGTCACGGCCGCTCGGCGAGGTCGTCGTCTTCTGGCCTGGCATCGTACACCAGCTCATCTGGCCGCCGGTCATACCGAAGTTTGTGTTATTTACGGTGAAGACGCAGATGTTCTCATTGCGGTAGGCCGCGTTCAGCGTCTCCGCGATGCCGATGTTGTACGCGTCGCCGTCGCCCTGATAGGTGAAGACGAACATGTCCGGCTCGGCCCTTCTCATACCGGTCGCGACCGCCGCGGCTCTGCCGTGCGGAGACTGGATGAGGTCGCAGTTGATGCCGGTCTTGAGGTGACAGCTGCACCCGACGCCGATGGCGACCAGCGTCTTTTTTTCAACGCCGTACTCCTCGAGGCACTCGCCGATGAGGCGGAGCAGAACGCCGTGCCCGCAGCCGGCGCAGAACATCGCAGGATTCACTGCCTGTGGAGCATGCTTTTCGATTGCCATATTAGAACACCTCCTTCTTCTCGCCGCGGACGATCTTCGCGAACGCTTCCTTGACCATGTCGTCCTTTGGAACGCCGCACGCCTGCGTGATCGCATAGCACGGTACCATGCCAAAGCCGTTCTTTTTCGCGTAAAGCGCCACGTCTTCGATCATCTGGCCCTCGCCGTTGGTTTCCACTGTGATGAAGCCCTTGACATTCGGATTCATCGCGCGGAGCTCCGCGAACGCCTTGTCCGGATACGGCCAGACAATGATCGGACGGATCAGACCGACTTTGTTACCTTCGGCTCTCATCTCCTCAATCAGGCCTTCCATGACGCGGCCCGGCATGCCTGCCGCGACAAATACGCACTCCGCGTCCTCGAGGCCCGCCGCGAACCAGCGCTGCTCGTTCTCGCGTATCTCTCTGACCTTGGTGATATACGCGTCGGACTCCGCCTGGATGTCTCTGCCGAGGAAGTTTCCTCTTTTCACGCTGTATGACCCGTCAAGTCCCCAGCTGCACTTGGTAATCTCGCGGAAGTCCGGATATTCGCAAGGCTCCATCATCTGTCCGAGGCCGCTGTCGGTCATTACAACTACGATCGTTCTGTATTTTTCGGCGATGTCGAAAGCCTCATATATGAGATCGACGCCTTCCTGAACTGTAGACGGCGCGAGGACGATGTTGCGATAGTCGCCGTTTCCACCGCCGCGCGTCTCGCGGAGGTAATCCGTCTGAGAAGCGTCCAGCGAGCCGAGGCCGTTGCCCCAGCGGACGACGTTCAGGATGACCGCCGGGAGGTTCAGCTGCTGCATGTAGGAAATGCCCTCCTGCTTGAGCGAAATTCCAGGGCCGGACGACGCCGTCAGGACTCTGCGGCCGCACGCGGAGACGCCCATGACGATGTTGATCGCCGCGAGTTCGCTCTCCGACTGGATGAACGTCCTTCCGAGTTCCGGCATCCTTGCTGAGAGGTATTCCATCGTCTCGGTGGAAGGTGTGATCGGATACCCTGCGTATACTTCGATTCCGGCACGAACCGCCGCCTCTGCGATGGCGATGTTGCCTTTGACCATGTCACCCATGCTGCACCTCCTACCTTGCCTGCTCCGTCACCGTAAAGACCATGTCCGGACAAACGGTGTAACAGATTCCACAGCCGATACACTTCTCCTCGATCACCTGCACGTGCTTGTAGCCTGCCGCATTGAGATGGTTGGTCATCTCGATCGCCTGCTTTGGACAAAACGCGATGCACAGTTCACAGGCCTTGCACCGCGCCGGGTCCACATACGCTTTGCTCATTGAAACCCTCCTTTGGTTATAAAAATCCGAAAAAGAATAAATCACATTAGAAAAATTTTCTAATGTGATAATATCATTCTATTATTATAATGTCAATATAAATTTATAAAATTATTCTAAAATGTTTACTCGGTGTCACTCTCTTCATTTCGCAAGTCGCGCAGATAGTTATAAAGCGTCGCCTGTGAGACGGACAGAACACTGCAGACGTACGGCACGGCGTCCTTGACGTTGAAAACCCCTTTGATGCGGAGGCGCCGGAGCAATTCCATCTTGCCTTCTTTCGTATTGATATCGGTCGGCTTCATCCGTTCGACCGAATCGATGATGGCCTGCTGGGTCATCCGCTGAATGTAATTCTCGTCGAACACCTCATCTGCGCCGCCGTCCTCGTCCGCAATCGGCCTGAGCTGGATCTTAGATTGCAGAAACCGCAGCATTTCTTCGTATTTTGAAGTATCTTCGTTGATGCACAGCATCGCGCACGGCTCGCCGGCCTCGTCCCGGAACACAAAATGCGACGCCCGGAGATTCTTACCCGAGGATGACTGGCTTCCGTACCCGATCAGATGGTCGTCCGCGTCTATCCTCTTGATCACGGCCTTATAAACGGACGGATTGATCTTGTATCCGACCGCGCGGCCTGTCACATGGCCATTCGCGATGTACGCGACTTCTCCCCGTGTCAGGTCGTGCAGCACCACCTCAGTATCATTCCCCATCACCTTTGCGAGGCCACACGCGACCCGCTTCAGCATATCCAACCTTTCCTCTTGTGTCATTTCTTTACTCCTGCCCCCTGCATTCTAAATTGTCGTCAGATTTATAATAATATTCTACATTGTAACGGCGCTTTTGAAAAGTGACATTACCGATTTTTCTCTTCCGCGATTTTCTTCCGGTTCGCCGCGGCCACGACGAGGGCTGCAATCAGGGTGATTACCGTGAAAACGAGCAGTAAAACGTTGAACTGATCCTTGACCGTACCGTTGGACAGACCGAAAATCTTCGTGCTGAACTGCGTGAACATCGCGCTGCCGAAGAACGCGAAAAAGTTAAAGATTCCGGAGGACAATCCGGTACCGCCCGCGCTGACGAAGGACCGGACGCAGCTGAAGCACACCGTGAACGTCCCAGCGCCGACTGCGCCGAGGATCGCGCTGGCGATATGGACGAAGACTCCGGTGGCGCCGACCGGGATCAGCATGAACATCAGCCACGACGCGGAGAATACCAAGGAACAAATCACTAGCGCCCGCATGCTTCCGATCGCGTCGGAGAGTTTCCCAAAGATCAGAGAGCCGAAGATGCAGCCCACCGACATCATCGTCAGATAGTATCCGGACTGCGCGTCCGTACCGCCGATGCCCTCCGTGAAATACTTGCCCGCCCAGAGGCTCTGGAAGGACAGCCTGGTCCCGGCTACCAGGAAGAACCAGACCATGATGGTGATCGCGCCGGCGGAGCGGAGGCCGCTCAGGTCGGCCTTTTGCGCAGTTCTGCGCTTTTCTTTCATCGCCTCCCGTTCTGCCTTTGTTTCAATGATGAGGAACCACGCGAGCACCGCGATCACGATGGAGATCGCACCGATTCCCCGGAAAGTCGCCTTCCAGCCGACGATGTCTGTAAAGAACTTAAGCGGTGATGCCGCTGCGACATTCCCCGCTTTGCCCATGGCGACCATGATGCCTACCATGGATCCGTAAACCGCATCGCCGTAGGACTTCCGGATGATCGCCATCGCCGGGACGTAAACCAGGGCGGTCGCGACGCCGGTTAGGGCTCTGGCGATAACCAGACTGGTGAAGTTCGACCCGGAGGCGAACATGACCGAACTGATTGCCGCGAGAATGCACGAAAAGACCAGCATCTTCTTTGGTGAGATCTTGTCCGCGAGATACCCGCAGGGAATCTGCATGGCTGCATAGGTGTAAAGCAGTGCGGAGCCCAGAATTCCGAGTTGCTCCGGGGTCAGCTGATAATCCGCTGCGATGACCGACCCGATGATTCCCAAAGCATACCTATGGAAATTGCTGAAAAAGTACGGCAGTCCGAGCGCGACCATCATCAGCGCGCTGCGCAGCCCTGAAACCCCCGCAGCCTTTTGTTCCAGATTCGTATTCGTCCTCATGATTCCTCCCGCTTTCCGTGAATTATAAAATATTTCTATTTTTATAATAATTTTCTTGATTATAGTATTTCCACTCGCGGGGGTCAATAGGTTTTATAAAAATTTTATAAATTATCTACGGAAATAGAAAAACGGCGGAGCGTTTGCTCCGCCGCATGTTCTCTGTTTGATTGCGATTCAATTACGCTGTGAACGATCTCTCGTAGACAGTCTCGCCGTCATAAACAACGATGACTTTAACTGTGATTCCCTTGATGCCGGTCTCTTCCTCAACGCCTGCGATGGAGGACGCGAGTTTCGCCTCACTCTGGTCAAACGCGCTGTCGAAGCTCGACTGAAGAAGCTGCTTGGTCGAATCGTCCAGCGTGATGCCGGAGCCGAGCGCCGAAGTGATATCAACGGTCATGATGATGTCATTCTCCTTGACCTCAACCGTTCCGTCCAGGCCATTGCTCGCGAACGACTCCTCGAACGAAGCCATCTGATCCGGGTGATCCTTGAAGTAATCTTCCAGCGTTGGGGTCTTTTTGCTGCAGCCCGTCATGATGGCGCATACGCTCAGTACGGCAACCAGAAGAAGCGCTAAAATTCTGCTGTTCTTTTTCATCTTGTGTAAATTCCTTTCCTAAATAATTCTTCCTCTTAATAAGGCGGCTCGAATTCCGGAAATCAATTCAGGATGACGCAGATTCCGGCACTCCGAATCCCAAAACTTTACAGATATTAAGATACCACAACATGGCAAACGTTGCAACAAGGTTTTGTCAAGAACTTGTGAACAATTGCGCAGAAATGCGGTCACTTCCACAGTTCACCGATCTCGAAACTCTGCACCTGCCGGCCGGTATAATTGCCGATTCCGGTCACGACGACGTAGCCTGTGCCCGGCTCGGTGTTCTTCACGTAGCTCACCAGATAGTCCCGCCCTTCGCTCAGGCGCTTCCCGTCCAAGGTGACGGTCACGCCCGGCCGGACCGGCTTCCCGTAATATGTGATCTTGGTTTTCTTGAGCGTAACGGCGCACGTTCCCACCGAAGTCCTACCGGACAGGTCTGCAGCGACCGATGCGGTTCCGTCCGCCTCCGGAGTGAGGTCGAGATACCAGAAGTCTTTATCGACTTCTCCCGGGATGCCCGGCACGGTCTCCGCGCCGGAGCACTGCCAGAAGCGGTACGCTTCCGGGTAGTCCGTCGCGTCGGTATAATGCGCGAGCCAGACGTCGGTGCTGCCCCCGAGAGACGCTCCGTCGAGGTAGGTCGTGAGGAAGTAATAATTCGCGTAGACCGCGGACTGGTAACCCTTCGCCTCGACCGTCCTGCAGAACTCCATCGCGACGTTGTTCATGAAGGTCGGCGTGAGCAGTCCGGTCTCGTAGGCCTTCTCCAGCCGGCCGCCCGGATAGACCTCGTAGTCCATGACCAGCGGCAGCGTGATATCATATGGTTCGACGAGCGCGAGGACGAACTGCGCCTCCTCGCGCGCTTCGCGGGCGGTCACCGCCTGAGAGTAGAAATACACTCCTACCATCAGACCGGCGTCCTGCGCACCTTCGATGTTGCGGATGAACTCGGAGTCCTCGT
This sequence comes from Mogibacterium sp., assembly GCA_017433975.1. Lineage (GTDB taxonomy): Bacteria > Bacillota > Clostridia > Peptostreptococcales > Anaerovoracaceae > RGIG2439. Next base: position 42,199 of record JAFRGD010000031.1, on the reverse strand, counting down.
TCAATTTGCCGCTCTCCGCGCCGCGGAACCCCGCTCGGATGAACACGAAGTCCACCCCGGATTGTTTCACCTTGTCCCAGTCGATGTCCTCGCCCTGGGCGAATGATACGTCGATTCCGTCGACGACGAGGCAGTCCGCAAACCGCTCGTCATGGAAGTAGCCCTCGGAAGAGATCCGCTCGTGCTCCATGTTACGGTGCAGAAGAACGACGGTCGCGATCGCCGCCACGCATAAGAGGATGAGTACCGCGAGAATCGTCCGGAAGATCCGCTTGCGTGCGGATGGATCCCGGAGCACCTCGCCGATCGGCTTCCGCGACTTGCCGCCGTCGTGTTTGCCGCGCCCGAATGCCGCCTTCGCCGCGGCTTTTTCTTTCAGCAGGGACTTGCGGACGTCGATTTTGTCCTTGCGTTCCTGTGCCTTGGTCGGCCGGGTCGTGGTCTTGGCGACCTTGCGTTTCACCGGACCGCTTTGCCCGGTACCATTCGGTTTATTTTGTTGATTGTTCTCGCCCTGTGTCATGATCCCCGATTAAAATTCATCTGTATGCATGTATTTCATCAGCTCGCGCTCGAACTCGAGCCGGTGGTGTCTCGTGTAAATGCCCGGATATCCGCCGGTGTGCATGAAGATGACCTTGGAGCCCTGCGCGATCTTGCCCTCGCGGACCATCCGGAGGATCGCGGCCCAGGTCTTGCCGGTGTAGCATGGGTCGAGGATGATCGCCTCGCGGCGCGCCATGTAGTACAGGCCCTCGCGGACCTCCTCGACCGGGTTGTTGTACGCGCCGAAGTCGTAGTCCTTCTCGACGTCGAAGTCCTCCGCGGCCATCTCGAGGTCCAGGCCGTAGAACGCCTTGACCCTGCCGAAGTACTCCATGCAGGCTTCCCGGATCTCCGCCACGGTCTGCCAGTCAAAAGCGGCGACGTTGATGCCCTTGACGCGCAGCGGTGACCGCTCGTTCGCGAGCCCAACGGCGAGTCCCATATACGTGCCGAGGCTCCCCAAGGTCGTCACGATCAGCGCGTCCCGGATTCCGAGGTCTTCTGCCTGCGCGGTCAGCTCCATCGCGCACTCATAGTATCCCAGCATGCCGAGTTCGTTGGACCCGCCCATCGGGACGTAGTAGACGCTCTCACCCTCCGCCTCGTACTTTGCAATGACGTTCCGGACGCCCGCCTCGAAGTCCTTCACGAAGTACACGTCGCAGCCGAGCATCCCGTCGAGGATCAGGTTGGCGGAGATCTCGCCCGGGTACTCGTCACCGGTCACGATCGCGCACCGGAGCCCGTATTTGGCCGCGGCAGCAGCCGTCAGCCGGCCGTGGTTGGTCTGCGCCCCGCCGACGGTCACCAGCGTCGTCGCGCCCTGGTCCAGGGCGTCCTTGACGAAATACTCCAGTTTACGCAGTTTATTCCCGCCGGTCGCGAGGCCGGTCAGGTCGTCCCGCTTGATGTAGATGTCCACGCCGAGGTCGGCGGAGACGTTCGCGAGATACTCAAGCGGTGTCGGCAGGTGCAGGATCTCGACCTTCTCATGTCCCAGTAACATGGCTTTCTCCTTTAAAAATAGCTTATCTTAACGTTCTTGCCCATCTTGCGAAGGTAATTCGCGAGTTCCTCCGTCAGTTCGGACTTGGCGCTGTAGCTCATGGCGTGGAGGTTTTCCGTGGCCGGGTTGACCGCCCGCCCGACGAAGAAGTTGACGTCCGTCGCTTCTTCAAAAAGCATCCGGCAGATCAGCGACGCCGCATCCTTGTCCGTGCTCCAGTGCATGTCGTCGTTCTCGAGGTAGGCAGCCGCGTTCCGGACGACCTGGTCGATGGTGACCAGCCCCTCCGTCACGAGGTCGATGCCGTCGATCTCGGACATCGGCGGCCCGCCTGCGCTCTTGTATTTGGTACTGTTCCGGACCGTCGTCCCGAGGTAGTCCGCCGCGATCTTGGCGGTCGTACCGCCGCAGACGATCCGCTTGCCCGCCTTGGAGCAGAAGAGCGTCAGCATCCGGTTACAATCATTCCGGTCTGCTGGCGGCCCAAAGAGGACGTTGACCTGTTGCCGCCGGACCACGCGGATGACGCAGGCCGACGCGTCGTCGATCGGCTTCCCGCCGTACAGGCGGTTGCACTCGTCGACCAGCATGCCCGCGAGCGCCTTTGCGGAGTACCCCGCGATCGACATCGTGGACACGAAGTCCGCGATCTGCGGGAGGTCCCAGTCGTGGTTGTAGGCGAGGCTGTCGTTGGCCCCCGGGCACCCGTCGCTCACCGCGACAATAATATCCCCTTCCTGCAGGCGGATCCGGGACGTTATGATCACCTTGCCATCGATGACCTGTTCCACCTTTTTATACTCATAGCGCTCCCCGTCCCGCAGTATTGTCACCTCCGGGTTCTCGTACTGCGTCAGCTCGAGGACGGTGTTCCGGACAAAGCGCATGACCGTAAACGTGGAATACGCGACGCCGTGCTCCGAGCTGATCGGCAGCGTCGCCGCAACCGCCCGGACGCTCTCCTCGATCGAAAGCCCGCTCGCTACCATCGTGGACAGCATCTTGGCCGTCAAGGTCGACAGGATGCTCGCCTTGACGCCGCTCTTGAGCCCGTCCGCGAGCACGATGACCTTGGACACGCCGTCCGCCTCGTTCACGAGCTCATAGTGGTCGCCGCAAAGCTGCTCCCCGTAGTGTGTGATATAACTCGTACCGATGTCCAGGCTGAGATCATTCATCTTCGATCGACTCCTTTAATTGTGTCAGCGCGATCTTGGTCTCCGCCGCCGTCTCGCCGAGCAGCGACGCGATCTCCTGTACGATCCGCATCTGCCGCTCCACGACTTCGTCCGCGACCTCGACCGTCTGTTTGCGCGCGTTCTGCCGCTTGGCCTTCTCCATGGTCCGTTCGGTGATATCCTGCAGCAGGCAGAAGTACATGTGGTAATTCTCATCGTACAGGACCGTCTGGTCGACGTATCTGTCGTAGTCCGCGAGATACGACGTCAGGTAAACGCCGCGTTTGCTCCGCGCCGCGTCAAAGAACGGCTTCGGGTCGAGCACCGTCACGACCTGCTCCCCGAGGACGTCCTTGGCCCGGCGGATGTTCATCATCTTGCACGCCGCCGGGTTGATCATCTGGATCTCAAAGCGGTCGTTCAGCACGAGGAGGCCGTTTGGCGTATTATCGAAAATGATATTGGAGAAGTTCTCGCTCCGGTCTCTCAGGTACGGCAGGCACATCTCGATCTGCGCCTTGCCCTGGTAGACCGCAATCGCCTTCTCGCGACAGCTCTCGTACCCGCAGGTACCGCAGTTCAGCTCGTCCTCCGGCGTGGTCTTGCCCATCTGCTTGAGGATTTCGCGGATCTCGTACTCGGTCGGCAGATTGCGTACCTCCGCCAGTGACGGATAGAGCTTGGTGATCGCCGCCGGGTCCGGCTGCACGACCGGGAAGTCCTTGTCGCCCGCGTAGCGCGCCACGGCCAGGTAGTCCTTGACGACGTTATAGTGGTATTTCTCCATGACCGGCCCGTTTACGCAGGCCCCCGGGCACGCGTTCATCTCGATAAAGCAGTGCTCAATGTTGCCCTCCCGGATGTCGTTGAGCGCCGCGATGCAGTTCGGGACGCCGTCGATGGCGAAATAATCGTAGTCCGGGTTGTTCTTTTTCATGGTCTTGAGGACGCCGCCCGCCGTCGGGAAGAGCCGCGCCTTGCTGCATTCGTTCGCGTCCATGACGTGCTCGATCTCGACGCCCGCCTCGTCCAGCATCTGCCGCAGTTCCTCAAACGTCAGGGCCGCGTCGACGATGCCCTGGTATTTGTGCGACTCGTCCTTCTTTGCCACGCACGGGCCGATGAAGACCGTCCGGGCCTCCGGCATGCGCCGCTTGATGTCCAGGCAGTGCGCCTGCATCGGTGACATCGTCTGCGCGAGGCAAGGGATCAGATCCGGATAGTACGTCTGGATCAGCAGGTTGACCGAGTGGCAACAGGAAGAGATCACGACGCTCTGGGTCCCTTCGTTCACGATCCGGTCGAAGTCGTTTGCGACCATCGTCGCACCGATCGCGGTCTCCTCCACGTCGTGGAAGCCGATCTTGCGGAGCGCCTCCCGCATCGCTTCGATGCCCGCGCCGTCGTAGTTCGCGATGAACGACGGTGCGAGGCTCGCCACGACCGGAGCGCCGCTCTGCATCAGCACCCGGACCTTCTCGATCTCGCTGACGATCTCCTTTGCCCCCTGCGGGCACACGACGAAGCACGTCCCGCAGAGGATGCACTCCTCCTTGATGATGTGCGCCTGCTCGCCCGAGAACCGGATCGCCTTGACCGGGCAGTGCCGGATGCACTTGTGGCAGTTCCTGCAATTGGATTTCTTAAGCGTAAGACATTGTGTTGTCATAACTGTCCTCGTTTCGTCTTTATTGATACTGTTCCTGTCCATTATACCATAAGATATGAAATAATGATGCACCCCGGCGCGATGTTGTGATATAATGATTGTACTTGAAATCGTGTTCACATCGAAAGGAGAATGTGTAATGATTAACAAAAAATATGTAAAGATCGGCAATTCGCCATCTGCTATCCGAGACCTCTTCAACTACGGTCTGGAGCAGGCGAAGATCGTCGGCCCGGAGAACGTTTACGACTATTCTCTCGGTAACCCGAGCATCCCTGCTCCGGCAAAAGTCAACGAGACCATCAAGTGGCTGGTAGACAACGTCGACCCGATCAAGGTCCACGGCTACTCCGCCGCCAGAGGTAATGACAGCTTCAGAGAAGCCATCGCCAACAACCTCAACAAGAGATTCAACCTCGGCGCAAACCCTGACAAGATCTGCGTCACCTGCGGTTGCATCGCTGCGCTGACCGCGACCGTCATGGCCATCACCGACGGTCCGGACGATGAAATCGTCACGATCGCTCCTTTCTTCCCTGCATACTACGGTGTCATGGGCATTCCTCGCTGCAAGCTGACCATCGTCCCTGCGGACTTTGAGAACTTCCAGATCAACTTCGACGCTCTTGAGGAAAAGATCAACGAGCACACCCGCGGCGTCATCATCAACTCGCCGAACAACCCGTCCGGCGTCGTTTACACCGAGGACACCATCCGCAAAATCGCTGCCCTGCTCGAGAGAAAGAGCAAGGAATACGGCTATCCGATCTACATCATCGCGGACGAGCCATATCGTGAACTCGTTTACGGCGATGCCAAGGTCACCTGCATCCCGACGATCTACGACAACACCGTCGTCTGCTACTCCTGGTCCAAGTCCCTCTCCCTCCCGGGCGAGAGAATCGGCTATGTCTGCGTACCGGACAAGTGCGAGAACGGCGACGACCTGTACTGGGCTGTCGTCGGCGCATCCAGCGAGATCGGCTCGGTCTGCCCGCCGTCCCTCATCCAGAGAGTCGTCGAGGCCTGCATCGACGAGATGCCTGACCTGACCGCGTACGATGCCAACAGAACGCTTCTGTACAACTCGCTGACAGAGATTGGCTATGAGATGGCCAAACCTGACGGCGCGTTCTACATGCTCGTCAAGTGCCCGAACGGCGACGCAAAGGCCTTCTCCACCAGAGCGAAACTCGAGCACAACCTGCTCGTCGTTCCGACCGACAGCTTCGGCTGCCCTGGCTACATGAGACTGTCCTACTGCGTCTCCTACGACACCATCAAGAACTCCATCCCGGCGTTCAAGGAGATGTACGAGTACTACACCAAGTAGTCGACGGCACCGCTTCCAACCGACCAATGACACACAAAAAAGACCCCGCGGATCACGCGGGGTCTTTTAAACTTCAGAAATCGTTATTTTGCCGACAGCTCCCGGTACACGTTCCGGCCGTGGGTCTCCTTCATCGGGAAGATGGATACGAAACCAAGCACCGACAGGACCGCGCAGAACGTGAAAGCCCGCTGGAAGAGCGGGACGCCGGAAAGCCCCTGCGCGGTGTATTTGTCCATCAGCACGCCGGCAATAATCGGCATGTAGATGCACGAGCTCATCGCGATCATGTTGCACGTCCCGACCGAGACGCCGACCGTCCGCGGGTCGTTGATCTCACGGACTATCGAGTACATCAACCCGGTGCTGCAGCCGGACATCCCTAACAGGAACATCATCAGAAGCAGTCCGAACCCCGGGGAAAGACGCGTGCTGAAGAACGTCAGTGCGATCCAGATGGCCGCGGAGACGCCGAATGTGACAAACAGCGGCGCCTTGCGATTCCTGATGGTATCCGAGATTGTCGGAAGCAGAAGTCCGAAGATCATGCTCCCCATCGCGAGCGCGGAGGTGTATTTGGCCGCGTCGATCGTCGACAGGCGGAACACTTCTTCCATGAACGGAACGCCCCAGGTTCCGGAGAACAGCGTATACGTCCCGAGTTGAATCGACAGAGCAATGAGCATCGGATAGATATATTTGTTAGACATCAGCGCCTTGAAGGACTGTTTGAACGGGACGCGGGCGCTCTTTTGACTGCCCTTGTTCCGAAGCGCCTCGTTGACCGGCGGAAGGCCGATGTCCTCCGGTGTGTTCCGGACAAACAGGAGCGTCACCGCCGAAAGCACGGCCGCAAAGACCGCGAGCGCTCCGAACATGCCGCGCCAGCCCATGATGCCGACCATGAACGCGAGCGGCGCTTGCGCGGCAAACGTACCGAGGTTGGAAAACGCGCCGCCGAACGCGGATATCGTCGCTACGCGGTTCTCCGGAAACCACTGGCTGCAGACCTTTTGGTTGCAGACGACGACCGTCCCCATGCTGCAGCCGATGATTGCCCGCCCGAGGCAGGCCATGCCGTAGCTGCCGGACATGGAGAACAGCAAGGCTCCCGCGGCGCACACGAGGGTGGAAAAGCCGAGGACGTACCGCGGACCGTACCGGTCCACCAGGATTCCGGACGGCATCTGCATCACGACGTACGGGTAGAAAAACATCGCCCCGAAGTTGGAGAACGCCGTCGCGGACAGACCGAACTCCGGCACCAGAAGCCCCTTGAGCACGCCGGTGGACGCCCGGTGGAACATGTTCAGGAAGAACGCAAACCCGACGCAGGTGAATGCGATCCATCGATAGAAATTGAGTGACCGTTTCTGCTCTTTCATATCCGCTTTGTCAAAACCAGCTGCCTTAATTCTGCTCCTCTGTCCACTCCGGCCGCGTCATGCCTCTCGCCTCGCACCACGCGCGGTGCTCCGCCTCGTCGAACGGATGGCTGAGCAGGATCGTACCGACGATCAGCGCGCCGACATACAGCCCCGTGTACACCCAGAAGATGCCGGTGTAGCTGCCCGTCAGGTCAAATACCAGACCGGACATCGGCGAAGCGAAGAGCGCGCCGATGGACGTGAAGGTCGACATGAGTCCGTAAATCTGCGGGTATTCTTTGTCGCCGGTGACCTGCACCACGATTAGCGGTACGAACAGGTTGGTGACCGCAAATGCGATACCGAACAGGACCGCCGCGAGAATCGGTGTATTCAGCTGTTTGAGCATGGTGATGCACGACATGCCGATGATGGCGAGGGTCATCATGACGATGTAGTTCCGCTTGGTCCCCAGGCGGTCGTTCAGCCAGCCGAAGAACAGCTTGGAGAACGCGAGCGAGATGTTGATCAGGCTCACGCAGAGCGCCGTCAGCGTGACGCTGTAGCCGAGGTCTGTCATGTAAGCGGTGACGTGGTGGAAGATGCCGACCACGCTCTGGCCGAGCACGATCGCGAGGAACGTCATGACCCAGAACCGCGGCCGCTTGATCGACTCGCCGCGGGTCATACCGACGCTGCTCCTGGCCATGAGATTCTTAGTGTCGCCCTTGAAGCCCTCTTCGTCACCGTAAGGTACGAGGCCGATATCCTCCGGTTTGTAAACAATCGCGATCAGGAACGGCAGGCACAGAATCAGGGAGAGCAGTCCTACCATCCGCATCGCGTACTGGTAACCATGGCTCACGATCAGAGCGCTGGCGATCGGATTGAAGATCGCGCCGCCAAAGCCGGAGCCCGTCGACGTGAAGCCCACCGCAAAGCCTTTCTTTGCGTGGAACCAGTTATTGATGACCGTATTGATCATGACGTTGCCCGCGAGGCCGTTTCCGATGCCCATCAGGACGCCAAGGCCCCAGAGCGCGTAAATACTCTTCGCGAACGAATAGCTGACCCAGACCGCCAGCATCATGAGGATCGACCCGCGGATCAGGCGCTTCGGGTTGTATTTGCGGAGCAGGTCGCCGACGAGCGGCATGGAAACCATGTGTCCGATGCTCGCGAACGACGTGATCAACGACGCCTTGGCGCGCGTCACCCCGAACGCGTCGCAGAACGGGACGATGAACTGGTTCATCGTATTATTGATCAGGCCCAGGCTGACCGCCATCAGCAAAAAGCTGCAGGCCATGATGATCCAGCCGTAGAAAATCTTTGGCTTGGGCTGGCCGGCGTTTTGTGTTAAAGTCATCTCTCAATCCCCTCTGATCAGAAACCGCTCCCTATTTCTCCAACGCCTTGAGGTACGTGCGAATCATGAATTCGATCGCAATCGGGAGACCTCTCACGTCGTCGATCGTGAATTTCGCGTTGTGGTGCGGGATCGGAACCGGCCCTGCCGATTCGTCGTTCATGCCGATCTGGATGTAGCAGCACGGCTTCTCCAGCGTGAAGTACGCATAGTCCTCCGCGCCCATCTGCGGCTTGTCGTTCCCGTTGACCAGGCCCATGTCATCGCAGACCGCTGCCATGACGTCATACTGCGCGTCGCCGATGATCGTCGCCGGGTAGCCGAGGAGGATCTTGCAGTCGCACTCGCATTCATACGCCGCGCAGATTCCCTCCGCGATGCGCTTGACGTCCTCGCAGAGCTGCGCTCTCACGTCGTTGTCCAGGCTGCGGATGTTGCCGCCCATGACGCACTCGCCCGGGATGACGTTCGGGATGTTGTCCGTTCCGGCGAGGATGTAAGCCGTGGTTATGACCGCCGACTTCAGCGGGTCTACATGAGTCGTGACGAGCTGGTTGATCGCATTGGTGATCGCCGCTGCGCAGGTCGTCGGGTTCTTGGAAAGGTATGGGAAGCCACCGTGGCCGCCGTGGCCTTTGATCGCGATCCGGTAAGCACCGACCGCGGCCGTCGCTGCGCCTCTGCAGAGGCCGACTTGGCCGATCGGCAGCAGGGACGCGACGTGGTATGCATAGGACTCGTCGACGTTGTCCATGACGCCCTGTTCGCACAGACGAACCGCGCCGCCAGGAAGCAGTTCCTCGCCGTCCTGGAAGATGAACTTGATCCGGCCCTTGACGAGGTCCTTATGGTCGCAGAAGAACCGGACGACTTCCAGCAGGGTCGCGGCGTGCGCGTCGTGGCCGCAGGCGTGCATGACACCGTCGCAAGTCGACTTGTACGGCAGGTCGTTGTCCTCCTTGACCGGCAGCGCGTCGAAGTCGGCCCGGAGCATGATCGTCGGCCCGTCCTGCGTACCGTTGACATAACCTACGATGGCATACCCTTCGTACTTATCCTCGAATTCGACGTCCATCGCGGAGAGCTGTTCCCGGAGGAACGCACTCGTTTTCTCCTCCTTGAACGAAAGTTCCGGATGCGCGTGCAGGTAACGGCGCGTCTCGATGGCCCGCTCGATGTAAGGCTTCAGTTCAACTTTGTAGTCCATAATAACCTCCTTTTACGCTATGTTCTCCCACGGCGCCCGGCCGTTCCGGCGCACCGCGAACACTTCCACATTTTATAGTAGAATTATACCATCATTTAGTGTGTTATGCTAACAAACTGTTATATAATTACGTTGATGAAACCGGATAGTAGTTGCGGTGCGGGCTTTCGGGGGCGGAGAGCGCCATGCCCGGCAAGGGTACGGCGCCCTCCGCCCCCAAAGCCTGCACCGGAATGCCGGAACCGGTTTCACAAAGCAGTCGATCTCAAGAATAAGGAAGGGACACGTCATGGATTTGAAAGAAGCTTTACAGCCGTACGCTGCGCGGTCGATCGCGCACCGCCGGTATCTGCATACGATTCCGGAGCTGTCGTTTGAAGAATACAAGACGGCGGCCTACATCCGCGAGCAGCTCGCGGACATGGACGTCGAGATGGAAGACAAGTATTCCGGCAACTCGGTCGTCGGGTACGTCGTCGGAACCAGGCCGGTACCGCCGACGCAGGCCGGAGAGCCGGGGCCGAACAATAAGACGGTCGCGTTCCGCGCGGATATCGACGCGCTGCCAGTACAGGAAGCCGTCGACCTTCCGTATAAATCGACGGTGGACGGCCTGATGCACGCCTGCGGCCACGACGCGCACGCGGGAACGATGCTCGAGATGGTGCGGTTTTTGTCCGAGCACCGCGACCTGTTCTCCGGCCGCATGAAGTTCATGTTCCAGCAGGGCGAAGAGAAACTTCCGGGCGGCGGCCGCATCCTCTGCGAGGAAGGTGTCATGGACGGGGTCGACGAAGTCTACACCTACCACTGCTCTTCGCGGTACAAAATCGGCGAAGTCGCGATGACCCGCGGCGCTTCCAAGTCATCCATCGGCATGTACCACGTCACCATCACCGGGCACGGCGGTCACGGCGGTTATCCGCACCTTTCCATCAACCCGGTGGTCTGCGCAGCCACCGCAGTCGCCGCAATCAACCAGCTCGTCACGACCAGCGTCGACGCGCTCCGCTCCGGCGTCATCACGACCGGCTACATCCAGGCCGGCGTCGCGCGTGTGACCAACGTCATCCCGGGCACCTGCTCGTTCGGTGGGAACATCCGCAGCCTCGATAACGAGACCATCGACCTCCTGTTCGACAAGGTCGAAGCCATCCTCCGCGGCACCTGCGAAGCCTACGGCTGCACTTTTACTTACGAAAAAGAAAAGGGCTATCCGGCCACGATCGGCACAGACGCCCAATTTGATATTATTAATGCGGTCCGCGAGGACATGGGACTGATCAACGCCACCGACAAGCCGCAGATGGCGGCTGACGACTTCGCGTACTACGCGCTCGAGCGGCCGTCCGCCTACGCGATGATCGGGATGAACGACGAGTCCATGGGACCGGTTCCAATCCCGCACCACAACGCCCGCTTCACCATCGACGACGAGCGCGGCATGCCGATCGCCCTCGAATTCATGGTCCGGACCTTCCTCAAAGCGGTCGGATGCGACCCGATCTGAGTTTAGAACTTCAGCGTATCAAAGTGTTCCTTGTTCGGATAAGCCTTGTCTCCGAGCTCCTTGGCCATCTCTTCGATGGCCTTTTTATCTTTGCGGGAAAGCTTGGTCGGGATCTCGACGATGACCTTGACGTAAAGGTCGCCGGTCCGGCCGCCGCGCGGGTTCTTGACGCCCTTGCCCTTGAGGCGGAACGTCGAGCCGCTCTGGGTTCCCGGCGGGATGGTATATGAGTAGGACTCGCCGAAGCCAGGCACGTTGACCTTTGCGCCGAGCACCGCCTGGTCGAACCGGATCGGAAGCTCGAGGTAGAGGTCGTTGCCGCGGCGGCGGTACGTGCTGTGCGACTTGACGTCGAGCACGATGTAGAGGTCGCCCTCCGGGCCGCCGTTCGGTCCCGGCTCGCCCTGGCCGGCCAGCGTGATGACGCTGTCGTCGTCCACGCCGGCAGGGATGTCCACTTTGAGCTTGACCGTCTTGCGGATCGAGCCCTGGCCGTGGCAGTCCGGGCACGGGGTTTCGATGATCTGACCGGTACCGTTGCAGTCCGGGCAGGCGGTGACCGTCTGCGTCATGCCAAAGAGGCTCTGCATCTGGCGGACGACCTGGCCGGAACCGTTGCAGGACGGGCAGGTCTTTTTGCTGGTGCCAGGCTTCGCTCCGTCGCCGTTGCAGGTCTTGCACCGCACGCTCTTGGTGACCTCGATGTCTTTTTTGCAGCCGAAGATCGCGTCCGTGAATTCGATCGTAATCCGCTTCTGCAGGTCGCGGCCGCGCTGCGGTCCGCGGTTTCTGCTACTCCGCCTCGATCCGCTGAACGAGCCGCCGCCGAACATGTCGAAGATGTCCGAGAAGTCAAAGCCGGCGCCGCCGAAGTCGCCGAAGCCGCCGAACCCGCCGAAGCCACCGCCGCCAAAGCCCGCGTTCGGGTCGACGCCCGCGTGGCCGAACTGGTCGTACAGTTTCTTCTTCTCAGGGTCGGACAGGACGGCGTATGCCTCGTTGACCTCCTTGAATTTCTCCTCGGCGCTCTTATCGTCCGGATTGCGGTCCGGGTGATATTTCATCGCCATCTTGCGGAAGGCCTTTTTGATTTCCTCGTCGCTCGCGCCCTTTTGGATGCCGAGCACCTCGTAATAATCTCTCTTATCAGCCATTTATAAAATCCTTCATATACGCGGAACGCCGCCGGCAATTATACCGGCAGCTGTCCCGCTTCATTATTTATTGTTGGAGGGTATTTCGTCCCGTGCTTCCGATTAGTCGTCAACGACCTCAAAGTCCGCGTCGACGGTGTTGCCCGAAGGTCTGCTCTGCTGGCCGCCGGTCGGTCCCTGCTGGTATCCGCCCTGGTTGAAGCCAGCGCCGCCGCCGAAGCCTGCGCCTGGGTTGAAGCCCGCGCCTGCGCCCGGATTGTATCCCGCGCCGGCACTGCCCTGCGCCTGCTGGGCCTGCTGCTGCGCCTCCTGATAGATTCTCGTGGAAATCGGATAGAACGCGTTGGTGAGCGCTTCCATCTTGTCCTTCATGCCCTGCAGGTCGTTCGCGTCGATGGCCTTCTGCAGGTCCGCTCTCGCGGCCTCCACGGCAGCCTTCTCGCTCTCCGTAACCTTGTCGCCGAGCTCCTTCAGCTGACGCTCGACTTCGAACATCATGGTCTCGGACTGGTTGCGGGTCTCGGCTTCCTCTTTGCGGCGCTTGTCCTCAGCCGCATACTGCTCTGCCTCTTTGACCTTGGCGTTGATCTCCGCCTCGGACAGCTTGGTCGAAGAAGTGATGGTGATCTTCTGCTCCTTGCCGGTGCCGAGGTCCTTCGCGCTGACGTTCACGATACCGTTCGCGTCGATGTCGAAGGTGACTTCGATCTGCGGTACGCCACGAGGAGCCGGAGCGATGCCGGAGAGCTGGAAGCGGCCGAGCGTGATGTTGCCGGCGGCCATTTCTCTCTCGCCCTGCATGACGTGGATGTCGACGGCGGTCTGGTTGTCCGCGGCCGTCGAGAAGATCTGGCTCTTTTTGGTCGGGATGGTCGTGTTGCGCTCGATGAGTCTGGTCGCGATGCCGCCGAGCGTCTCGATGGACAGCGACAGCGGTGTGACGTCGAGCAGCAGGACGTCGTGGACCTCACCGGTCAGAACGCCCGCCTGAATCGCAGCGCCGACCGCGACGCACTCGTCCGGGTTGATGCCCTTGAACGGCTCTTTGCCGGTGACTCTCTGGACTGCAGCCTGAACCGCCGGGATTCTCGTCGAACCGCCGACCAGGATGACCTTGGAGAGGTCCGCGCTGGTCACGCCGGCGTCTCTCATCGCCTTGTGCATCGGCTCGATCGTTCTCTCGACGAGGCCGGCCGTCAGCTGGTCAAATCTCGCTCTGGTGATGTCCATGTCCATGTGGAGCGGGCCGTCCGGTCCGACCGTGATGAACGGGAGGTTGATCTTGGTGGTCTGGGCGCTGGAAAGTTCCTTTTTGGCCTTTTCTGCGGCCTCTTTGAGTCTCTGGAGCGCCATGTTGTCGTTGCGGAGATTGATTCCATAGTCTCTCTGGAAGGAGTCCGCGAGGTAGTTCATCAGCGCGTTATCGAAGTCGTCGCCGCCGAGCTTGGTATCGCCGTTGGTCGCGAGAACCTCGAAGACGCCGTCGCCGAGCTCGAGGATGGATACATCGAAGGTACCGCCGCCGAGGTCGTAAACCAGGATCTTTTGCAATCCGGTGTCCTTGTCGAGGCCGTAAGCCAGCGAAGCCGCCGTCGGCTCATTGATAATTCTCTTGACGTCCAGGCCCGCGATCTTGCCCGCGTCCTTGGTCGCTTGTTTTTGTGCGTCGGAGAAGTACGCCGGAACGGTGATGACCGCCTCGGTGACCTTCTCACCGAGGTATGCCTCCGCGTCCGCTTTCAGTTTCGCGAGGATCATCGCGGAGATGTCCTGCGGGGTGTAGGCCTTGCCGTCGATCTCGACGGTGTAGCTCTCGCCCATGTGTCTCTTGATGGAAGAAATCGTGCGGTTCGGATTGGTGATGGCCTGTCTCTTGGCCGTCTCGCCGACCAGTCTCTCGCCGTTCTTGGTGAACGCGACGACCGACGGGGTCGTTCTCGAACCCTCCGCGTTGGCGATGACAACCGGGTCGCCGCCCTCGAGGACCGCTACGCAGCTATTAGTAGTTCCCAAATCGATTCCAATTACTTTGCTCATTTTGTATTCCCCTTTTCTTCATTATAGAATATAGAATTTGTTTTGTATTTTGTGGCCCGGGCAGGGACCGTATGCATCCGGTCTGTCCGGCACCGTCGTACTCTGTGATCAGTTGGCTACCGCTACCATCGACGGCCGGATGACCTTGCCGTTGAGGGTGTAGCCCTTTTGCAATACCTTGCTCACCTTGCCGCTCTCGTACGCGTCGGTGTCCTCCGTCATCACGGCGTTGTGTTTGGCCGGGTCGAAGTCCTGGCCGAGCGCCTCGATCTCCTTGAGGCCCGCCTTGCTCAGGACGTCCATCATCTTGGTCAGGGTGAGCTCCATGCCCTTCGCGTAGCCCTCTGCATCCGCCGTCGGGTCGCTCGCGAGCGCCCGTTCAAAGTTGTCGAGCACCTCGAGCAGTCCGGTCATGATGTTCTCGTTGGCGTACGCGTGAATGTCGGTTTTCTCCTTTGCGACGCGTTTCTTGTAATTCTGGAACTCCGCCATGAGGCGCATATACCGCTCGCTCTCGGCCTTGGCGGCCTTGTCCGCGGCCTCCGCAGCCTTGTCCTCTGCAGCCTTGGCCGACTCCTCCGCCGGTTTCTCAGCCTCCGGAGTTTCCTTTGCGGCTTCCTCCGCCGGTTCTGCGGCCTCCGGGGTTTCGGCCGGTTCTGCAGCTTTTACATCTTTTTCCTCCGCGCCGTCTTCGATCTCAACGATTACTTTCTTTTCCTTTTTGTCACTCATTACTATCTGTATCCTTTCCGCTGGTCAGTCTGAACGATTCGCTGAGGTTCTGCGTGAGGTATTCCATGATGGAAGTGACCTCGCTGTATTTCATCCGCGTCGGCCCGATGACGCCGATCTTGCCGACCAGCTTGCCGTCCACGTGATACGTCGCCGTGATCAGTGAACAATCCTTCATCGAGTCCGCAACGTTCTCCTCGCCGATCGTGACGATCACGCCATCGCCGCGCTCGAGCATGTCGCGGGTGAATTCCTCCTTGCGGCTCATCAGCTCGAGAAACGACCGCGCGCGGTCCATGGAACTGTATTCCGGGATGTTGAAGATGTTGGTCAGGCCCTCCATGTAGAGGTTGACGTTCAGCATGTCCTCCAGCGTCCGCATGAAGTTCGGCATGACGCTGTTGGCCAGCGCCGAAAGCGCCTCGATGTCGCTGCCGATGTCGTGGATGATCGCGTTCTTGAGCACGTCGTCGATCGTCCGCCCCTGGTAGTTGTATGTCATGGACTTGCTCAGAATCTCGAGCGCCTCGTTGGTATAAGGGACGTTGACGCGGAGCGTCGTGTTGGTGACGTTGCCGCTGTTGGCCGCGATCATCAGGATGATCGCGTGCTCGTCCACCGGAATCAGCCGTACGAACCGCAGCGTATCCTGGTTGGTCTGCGGGGTCATCGCGAACGACGCCAGTTTGGTGATCTCCGAAAGCAGCGCCGCAGCGTGCTGGATGGTCTGGTCGAACTCGTTCATGTTGGCCCGGAGCCGCTCGTTGATGATGCGTTTCTCCTGCGGTGTCAGGTTGCGTTTCTGCATCAGGTCGTCAACGTATAGCCGGTAAGCCTTGTCCGACGGGACGCGCCCCGCGGAAGTGTGAGGGTGCGTCAGGTACCCCATCTCCTCAAGGTCGGCCATCTCGTTCCGGATGGTCGCCGGGCTGACGCCGAGGCCGTATTTCTTTGCGATGGAACGCGAGCCGACCGGCTCCGCATTCTGCACATAATCGGTAATGATCGCCTGGAGGATCTGTAATTTTCGTTCACTAAGGTCCATTGGTTCCTCCTTTTTCCGCAAACGGCCGGCCGGCCATTTGTTTTGTTGTTAGCACTCGCAGCTGCGGAGTGCTAATCACTAAACATAATATACTCCGTTAACAACACAGTGTCAACGGAGTATGTGAAGTTTTTTGTGTATTTTCGGTGAAATCGGAGCTGTGTCCGACCGCGCATCAGCTGGCTTTGACCTGCTTCCAGTAGTTACTGTAGACGTCGATGGTCTCGTCGTCGAGCGTCCGGAGGCTGTCGCACCGCGCCAGGATGTCCTCCGTCGGGAAGATCGCCGGGTTGTTGAGGTATTCCTCGTCGATCAGGTCGTAAGCGGCCTTGTTCGGCGTCGTGTAGTACAGGTATTCGAAGTTGGTCGCCGCGACGTCGGCCTCGCAGAGGTAGTTGATCCAGGCCTCCGCGTTGGCCTTGTTCTTTGCATTGGCCGGGATGACCCACGAGTCGATGAAGAACTCGGTGCCTTCCTTCGGGACACAGTAACCGATGTCGTCGTTGTAATCTAGAATGTAAGCGTACTCACCGTTCCAAACCACGCCGATGTTGGCCGAGCCGTCGATCAGGAGGTCGCGGGCGGCGTCGTTCGCGTATTTGTAGACCAGAGGCTTCTGCGCGATGAGTTCGTTGGCTGCGGCCTCGATCTCCTTTGGATCGGTCGTATTCTGGTCATAGCCGAGCTTGCGGAGCGAGATCATGAAGTCGTCGCGCACGCTGTCCGGCATGACGATGCTGTCCGCGAACTTCGGGTCCCAAAGGTCCGCCCATGAATCGATGACGGTGTCACCGACTTCGGTCTTGTTGTAAACGATTCCGGCGACGCCGACCATGTGCGGCACGGCGTACTGGTTGCCCGGGTCGAAGACTTCGGACTTCTCGAGGTAGACCGGGTCGATGTTCTCGAGGTTCGGGATGTTGGACTTGTCGACCGGCTGGAGGAGTCCCTCCTTGATCATCTTTTCCACCATGTAGTCAGACGTGCAGACGACGTCGTAGTCCACCGCGTTATTCTTGATGACCGGGTACATTTCCTCCGCGGTATCGTAGGAGTCGAGGATGACCTTGATGCCGGTCTCAGCCTCGAAGTCCTCGATGATCTCCGGGTCGAAATAGTCACCGTAGCAATATACGTAGACCTCACCGTTCTCGCCGGCGCCGCTTCCGCCGCCGCACGACGTCAGCGCGGTCATCGTGAAGACCATGGCAAAGACGAGCCCGATTACCGCAATTTTCTTTTTCATCGCAGTCTCCTTTCTTGTTGCAAAAGCTTGATACTGAGAGGTGAAATTGGGAACCGTCCCCTTTTTCACCTGCTTGCGCCTGGCTATACTTCCAGGGCGGCGCGCTTTGCACGGCGGCCCGGAAGGATGTTGACGACGAGCAGGACGATCAGCGCGACCGCGAAGATCACCGTCGACAGCGCGAAGAGGGACGGACGGATGCCGACCTTGACCTGGCTGTAGATCAGGGTCGATATGGTGTTGATGCCGGCGCCGCGCGTGAAGTGCGTGATGATGAAGTCGTCGACCGACATCGTAAACGACAGCAGGAATCCGGACGTGATGCCCGGCCAGAGCTCCGGCATGATGATCTTGCGGAAGGCGTATCCCCTGGACGCGCCGAGGTCGAGCGCCGCTTCAAACAAGGTGTCCGTGTACTTGTTCATCCGCGGCCGCACCGACAATATCACGTATGGGATGCAGAACGTGATGTGCGAGAACAGGATCGTCTTGTAGCCGAGCGAGACGCCGAACAGCAGGAACGAGAGCATCAGCGCGATGCCCGTGACGATGTCCGCGTTGAGCATCGGGATGTTGTTGAAGCCGAGCAGGATATTCTGCGAGCGGACCGTCATCGCGTCGAGGCCGATGACGGCCAATGTGCCGATGATCGTCGCGATCAGGGCGGCCAGAATCGCGATCGTGAACGTGTTCTTGATCGCGCTCATGATCATTCTCGAGCCGAGCATCTCCTCGTACCATTTGAGGCTGAAGCGGGTGAACTTTGCCATGGACTTGCTCTCGTTGAACGAAAGCACGACCAGCGTCACGATCGGCAGGTACAGGAAGAGCATCATGATTACCATGTAGATGGAGCTGAATGCTTTTTTCATCGCGGTCACCTCCCCCTATATGAAACTCGACTCGCCGGTCTTGTCGAACTTCGCGAGCAGGAGCATGCTGATGATGATGAAGATCATCATGACCAGCGAGAGGCCCGACCCGAGGTACCAGTTCGAATTGACCGTGAATTCCTGCTCGATGATGTTGCCGATCAGGTTGATCTTGCCGCCGCCGAGCATGTTGGAAATAACGAACGTCGTCAGGCCCGGGATGAAGACCATCGTGATGCCGCTCACAATTCCCGGAACCGAAAGCGGGATGATGACCTTGCGGTACACGTAGGCTTTGTCGGCGCCGAGGTCGTACGCCGCCTCGATGAGGTGGTTGTCGATCTTGGACACGACGTTGTAAATCGGCAGGATCATGAACGGCAGGAAGTCGTAGACCATGCCGAGCACGACCGCGCCCGGGGTGTTCATGAGTTGTTGTTTCGGCAGTCCGATCGCGCCGAGGACGGAGTTGATGACCCCGTTCCGCTCGAGCAGGACCTGCCACGCCATGGTCCGGAGCAGGAAGTTCATCCACATCGGAAGGATGAACACGAAGACCATGAAGCCTTGCTTACCGTACTTGCTCTCCCGCAGAATCATGGCCATCGGGAAGGCCAGGATCAGGCAGACCAGAGTGCTGATCAGGGCAAGCAAAAGCGCCAGCCCCAGCGCCTCGAGGTGCTCCGGCTCCGCCATGGCCGTGATGTTGCTCAGGGTGAAGCCGCCCTTGCGGGACGTAAAGCCGTAGTACACGATCGAGCAGATCGGGATGACCGTGCCGGCGATGATCATGATGATGAATGGCGCTGACCAGCGCTTTCCGAGTTTCAAGTCAGTTCTCCTTATCGTTGCGGCCGTGCCGCGCAGAAGTTGTTACAGATCGAGTTCGATGGCCTGTTCGGCTTCGGACTTCGGTTTGTGCATGATCTGGATGTTTTCCGGCTTGACGTACATGCCGATCTTCTCGCCGACATCGTACGAGTCGTAATTCTGCAGCAGCCACTCGAAGCCGCTGCCCGTCTCGCTCTTGACCAGCATCTCGTAGTGGACGCCGATGAAGAGCTTGCTGATGATCGTTCCGTTCAGGATGCCCTGTCCCGGCGGGACGATGTCGATGTCCTCCGGACGGATGACCACGTCGACCTCGCGGCCCGGCAGGAAGCCGTTGTCCGACCCGTCGATGCACGGGAAGTCGACGCCGTTGATGTTGACCAGTTTGTCCCGCACCATGCGGCCGGACAGGATGTTGCTGTCGCCGATGAAGTCCGCGACGAAGGCGTTCTCCGGTTCGTTGTAGATCTCCTCCGGCGTGCCCATCTGCTGGATCAGGCCGTTGTTCATGACGACGACGGTGTCCGACATCGTCAGGGCCTCCTCCTGGTCGTGCGTGACGTAGATGAACGTGATGCCCAGCTCGTTCTTGAGGCGGACGAGCTCGTACTGCATCTCCTGGCGGAGCTTGAGGTCGAGCGCGCCGAGCGGCTCGTCGAGCAGCAGCACCCGCGGCTCGTTTACGATGGCGCGCGCCATGGCGATCCGCTGCTGCTGGCCGCCGGACATCCGGTCTATGCGGCGGTTCTCGAAGCCGTTCAGGTTGACGAGGTTGAGCGCGTATTTAATCTTATCCTTAATGTATTGCTCCGGCTTGCCGCTCACGCGGAGGCCGAACGCGATGTTCTCCCCGACCGTCATGTGCGGGAAGAGCGCGTAGTTCTGAAAGACCGTGTTGACGTTCCGCTTGTTTGGAGGGAGGTCGGTGATGTCCTTCCCGTCAAAATAGACGCGGCCGCTGTCCGGCTGCACAAAGCCGCCGATGATCCGGAGCGTGGTCGTCTTGCCGCAGCCCGACGGGCCGAGCAGCGTGACGAATTCGTTCTCGTTGATCGTCAGATTTATATTGTTGAGGACGTTGGTGTCCTCAAAGGATTTGCTGATGTTCTCCAGTCTGATAAGCTCGCTCAAAACAGTTCTCCTTGATTAAAAACTCGGCGGTGCGCTGACCCAGATGATCTCGGCGCCGGTCTGGGATGTGATGTAGTGTTCTTTCTCCGGATAGAGGTAAAAGCTGTCGCCCGCGTCCGCGGCGAACTCGTCCTTGCCGATGTGAACCGTGATTCTGCCGCGGATAACGTAGCCGAACTCCTCGCCCTCGTGCGGGTCGTCCGGCATCGTGCGGCCGCCCGGCTCGAGTGTCAGGCGGATCGGCTCCATGCGGTTCTTTTGCGCGTTCGGGACGATCCATTCAATCGTGTTCAGGCGGTCCTGGTCGCGCTTCACGAAGTAGTCCTCCTCCGTAAAGACGGTCTGCCGGCTCTCACCGCCGGAGAAAAAAGCGCTGAGGTCCGTGCCGAGGCACGTCAGAATATCCTCCAACGTAGCAATGGACGGGGATGTCAAATCCCGCTCCATCTGTGAAATGAAGCCCTTTGACAACTCCGCCCGGTCCGCGAGTTCCTCCTGTGTGAGGCCGCGCTCGATTCGCAGTGCTCTGATGCGTTCCCCGATCTCCATCCGTTCCCCTCTCTGTCCGCAGCCGTACACGCACGGGCACAACATGTAGTTGAACATGATTGATTCGACACAAGATACTAAATTTTTTGTTTAGTATTTCTAAACTAACCTCATTATACTCTTCTTTGGTGCAATGTCAACCTCTATTCCGTTTTCATACGCTGACTTTATTGTTTTAAGTCTCCCGTCGCGTCAACTCTTTTGACCTTTTTCTACCCTACATAACGTAACCCTATCTTCAGGTAGAAAAATAACGATCATCAACCCGGTTTTACAGGTTTTTCTCCACCTATCGATTCTTTATTAGTCATCTGGTGGAGTCTCTCGTTGAACGAGAAAGAAAAAACAGAACGTTTTGCTGTTCTCATTCATCAAACCAGTGCTTATCGATCGTTGTTCTCCATCTTACGAAGAAGCTCAGCATGTTTAGGTGGAGACCACCTTGAAAAAACCAAGCAGCAGTTCGTTTATCTCCATCCAGATGCAGTAATTTGTTTTGTGGGTGGATATTTCCTTATGCGAAAGATGCTTTATCTGATTCCCGCCCACTCGCGCAGCATCTGTTCCACCTTTTGTCCATCAAAAGCGCCGTCCATGTCATCAAATATAAACAAAATATCCTTTCCTGGAATAAAGCCGGCTTCAATATACATTGCAATCTTTTCCGCAGCTTTCTTTCTATATTCTTCATTGCCCATCATTCCAAAGTATTCTAAAATTACTTGTTTTGTACCATCGGGCGATGTCAGCAGGAAATCCGGCGCCACCAGTTTTCCATTCACCTCCATGACTTTTTCGTATTCGTACTTGATACCGAGTTTATCAAGTATATACGTAATCACAAGCTCCCCTTTGGAACGAAGCAGTTCTCCGGTCGAAGTCGAATGAATCAGGTGCTCAGGATAAAAATTCATCGAATTATCCGAAAAAGCGTAGTTGTCAACAGCAGACATATCCGCAATTTCAAGAATATCAAACACGACCCGAGGGATATCACGATACGCATATGGAAGATGATCGCGAAACGAGTTCGGGTTGATCGTTTGATAAACAGAAAGCGTTTTGTTTAAGTGACGAATCCGACACTCTATACGGGTAAGAACCGTTTTGATGACCTGGCGGGCACATACGATATCGACTCGCTTATCGGCATCACCAATATAAACCTCTTTGCGCAGTCCGTCTTTGTTCATCTTTATTGTGTACTTCGGCGTCTTCCCACGACGGTCTACAGAAAGCGTTTCATTCTCGTAATATGATGTTTTCCGCAAATATTGTGTGCATCTGCTTTTGATGGTTATCAAGTATTCCAGTTCCTTTTCCATTTCTTGATTGCTGCAGCAATACATATACAGTCCTTTCGAGACGAGTTGCGTTATCCAAAACCAGTTGTTCCTTAAGTATACTGATTTTCGAACTTTTTCATAGGTCAGAATCGTGCACAAATCCGACAGCGAAATCCCTGTTTTCGACAAAAGAAAACCGGGGCCGCGATGGCCTCGGTTTCGCTTTTCTCAAAGCAACATGTATTGCTGGGTTTGTATGTTACGCTTCGTAGACGGTCGGCTCGACGTCCTTGAGGAGCTCGAGAATCGGGCCCTCCATAAGGTCGGAGCTCGTGAACTCGATGCGGCCCGCGTCCGCGAGCTCAGCGAGCTTTGGATCGATCGGGAGCTTGGCGAGGACCGGGATGCCGTAGCCGACGGCCACGGTGTCGACCTTGCTCTTGCCGAAGATCTCGATCTTGCGGCCGCAGTCCGGGCACTCGAGGTAGCTCATGTTCTCGACGATGCCGAGAATCGGAATGTTCATGAGGTTGGCCATGTTCATGGCTTTCTGAACGATCATCGTTACGAGCTCCTGCGGGGAGGTCACGATGATGATCCCGTCGACCTGGATGCTCTGAAAAACGGTGAGCGGAACGTCGCCCGTGCCAGGCGGCATGTCGATGAACATGACGTCGAGGTCGCCCCAGATGACGTCGGTCCAGAACTGTGTAACTGCGCCGGCGATGACCGGGCCTCTCCAAACGACCGGCGCCGACTCGTCGTCGACGAGCAGGTTGAGCGACATGATCTCGGTCTCGGTCGGCGTGCTCATCGGGAAGATCCCGATCTCGTTGACGTCCGCGAGGCCGTGCAGGCCGAACATCTTTGGAATGGACGGGCCGGTGATGTCCGCGTCCAGGATACCGACCTTGTAGCCCTGCCGGTTGGCCGCGACCGCGCTGAGCGCGGTGACCATCGACTTGCCGACGCCGCCCTTGCCGCTGACGACGGCGATGACTTTTTTGACGCTGCTCGCGCCGTTCAAAGGCTTGCTGAAGTCGACCGGTCCGTCACTTCTCGACGAGCAGTTCGCGCTGCAGGTGCTGCAGTCGTGCGTGCAATCCTCCGGAACTTCACCATATTTGTTATATTCTTCGTACTCTGCCATGATTTCCTCCATCTGCGCCGGACGATCCGGCCTTTTCATAGTAACCTAAATTATTGTACCACTATTTCATCAGTTTGCAAATGCGCTTGCTGAAGTCGACCGGATCCGGGACCGGCATGCCTTCGATGATCAGCGCCTGGTCGTACAGGAGCCGCGCGTAGTCCTCGATCTTTTCCTTATTGTTCTGCGCGACGGCCGCCTGGAGCGCCTTGAAGAAACTGTGGTCCGCGTTCAGCTCGAGGATCTTTTCCGCCTTGAGGTCGTCCGTCTTTTCGCCGATCGCCTCCGCCCGCGCCTTGAGGACTTTTTCCATCTCGATGGACAGGCCCTCGCCGCTCGCGAAGCAGACCGGGTGGTCCTTGAGCCGCGTCGAGACGATGACCGAAGCGACGTCGTCCCCGAGCGCTTCCTTGACCGCCGCGAGGACTTCCTTCGCCTGTTCGTTCCGCTCCTCGGCGGCTTTCTTCTCCTCGTCGGAGATCTCGAAGCCGAGGTCCTTGTCAGAGACGCTCTTGAAGTACTTGCCGTCGTACTGCGCGAGGATCTTGATCACGAACTCGTCGATCTCGTCCGAGCAGAAGAGCACCTCGTAGCCGCGCTCCTTGAACGGGTCCATCTGCGGCATCTTGGCGAGCTTCTCCGGGGTGTCGCCCGCGGAATAGTAGATGAACTTCTGGTCATCCGCCATCCGCGAGATGTACTCCTTGAACGTGGTGTACTCGTCGGTCGTGCTGCTCTTGAACATCAGGAGGTCCTGCAGCTTGTCCTTGTTCGCCCCGTAGTTGTCGTAAATCCCATATTTGATCTGCAGGCCGA
Source organism: Mogibacterium sp. (assembly GCA_017433975.1). Lineage (GTDB taxonomy): Bacteria > Bacillota > Clostridia > Peptostreptococcales > Anaerovoracaceae > RGIG2439. The sequence continues at coordinate 18,165 of JAFRGD010000031.1, read as the reverse complement.
AGTTCTCGAACATCTTGCAGTATTTGTCGCGCTCCTTCTCCTGCATGTCGAGGAGGGTGTCGCGAATCTTCTTCTCCAGACGCTGCGCGATGGCCTTGAGCTGGCGGTCGTGCTGGAGCATCTCACGCGAAATGTTGAGCGAGAGGTCCTGCGAGTCGACCAGGCCGCGGACGAAGCCGTAGTACTCCGGCAGGAGGTCTTCGCAGGCGCTCATGATCAGGACGCCGCTCGAATAGAGCTGCAGCCCGCGCTTCCAGTCGTGCGCGTAATAGTTGAACGGAACCTCGCTCGGGATGTACAGCAGCGCGTCGTAAGAGATCACGCCCTCGACGTTGGTGTGGATAACCTTGAGCGGGTCGTTCCAGTCGAGGAATTTGTTGCGGTAGAAGCCGTTGTACTCCTCCTCGGTGATCTCGGATTTTTTCTTTTTCCAGAGCGGGACCATGCTGTTGAGCGTGATATCGTGCTTGAAGTCCTCGTACTCCGGCTCGTAGCCCTCGGCGGCCCGCTCCTCCGGGGTCGCGGCCTTTTCGCGCACGTCGGTGATCTCCATGAGGATCGGGTAGCGGATGTAGTCAGAGTACTTGCGGATGAGGTCGCGGATCTTGAACTCGGTCAGGTATTCGCTGTATTTCTCCTCCTCCGTGTCGTCCCGCAGCGTCAGGATGATCGTCGTTCCGACTTCGCTGCGCTCCGCCGGTTCGACGGTGTAGCCGCTCGTTCCGTCGCTCTCCCATTTGTAAGCCTGTGTCTCGCCGTCCGCCAGGGAGATGACCTTGATGTTTTTGCTGACCATGAACGCGCTGTAGAAGCCGACGCCGAACTGGCCGATGATGTCGGTGTCCTTGATCGCGTCCTCGTTCTCTTTCTTAAAAGTAAGGGAGCCGCTCCGCGCGATCACGCCGAGGTTGTCCTCGAGTTCGTGCGCGGTCATGCCGATGCCGTTGTCGGTGACGGACAGGGTGCGGTTCTCGTCGTCGCGGTCGATCCGGATGAAGAAGTCGTCGCGCGACAGACCGGTCCGGCCTTCGGACGCGGCTTTGTAGTACCGCTTGTCGATCGCGTCGCTGGCGTTAGAGATAATCTCCCGCAGGAAGATCTCTTTGTTGGTGTAAATGGAATTGATCATCAGGTCGAGGAGCCGCTTGGACTCGGCCTTGAATTGTTTTTTGCTCATAAAAAAATGCCCTCTTTCTCAGTCGTTAGCACTCTCGCCTCTAGTGTGCTAAAAGTATATTACTCCCCGCTCCCGGTTTATGCAACAGCAAACGCAAAATATCACATAAAAAACATATACAAAACCGCGCGCATCTGATAAAATGATTGTACGCAATTGAATACTTCGGGCGGTGCGGACGCACCCTCCCGGGAGAACGGAAAGGAACACCATCATGGCAGATCAATATGATATCATCATCGTCGGCGGCGGCCCGGCCGGGCTGACCGCAGGCATCTACGCCGGCCGCGCGGGCAAGCGCGTCGCAATCCTCGAGCGCGAACTGATCGGCGGGCAGATCACATATACCAATTCAATCGACAACTTCCCGGCGGCGCCGGGCATCAGCGGCTTCGAGTACGCGATGCGGCTGCAGCAGCAGGCGGAGAGCTTTGGAGCAAAAGTCCTCATGCGGAATGTCACCGAGATCGTTCCGCCGGAGACAGCCGGAGCACCGTTCCGGGTCCTCACCGCGCGCGGCGAATACGAGGCGACCGCGGTCATTCTCGCGACCGGCCTTTCGCACCGGCGCATGGGCATCGAGGGTGAAGACGCCCTGATCAGCCGCGGCATTTCGTTCTGCGCAGTCTGCGACGGCGCGTTCTTCCGCAAGGCGGACGTCGCGGTCTACGGCGGCGGTAACACCGCCCTCGAGGACGCGATCTTCCTCTCCGGCCTCTGCAACAAAGTCACCATCATCCACCGGCGCGACCGCTTCCGCGGCGAGCAGCAGCTCGTCGACGAGCTGAAGTCCAAGGAGAACGTCGAGTTCGCGATGCAAAAGACCGTCTCCGCGGTCCACGGCGACAAGATTCTCCGGAGCATCACGATCAAGGATACCGTCACCGGCGAGGAGACCGACCTACCGATCAGCGGGCTGTTCGTCGCGATCGGACAGATTCCGAACGGCGGCATCTTCCGCGCGATCGCGGAGACCGACGAGCGCGGCTACTACCTCGCGGACGAGCGCTGCGAGACCATGACCCCGGGACTCTTCGTCGCGGGCGATGGCCGGAGCAAGGAGATCCAGCAGCTCACCACCGCCGTCTCCGACGGCGCGGTCGCAGCCACCAAGGCCTGCAAATACGTCGACCGCATGAACGGGAACGAATACGTATAGATTTCCGACATATCAAAAGCCCGCCTTCGCAGGAAGGCGGGCTCTTTTGTTGCATGAGTAAATGTTCGAACGGTCTTCAGTTCTTCTGCCAGTTGTATTCCAGGATGTTGCAGATCTTGTCCGCGAGGGCCTCGTCAAACATGTCCGCGACAAAGCCGAGCGCCATGTCGATCCCGGCGGAGATGCCGGCGGACGTATAGTACTTGCCGTCGACGACCCAGCGTGGTTCCTTTTCCCAGAGGACGTCCGGACCGCAGCTCACAACCCAGTTGAATGCGTTCTTGTTGGACGTCGCATGGATCCCGTTCAGCCGCCCGGTTCCGGCCGCCAGCGCGGAGCCGGTGCAGACGGTCAGCACGTAATTGGCCGCGTCCATCGCCTCTCCCAGCGCCTGGAGGAACGCCTCAATGTGGATCAGGGTCCGGGTTCCCGGGCCGCCCGGGACGAGGAGCAGCCGTTTCTCTTCGGAAGGTTCGGCTCCGATCAGGACGGACGTCGGGTCCGTCATCACCTGCATTTCCTGTTTGTTTATGACGGTTCCGCCACCCACAGAGATGTAGCGGATCTTCATGTCCGGAACCTTGCTCAGGACCTCGACCGGTCCGAAAGCGTCCAGCGCAGTGTAATCATCAAACAGAAAAACATATAATTCCATGATTCTCTCCTTTCCCAATCCCCAATTGTTCTTTTATCGTTATGGCTCTCGCGGGATGACAGCCTTGACTTACTCCAGTTCGAACGCGCCGGTGTAAAGCTGGTAGTATTGTCCGCGCTGCTCGAGGAGCTCCTCGTGCGTGCCGCGTTCGATGATGCGGCCGTGCTCGAGCACGATGATCACGTTCGAGTTCTTGACCGTGGACAGGCGGTGCGCGATGACGAAGACCGTCCGACCGTGCATCAGCATGTCCATGCCGCGCTGTACGATCTGCTCGGTGTGGGTGTCGATGGACGACGTCGCCTCGTCGAGAATCATGACCGGCGGGTCCGCAACAGCCGCGCGCGCGATCGCGATCAGCTGCCGCTGTCCCTGCGACAGGTTGTCACCGTTGTTCGACAGAATGGTATCGTATCCCTCCGGCAGCCTCGTGATGAAGTCGTCCGCGCCGGCGAGCCTTGCGGCCTCGCGGCACTCCTCGTCCGTCGCGTCCAGTTTGCCGTAGCGGATGTTGTCCATGACCGTTCCGGTGAACAGGTTGGTGTCCTGCAGAACCAGACCGAGCGACCGCCTGAGGTCCGATTTGCGGATCTTGTTGATGTTGATGCCGTCGTAACGGATCTTGCCGTCCTCGATGTCGTAGAAGCGGTTCAGGAGGTTGGTGATCGTCGTCTTGCCGGCGCCCGTCGCCCCGACAAACGCGACCTTTTGTCCCGGTTTCGCGTACAGACTGATGTCGTGCAGAACCGGCTTGTCCTTGTTGTATGCGAAGTCCACATCCTTGAGGCGGATGTCGCCGCGGAGTTCGACGTAGTTGTAATCCGGGTTCTCGACCCGCTCGTGCAGGATGTGACCCGCTTCGTGGATTGTGACGTCCGCCGGGACCTTCCAGGCCCACTTTCCGGTGTGCTCCGGAACCTCGGTGACCATCCCGTCTTCGTCGATGACCGCGTTCACCAGCGTGACGCGCCCCTCGTCCGACTCCGGCTTCTCGTCGAGCAGCTGGAAGATCCGCTCCGCGCCGGCCGTCGCCATCGCGATCGAGTTGACCTGCTGTGCGAGCTGGTTGACGTTGCCGGTGAACTGTTTTGCCATGCCGAGGAATGGGATCATGACGTCGATCGTGAGCACGCCGATCGATCCCGCAAACAGGCTGGAGAGGCCAGGGTTCGGGACGCGGAGCAGTACGAGCGCTCCGCCGATGACGGCGATGCTGACGTAAATCAGGTTGCCGATGTTCATGATGACCGGACCGAGTACGTTGGCGTACGCGTTCGCCCGATAGCTGTTGTCGAACAGCTCTCCGTTCAGTTCGTCGAAGTCCTCACGGCAGTGATTCTCGTGATTGAACACCTTGACGACCTTCTGGCCGCTCATCATCTCCTGAATGAAGCCCTCCACACGGCCGACGGACTTCTGCTGGCGCATGAAGTACCGCGCCGAACCGCCGCCGAGCCTGCCGCTGACGAGGATGATCAGGAAGACCCCGACCATGACGACCAGCGTCATCCACAAGCTGTAATACAACATGATGAAAAGCACTGCGATGACGACGACCCCCGCCAGGAGGAACGTCGGCAGCGCCTGCGATACCAGCTGCCGCAGCGAGTCGATGTCGTTGGTGTACCGGCTCATGATGTCGCCGTGCTTGTTGGTATCAAAGTATTTGATCGGCAGGTTCTGCATCCGGCTGAAGAGCTCCTTGCGCATCTTGTTGAGGAAGCCCTGCGTGATGTAAGCCATGAGCTGCGTGTACACAGTGACCGCGATCATCGCGAGCACGTAGAACGTCGCCAGAAGCATGATCTTCGGCAGAATCACCTTGGCAGCGCCCTGCCAGTCGCCGGTCTGGTACCAGTCGCCGATATCCGCGAAGATCTTCTGCTGGAAGATCGCCGGGATGGACGCCATGATCGAGGCGATGATGATGCACACGACCGTCAGCGGGACGAGGACCGGATAGGATTTGAGGAGCAGCTTGACCACGCGGGAAAGGCTGCCGAAATTGATTCTTCTCTTTCCCTTATTCATCGCCGTCCTCCTTGTGTGTCTGCTCTTCGAAGATCTCGCGATAAATCTCGCTCGACCGAAGGAGTTCGTCGTGCGTGCCGACCGCGTCGATGCGGCCGTTGTCGAGAATCACGATCATGTCCGCCTCCTGCACGGAAGCGATCCGCTGTGCGATGATGATCTTGGTCGTCTCCGGGATGTAGTCGCGGAGGCCGGCGCGGATCAGCGCGTCCGTCCGGGTATCGACAGCGCTCGTCGAGTCGTCCAGGATCAGGACCTTCGGGCGTTTCAGCAAAGCGCGCGCGATGCAGAGCCGTTGCTTTTGGCCACCAGAGACGTTGGTGCCGCCTTGTTCAATATACGTATCGTAGCCGTCCGGGAACGAGGAGACGAACCCGTCCGCCTGCGCGAGCCGGCAGGCTTCGACGAGTTCCTCGTCGGTCGCAGTCTCGTTGCCCCAGCGGAGGTTTTCCTTGATGGTTCCGGAGAAGAGTTGGTTCTTCTGCAGCACCATCGCGACGTTGTCGCGGAGCACTTTGACCGAATAGTCACGGACATCCACCCCGCCGACGCGGACGCAGCCGTCCGTCACGTCGTAAAGCCGCGGAATCAGCTGGACCAGTGTCGATTTGCTCGAGCCGGTGCCGCCGATCACGCCGACGGTCATCCCCGAGCGGATGTGCAGGTCGACGTTCTCGAGCGCGTACCGCTTTGCCGCCGCGGAGTATTTGAAGCTCACCTGTTCGAAGTCGATGGACCCGTCCGGAACCTCCATGACCGGGTTCTCCGGGTCGTTCATCGACGGACGCTCGTCCAGCACTTCGCTGATACGCCGCATGGATTCGAGCGAAATTGTAATGATGACGTAGATGATCGAAATCATCATGAGCGACATCAGAATCTGCATCCCGTAGGTCAGCATGGCCGACATCTGCCCGACGTCCAGGACCTTGCCGCGGCTGGTGATGACCAGCCGGGACCCGACCGTCAGGACGAAGACCGAGTTGAAATACATGCAGAACCGCATGAGCGGCGTGTTGAGCGCCACGATCCGCTCCGCCTTGGTGAAGTCCCTGCGGATGTCCTCCGCGGCCTGTCCGAATTTGACCTTTTCGTACTCCTCCCGCGAGAAGCCCTTGACGATCCGCATCGCCCGGACGTTCTCCTCGACCGATTCGTTCAGTTTGTCGTATTTCTTGAACACGCGGCGAAACGCCGGCATCGCGGCCTTTGCGATTGCGAACAAACCGATGAACAGGACAGGAATGACGACGACAAAGGTCATGGCAAGCGAGCCGCCCATGATGTACGCCATGGTCACGGCAAAGATGAACATCAGCGGCGACCGTACCGCCGTCCGGATGATCATCATGAACGAGAACTGCACGTTGGTGACGTCCGTCGTCAGACGGGTAACGAGCGACGCGGTCGAAAAGCGGTCGATGTTCTCAAACGAGAAGTCCTGGACCCGGTCGAACAGGTCGTGCCGGAGGTTCTTCGCGAAGCCGGCCGACGCCCTTGCGCTGGTATACCCCGCCGCGGCGCCGCAGCAAAGCGACACCACCGCCATCAGCACCAGCAGCAGGCCCGTCCGGACCAGCGCGTCCATCTCGATGCCCGCCTGGATGTTGTTCACCAGGCGCGCCGTGATGAACGGGATGAGGCATTCTATAATGACCTCCCCGACGATGAACAGGAAGGTCATTACACTCGGTCGCTTATATTCTCGGATGCTCTTTGTCAAATTTCTTACGATTGACACATCCAGCTCCCTTCTTTACTTTTCGATCTTGCGGATCTCTTTGGTCCGAATTTCCTCGCAGATTGCGCTGATGAACTCCTGCAGAGGCTTGACGCCCTCGTCGCCGGCATATCTCGACCGGACGGAGACGTTGCCGTCCTCGGCCTCTTTGCCGCCGATGACAAGCATGTAAGGGACCTTTTCCATCTGGGCGCGGCGGACTTTGTATCCGATGCGCTCGCCGGAACCATCGATCGTCACATCGACGCCGTTCTTGCGCAGTTCCTTGCGGACCTCCTCAGCGTAATCCGCGACCTTGTCGGTGATCGGCAGAATACGGACCTGCTCCGGGCAGAGCCAGGTCGGCAGGTTGCCCGCGTATTTTTCAATCATCCAGGCCAGTGTGCGCTCGTAGCATCCGATCGACGTGCGGTGGATGATGTACGGGCGTTTCTTCTGGCCGTCCTTGTCGATGTAGTACATGTCGTACCGCTCGGACAGGAACATGTCGAGCTGAATTGTAATCATCGTGTCTTCTTTGCCGTAGACATTTTTGGCCTGAATGTCGAGCTTTGGCCCGTAGAACGCGGCTTCGCCGGCTTCTTCTTTATAATCGAGACCGATCTCGTCGAGGATCTCCTTCATGAGACCCTGAACGCGCTCCCAGGACTCCGCGTCGCCGAGGTAGTGGTCCGCGTTGTCCGGGTCCCACTTGGAGAAGCGGTACGTCACGTCCTCCTCGAGGCCGAGGGTTGTCAGGCAGTATCTCGCGAGGTCCACGCAGCCCTTGAACTCGTCTTTGATCTGCTCCGGTGTGCAGACGAGGTGGCCCTCCGAAATCGTGAACTGGCGGACGCGGGTCAGTCCGTGCATCTCGCCGGCCTGCTCGTTGCGGAAGAGCGTCGACGTCTCGCCCATGCGGTACGGGAGGTCGCGGTAGCTCTTCTGGCGCGCCTTGTATACATAATACTGGAACGGACAGGTCATCGGGCGGAGCGCCATGACGTTGGCGTCCGCGTCGTTCTCAATGAGGTTGACGTCCTCGACGCCGTGAATCTCGTGCGAGCGGTCCTCCGCGGCCATGATCTCGTCCATGCTGTCATATCCCAGCAGGAACATGCCGTCCCGGTAGTGATACCAGTGGTCGGAGATCTTGTACAGCGTGGACTTTGCCATCAGCGGCGTCCGCGTGCGGACGTAGCCCCAGTCGTACTCCTCGAGGTCCTCGATCCAGCGCTGCATCTTTTGAATGATCTTGGTGCCCTTCGGCATGAAGAGCGGCAACCCCTGGCCGATGACGTCGACCGTCGTGAAGATGTCCATCTCGCGGCCGAGCTTGTTGTGATCGCGGTTCTTGATGTCCGCGAGGTACGCAAGGTACTCCTCGAGGTCTTCTTTCTTGGTATAAGCCGTACCGTAAATACGGGTGAGCATCTTGTTGTGCTCGTCGCCCCTCCAATAAGCGCCGGAGCTCGACGTCAGTGCGAAGGCCTTGATCGGCTTGGTGCTCATGAGGTGCGGGCCGGCGCAGAGCTCGATGAAGTCGCCTTGCTGGTAGAACGAAATGACTTCGCCCTCCGGCAGGTCCTTGATCATTTCGACCTTATACGGCTCGTCGCGGGACTCCATCAGCTGAATCGCCTCGTCGCGCGGCAGCGTGTAGTAGTGCAGCTCTTCGCCCTTCTTGATGATCTTCTTCATCTCGGCTTCGAGCGCGTCGAGGTCTTCTCTCGAGAGCGGCGGAATGTCGAAGTCATAGTAGAAGCCGCTGTCGATCGACGGACCGATCGCGAGTTTGGCCTCCGGATAGAGGTGCTTGACCGCCTCCGCCAGCACGTGCGAGCAGGTATGGCGGTATGCGTGTTTGCCCTCGTCCGAGTCAAACGTCAGAATGTTGAGACTGCAGTCCTTGTCGATGACCGTCCGCAGATCGCACGCCTTGCCGTCGATTTCGGCCATGCAGGCGACCCTCGCGAGCCCCTCGCTCAGGTCCTTCGCGATCTCATACGCGGACATCGGGCTCTGATATTCCTTTGTGCTGCCGTCTTTCAGTGTGATAATCAATGTTCCATCCTCCTTTTCTCCTGTGTTCCGGAGAGAAATCAAAGTCCCCTCCGACAATTTGTCAGAAGGGACGCATACATACAAAGTATCCGTGGTTCCACCCATCTTCCGGCGAGTCCTCTCGTCCGGCACTCATTCAGGCTTGTAACGCAGCCTACGCGGGCAGGATTGGTGCCGCTCGGGGGTGGTGTTCGGCGCGCCCGGACTGAGATGATTCCAGCACCCATCTCTCTCTGGAAGTCCTTGCGGCGGGCTTACTGTCCCCGTCAACGCTTTACCCACGAATCATATCACTGAAAGCCAGTCATGTCAAGCGATGAGGGAAGAACATCGTTGATTTCAATGCTTTTATGTACTATTATTTTTGTAGAAAATGACGCGAAACACCCCTGTTGAAAGGATAAAGCGATGAGTAAATATCTTGAAATGGCGTTCGCAATCCGGGATGAGATCGCGGAGATCCGTCGCGACATCCATCGTCATCCGGAAGTCGGAAATACGGAGGAGCGCACTTCCCGGCTGGTTCGCGACAAACTGGCGGAGTACGGTGTGGATACCATCGAGTCGCCGACGCCGACGTCCGTCGTCGCAACCGTCCGCGGGAACAAGGGAGCCGGCGGCTGCATCGCCCTCCGCTGCGACCTCGACGCCCTGCCGGTCCAGGAAGAAACCGGCCTCCCGTTCAGCAGCGAAGTCCCGAACGTCATGCACGCCTGCGGCCACGACATGCACTGCGCCATGATGCTCGGAAACGCAAAGCTGCTCTGCAGCCTCCGCGACGAATTCCCCGGCACCGTCAAGCTGATATTCCAGCACAACGAGGAGATCATGCCGGGCGGAGCGAGAGAACTGATCAAGGCCGGCGTCATGGAAGGCGTCGACGCGATCCTCGGCATGCACAACTTCCCGACCGAAAACGACAAGACCGGCGTCATCGGCTTTAAGGCCGGCCCGTTCACCTCCGCCTCGGACGGATACGGGTTCAATATCATCGGCACCGGCGGCCACGGCTCCCAGCCGCAAAAGGCTCCGGACCCGATCCTGGCGGCCGCCGAGATCATCATGATGCTCCAGCAGATCCAGGCCAGAGAGATCGCGCCGTCGGACTCCGCGGTCATCATGATGAACACGATCCAGGGCGGAAAAGCCCCGAATTCAATCGCGGACCGCGTCTTCATGACCGGAAACGCCCGCTCCTACACGGCGGAGGTTCGTCAAAAGATTGCGGATCACGTGCAGCGCGTCGCGCAGGCCGTCGAAACCGTCTCCCGGTGCAAGATCGAAGCCGGTTCGATGCGCGGGTACGACTCCTGCTACAATAACGAAGAACTTTCCGCGTTCCTGTTTGAACAGCTCCCGGCCATCGTCGGCAAAGACCACGTGGAGGAGTTCAAGGAGCCGATGAGCTTCGGCGAAGACTTCAGTTTCTACTCGACCCTGACCGGCATCCCGGCGGTTCTCATGATCCTCCAGGCCGGCCACGAAGGCGACGAGGTCTCCTCGCTGCACAACGCGCACTGCGCGGTCAAAGAAGAAGCCATGCCTTACGGAATGGCGGCGATGACCGGCGCCGCGGTCGCTTTCCTGAACAGATAAGCGACGGACGGGTAATCCCGGACCGGTTCGCAATAATGATGCACATCAAAAGAGCCGCCGGACCGCCGGCGGCTCTTCCCTTTCACATATACTATTCCCCGCCGTTGAGGATCACGATCCGGCCCTGCCCGTACGGGTCGGCGTATTCGCCGCCGATCTCGCCGCCGAGCGCTTCCGTGATGTAGTTGATCAAAAGCTGGTTGTCGATCATGATTCCGTCGCGAAGGACCTTCGCACCGTCAAACGCGGTTATCCCGTCCCCGTTTTGTTTGAGAATGTAGTCAATGCTGGCGACCGTATATGTCTTTTGCGGGTCGATCGGTTCGCCGCCGACCATGACGTTCTTCACGCGCCGTTCGCCTTCGATGCCGATGCACATACCGTTCTCATCCGCGATGCATCCGCTCGGTACCGAGACGTCGATTTCGTAAGACATGCCGGAGACCTGCAGGAAGCCGCCGTTCTCGCCCGGGATGGACCGCGAGGTCCACTCCAGCGCATCGAGGAGCTGCTGTCCGGTGACCTCCATGACGCATACTTCATTGCCAAACGGGAAGACGTCGATGATGTCCCCGTAGGTGATGTCTCCGCGCTCGATATTGGCGCGGATGCCTCCGCCGCTGATGATGCCGACGTCCGTACCGCACTGGATCCGGAACGCGTCCGCGCAGAAGTCACCGAGGTTGGTCTCCGCCCGGCGGATCATCCGGATCGGATTCCCGGAGTTGTCCACTTCGACCGGGTCATAGATCGTCAGCTCAACGTTGGACTGCGCGACCACTTTTTCCGTCTCGGCCGCAAGCGCCTCCTGCGCTGCGCGCACCTCGTCGTCCATCTCATTGTGGAGGCCCATCAACCTTGGCGCGCCGATCTTGTTCGACCAGCTCCAGATATTGGTTTCGATGGTCCCGTCCGCGTGAATGTAACTGTACCCGATGCAGTTCATTTTGGTCCCGCAGGCGGACCGCGGAACGTCGTTCCCGGCTTTGTCCTTCATGACGACCTGCTCGGTATCGTGGCTGTGGCCGTCGAGGAACACGTCGATTCCCGTCGTGTTTTCGATGACGTCCGCATAGGACCACGGGGAAACCTCCGCATAGTAACCGAGATGTCCCAGCACGTAGACGTAATCCGCGCCCTCTGCCCTGGCGTCATCGATGGACTTCTGAACCGCCGCGTAGAGCGCCTCACCGTCGTCATCCTGCAGGAAGCCGTAATTATATTCTCCCGCTTCATTCTGGAACGTGGACGGGGTCGACGAAGTCAGCGTCGTCGGCGTCGTCACGCCGATGAATGCGATCTTGTGGCCCGCGGCTTCTTTGATCACGTACGGGGCGAAGACCAGTTCTCCTTCTTTGTTGAAGTTGCAGCTGACATACGGGAACTCCGCCATTTCCGTCAGGTGGAGGAACTCCTCCATCCCGTAGTCGAACTCGTGGTTGCCCGGAATCGCCACGTCGTAATGCATCGCGTTCATCAGCTTGATGATCGCCTCGCCATTGGACAGCGTTCCGATGGTCTCTCCCTGGACCGCGTCTCCGTCGTCTACCAGGATGACCGTGTAGCCCTCCGCCTCGAGCTCATCGCGAATCTGCTGCAGCCCCGCAAAGCCGAAACCCTCGTCGATGCCGCAATGGATGTCGCTGGTAAACAGGATGACCACCTCGCCGTTTTCGGGAGCCGCCGTCGATTCCTCCGATGTCCCCTGTCCGCCGTCCGACTCTCCCGACGCGTCTTCTGCCTCTCCGCCGCCTGCATTGCTACACGCACCAAGGAGGAGCATCAAGAGAATCAACAAAGCCGCTGTTGTCTTCTTCCAGATTCGTCCGAATGCCTTCATGGTTCCTCTCCTACTATAAATTCCAAAATCCATCAAAAAACTATTGAATGCGCGGCATCAACCGCCCGACGCCACCGGCAGGATCCGGACCGCGTCCCCTTCCTGCAACACGCAGTCCTCCGAAACGACCCGGCCGTTCACAAGCGTCAGGACCTCCGCACCCTCAAAAGAGAGACCCTCCCGCGCTTCCTCCGCCCGAATCACCGCAGCGCAAAGCGCCCCGGCGGTGCACCCCTCCGGGACGTCTTCCATCGTCGTCCGCTGGACCGTGACCCCGGTCAAATACCGCAGCGTTACTTCAACTATCATCTATCGTTTGTCCTCCTTTGGAGGATAGAGGTCCGCCCTGACGAAGTCGAGCCCCTCGACGAGGTCCAGCAGCGCCGGAAGCGGCACGCCCGTATCGACGTCGCAGCCGAGCGCTTCAAAGAAGTTGTCCCCGAGCTTGTCGACGTCGCAGCGCCGGCCCTCCAGCGGGCCCTCCATCGGCTCTTCGCCGCGGAGCCGCGGGGAAAGATACCAGTCCTTGCGGCGCTGCCCCTCCCGCAGGTTGAACGCCTGCCGGATGAGGAAGCTCCGGATTCCCGCGTAATACGCGTCGCGGGCCGTCCCGAGGTTGCCGGTGCAGGCGTGGATCCACTTCTGCATGCCGAACTTGCCGCCCGGCGTCGGGAACTGCGCAAAGCAGCAGAGCCCCGCGTTATATGTATTCTCGTTGGCCGTCATCGCGTTGACGTCCTTGAAGCCGGTCCCGCGGAAGTCCTGCCCGGTGTAGGCGCCGCCGATGCCGCCCCGCATGTGCCGGCCCGGCGTCGGATCGTACGCGTAGATCCGCCCGGTTCCGACCTCGCTCCGCGGGTCGTGCTGGCCGATCTCCATGTGGCCGGCCAGTTGCAGGTACTCCTCGCCCCGGCCGAACGCCTTTGCGGCGTGATATGAGCCGAGTTTGAGGATCTTTCCGCAGCCTTCGTCGCGGCAGATCTTATCGAAAACGGCCTTGATCGCCTCGTGATTGCCCCAGGTGAGCTCGATTCCGTCGAAGTCCTCCCGGGTCAGCGCACCTTTTTCGTAGCATTCCATGGCCCAGCCGATGGTTGCGCCGCAGCTGATCGTGTCGATCCCGTAGTCGTTTGACCGCTGGTTCATATAGTACAAGAGCTGCGCGTCCGTGAGCAGCAGCATTGAGCCGTACGCGGAGTACGTCTCGTATTCCGGCCGCGGCGTCTCTTCCAACCCGTAAGGGCTGTCATCCGTCACGTCGTAAATCGCGCCGCAGTGCAGCGGGCAACTCATGCAGGCGTAGATCTGTTTCTTCCATTTTGGGTCGGAGTACGGAATCGTAAGTTCCTTCGCCCCCTCCACCGGATAATCGAGGTGCGACCCGCCCCAGTTCTTGATCGCGCACTTGCCCGCCGAGATGAAGGAGTCGAAGCCGCAGTTCGTGCCCAGGGCGGCGAACGCCTGCGCGATCGGGGTCTTTGCGATGCCGCCTTTGCTGATCTCGTTGAGGCGCTTGACCTCCTCCGGATCGAAGACGTCCACGCGCCCGGTCCCCTCCACAAAGATGGACTTCAGCCGCTTGGACCCGAGGACCGCACCGTTTCCGCCGCGCGCGGCGACCCGGTCGCGGTCTGTCACGGTGCCGGCGATGTACGCGAGGTGCTCGCCGGCCGGCCCGATGGACAGAACCCGCGGGCGCTTCACACCGTATTTCTCCGCGAACCAGTCCTCCACCTCCGGGACGGTCTTGCCCCAGAGGTCCGAGGCGTCACACAGCTCCGGGACGCCGTCCTTAACGTGCAGATAGGCCGGCGTCTCCGCGATGCCGCGGATGATGATGGCGTCCAGACCGGCTTTCTTCAGCTCGGTCGAGAACATCCCGCCGGCGTTGGAGTCGTTAAAACCGCCGTACACCGGGGATTTGTGGCACACGAACGTCCGGTTTGCAAAGAAAGCGCCCGTCCCCACACAGGCTCCGCCCGTGATGACGACGACGCTTTCCGGCGCGAACGGATCGACGTTCGCTGGCATTTCTTTATACAAGTAATACGCGCCCAAAGCGGGGCCGCCGACGAATTGTCTGGCGACGTCCTCAGGAAGGTCCCGGATCTCCAGCGTACCCGCAGACAGATCCACAAAAAGCAGTTTGCCCGTGTAGCCGTACATGTGGGCTCCTCCTTTCGTTGAAACGCGTTGGTTAAGGTGATGTGCGTTGCTTACAGCTCCACCCAGTACTCTGTAACGTCCAGGACGGTCTCTCCATCGATCTGGGCGGCGCACGGCCGGTCGAACTTGACGTGGACCTTCCGGCCGGTCATGATCTTTACCATGTCCTTCAGATAGATGTGCTTGCCCTCAAAGATGGACGGGAAGTTCTTGAGCGTCTTGAGCCTCGATTTGCACATGTAAACGACGACCGTCAGGAGGTCTCCGTTCCGGTCCTGCGCCGGCGCGATCTTCATTCCGCCGCCGACATACCGCCCCTTCATCGTCGGAGCGAGCCAGACGTTGTCAAACTCATACTGCTTGCCGTCCACCTCGATCCAGGCATGGCACGGCTTGAAATGGAAGAGCAGCCCTTTGACCGCGATGCCGGCGTAATTGATCTTTTTGTTCGGGTTCTTCGCCTTGATCCGGTCGGCCTCCTCGCAGCAGTACCCGTCGATGCCGAAGCTCATATTGTCGATGAACCTGTATTCTTTTCCACCGACCCGCGCGGTCGGAAGATTGACGAGATACGGGTTCAGCAGGACTTCCTTGCCGGTCGGTTCATTGATATCGTTCAGGAAGTCATTCCCGGAGCCGTTGCCGAACAGATAGACGTTGTTCTTGATTGTGGCGGGGTCGACGCGGTTGATCATGTAATTGACCGTGCCGTCGCCGCCGATCAGGACGACTTCATCGTCTGGTTTGAGTCCCGCGAAGAACGACGGATAGTCGACTTTGGACGCGTCCATCGGTTCCACCCCAGGAATTTCGACCGAAATCCCGTTATTTGCCAGCGGATTGTACAGATAATACTTCATTCGATTGCCTCCTTATTTCATGATCAGTCCCTGTACGATGAGGAACTCACCGATTGAATACGTTAACATGACGAGAAAGTGCGTCTTGAGACGGCTGTTTTTATTAAAGCGCACAAAGAACAACGAAGTGTCTGACACGTAGAAGAGCAGTGCGCCGATCGCCGTGAGGATCGCCGCAACCCCTGCGGTGCTCATGGAGCGGAACCACGCGAAGCAGTTCATACCGCCGTTGATCAGCAGGTACAAAAGCATCGGATAGAACAGCCCCTTCGGAAGGAACGGCCGCAGATATTTGAATGTGATGAACGTCGCAATGATAAATAGGACCGGCAGGATGACCGTCAGCGCCCCGTTGACCTTGGAGAAGTCCGTCAGCGCCGCGTAGCTCAGGATGAAGAAAAAGTGGCTGACCATGAACGAGATGCCGCCCGCCGTGAACCACTTCACCCCCGGTGGGATCAGCAGCACATCCCCGATCCACGAAAAGAGGAGCGCCAGCACCACCATCCACGCGATCTGCTCCGCGCTAAGGCAATAGTACGCGAGCAGGAGCAGCAGGATGAACGGCTTGGACTTGTTGCGCAGCGGCTTGTCTTTGTTCCACGAGGCATAAAGGTGGATGCCGGTCGCTATGAAAAACAGAATTAATACGATAGTCTTCATAGTGGTATTTTATCACAGAAAAGCGCACTTTGGGGAAGGAATCTCATCAGTTGTAAAAAAACAGGAGCGGGCGGAATCCCCCGCCCGCTCCCGAAATGCGAATCGTGAATCGTATCTTTTGAATTCCGCTACTTCACGACGATCGTGAAGGTCACTTCTTTCACCGCAGATGCTTTATAGTTGGTATTACCTGCCGCTTTGACCTTGACTTTCACCTTGTAGGTCCCCTTCTTGAGTCCTTTTTTGATGGTGACCGTTCCGGTCGTTGCGTTGATCGTGATATTCTTGTTGCCGCTGACCTTGGAGTAGCTCATCTTCCCCTGGCCATTCTTATTGAACGTGATCACTTTGGTAACCGCCAGCGTCTGCGTTTTACTCTTTAATGAGCTGTACTTGACAGTGGCTGTTCTGGCCTTGATCGACAGCGGGTTGTTGGCTTTTTTGATTGTGAATGTCAGGGTCTTGCTGCCGTTGTAATTCCCCTTGCCCTTAATGATCACCGAAGCGGTGCCGGCCGCCGTATTATTCTTGTAGGACAGCGTATAGTCGGTATCCTTCACCAGCGTTTTGCTGCCGATGACGACCGTAGGGTTCTGCGTCTGCGCCTTACCATTATATGTCTTGGCAGCCACGCCGCTCACCGTCGATCCGGCAACGGTTGCAGGTTTCACCGTGAAGGTCAGTGTCTGCGTACCCTCATAATAATCGCCTGTGAAGGTGACCGTCGCAGTCGCTTCCCCTGCGTTCACATTATTTGAGTAAGTTACTTCAAAGTTGGACGCATCGACGATATTTCCGGCGGTGTCTTTGACCGTAACGGACGGCTTTTTGGCGGATCCGTTGTACGTAAATGTCAAAGCAGAGAGCGTGATCGTTTCCGGTGAAGCAATCAGCGGGTCAATTTCCTGCTCGCCGCTTTCCGTTGAGAAGTGCTTCCCGCACACGCTGCAGGTCCAGTATTCTCTATTCCCTGGTTCCTCGAAGGTCGCCTTATGCGCCTCCGTCTTTGTAAGCGTATGGCTGATGGTATCGACATCCGCAACGGTCTTTGTCTGCTCCGCGAAAGCGCCGTTGGTGAAGGTTGCAGTATACGTCGTCTCGCCCTTGGTTGAACAAGTCGGGGCTTTCGTGACTTCAGATGATGTGTTGACAAGCTCGATCTCCGTGTGCAGTCCATCTTTCTTGCAGACGCGAACGGCGGTCACTTTGGTGTTGTCGTCCGCCCAGGTGTAAGTCGGGGCATCCCAGTCGTGACCGGTCGCTTTGACGACCGTATCCTTGATGTCGATCTCGTTTGCGCCTTCCGCGTCGGAGAAACATCTCCCGCAAGCATATTCACCCTGATCGCAGATCCAGTATTCCGTATTTCCATCGGTGAGGCAGGTTGGAGCCTTTGCCTCGACCTTGGAAAGCTTATGCTCATGCGTTGTCGCAGGGATGATTCTGGTCTCTTGCGCCGAACAAACGGAACATGTGCGGACCTCTTCGCCGTCCTCCGTCTCCGTCGCAGGTGTCTTGACAGTCCACTCGCCCCAGCTGTGGCCGGTCGCTGCGATCTCTGCACCTTCGATGACGTCATCGCAGTGACTGCACTTCTGGTCGGCTTCCTTGCCGGTTGTCGTGCAGGTCGGTGCTACGGCTGAATTCGGAACGACCTGATAATCATGGCCGAGGGCCGCGATTTCCGCACCTATGATCTCGTCGCCGCAGTGGCTGCACTTCTGATCGGCTTCTTTGCCGGCCGTCGTGCAGGTCGGTGCTATGGCTGAATTCGGAACGACCTGATAATCATGGCCGACGGCTGCGATCTCCGCACCTATGATCTCGTCGCCGCAGTGGCTGCACTTCTGGTCAGCCTCCTTGCCGGCTGTCGTGCAGGTAGCTGCAACAGCTGTATTCGGTACATCCTGATAGTCATGGCCGAGGGCCGCGATCTCAGCACCTATGATTTCGTCGCCGCAGTGGCTGCACTTCTGGTCGGCCTCCTTGCCGGCCGTCGTGCAGGTCGGTGCTACGGCAGTATCCGGCACGATCTGATAGTCATGACCGAGCGCCGCGATTTCCTGTGGCGCTACCAGAATCTCGCCGCAGACCGAGCACTTCGAGCCCTCTGTCGAGCCCGGCTGCGTGCAGGTCGCTGCAACAGCACGGATGACTTCCGGCACATGGCCGGTCGCCGCGATTTCTGCGCCTTCGATGACGTCATCGCAGTGGCTGCACTTCCGGTCGGCCTC
>JAFRGD010000030.1 GCA_017433975.1 Mogibacterium sp. | reverse complement strand
GACGCCCTTCATCGCGTGCGTGTCCCGGACGCGCGCGACCGCCCGCGGCGCGAGCGGCAGGCCGCTCCGCCGGCAGAATTCGCGCGCGATCAGCTCGGCCTGGTTGAAGCCGCGGCGCCGGCGCTTCGGTTCGTACATCGGAACCGGAATCACCATGTCATACTGCGAAAGGTCCGCCGAGCCGGTGTGATGCAGCAACACCATCCGGTCGTGCAGGACCTCCCCCATCGTCGGCGCGATGTCCGTGCGCTCCCCGTATTTGAGCGCGAAGATCATCGCGCGCTCGCAGCTGCCGTAGCCCGCGCACGCATACCCGCGCCGGAAGACGTGATCCTGCTCGCGGCAGTTATAACAAGTATCCGACGGATTGAGGTCCGAAAGCGGCTTGCCGCACCGGACGCAGGTCCGCCCCGCCGCCCAGTTGATCTCGTCCATGCATTCGTTGCACAGGCGGTACGGGCGGCTGCTGTCGATGATCTTGCCGCAACAGATGCAGTAGAGCCCGTCCGGATAGACCAGTTCGAGGATTCTATTGAAAAAAGTGCGGGACATGCCGGACGTCCCGCCGTGGTCGTTCCAATCGCTCATTTATCGGTGAAAAGCCCGTTTGGGCGTCGAATTATAGCCTGTTTACCGTTCCCAGGTCGTATGCGCGGAGCCGCGCCGCGAGGCCCGTGTTCCGCTCGTCGATCCGGTTGTTGTCGATCATCTGGCGCATCCGGTTCTCCCGGCCCACCAGCACAACAAGCTGCTTGCCGCGGGTCACGCCCGTGTAGAGGAGGTTGCGCGTCATCAGCATCGGCGGAAACGAACTGACCGGCATGATCACCGCCGGGAACTCGCACCCCTGGCTCTTGTGCACGGTCACCGCGTAAGCGAGTTCGAGTTCCTCGAGGTCCGTCGCCCCGTACACCACGCGCTTGTCGTCAAACCAGACGACGATCCGGTCGTCGTCGTTGTCGATCTCTCGGATGACGCCCATGTCGCCGTTGAAGATCCCGGTCCCGCTGGTCTGCGACGCGTCGATCCACGTGGCCTGGTAATTGTTCTTAATCTGCATGACCTTGTCGCCTTCGCGGTAGGTCCGGCCGCCGTATTTGCGCTCCGCCTTGTCCTCGGACGGCGGGTTGAGCACGGCCTGCAGCACCGCGTTGAGGTTGCCCGTCCCGAGCATCCCGCGCCGCGTCGGCGTGAGCACCTGCACGTCTTGATCTGACTGAAGAAAGCCGTAATACGCCGCGAGGCGCCCGCCCGCGAGCTCCTTGACGGTCTCGAGCATCTCCTCCTCGGTGTCCCGGTGCAAGAAAAAGAAGTCGTCGTCCCGCGTCCCGTTCTCCGGGTATTCGCCGCTGTTGATCATGTGCGCGTTGACGATGATGCGGCTCTCCTCCGCCTGACGGAAGATATCGCGGAGGCGGACCGTCTGGATGTATTCGCTCCGGATCATGT
The DNA here is from genome assembly GCA_017433975.1 of Mogibacterium sp. GTDB lineage: Bacteria > Bacillota > Clostridia > Peptostreptococcales > Anaerovoracaceae > RGIG2439. Next base: position 49,018 of record JAFRGD010000030.1, on the reverse strand, counting down.
CGCGGAGCACGTTGCCCGCTCCGACCGACGGTAACTGGTCCGCGTCACCGACCAGGATCAGCCGGGTGTCGGACTTGAGCGCCTTGAGGAGGCCGTCCATCAGCATGATGTCGACCATGCTCGCCTCGTCGACGATGACGGCGTCCGCTTCGAGCGGGTTCTCCTCGTTCCGCCCGAAGTCCATGACGTCCCGGTCCTCGGAAAAGACGTATTCGAGCAGCCGGTGAACCGTCTGCGCGGGGTATCCCGACGCCTCGGCCATCCGTTTTGCCGCCCGGCCGGTCGGCGCCGCGAGCGCGACGTCCATCCCGAGCCGCGTGAACGCCCGGACGATCGCGTTGATGATCGTGGTCTTGCCGGTGCCCGGTCCTCCGGTGATGATGCAGACGTTCGATAGCAGCGCCGTCCGGATGGCCCGGCGCTGCTCGTCCGACAGGTCGATCCGCATGCTGCTCTCCGCGTCCCGGATGAGGTTCCCGACGTCCGCCGGCAGCGGGTCCGTACGGTTCTCCTGAATGCGCGCCAGGTTGAACGCGACCCTCTGCTCCGCGAGGTAATACCCGTATAAATACACGACGCTCACATCGTCAACGATGTCGAGCTGCAGCTCGCCCGCGAAGACGAGCCCCGTGATGTTGTCCGACACCTGCTCGCCGGTCACGTCCAGCAGCTGGACCGTGCGGTCGACGAGCACGCTTTTTAACATGAACGTGCTGCCCGCCTCGATCTGGCTCGCGAGCACGTATTTGATCCCGCTGCGGATCCGGAACTCGCTGTCCGGCGCGAAGCCGACCCGGACCGCGATCTCGTCCGCCTTGCGGAAATTGATCCCGTAGATGTCCTCGATCAGCTGATACGGGTTCTCCTTGATGACGTTGACCGCTTCGGACCCGTACAGTTTAAAGATCTTGACCGCGTGGTTGAATTCGATTCCGTAGTCCATCAGCTCCATCGACACCTTGCGGAAGTCCCGCGTCGCCGCGAAGGACTCGACGATCTGCGCCATCGACTTGACCCCGATGCCCTTGATCGTCAGCAGGCGGACGGGTTCCTTCTCGATGATCTCGAGCGCCTGGTCGCCGAAGGCGTCCACGATGAGGTCGGCCGTCTTTGGGCCGACGCCCTTGATCGCGCCGGACGCGAGGTACGCGCGGATGCCCTCCGAATCGTCCGGCAGGACCTCCCGGTAGGACCGCACGCTGAACTGCTCCCCATACGTCTTGTGCACGACAAAGTCGCCCTCGACCTCGTACGTGGCCTCAGCGCTGATACTATGAAAACAGCCGGTGAGCGTGATCGACCCATCGTCTGTTTTGAAGATGGCCACGGTGTACCCGTTGGCCGGATTATTGAAAATGACCTTTGTGATTCTGCCCGTTTTTTTCAACGCGCCTCCCCGGTCCGGGAATCCCCGGACGCTCAGAATGTTTTCTTATAAAGCTTGCGGTTGTCCAGCGTCCAGACCTTGTCGCCGAAGCCGCCCGGCTCGACGCCCGCGAGCGAGTCCTCCATGTCGAACATCTTTGCGTCGATCATGTCGAGGTAGTGCAGGACCTCCGCCTCCGGAAAGAGCGGTTTCTTTGGGCTGCCGAAGTCCGGCTCGTAGTGGTGCGAAATGACCATGTGCTCGAGCAGAATCTCCTTCTCGTAGCCGATGCCGAGCTCCCGGCACTTGTCGTGGACGACCTTAACGCCCTGCACCAGGTGGCCGAGCATCTGCCCCTCGAACGAATACCCCGGCGAGACGCCGTGCTCGTCCGAGAGGATCTCGGTCAGTTTTTCGATGTCGTGAATCGCGACGCCCGCGAGGAGCAGGTCCCTGGACAGGTTCGTGTAGACCTCGCAGGCCCGCTCGCCGAGCATCATCATGCGCTTGACGTGGTACAGAAGCCCCGCGTACTCCGCGTGGTGGTTGGACATCGCCGCCGGGTAATACATGAGTTTGTCCTTGTTCTCCTCATAGAGAGCCATGCACAGGTTCCGGAGGTCCGGGTCCGTGAACCCCTGAATCTTGCCGACGATGAAGTCGTACATCTCCTGCGGGTCCTCCGGCGCAGCCTTGAAGAAGTCGTTGTTATCGACCCCGTCGCCCGCCTGCGCAAAGCGCATTTTGGTCACGCGGAGCTGCCGCTGCCCGCGCCAGTCGGTGACCTGCGCGCGCACCTTGACGATGCAGCCCGGAACGGTCTTCTCGTACGTCGCGATCTCCGCTTCGTCCAAATCCCATTTCTTGGCCACGACCTCGCCGGTCGCGTCCGACAGGATCATGTCGAGGTATTGTTTGCCCGTCGTCCCCGCCTTTATATACAAACTCTTGATCATGAAAAAGTCGTCGAAGGTCTCGCCGTCTTTCAGATTTGTCGTGTAATATTTCTTCATTCTGTCCTCCGCTATAATGTAATCAGTCTGTCGGAACGCCTCGCCGGTGCGCATCCCCCTCCGACGTGCTAATTGTAACGTAAAACCCGCGGTCTTTCAACTGCCGCATTGTCAGCCGCGCCTGTGTGTGATAAAATCTTTGCGTGAGAGCCGGAAAGGAGTTCGCCATGAGTAATGAGATGAAAGATTTCAGAGGATACGAATTTGACGCCGCCCACGCCAAGGACGCAACGGTCCAGTGGATTCGGGACTGGTTTGAGGTCAACGGCCCGGGCTGCAACGCCATCATCGGGATCAGCGGAGGCAAGGACAGCTCCATCGTCGCCGCCCTCCTCGTCGAGGCGCTTGGCAAGGACCGCGTCGTCGGCGTATTGATGCCGAACGGGGAACAGGCCGACATCGACATGGCCAAGCTGCTCGTCAACCACCTCGGGATCGAGCACTATGTCGTCAATATCAAAGGTGCGTATGACGCGCTGATCGAACAGATCGGCTCCGCCGGCATCGAGATACAGAATGATTCCATCATCAACCTGCCGCCGCGCCTCCGGATGTCGACGCTCTACGCCGTCGGTCAGTCGCGGAACGGCCGCGTCGCCAACACCTGCAACCTCTCCGAGGACTGGGTCGGCTACTCGACGCGGTACGGTGACTCCGTCGGCGACTTCAGCCCGGTCTCCTGCTTCACCACGGCGGAGATCCGCGCGATCGGCCGCCTGCTCGGCGTTCCGTCCGTCCTCATCGAGAAGGTCCCGTCCGACGGCCTCTCCGGCATGAGCGACGAGGACAAGCTCGGCTTCACGTATGAGGTGCTCGACCACTACATCCGCACCGGCGAGATCGAAGACGCCGCGACCAAAGCCCGCATCGACTGGCTGCACCGGCGGAACCTCTTCAAGCTCCGCTTCATGGACTGCTTCAAGTACGACCGGCTGTCGACCAAGGCGGACGAATAGTCCGACAATACCGATGAACCACAAAGCCCCGCCCGGGATCGCCGGGCGGGGCTTTTCGATTGCCTTAGTACTACAGTTTGAAGCCGAGGCGCGTCGCGAGTTCCTCAGCCTCTTCATACCAGAAGCCGAGCGCCTCGGTGTCGTGCGCGTCGCTCGTGATGATCACGCGGCCGCCGCGCGCCTTGATCGCGCGCAGGATGTCCTCCGACGGGTACGGTGCGGTCCGGTACCCGCGGTAGATCGCGCCGGTGTTGATCTCAAAAAGCGGGCGCTTCTCCGGGCGGTCTTTGGCGCCCGGTTCGCCGAGGATCTTGTCGAGCGCGGCGGTGTACGCGGCGACGTACCGCGGATCCTTCTCGTCGATCATCGGCCCGTTGCCCCCCGGCACGATCGTCCCGGTCGGGAGCGTAAAGCAACTCTCATTGAATTTGGTGATGAGGTCGAAGTGCCCGACGATGTCGCACTCGGTTTTCTTCACGATGTTGCCCATCTGCGCGTAATAATCCTCGCAGAGCGCGTAGACGTCCCCGGCGTAGTGTTCGATCACCGCGTCGAGCAGGATGTCCGCGGCCTCGTCCACAGGGATGTAGATCCCGTCCTTTTTAACATAGTGGACCGACCCGATCTTGAAGTCCCAGCCGGTGATCCATTCGTCCGAGAAATAGTCGTATTCGAGCCCGCAGAAGACCTTGATCTTATCCTTGTATTCTTCCTTCAGCTCCAGAATCTCGCGTTTATACAGGCGGGAGTCCTCCAGGCTCATTGCATAGCTCTCGTCGAAGTCCGTGTGCGAGTGCCCCGAGAAGCCGATGGCGTCGAAGCCCTTCTCGATGGCGGCCTCGATCATCTCCCGCGCCGTATTCACGCCGTCGCAGTACGTCGTATGTGTATGAAAACTCGTCTTGACTCTCATGTCGTCTCCTTATTGCGTCATCTTTTCCTGCTTGACCTTGTGGTCGATCACGTGGCGCCCCGCGAGCTCCGCGCGGATGTCCTCCAGCGAGATCCCCATTTCAATCATCAGTACCATAATATGATACACCAAATCGGAGATTTCGTAAACCGTCTCCGCCTTATCCTGGTTCTTGGCTTCGACGATGACCTCCGTCGACTCCTCGCCGACCTTCTTGAGGATCTTGTCGAGTCCCTTGGAGAAGAGGTACGTCGTGTACGAGCCCTCCTGCGGGTCGGTCTTGCGGCCGCGGATCAGCTCCATCAGGTCGTCCATCGTGAAGCGGGACAGCTCTTCGCTCGCCCACAGCTCATTGAAGAAGCACGACTCCGCGCCGGTGTGGCACGCCGGGCCGTCCTTCTTGACGTAAACGCGCAGCGCGTCGCAGTCGCAGTCCGCCGTGATGCTCACGATGTGCTGGTAGTTCCCGCTCGTCTCCCCTTTGAGCCACAGCTCCTGCCGGCTCCGCGAGTAAAAGCAGGTCAGCCCCCGCTCCATCGAGATCTGCAGGCTCTCCCGGTTCATGTAAGCCAGCGTCAACACCTCGCCGGAATACGCGTCCACGACGATGGCCGGAATCAGCCCTTTTTCATCAAATTTCAGTTTTTCGATATCGATCATGTCTGCACCTCTATAATCTGACGTTCACGCCGCAGGCCGCGAGCTCCCGCTTGAGGTCCGGGATGGCGACCTCGCCGAAGTGGAAGATGGACGCCGCAAGGCCCGCCGAGACGTCCGGCACCTCCCGAAAGAGCGTGACGAAGTCCTGGATGTTGCCCGCGCCGCCGGAGGCGATCACCGGGACGTTGACCGCGTCGCACACGGCCGCGACGAGTGGCAGGTCGAAGCCGCCCTTAACACCGTCGGTGTCGATCGAGTTGACGACGACCTCGCCCGCGCCGAGCGAGACGCACTGCTTGATCCAGTCGATCGCTTCGATTCCTGTGTTCTCCCGGCCGCCCTTGGCGAAGACGGTGTACTTGCCGTCGATCAGGGAGATGTCGACCGAGAGGACGACGCACTGGTCGCCGTATTTGTGCGCGGCTTCTCTGACAAGGGACGGGTTGCGGATCGCGCCGCTGTTCACACTCACCTTGTCCGCGCCGCACTTGAGCACCCGGTCGAAGTCGTCGATGGTGTTGATGCCGCCGCCGACCGTCAGCGGGATGAAGATGGTCGACGCGACCTCCGTCAGGATCTCCGTGAACAGCCTGCGGCCCTCCGCGCTCGCGGTGATGTCGTAGAATACGAGCTCGTCGGCGCCGTTGTCGCTATAGAAGTTGCCAAGCTCCACCGGGGAGTTGACGTCGCGCAGCCCCTCAAAATTCACGCCTTTGACGACCCGGCCGTTCCGGACGTCCAGGCACGGTATGATTCTTTTTGTAATCATCTGGCCACCTCGATCGCTTCTTTGATATCAATGGCGCCTGTGTAGTACGCCTTGCCGATGATCGCGCCGTAGAGGTCCATCGCCCGGAGCGCGCGGACGTCGTCCATCGAGGACACGCCGCCGGAGGCGATGAAGTTCATGTTGAACTCCCGGCTGAGCTCCCGGTACATCGCGAGGTTGGTGCCCTGCATGGCGCCGTCCTTGGAGATGTCCGTGCAGATCATCGTGCGGACGCCCTTGGCCTCCATGCTCGCGCAAAAGTCCCGAAGCGAATAGGCGGACACCTCTGTCCACCCGCGGATCGCGACGTACCCGTCCCGGACGTCCGCGGAGACCGCGATCCTGTCACCGTACATCCGCGTCGCTTCCGAGACGAAGTTTTCGTTGGTCACCGCGCTCGTCCCGAGGATGACGCGCTTCGCGCCGGCGTGGATGTATCTGGACACGGTGTCCATGCTGCGGACGCCGCCGCCGATCTCCACGTTGAGACCGGTCTCTTCGATGATGCCGCGGACCGTCTCCATGTTGGGCGTGCTGCCGTCGCGCGCGCCTTCGAGGTCCACCATGTGGATCCATTCCGCGCCGGCTTCCTTGAATTTGCGGGCCGTCCGAAGCGGGACGTCATCGTAAATCGTCATCTGGTCGTATGCGCCGCGGAGAAGCCGCACGGCCTTGCCGCCGTACAGGTCAATCGCCGGTAATATGATCATGGTCTTTCTCCAAAATTACTTTATATAATATTGCTTAAGTTACTGCGTCACATTTCGCAGAACGCCCGCAGGATCGACAGCCCCACGCGGCCGGATTTCTCCGGGTGGAACTGGCAGCCGCAGACGTTTCCGCACTGCACGGCGGCCGTGATCGGGGCGCCGTATTCCGTCCGGGCGATGACGTTCGCGTCGTCCGTGACGGCCTGATAGGAGTGGACGAAGTACACGTGGTCGCCATCCTTAATGTACTTGAGCAAAGGGCTTTCGTTGCAAAGTTCCAGACGGTTCCAGCCGATGTGCGGGATGTTCAGCCCCGCCGGGACGACCTCTTCGATGGACCGGACCTCGCCCGGAATCAGTCCGAGGCCGTCGTACTCTCCGTATTCAAAGCTCTTGTCAAAGAGAAGCTGCATGCCGAGGCAGACCCCCATGAGGGGCTTTCCCTTTGCCGCCTCCTCGCAGACCACGATGTCAAGGCCGGTCTCCCGAAGCGCCGCGATCGCGTCGCGGAACGCCCCGACGCCCGGCAGCACCAGTTTATCTGCATTTCGGATCTTGTCCACGTCGTTCGTCGCCTCGATGTCGACGCCAACCGCCGCGAACGAAGACCGGAGCGAAAACAGGTTCCCCACCCCGTAGTCGATCATTTTAATATCCATCAGCGCCGCCCCTTTTCGAGTTCTTCCTCGACGTCGCGGACCGGCAGGTCCATGCCGGTGTACCCCCGCGCGATTCCAACCCCGTACGCGTCGTCGGCGAGGCCCGTCGAAGCGGACCGCCGCTGCTCGTAGAGGTTGTTCCGCGCCATCTGCTCCGCGAGCCGGTCGATGTCGTCTACCGACGGGTCGTCGTACTCGTCGTAGATGGACTCCGCGTTGTCGAAAATCAGGTCTTCGTCGTACGGTTCGTATGTGATCTCGTCCGGCTGCTCGATGTCATGCAAGGTAAACGAGTAGAGCGCCTTGGCGTTGTCGGCCGCGCGTTCGGCCTCGATCTCGTCGTAGTACTCTTCTTCCGGCGCTGGCTCCGGCTCCGGTTCCAGCCCGAATCTCGGTTCTGGCTCTGGTTCCGGTTCAACGGCTGGTTCCGGCTCAGGCACGAAATCTTTCAAAAGCTCCTCGACCGTCTCCGGTTCCGGTTCGACGACTGGCTCCGGCTCTGCCACGCTCTCGATTACCGTCTCCGGCTCTGCCGAGGGGGGAAGCGGTTCCTCCGCAGGCGCTTCCTCCGGTTCCGGTTCTTCGTAATCGAGCTCCCCGAGCTCATCGTACGCGTCCATCATGTCGTCGTCCGCGCCGGGAATCTCCTCGTCGACGATACCGTCGTCGAGTACGCCCTTGGTCGACGGGATGTCGTCCGCAAAGGCCTGGTCGATGGCGACCGCGTGCCGCAGCGTCCGCGCGAGCGACTTGAACAGGCACTCGATGACGTGGTGCGAGTTCTTTCCGCGAAGCCCCATCACGTGCAGCGTGACCTGCGCGGTCCGCACGAAGGCCATCAGGAACTCCTCCACGAGTTCGGTGTCAAAGGTTCCGACCTTTTGCGTCGGGATGTTCAGCTCATAGCCGAGGTACGTCCGGCCCGAGATGTCGAGCGACGTCAGCACGAGCGCCTCGTCCATCGCGAGCGTCGTGTCCGCGTACCGGTTGATGCCGCGCTTTTCGCCCAGCGCGTCCGCAAACGCCTTGCCGAGCGCGATGCCGATGTCTTCGACCGAGTGGTGGTCGTCCACGTACGTATCGCCGACGCACTTCACCACCAGGTCAAACCGCGCGTGCTTGGCGAGCAGCGTGAGCATGTGGTCCATGAAGCCGACGCCGGTGTCAATATTGGAGTTGCCGCAGCCGTCCAGTTCCAGCCACAGCGATATTTCGGTCTCCGCCGTTTTTCTGCTGATCTCCGCGTTTCTCATCGTTTGACTCCCTTCTGCCCGTCAGGCCTGACTCATGAGTTCATCCAGTTTATCATAAAGCGTCTGCATCTGCGCTTCGTTACCGATCGTGATTCTGCAATAATCCGTGATCTTCGGGTCGCTGAAGTGCCGCACGAGCACGCCGCGCGCCTTGAGGCCCTTGTAGATGTCATCGCCGGAGATCGTCCGGTGTTTCGCGAAGACGAAGTTCGTCTTGGACGGCAGTACGTCAAAGCCGCGGGCTGTGAGCTGCCGGATCGCCTCCTCGCGGATTGCCTCGATCCGCCGGCAGTTCGCCTGGTAGTACTCGTCCGCGTCGATGGCCGCCTCCGCGAGGATCAGCGTCAGGTTGTTGACGTTGTACGGGTTGGTCGAGAACTGCATCTTGCCGAGGTCCGCGATCAGCCCCTTGTCCGCGATGGCGAAGCCGAGCCGCCCGCCCGCGAAGCTCCGCGACTTGGAGAACGTCTGTGAGACGAGCAGGTTGTCATACTTCTTGGTCAGCGGCACCGAGGACGTCCCGCCGAAGTCCACGTACGCCTCGTCGATCAGGACGACGTTGTCCGGGTTGGACTTCACAATCGCCTCAATCGCGTCCAGCCCGAGTTCGAGCCCGGTCGGCGCGTTCGGATTCGGGATGACGATGTTCTTTCCGATGCCGATGTAATCCGCCGGGTCGATCGTCATGTCGTCCTTGAGCGGGATGATCAATGGCTTGATCGCGTGCAGTTTCGCGATGACGTTATAAAAGCTGTAGCTGATCTCCGGCATCGCAATCTCCGTCCCCGGGTCGTTGAACGCCATGAACGCAAAATTGATGATGTCGTCCGACCCGTTGGTCAGGAAGACGTTCTCCGGTCCCACGCCGTAAAGCTCTCCGATCTTAGTCTTGAGCCGGCTCCCGGTCGGGTCCGGATAGAGCCGCAGCCGCTCCAGATCCGTCCCGTTCAGCGCGCGGATAACCGACGGCGCTGGCGGGAACGGTGACTCGTTCGTGTTCAGTTTGACGTACTGGGTGTCCTTCGGCTGTTCGCCCGGCGTATACGCCTCAAAGTCCTGATACGCTTCTCTCAGATATCTGCTCATCTCTGCCCCCTCAATAATCTATGTGCAATGATTTCATTGATTAACAATCGTGATGCGCCTACTGCTTCCGCGAAAGCGCGCTCCGCGCGTGGCCCTCGAGGCCTTCTTCTCTAGCAAATCTCGCGATCTTGTCCGCAGCTTCGGACAGCGCCTCGCCGGAATAGTACGAATACTGCATCTTTTTGGTGAAGTCGTCGACCGACAGCGGGCTGTAGAACCGCGCCGTCCCGCTCGTCGGGAGCGTATGGTTCGGCCCAGCGAAGTAGTCGCCGAGCGCCTCCGGGCAGTTTCTCCCGAGGAAGACCGACCCGGCGTGCCGGATGCGCGGCAGGAGCGGGAACGGGTCGTCCACGCAAAGCTCGAAGTGCTCCGGTGCGATCTCGTTGGCGATGTCGATGGCCTTCGCAATGTCGTCCGCGACGATGATCTTTCCGTTGTTGTCGATGGAAGCCCGCGCGATCTCTTCGCGCGGCAGGACGGCGAGCTGGCGCTCGAGTTCGTCCCGCACCTGCTCCGCGAGGTCGCGGGAGTCCGTGACCAAGACGGCCGTCGCGAATTTGTCGTGCTCCGCCTGCGAAAGCATGTCCGCCGCGATCTTGTACGGGTCGGACTTGCCGTCCGCGACGACGAGGATCTCGCTCGGTCCGGCGATCATGTCGATGCCGACGCGGCCGAACACCTGGCGCTTGGCCTCCGCGACGTAGGCGTTGCCCGGGCCGACGATCTTGTCGACCGCCGGGACCGTCTCCGTCCCGTACGCGAGCGCGGCGACCGCCTGCGCGCCGCCGGCGCGGAAGATCCGGTCGGCGCCGCCGATCTTGGCGGCGGCCAGGATGACCGGCCGGATGACGCCGCCGTTCGCCGGCGTCGTAATGACGATTTCGCCGACGCCGGCGATCTTGGCCGGCACAACGTTCATCAGTGTCGTCGACGGGTACGCTGCGGTACCGCCCGGGATGTAGATTCCGACCTTATCGATCGGGAGGACGCGCTGGCCCAGTACGATTCCGTTTTCCTTGCGGATCTCATAGCCCGGATTGATCTGCCTGCGGTGGTATTCGCGGATGTTTTCCGCGGCTTCTTCCATCACCGCGATGAGCTCCGGGTCAATCGACTGGTACGCCGCCTCGATCTCCTCGCGCGTCACCTCGAGCGGCAGGTCGGCCGGCATCCGGTCGAAGCGCACCCCGTAGTCCCGGAGCGCGGCGTCGCCGTTCTGCCGGACGTTGTCGATGATTGCGCTGACCGCGTCCTCGACGTCCACCGGCATCTCCGTCCGCGCGAACAATTCTGCATTATCTACTTCTCCAAAGTTATAAATCTTAATCATTTGATGACTCCGTGTTATATGCTTGACTCCGCGGATCTACTCCGCGCTCTCCTCTGCTGCCCGCGCCTCGGCGATGTCCTGCAGCTCCCGGGCGATTGCCCGGATGCGGGCTGTTTTGAATTTATGGCTCGCCTTGTTCGAGATCAGCCGCGCGCTGATCCCGCAGATCTCTTCCTTCACCTCGAGGCCGTTCGCCCGCAGGGTCCGCCCCGTCTCGACGATGTCGACGATGACGTCGGACAGCCCGAGGAGCGGCGCAAGTTCAATCGATCCGTTCAGTTTGATGATGTCGATGTCGCGGCTCTTCTCGCCGTAGTATTTGCGGGCGACGTTCGGGAACTTGGTCGCGACCTTGAGCGTGCGCTCCCGGTCCTCCACCCAGTTCTTCTGGCCTGCGACCATCATCTGGCAGATGCCGCACCGGAGATCGACCAACTCGTACACGTCCGGTTCCGTCTCAAGGAGCACGTCCTTGCCGACGACGCCGACGTCCGCCGCGCCGCGTTCCACGTAGATTGCGACGTCGGACGGCTTGACCCAGAAGTACCGGATCCCCTTGTCCGCGTTCTCAAAAATCAGCTTGCGTGAACGGCTCAGCGCATCCGGGCAATCGTACCCCGCCGCCGCGAACATCTCGTAAACGCTCTCGCCGAGGCGTCCCTTCGGCAGCGCGACGTTGACGAACTCCTCCTCCGCGTCCGCCGCCGCTTCGTCCTGCATCTCCTTGAGCGGGTCGAGGTAGATGCCGAAGCCGATCGCCCCGCACCGCTTGCCCATCTTGAGCAGCAGGTTATCGTATCGCCCTCCGGAGAGGACTTTTGTCGACAGCCCCTTGACGAAGCCCTGGAAGATGAAGCCGTTATAGTAGCCCATGTCGTTGACGACGGAGAAGTCAAACCGCACCGTCTTGTCCAGGCCGCTCGCCTTGAGCGCTTCGTTCAGCGCCTCAAGTTCCCCGACGGAGCTGAGCGACTCCCCGAAGACGTTCCGGATCGTGCTGAGCACCTTGTCCAGCGGCCCGTACGCCCGAATCAGCGTTTCGATCCCGTCGACCAGCTCCGGCGATACGTCTTCCGGCCCGCAGATCGCGCGGATGTCCTGGACGTTTTTCTCGCCGATGCAGGCGACGATCCGCTCCTCCTTGTCCGCCGGCAGCATGAGCTGGCTCGCCACCTCTCGGATTAGCCCGACGTGGGACAGAATCAGCCGGTTCTGCCTGCTGATCGTGTTGAGGCTCTTGACCGCCAGCGTGATGACCTCAAGCACCTCCGCGTCCCCCATCGGTCCGATGCACTCGATGCCGACCTGGCTGATCTCGCGGAACGTCCCGAGATTCCGATCCATCCGGTAGACGTCATCATTGTAATAATACTTGTGCAGCTCGGTCGGCACTGGCTCGATGGTCTGCGCGATCGAGAGCGTCAGGTCCGGGTTAAGCGCCATCAGTTTGCCGTTCGGATCGGTAAACGTGAGGATTCCGTCGTCCCCGAGGAAGTCCTTGTACCGCCCGTAGGTCTCGTATTCTTCAAATTTACCTGCCCGAAACCGCCGGTAGCCGTGCTCTTCGTACAGCCCCCGGAGCGCGAACACCGTCCGCTCGTCGTATTTCAGCAGTTTTTCAAAATCACTCATGGTTCAGTCCTTTTTCTTGATGCCGAAGACCCGCTGCAGTACGATTCTGTACCCACCCGGGCCGTAGTTGATGCATTTGTTGACGCGGCTGATCGTCGCCGTGCTCGTTCCGGTCTCCTTGCTGATCTCGTTGAAGACCTTGCCCTCCGTCAGCAGCCGGGCGACCTCGAGCCGGTAACTCAGGTCATGGACCTCCTTGATCGTGCAGACGTCGTCAAAGAAGGCCTTGCACTCTTTTTCGTTCTCGAGCGAAAGCACCGCCTTGTAGAAGTTGCTCTCCAGTTCCTTGTCTTTCTTGTTCATCGATACGCTCTCTTTCCGTGATAAAAAGGGATTGTGATGTTGATTATCGATTGCTTTTGATTGATCGCCGGTTCCGGGTCTGTGCATGATCCCCGGCCGGCTGTTCACTTTAGCATTGTAGCGTATTAGCTTACGAAAGTCAAGAAGAACCCTCGGACTGTTTTACCGCATATTTGCGGCGGAAACGCCCGGACTTACAAACGGGTCCGTTATGTGGTATACTATGAAAAAGCGTTCACTCTGGTTTTCCGGGAGGCACCGTGCACAGGAAGCTCTTCACAAAAGCCGATTTCATACTCCTCGCCCTGCTGGTCGTCATCGGCGTCGCGGGCTCGGTTTTGCTTGCTGCGGGCCGCACGGCCGGCGGTACGGTCGTCATCAAGGTGGATGGTGAGCTCTACGGCACCTACCCGCTTTCCGAGGACCGCACCGTCACGGTCACCGTCGGCGATCCGTCCGCCGGAGACTACAATATCGTTGAGATCAAGGACGGTGCGGTGCGCGTCACCGAAGCGTCCTGCAAGAATCAGGTCTGCGTGCACCACGCGGCGATCACGCGGTCCGGCGAGTCGATCATCTGCCTGCCGAACCGGATGATCGTCACGATCGAAGGGAGAGGAGATGACATCGATGCCGTCTCCAACTGATAAACGTGTTACAACATCGGGCGGTGCCCCGCACGGAGCCGCACAGCAGCCGGCCCCACAGGCTACCGCGGCCGGCCGGATCGCGCGCGTCGCGCTCCTCGCCGCGCTCGCCCTGATCTTTTCGTACGTAGAAGCGATCATCCCGTACACGCCGGCGGTCCCGGGCATCAAGCTCGGCGTCGCCAATCTGGTGGTCATCATCGCGCTGTACCGGTACGGCGCGCGCGACGCCCTCCTCATCAACCTGGTCCGGATCGTCATCGCGGGCCTGCTGTTCAACGGCCTTTTCGGCATGCTCTACTCGCTCGCCGGCGCCGCCGTCAGCCTGCTCGGAATGATCGCGCTCAAGAAAGCAGGCCCGTTCTCCGTGGCCGGCGTCAGCATGGCGGGCGGCGTGCTCCACAACCTGGGGCAGCTCATCGTCGCCGCGCTCCTCATCGAGGACGTCCGCATCTTCGGGTATTTCCCGGTGCTCATGTTCTCCGGCATCGTCTCCGGCATCGCCATCGGCGTCCTCGCGCATATCGTCCTCGCCCGCCTCTCCCGCATTTAGTCCTTTTTCTTTTCTCTTTTCGGGTTCTCCTCCACCCACATCTGGTCTTATGATAGCAACGGTAGAAAACACCTCGATCTGCATTCCTATTTCCGCATGTTTCTCCACCCAGAACAATTTTCTGCTTCAGTTAATGGAAAAAAGCAATCAAGATGAACGATAATGCGTTCCTTGATATGATGCGCTTGCTTTTCAATACTAATCCGTACCCAAAACAATCCACCTGTTTACTGTTTTGAATTCTTTAGGTGGAGGCGCTGTTAAAAAAACATTTATGCATTAGAAAAACTCACCCCTAGGAGTGTTTTCGAATGTTTGGGTGGAGATTGGCTGTATACGATAGCAAAAGAGCATGCATAACAAAGGCTGGAGCATTCGCTCCAGCCTTATGTATGATTTCCCTTGATTCGACCGATCTTATCGGCTCTGCCTTTGTAAACGCTCCAACCTGTTGTTTACGCCTCTGCAGGGGCTTCCGGAGCCTTGGCCTCAGCGGCCTTGGCGGCAGCTGCCGCGGCAGCAGCGGCTTTCTTTTCCGCAGCTTCCTTCGCAGCCTTTTCCTTGAAACGGATGGCGTTCCGCGCGTGCTTCACGTTGTAGCTGTTGATCGCGCCGGTCGGGCACTCCTTGAGGCACATGCCGCAATTCTTGCACTTCGCCGGGTCGATCACCGCGAGGTTGTTCTCAACCGTGATAGCTTCGAACTTGCAGACCTTGGCGCACTTGCCGCAGCCGATGCAGCCGTTGTCGCAGTTCTTGCGCGTGAGCGCGCCCTTGTCCTTGGACGAGCAGAGGACGAAGACCTCGCTCTTCTTTGGAACGAGTTTGATGATGCCCTGCGGGCACTCTCTGACGCAGGCGCCGCACGCGACGCACTGGTCTCTGTCGACCTTGGCTACGCCGTCGACGATACCGATCGCACCGAACTGGCACGCGTTAACGCAGTCACCGAGGCCCATGCAGCCGTATCTGCAGGCGGACATGCCGCTGAAGAACGTCTTGGCGCCTTTGCAGGACTGCATGCCCTGCCACTCGAGGATCTTTCTCGAAGCTTCGTCCGTACCGTTGCACAAGACCTGTGCGGCCATCGGGTCGGCGGAGCCGGCGTCACGGCCGAGGATCTCCGCGATCTTTGCAGCGCAGGCAGCGCCGCCGACGGTGCAGGCGGAGCAGCTGACGCTCTCGTCGTTGACGACGGAGCTCGCATAGTCGTCGCAGCCGGCAAAGCCGCAGCCGCCGCAGTTCGCGCCCGGAAGGACGTCACGGACTTCAGAGACACGCTGGTCGACCGGAACGGCGAAGACCTTGGAAGCGACAACCAGCAGGATCGATGCGACGAGGCCGCAAACGACTACTACGATTACAGGTATTGCAATACCGCTCATGTCTCATCGCCTCCTTACTGGAACAGTCCCGAGAAGCCCATGAAGGACAGGGACAGGATCGTGGCGCTGACGAGGATCATCGGCACGCCCCGGAACGCGACTGGAACGCCGCTCTCATCCCAGAGCTTCTCTTCGCGGACGCCCGCGAACAGCACCATGGCGACGAAGTAACCGACGCCGGCGCCGAACGAGTAAACGACCGCCTGGAGATAGGTGTAGTTATAGTTGATTGTGTTGATCGCGGCACCGAGGATCGCGCAGTTGGTGGTGATCAGCGGGAGGTAGATACCGAGCGCTCTCTGGAGAGCCGGTACGTACTTCTTCATGAACATCTCTACGAACTGCACCAGCGCGGCGATGACGAGGATGAATACCACCGTCTGGAGGTATCCGATCCCGAACCTGTCGAGGATCTGCTGAATCGGCCAGGTAACGAGCTCGGCAAGCACCATGACGAAGACGACGGCGCTGCCCATGCCGACCGAGGAGCTCATTTTGTTGGATACGCCGAGGAACGAGCAGATTCCCAGGAACTGCGACAGTACGAAGTTGTTGACAAGTACTATCGAAACAAATATCAATGCTAACTGTGCCATTACGCCGTCGCTCCTTTCTCTGCTACCACGTCAGCAGGCTTTGCTGCCTTGGTTTCCGCAGGAACCGTATCGAGGTTGCACGAATTGTACATCGGGCAGCCCACGCAGCTGAAGGATTTGACCTTTGGCGCCTTGCCCTTGGTGACGACCACGAGCAGCCAGATCAGGATGCCGTAGACGAAGAAGCCGCCAGGTGCGAGGTTGAAGAAGCCGATCGGGGTGAACCAGGATCCGAAGATCGTGTGCCCGAGCAGGGTTCCCTGGCCGAGCAGCTCACGGATGGAGCCCATCAGCGCCAGGCAGAGCGTAAAGCCGATGCCCATGCCGATGCCGTCGAGCGCGGAGTCGATGACGCTGTTCTTGTTCGCGAAGGCCTCCGCACGGCCGAGGATGATGCAGTTTACGACGATCAGCGGGATGAACAGTCCGAGGGACTTGTTCAGTTCCGGAGCGTACGCCTGCAGCAGGAACTGGACGATCGTGACGAAGCCCGCGATGACCGTGATGTAGCACGGGATTCTGACCTTGTCCGGAATGACCTTGCGCAGGATCGAAATGACGATGTTGGAGCAGACCAGTACGGCTGTCGCGGAAATGCCCATGCCGACGCCGTTGGCAAGCGTGGAGCTCGTCGCGAGCGTAGGGCAGGTTCCGATCAGCAGGACCAGTACCGGGTTCTCCTTGATGATTCCATTCGTCAGGATGGAGAGTTTGCTGGTCTTATTTTCCATCAGTTTGCACCTCCCATCAGTTTGTGCTGCTCAAGCGCGCACCAGACGCCCTTGTGGATCGCCGTCGACGATACCGAAGCACCGGTGACGTGATTGATCGTCGCGTCTTTTTTGACGTTCTGGTCCGCGAGCTCAGACTTGTCTGTGTACTGACCCAGGTGACCTTCCGCCTGCGCTCTGGTTCCGACGCCCGGCGTGTCGCTGGCTTCGGTAACCAGTACGCTCGTGATGACGCCGTCCTGGTCGATGCCGACCATCATGGTGAGCACGCCGCCATAGCTGTTGGTCTTGACGGTTACGACCTCACCGGAGCCGTTGGTCGCCTTGTAGCACTCGGAGACGTAGACCTTGCCCTCTTCCATGACGTAGAGCTCGCCGGTGTACTCCTCGAAGCTGCTCTCGGCGGACGGAAGCAGGACGTTTCTCGCCTCGTTAGCGGCCTTCGCGTTGTTGTCCTTGATGATCGGATCAGTGACACCGTAGGTGACTGCGAGCAGCGCCGTCGTGACGAGGCAGATCAGTACCAGCACAATGATAGGTTTGAACATGTCTTCAAAGTTGGAGTTCTTTTTATTTTCCACTGTTCGCACCTCCTTCTTTGATGTAGCTCTTGAACGTGAGCCGGTTGATCAGCGGGGTCATGATGTTCATCAGAAGGATCGAGAACGAAACGCCTTCCGGATACGAACCCCAGAGTCTGATCAGCATGGTGATGAAGCCGCAGCCGATACCGAACAGGAGCTTGCCCATCGGCAGTTTCGGCGTCGTGACGTAGTCGGTCGCCATGAAGAACGCGCCGAGCATGACGCCGCCGGCGAAGATGTGGAACAGGGCCATGTTGAAGGAACCCTTGTAGTAAATCAGCGCGATCAGGAAGACCGTCCCGATGAACGCGCACGGGATGATCGGGGAGATCACCTTGCGCCAGATCAGGAAGATGCCGCCGATCAGCAGCGCCAGCGCGCTGACCTCGCCCATCGAACCGCCGATGAAGCCGAGGAACATCTCCATGTTGGACGGAAGCTCGGTGCTCTTCTCAGCGAGCAGTCCGAGCGGCGTCGGGCCGGTGACTGCGTCCGCGGTCTGGTTCATGCGCGGAAGCGGCCAGGTGGACATGCTGGAAGCGAACGATATAAACAGGAAAATACGGGCCGTAATGGCCGGGTTAACGAAGTTCTTGCCGATGCCGCCGTACAGCTGCTTGACGATGAAGATCGCGACGAAGCTGGCAAGGATGATCTCCCAGACCGGGATGGTCGAAGGAACGTTGAACGCGATCAGGAGACCGGTCACCGCGGCGGAGAGGTCGCCGATGGTCTGTCTCTTATGCGTGATCATGTTGTACGCCCATTCGAAGAAGACTGCGGAGATGACGCCCACGATCGCGCGGACCAGCGCGCCCGTTCCGAATACGTAAATACCCGCAACGAGAGCCGGCATCATCGCGAGGAGCACCGTCCCCATGATCTTTGTCGTATCGTCGTCAGACACGATATGAGGTGCCGTGGATACGATCAGGTTGTTGTGAAATTTTCTGGTTTCCATTACTTCTTCGACGCCTCCTTTACCAATCCTTTTGCAAGCTTGTTAGTAAAGCTCAGCGGTCTCCTTGCCGGACATACGTAGGAGCAGCTGCCGCACTCCATGCACTGCATGACGCGGAAGTCGTTCAGTCTGTCGACCTGTCTTCTCTCGTACGCCTCGGCAAAAATCATCGGCATCAGTTTGAACGGGCACGCCTCGTGGCATCTGCAGCAGTTGATGCAGCCCGTCTCCTCCTTGACCTCAGCCATCTCCTGCGAGAAGGCCAGGATCGAGCCGGTGTTCTTCATCGTTGTGGACTCGTCAGAGTGCGTCGCGCGGCCCATCATCGGTCCGCCCATGATGATCTTGCGCGGTTCTACCTTGTAACCGCCGCAGTAATCGATGACGTCCGCAATCTGCGTTCCGATCGGAACGAAGACGTTCTTTGGATTCATGACCGCGTCGCCGTCGACCGTGATGCGGCGGCGGACGATCGGCATGCCGGTCCGGAAATACTGACCGAGCACCGCGACCGTCGAAACGTTGTCGAGGATGACGCCCAGCTGTGCCGGGAGCACGCCCGCGTTCATGACCTGACCGGTCGTCTCGTAAACGAGGACACGCTCAGCGCCCTTTGGATATCTGGACTGCAGGACCTGAACCTTGATGTTGCTGATGCCGTTCTGGTCGATCAGCCGGTTGAGGTTTGCAATCGCCTCCGGTTTGTTCTCCTCGACACCAATGATACCCTCGTCGAGGTTGAGGTAATGCATGATGAGCTGCATTCCGTCCAGGACGTCCTGGCCTTGCTCAATCATCATTCTGTTGTCCCCGGTGATGAACGGCTCGCACTCCGCGCCGTTGACGACCAGGACCTTGCACTCATCCAAGTTCTTTGGGTTGAGCTTGATATGAGTCGGGAACGATGCTCCGCCGAGACCTACGACGCCGCTCGCTCTCGCGGCTTTGACGAATTGCTCGTAGTTCTCAACTTTAGGGATTGCGACCTCTTCGCTGACCTCTTGTTTTTTGTCCGTCTCGATCACGATGAGCGTTTCCATTCCGCCCATGGATCCACGGACTTCAACAATGTCTTTGACGGTACCCGAGACACTGGAGTGAATTGGGGCACTGACAAAGGCGTCTGTGTCACCGATCTTTTGACCGACTTTGACGTAATCGCCCTTGGCGACCAGAGGTTTGCAAGGAGCACCGATGTTCTGCGACATGCAGATCTTTACCACATCCGGAATCGGCATTACTTCGGTCTCAATGTCTGAGGTGTGTTTGTAATGCTTGACATGGATGCTCGGCAGGTGTTTACCCATCCTTAAGAAACCTTCCTTTCCTGTTGTCTAACAAATTGTCGTGCAATGCATTTTTTAACTAATATATTATATACTAAAAGTTGTTCGGTTTGTACGAAAAACCGAACAACAAAAAGTTTTTTTTTGCGTGCGTATTTGGGCTGTTTTTTGGCGTTTAGTCGTCCCCCGCGAGCACGCCGCCCTCCTCGTCGACGCCCATCAGAGTGATTCCGGCACCCATCATCCGGTTGATCTTAATGAGTAAATCATTGGTGAATTTTTCACCCGGGCAAATCAGCGGAATCCCAGGCGGATAAGGGGTTACAGCCGCTCCGGCTGCCCTCCCGGCAGCCTGATAAAGCGGTATTCTGACGCTCTTTTCCGGCACCCCGGCGAACTCCGGAAGCGCATGGCTGAACGCCGGTGCGGAGGTCTTTGGAACCGCGTAATTCCTGACTTTTTTTTCACAAGTGATCTCGTAAAGAGCCCGCAGCGCGACCTCGTAATCCGACCGTACGCTCCCCGCGCCGGTCATCAGGAGGACGCCGTTGCTGTCGAACATCTCCGGCCAGATGTTGGCGGAGCGGAGCATCAGGTCGAGCGCCCTGCCCTCGACCACATTGCCGTCCCCAAGTTCGATCGAAACGGACAGCTTGGTCGGATCGATGTCCTCCCCGCGGAGAACTGTCAGCCCGTCGATCCGGCTGGCGTTTTCGTGGAAGAACCGGATGTCCTTGAGCCACGTCTCTACGATTTCGCGGCTCGCCCGCCGCAGGATGCGCTCGTTCACGTCCAGGCTGGCGAGCGCCGGATACGACGGGCTCGTCGTCTGCAGCATGGAAAGATAGCCGGAAACGCGCTCCTGCGACACGCGGTCCGAGCAGATGTTGAGGATGCCCGTCCCGGTGAACGAGAGGAGCGTCTTGTGCGTGCTGTCGATGACCAGGTCCGCGCCCTGCCGCTCGGCGGAGCGGGTCGTTCCGAGGTGCTGGTCGAAGAAGACCAGATGCGCCCCGTGCGCCTGGTCGACGATCAGCGGAATCCCGTGCCGGTGCGCGGCCGCGGCGATCGCGCTGATGTCCGACATCACCCCGTAGTAATCCGGGCTGGTGACGAGGACCGCGCTGATCGGCGTCCGTTCCGGCGCGGCGGCTGCGCCGCGTTTCTTGCGCGAAGCGACCGGGTCGTCCCGCATCATGGCGTCCCATTCGATGGCCGCCGACACGTCCTCCGCGTGGATCTTGCCGTCTTCGCCCGGCATCACAAACACCGGCCGGATGTCACCCAGCCGGATGGCCGCATATGCGGACATGTGGGCGTTCCGCGCCATCAGCAGCGTTCCGCCCTTCGGCACGCACGCCAAAATGGACGCCACCACGCCGGCGCTCCCGCCATTGACGAGCAGCTCGGTGTGTTTGACCCCGTAAAGCCCGGCGTAGTTCTCCATCAGCTGCCGGATCGGCCCGGACGGATCGTGCAGGTTGTCCGCACCCGGAATCTCCGTGATGTCGCTCGCCATGATGTCGCGGAGAAACTCCCCGTACCCGTACTTCTCATACAGGTCCGCCCTGCCCTTGTGGCCCGGCATGTGGAACGACACCGGCTTGGCCGCTTTGTGCCCGATTAAAAAATCCGTTAACAGTTCCTGACTCATAATTTACTTGATCACGTCGGTTCCCATGTATCCGCGGAGGGCCTCCGGGACGACGACGGAACCGTCCGCCTGCTGATAGTTCTCGAGGATCGCCGCGACGGTCCGTCCGACCGCGAGGCCGGAGCCGTTCAGCGTGTGTACGAATTCCGGCTTGCTGCCCTTCTCCCGGCGGAAGCGGATGTTGGCGCGCCGCGCCTGATAGGCTTCGAAGTTGCTGCAGCTGGAGATTTCAACGTATCTGCCGTAGCTCGGCATCCAGACTTCGACGTCGTAGGTCATCGCCGATGAGAAGCCGAGGTCGCCGCTGGACAGTCTGACGACACGGTACGGGATGCCGAGGCGCTTGAGGACCTCCTCTGCGTCGTTGGTCAGCGACTCGAGCTCCGCGTAAGAGTCCTCTGGCTTTGCGAACTTGACCATCTCAACCGTGTTGAACTGGTGCTGGCGGATCAGGCCGCGGGTGTCGCGCCCCGCCGCGCCGGCCTCTTTGCGGAAGCATGGGGTGTAAGCGGTATAGTAAATCGGCAGGTCGTCGCCGTTCAGAATCTCGTTCGCGAGCAGGTTGGTCACCGGAACCTCTGCCGTCGGGATCAGGAAGAAGTCCTTGGCCGGGACGTAAAACATGTCGTCCTCGAACTTCGGAAGCTGGCCGGTGCCGGTCATCGCGTCGCGGTTGACCATGAACGGCGGAAGGATCTCGGTGTATCCCTGCTCCATCGTGTGCAGGTCGAGCATGAAGTTGACGACGGAACGCTCGAGCCGGGCGCCGAGGCCCTTGTAAACCGTGAAGCGCGTGCCGGAAATCTTGCCCGCGCGCTCAAAGTCCAGGATGTCCAGGTCTTCGCCGATGTCCCAGTGCGCCTTGGCTTCAAAGTCGAATTCGCGCGGGGTGCCGACCCTGCGAAGCTCCACGTTGGCGGTGTCGTCCTCGCC
Organism: Mogibacterium sp.; assembly: GCA_017433975.1. Taxonomy (GTDB): domain Bacteria; phylum Bacillota; class Clostridia; order Peptostreptococcales; family Anaerovoracaceae; genus RGIG2439. Next base: position 27,038 of record JAFRGD010000030.1, on the reverse strand, counting down.
GAACTGCACGTCCTTGTACGGTGTGTTCGGGACGTTCAGAAGCGCCTGCCGCATGTTGGTCTCCGCCTCGGCGACCTGCTGGTCGAGCTCCTTGATCCGCGCCGAGAGTTCTTTCATCTCCGCGAAGAGAGCGGTCGTGTCCTGACCGGCTTTCTTCATTTTTGGCACTTCTCTGGATACGGTGTTCTGCTTGTTCTTAAGCTGCTCGACCTCCGCGAGGAGTTCCCTGCGCTGGGTGTCGTATTTGAGGACGTCCCCGATGCCGAAGTCGCCCTTGCCGCGCCACTCTACTCTTGCCTTGACCTCTTCAAAGTTCTCTCTGATTTGCTTTACGTCTAACATGTAATATCCTCCTATTTAGAACAGGTTTTTCCTGTATTCATTGTATGCCTGCCGCAGCTCCTCGATCTTGTCCTGGATGACCAGTTCGAGGTCCGAAGCGGTGTCGTAGTCCTCCCGGTCGAGCGCCGCCTTGGCGTCGGTCAGGAGCGAAGTCTTTCCGATGTAGTCCTTGCCCAGCGCGCGCCGGAGCTCGCTCACGCGGTTCCAGTTCATCTCGTCGAGGTCGGTCAGCATCTCGTCGCTATGTTTGGCCGAGCAGCGCCGGACGAAGTCCATCGCGTTCTGGATCCGCCGGTCGCGGAACTCCGTGATCCATTTGGACGTCATCTGCGCCCGGTAGGATTCGATGATCAGTGCGAGCGTCTCGTCCCCTCCCGTGATCATCCCGAGCTTGTCCGCGTAGGTGTCGAACGCCCGGAAGTTCTCCCAGACGGTCGCCGGTGCCCGGCCGAAGAGCCGTTCGCGCTCCTCCGGGGTGTAGAATGTGAAAACGTTCTCCTCGGAGCGGTATTCGCGGTCCGCCTCGAGGTAGAAGTCCGCCTCACCCGCCGCCTTGGAAATCGACCGCTCGAGTTCCTGCGGGGTCTTGCCGGACGCGAGCACCGCGCGGATGCCGTCCAGCATCACTTTGTAGCCCGCACCGGTCAAAAGATACGTATTCGAGTGCGGGTGCGGCGAGCGGAGCTCAAACCGCGTCGCCAGCGGGTTGTACAGGTCGCGAATCAGGCCGACCAGAACGGTCCGGTTCCGCGACGGGGTCCGGTAGTCGCGCCCGAGCGACGTGACGATGCACACCGGCGCCTCAAACCCCGGCTTGAGGCGGAGGAAGGCGTCCTGTGTCGCCGCGATGAACGGATTCAAAATCTCATAATTGCGGAGCAGTCCCATCAGGGCTCCGTAACCGATCGGGCTCATGAAGTCCCGGGTCCGGTCCGCCGGTTCGAACAGGTTGACCACCTTGCCGGACTTGAGCCGCGCGGTCACACCGAAGTGCGTGTGCTCGCCGTTGCCCGCGACGCCGTCGATCGGCTTCGCGAGGAACGTGACCTCAAGGTTGTTCATCAGGAAGATGTCCCGGATGATGTGCTTGATCTGGCTCTCGTTGTCCGCGGCCTGCATCGGCACGGCGTACTTCCAGTCGATTTCGAGCTGTTCCATGATGTGGTCGAAGTCCCCGGAGTGCATCAGCTTGGCCCGTACGCCGCCGACTTCCTTGTGGCCCATCTCGACCTCAAAGCCGTACTTGTCGAGCACCTCGAGCGTCTCCTCGAGCGCCTTGCCGACCGGTCCGACGGTCCGCTTCCAGTACTGCTCCTTGAGCTCCTGAGAGGTGAAAAGCTGGTCGCGGTCCGCCCGATCCTCCGGCGTCTTGACCCAGAATTCCAGCTCGGTCGCGCTCGTCAGCACGATGTCTTCGATCTCGTCCGCGCTGTTCACGCCGCCGATGTGTTCGAACACATACGGATACTCGTGCAGCAGCGCGAGCAGCTCGCGGCGGAACGACTTGGTCGTCCGGCGGTTGAAGATCCGCGAGCCGACCATGCGGTCGCCGTTGTGCCGCAGGTACGACGGGATGCGCAGGGTCCCCGTCGGGAGCCCCGTCTTGTAATCTATATTCTGGAACGAATACTCAACATACCAGTTGACCTCGCGGTCCGGCAGGATGTCGACCCTGGCGTTGGAGAGCTCTGCGATCTTCGGCAGGGCTACGCTGGAGCCGTCGGTCTGTACGCCGTCCTTGAGGATCTTCTCCATGTCCTGGAGGAAGGCCCGGATCGGAATCTTTTCGTCCGTGTTGTGACTGCCCAGGTCGACGCCGGTCAGCGACACGAATTTCACCTCCGGGTGCTCCGCGAGGATCTTCCTGACGTTGTCCTCCGCGTTCTCCTCCGGCCGAATCGTATAAAGCATTTTATCCAGATCGTATCGGAACATAACTGTCCTCCCATTCCCCCGGAGCCCTCCGGGAGTGATCTACATTTCTTTCAGTGCCTTGAGGTATCCTTCGAGCTCCTCGAGATACTCCCCGTATTTTGCCCAGTCGCCCTTCTGCTGGGCTTCGACGGCCTTCTCATACGCCTCGTTCGCCTTTTCGATGAGCTCGACCTGCGTCATCGGAGTATCGCTGCCCTGGCCGTCGTCCGGCTTGACCTCGTCCTGCGAGCCCGGCTTGACGCCCGTGCCGAACATGTCCTCGAGGGCCTCGGCCAGCGTCGGCTTGCACGAGATCTTATCCTCGTAAGCGACGATGACGCGCTTGACCTCCGGAATCGCCTGGTTGGACGCTTCGAGGTAGACCGGCTCGACGTACATGATCGAATCCTCGATCGGAATGACGAACATGTCGCCGCGGCGGTACTGCGATCCGGCGGAGTTCCAGAGCGAGAATTCCTTGGAAATCTCGGTGTTCTGGTCGATCTGCGCCTCGATCTGCATCGGTCCGTATACCGTCTTGTTCTTTGGCAGCGTGTAGACCTTGATCTCGCCGTAGTGCTCGCCGTCGTTCCGCGCCATCATGATGGCGGTCATGTTCTGCTTGGACTTTGGCGTGAACGGGATCATGTTGATGAACTCCGCCTCGGACTCCTTCGGCAGTTTGAAGATGAAGTAACTCGGGGTCATCTTCTTTTCTTCCATACCGTAGATCTGGTTGGCCAGATCCCACAGGTCCTCGTTCTGATAGAAGACCTTGACGTCTTCCATGTGGTACTTGGAGTAGACCTGCGCCTGGATGTTGAACATGACGTTCGGGTACCGGATGTGCTCCTTGAGGCCGTCCGGCATCTCGTCGAAGTTCTTGAACAGCGTCGGGTAGATCTTCTGGTAGGTCTGCGCGATCGGGTCGTCCTCGTCCACGATGTAGAAGTCCACATCGCCGTTGTACGCGTCCACGATGACCTTGATGGAGTTGCGGATGTAGTTGGTCGAGTTCACTTCGTCCGTATACGGCTCGGAATACGGATAGTAAGCGCTCGTCGTATATGCGTCGACGAACCAGTAAAGCTTGCCGTCCACGATCGTCATGTACGGATCGCCGTCATAGGACAGGTACGGCATGATCGTCTTGACGCGTGTCATAACGTTGCGGTTGATGATGATCCTGGAGTCCGAGTTGACGTTGGACGATACCAGGAGCTTCATGCTGCCCTCGCGCATGGAGAACAGGATCCGGTTCAGCAGGTTCATCTGAATGCCCGCGTCACCTTCGAACATCGTATATTTGTTTTCGGTTCCGTCCGGATAGTCGAACTCCTGCTCATCGGTATTGACGATGATGTAGTCATTGGTGAGCTCGCCGAAGTAAATCTCCGGGCGGGTGATCACAAGTTCCTCAGCGCGGGACTCCGGCGGGATGTTCTTGATCAGGACATCCGGCTGGCCGCTCGCCGTCACGGCGTCGACCCGGGACAGGGCAACGCCGTAGCCGTGCGTGTACTTGAGGTGCGCGTTGATCCATGTATCGCTGATGCGCTCTTCGTTGATCTCGCGCGGCGCGAGGAACGTCTGGGTCTCCTCGCCGTTCAGGATGTAACGGTCGATGTCGACGTCATAAAAATCGTAGTACTGCCGGATGCTCTGCGTCTGATTGTAGAAGTCCTGCACCGGCTCGTAGTCGTTGATGCGGATGTTGGTGATGGTCGCCTGGTTGTTCGCGATGTCCTCCGCGGTCAGGCTGTCTGCCGACGGGAACACTTCTACTTCCACGCTGTCGAGTCCGTACGCGTGTCGCGTGTACTCGATGTTGTTCGCGAGGTATTTGCTCTCCTTGTTGATCTCGTCCGGCGAAACGATCAGGTTCTGGACCGCCGTTCCGAGGAGGCCGCCGAGGAAGGCGATGACGAGGATGATGATCGGCAGGCGGATCAGCTTGATGAATTGCCGCTTGCGCATGTGCATGATAATCGTGACCGCACCGATCAGCGCGAGCAGGATGACAAGCCGGTAGACCCAAAGCGTGATATTGACGTCCGTAAAGCCGGCGCCGTACACGACACCGTTGTGCGAGTGCAGCAGGTCAAACTGCTTGAGGAAGAAGTTGATCGCCACCATCAGGTAGAAGACCACGCCGAGGGCGGTCAGCTTGCCGGAGGCGATGTCCATCAGTTTCTGCAGGTTGCCGCTGTTGATATCGAGCGTCCGGCGGGCCCTCTGCTGGGTCGCGTTGCGGCGCTTCTGCGCTTCCTTGAAGAACGACGTCGTATTGTCCGGCGTCTCCTCCCCGTCCTCGTCCGTCACGGTCGGATTGTCCTCCGACGGCCAGACGCCCGGCTCTTCGCGCTTCCACACGTCCGGCGTGCGCATCGTGACCAGGATCCCGTAGTAGATCAGCGTTACGATGACCAGCCCGATGATGAGCAGCAGGATCATGTTGTTGACCTTGGTCAGGAACGCCAGGCGGAATACGTAGAATGAGATGTCCAGGTTGAACAGCGGGTCCTTGAGTCCGAAGTCCGTCGAATGGACGAATTTGAGGAAGTCAAGCCAGACGTCGCGCGAGCAGATGACCGCCGCGGCGATGCCGGAAAGCACCGCGAGCCCCCACGAAATGCGGTTGAGAGTCTGTGCATTCGTGATCTCGTGCGATTCGATCTTCTTAAAATAACCGTTCTTGAGGCTCTTCAGATAGATCCGGACGAGCAGCATCGCGACGAGGAAGACCGGCACGCCGATCTCCAGCTCGGTGACGATTTTCTTCAGATAGACCGGGCTGTACCCGAGGTCCTTGAACCAGAGCCAGTCCGTGAAAAAGCCGACCATCGTCGCCAGAATCACGAAAATCACGACGATGATCATGACGATGATGCCCGACCGCTTGCGGCGGCGGCTCCGCTTCGTGACCTTGGACTCATACTCCCTGACCTTGGCTTCGCCGGTCGGTTTGTTTTCTTTTTTGTTACCATCCATGGGTATCGGTCTCCGTTCTTGGTAAAACAAATATGCAGCGGCAGCGACGAGCGCATACCGCTGCAGACTTCATTCAATTGGTTATAGCAGCAGCCACTCCGTTTCTGTTGTCACCGCACCAAGGCCTGTGATCTTGCCGATCAGGCTGTTGATGAAGATGGCTACGGAGCTCTCCGGCGCGATGATGAGGACAAGAATCGCGACGAGCAGCAGCGCGAGCAGGACCGCGACGATGATCGCAATGACCGTCAGGGCGCCGCCCTTTTCCTTCTCGGTGTCGGCGAGCGCGGCTTCGTTCTTTTCGATCTGCTCCGCCTTGGCGGCCTCTTTGGCGACCTTCGCAGGCGTTGCGGCAGGAACGACAACCTTGGCCGCTTCCTTGGCTGGGGCCTCTGGCTGCGGAGCCGGCTCCATCACCTTGGTGACGTCCGTCGGCGACGCAGGCTGCGGCGCGGCCTCTGCCTTGGCGGCCTGGACGGCCTCGTCCTTGATGGCCTCCATCATGGCGGTCTTGCGTTCCAGCTCGATGTTCTCGCGGATCTTGGCCGTCGTAATCGGGCCGAGCACCTGCGTCGAATAGTTCTGCTCCTCGTTCTTGTCGTACTCGGAAATGACGTCGATCATCTTGGTGTAGTCCGAGCCGCCCTGGAGTTTCTCATACTCCGCGTCGAGAAGCTTCTGGAACTCTTCGTTCTTCTTATATAATGTAAAGAATTTTTCAATCTTGCGGGTGGCCTCGTTGTCCTCCGGCGTGCCGACGTTGCTTCCAAAGAGGTCGCGTTCGAGCTCCTCGATGGTCATGGCCGGCTCTTCCTCCGGTTCCGCCGCCTCCGTTCCGCCAGACTCTGCGCTGAACATCAGATCCTGCTCCGGCGGATAAACCGGCTTGTCGCTGTCGAGGTCAAAGCCCATCGCGAGGAGTTCGTCCTCGATGCTGAGCGGTTTTTCGGTCTCGTCAAAGACAGGCTCGGCGGCCTTCTCTACGACTGGCTCCTCGACCGGCAGGTCCGTGTCAACCAGTTCTATGCCCAGGGCCGGGACCTCGGTCTCAACCTCAGCCTCAAACTCAGGCTCGACCGCTTCGATCTCCGGGGCCGGAGCTTCCACTTCGACCTCAGGCTCGATCATCTCAATGCTCGGGGCCGGAACTTCTGGCTCTGCCGGGATTTCTGGCTCTGCAGCGATCTCAGGCTCCGCAGGCTCCTCGACGAGGACTTCCGCTGTCACCTCATCGACGACCGGTGCGTATTTCTCCTGCCATTCTTCTGGAATGCTCACAGGCTCCTCGGTGAAGTCGAGCGAAATCTCTCCCGGCATCTCGAGGCCGAGCTCTGCGAGCCGCGCGTCGACCTCCAGGTCGATGGCAGACGGTGCTTCTTCAACAGGCTCTTCAGCGACCGGCTCCTAGGCAACGAGCTCTTCTGTGTAATCGAAGGAGGTCGCTCCCGGCATCTCAAGGCCGAGCGCTGCGAGTTGCTCGCCAAGCTCCAGCTCGATGGCGGAAGGTTCTTCCTCAACAGGCGCCTCAACAATCGGCTCCTCCGCGACGCGAACGTCCACGGCCGGCTCTTCGACCAGTTCCTCAACCGGTTCGGCGACAAACTCCTCAACCGGCTCCTCCACAACGATCTCTTCGACCGGTTCCTCGACGACTGGCTCTTCTGCGATCTCCTCGACCGGAGCCTCGACCGCCAGTTCCTCTACGACCGGTGCGACAGCTGCCGCAGCGGCAGCGTTCTTTTTGCCAAGCAGTTCGGCCAGACGCGCCTGAAGCGCTGCGATTTCCGCATCGACCTCGTCAACCGGCTCCCCAGCAGGCTCTTCGACAACTGCCTCAACGACCGGCTCTTCAACCGGTTCTTCTTCAACGATCTCTTCAACCGGTTCCTCGACGAACTCAACAGCTGGTTCTTCGACTGGCTCCTCGACGACAACTTCCTCGACGGCAGGCTCCTCAACGACCGGCTCTTCGACCGATTCCTCAACGATCTCCTCAGCTGGCTCCTCGACGAGCTCAGCAACCGGCTCTTCCGCAGGCTCCTCAAATGGCTCCGCGAGCGGCTCTTCCTCCGGCGCCTCAAACGGCTCATACGCCGGTTCCGGTTCGACGACCGCCGTCGCGTCGATCTCCGGCTCGATCTCGAATGCCGGCTCCTCGACTGGCTCGATCACGCCCTCCGGCTCCTCACCGTCTTCCAGCGCCGCGAACTCCTTCTCGAGGTCGTCCAGCAGGATATCATCAAGCGTATCATATTCTTCTTCGTCGACCTCGAGGTCAGCGTCGATCATCTCATCCGTAATCGCGTCAAACCGAAGCGTCCTCTTGGTCGGCTCGTAATTCAGGTATAAATCTTCTATATCAAAGTCGTCAGCCGCAGCTGGTTCCTCCGTGTCCTCGACGACCGGCGTCTCAAACACCGTCTCCTCGAATCCCGGAAGCTCGACTTCTTCATCAAATACAGGCTCTTCATCGATGATCTGCTGTTCAAAAGCAGGCGCCTCGATGACCGGCTCTTCCGCATCCGGCTCGCCAAAGACCAGCGTCGGCGTGGACGGTCTGTTGAAATACGCGAACGCAGGATCTTCCGGATCGAACAGCGGTGCCGGTGCAGGAGTTTCTTCCTCTACGTACTCGCTCAGATACTCCTCAAGGGACGGCTCTTCGAACGGTTCCTCGACAACTGGCTCTTCAACGACCGGTTCCTGGATCTCAACGACCGGCTCAACGTAAAGCTCTTCGATCGGCTCTTCGGTTACAGGCTCTTCGACAACCGGTTCCTCGACGACTGGCTCCTCAACGACAGGCTCAACGTAACGCTCTTCGATCGGTTCCGCCTCAACCGTCGGCTCGATGACCGGCTCAAAGACCGGTTCTTCAACCGCAGGCTCCTCGATGACCGGCTCTTCAACCGCCGGTTCCTCAACGACTGGCTCCTCAATGACAGGCTCAACGTAGAGCTCCTCGATTGGCTCTGCCTCGACGACTGGCTCTTCGACCGGCTCAGCCTCGACGACTGGCTCAACGTAAAGCTCCTCGACTGGCTCTGCCTCAACGACAGGCTCTTCAATCGCGACAACAGGTTCCTCGACGACCGGCTCTTCGACGACCGGTTCTTCCTCTGGTTCGTCTGCAAAGACACTATCCAATCCCAGAATTTCCGCAAGCTCCTCATCGATGCTCCGATTATCAAAGAAGCTGAAAACCGGCGCAGGGGCAACGAACTTCGGAACCTCAAACATCGGCTTGGCCGGTTCAACCGGCTCCTCGGCGACTGTCTCTTCGACTACTGGTTCTTCGACAACCGGCTCCTCGATCTCAACGACCGGCTCTTCAACCGCCTCAACAAACCGATCAACGACCGGCTCTTCGATCTCGATAACAGGTTCTTCGACGATTGGCTCTTCGATCTCGACAACCGGCGCCTCGACAATCGGCTCTTCGAGTTCTACCGTAGGCTCCTCGACGACTGTCTCTGGTTCGAATACGAGTTCAATCGTTGGCTCTTCGACAACCGGCTCCTCGAACTCTACGACTGGTTCCTCAACAATCGGTTCCTCGAACTCGACAACTGGTTCCTCAACAACCGGTTCCTCAAACTCTACTACTGGTTCTTCGAACTCGACAACTGGCTCTTCGACAACCGGTTCTTCGAATTCTATTACTAGTTCCTCGATGACCGGCTCCTCGACGACTGGTTCCTCAATCTCGACAGCAGGCTCTTCGAAGACTGGTCCGAAGTCAATCACCGGCTCTTCGACAACTGGCTCCTCGAACTCTACGACTGGTTCTTCAACAACCGGCTCTTCGAACTCGACGACCGGCTCCTCAATGACTACCTCCGGCTCAACGACCGGCTCGAACACCGGCTCTTCGATTTCTACCGCAGGCTCGTCAGCAATCTCGAATACCGGCTCGACCGCTGGTTCTTCAACGACCGGCGCCGCCTGCTCGTCGGTGAACAGGTCAAAGTCATCCGCGACCGGTTCCTCGGTCGCGAGGTCGAGGTCTCCAAACAGGAATTCTTCCTGCTTGTCAAAGTCAAAGCCCGGCTCCTCCGGCTCGGCCACGATCTGTACCGGCTCGACGACCGGTTCGACGACCGGTTCCGGCTGACGGTGGCTCGCCTCTCTGCGCGCTCTGATGTATGCAAGCTGCTCCTCAAAGCCAGGCGCGTGCCCAAACGGCTTCGCCGGCTCGGCAGGGGTCTCCGCAGCCTGGGCGGCTTGTTTCTCAAGCTCGGCGATGATGTCGTTCTTGAGGTCGGTATAACCCATCGTGCGTTCCTTTTCCTCTTCCGAAAGGAACTTCTCGTAGGACCCGCGCTCCATCCGGTAAGCGGCAGGACCCTTGTCCGGGTCCGCCGACTCGTCGATCGGCGGGAAGATCTTGGTCGCAGCGTCAACGCGGCTGTCGCGCTCGGCGGATTCTTTCTTGATGATGTCGATGAAAGTCTCCGTCCGGCGGCGGTCCGGCTTGGACGCCTCGGCTTCTCTGAAAATTTCCTCCTCGAGCGTCAGTTCCTCCGGCTTGACATCGAGCGATTTGCTCAGGATATCATTGTCAGCCGCCGGTTTGCGCTCGGACTCCCATGGAGAACGAATATTGGTCGTGACCCTTTTGCGCGTTTCATTGACCACAGAACTCCAGTCAAACGAGACCTTCTCGTTGACGGTCGTGGTCCTTGGGTGGGAAACATCCTCACTGCCCCAGTCGATATTCAATTCAACGCGAGCCGGTCTGACCGGTTCCTCCCGCTCAAAGAGTTCCATGTGCGGCGCCTTGACTGGTTCCGCCTTGACCTCCTCGACCGCCGGACGCTCCGGTTCGATTCTTTCGACTCTCGCCCCGCACTCGCTGCAGAACTTCGCTCCCGGTGCAAGCTCATAACCACAGTTTTTGCAAATCACTGTTTATTCCTCCCATATTTAACGCGCAAAAAAGCACGCATAGTATCACTTTAGAATTATTCAGAAGACATTATACTACAAGACTTTTTGAATTTCAACGATTTACGGATTTTTTGGCATTTTGTCGCCTTTCAGGCGACATGCGTTCGTGGGCGGTTTTTCACACCGAAAAGATTCAGAATAAAAGCGCCGAAGCGCCTTCCTTGCGGAGGGTGCCCCGGCGGTTTTCTTAGTTATGCGTTTGAATCGACGCGCTTCGGTTTACGCTTCCGGATCGAAGCAGTACGCTGCGATGTACGCGTCAGAAATCGAGATGCCGATTCTGCCCGGCGCCGCGTTGGCTTCGCCGAGGACGTAGACTCTGTCGAACTTCTCGTCGAAGGCCTGGATCATGGCCTTGTCCGGCTTGAGGCCGAGCGCGAGGATGACGTAATCCGCCTCGAGGAAGAGCTCGGACCCGTCTTCGACCTTGGTCATGGTGATGCCCTTGTCATCGATGCACTTGACGGCGTGTCCCGGATACATCTGCGCGTTGCAGGCCGCGAGGTTGCGCATCACGTTGAAGTAGATGCTTGGATAGAGGCCTGCGCCGATCTGCGGGAGCATGTCGACGAGGCTGAGCTCGGTGACATCGCCCTGGCGCGAGATCATCTCCGCGGTCTCCATGCCGGTCAGGCCGGAGCCTGCGATGACGACCTTGCCGCTGACCTTCACCTTGCCGGCGACGACGTCGTTGGCGAGAACGACCTTGGCATTGTCAATGCCAGGAATCGGTGGAACGACCGGCTTCGCGCCTGCCGCGATGAAGACACCTACCGGATTGAGGGCCGCGACGGTGTCCACGTCAGCCTTGGTGCCGAGGCAGACCTTTGCGCCGCTCTTCTCGACCTCGAGGGCGAGCGTGTCTCTCATCTTGAGCATCTTATTCTTGTACGGAGCCGTGCTGCCGGCGAGCGTCAGAGCGCCGCCGAGCGCGTCCTGTGCCTCAAACAGGGTGACGTCGAAGCCTCTGTTCGCGAGGAGCGATGCAGCCTGCATGCCGGCAGGGCCGCCGCCGATGACCGCGACTGGACGGCCGTCACCGTTCTTGACCGGCTGTTCACGGAAGGAGTACTCTCTGCCCATTCTCGGGTTCGCCGCGCAGCGCGCGTAGCCGATGGACAGCAGCGACTCGAAGCAGTACATGCAGCCCATGCACTTTCTGATCTCCGCGGAGCGGCCGGTGTAGGCCTTGCGTACCCACTGCGGATCCGCGATGTGGCCGCGGCCGACGCCGACGAAGTCGCAGACGCCCTCTTCGAGCAGTGTCTCAGCGAACTCAGGCTCTTTGATGTTATTCATGCCCATGACCGGAATCGACACTGCGTCCTTGACGGCCTTGGTTGCGTCTTTTCTCCAGCCCTGTTCATAGTGGTAGGTCTCCATGTTTTCGCCGTACATCGTGAAGTAGTTACCGCAGCTGACGTCAATCGCGTCCGCACCGGCAGCCTCGAAGGCCTTCGCGATCTCGACGCCCTCTTCGAGCGAGATCGAATTCGGGTGACCCGGGTCATACTCCTGAACGGAGAAGCGGATCAGGACCGGGAAGTCCGGACCGCAGACGGCCTTGATGCCCTGCAGGATCTCAATCGGAAGTCTGCAGCGGTTCTCAAGCGACCCGCCGTACTGGTCGTCTCTCTGGTTTGCGCTCGCGGACAGGAACTCGCAGAGCAGGTAACCGTGCGCGCAGTGGAGCTGAACGCCGTCGAAGTCCGCCGCTTTGCACATCGCAGCTGACATGATGAACTGCTGTTTGAGTTCAGCGATTTCTTCCAGCGTCAGCTCCTCCGGAACGATACCCGAAATGTTCGGAATCGCGCTCGGGCCGACGAGTCTGCCGCCGTTCAGGTCCGGATTGTTCGTGCTGCCGCCGTGGTGGAGCTGCGCGACCATCTTGGTTCCGTATCTGTGGATTCTCGCGGTCATCTGTGCCAGCGCAGGCAGATTGTTCGGATCCAGCGCATACAGCTGGTTGCCGAGCGCGTTGCCGTGAACCGTATTGACCTTGAAGATTTCGGTGACGATCAGGCCGACGCCGCCCTTCGCGCGCTCTTCATAGTAGCTGAGAAGCTGGTCGGTCGGCTGGCCGTTCTTGCCGGCAAAGCCGGTCGTCATCGCGGTCATGTACACGCGGTTCTTAAGCCGCATCTTGCCGATGTTGCCTTTTGCAAATAGTTTTTCCATTGTTTCCTCCTAAAGGTTTGGTTTGATTTATGGGTACCTTTTGATTCCTGACGATCGTCGATTCCTTTAGTAGTCGAATCTCGGGTGCGTGGTGAGCCAGCCGCCGTCGATGGTGACCAGCGCGCCGGAGACGTAGCTCGCTCTCGGGCTCGCGAGGAACGCGTACAGTTTGGCAGGCTCGTCCGGCGTACCGATTCTGCGGGACGGGATCTGCTGGAGCGCCTGCTCGGTGCCGAGGGCCTCCCAGGCTTCCTCCGGCATCAGCGGCGTGTGAATCAGGCCAGGGCAGATCGCGTTGGTGCGGATGCCCTTGAGCTGCTGCGCGCACTGACGCGAGAAGCTGGCGACCGCGCTCTTGATCAGGTTGTACGGGAACGTATTGTCAACCATGAACGCCGCGACCGAAGCCGTCATGCCGATGCTCGGGTTGCCGGATTCGCTCTTGCGGAGCAGCGGAACGCACTTCTGAACGAAGAGTACGTTCGCCTTGAGCAGCAGGTTGTAGTGGAAGTCGAGGATCTCCCCGGTGATGGTCTCCGGTGTGGAAGCGATGCCGGCGCCGGCGTTCAGGATCAGCGAGTCGAGGCTGCCGAACTTTTCTTCCGCCAGCGCGACCGCCTTGTCGATATCTTCTTCTTTGGTTACGTCACAGACGCATGGGATAAACTTATCGCCCAGGTCGCCGACCTTCGTAAAGTCTCTTCCCACGCCGATGACCGTCGCGCCCTGCGCCAGGAATTCCTTGGTGGTCGCGAGACCGATTCCGGAAGTGGCTCCGGTGATCAGTGCTTTATATCCTGTTAACATTTTATATTCCTCCTTATACATTTGAATAATCGTTAATCACTGCATAGAGCTGAATTTCCGATTAACCGGATACGACCGTTCCCAGTCCTCCGTCGACGGTAATGTCCGCACCATTCAGATACATAGCGTCTTCCGATGCGAGGAAGAGAATGACCTCTGCCGCCTCATCCGGCGTACCGATGCGCGGAATTGGAAGGATGGAGCGGACGAATGCGAACATCTGCTCGATCGCCTCCTCACCCAGATCTGTTCCAGGAGCGGCAAAGATCGGTGTGTCGATGAAGCCAGGGCTGACGGAGTTGCTGCGGACGCCGATGAACTGCTGCGCCTGCTGCTTGGTCAGGTGGATGTGCGCGTGTTTGCTGATGTTGTAGATCATGTTGTCTCCGGAAATCGCGTGGCCGGAAGCAGAGCAGATATTGACGATGCTGCCGTTCTTATGAGGCGATTTCAGAAGCATTGGATAGAGAGCTTTTCCGAACAGTACCGGAGCGCGGAGCAGCATGTTCACGCCTGCGTCGAACGCCTCTGCGGTAATGTTCGTGACTCCGTAAGGGCCTGTGCCGGCGCCAGCCGCGTTGATGAACGTATCGAGCTCGCCGCCGAACGTCTCGTCGATGAACTTGACCGCCGCTTCGATCTGCTCAGGATCGCGGACTTCGCACTTACATGGAATGTAGCGGTCACCGAGATCGCCGACCTTGGCGAAGTTTCTTCCGATCGCGATGACAGTCGCGCCGTCCGCGATCAGCTGTTTGGCTGCGGCCAGCCCCATTCCGGATGTCGCTCCGGTAATGACTACCTTATAGCCTTCAAACATCTTGAATCCTCCTTTCGGGTTCATACGAACAAATAACAATAACGAACGTTTTTTATTTTTTTTAATGCCTTTGTGGCATAATTGACAGAGTGAAAAGTGAAGTGATAAAATTAGATAGTTAATAAATAAACAAAGGGCTATCGTTGGAAAGCAGGTGACGATCATGACCAAACCGGACCGTACCCGCCAATGGATCGCTGCAGGATATCTAGAACTCGCGAAAACCGTTCCGCTGCGCAAAATCACAGTACAAAAGCTCTGCGACCATGTTGGTGTAAACCGTTCGACTTTCTACTATCACTTCGATTCGATCCAGGCTTTGATTCACTGGATCTATCATACGGAAGTAAATGAACCGGTTCAGCGCAAAATCAGAATTGACCCCGCCTTTCTGACCCAGATTTCAGCCAAGGTCCTGGGCAGTGTGTACCGCCGCAAAGAGTTTTGGCAGCGGGTCCTCAACCTTCCGACGTCCGACGAGTTCATTTCGTTCATGCTCCAGGATACGATGGAGAACTGGCACCAGCTGATTCAGGCGATCCTCAAATCCAAAGGGCTCCGTTACGAGGACCTGAGCGAAAACCAGCGCCTGGAACTGAACTACATTACAGAGTATTATTGCGTCGCGCACCACCGTGTCGCCCTGCTGTGGATGCAGGAAGGGATGAAGCTACCGCCGGAACAGCTGGCAGCCATCATCGACGATATCGCCATGAACGGCTTCGGGCATGCGGTCAACAAAGCAGTGGAACGGCCTTCCGAAGACCCGTTGAAATGACGGCGGAAACCGCCTGATCAAGCCGGGATTTCCCTACTCAAATCTTAGCTTCAAAAGATTTATTCGACAACCAACAACCGATTGAAATCGTACCGAAATCCGACACTTCAGCCGAAGTGTCGGATTTCTCAACTTATGCAAAAGTATGTCGGTTGTCGAATAAATCATCCGCCGATATGATTGTGTTACACAACAGGCAAACTCCGTTGGTATGCCATCCAGGTTCAGAAAGTGAGGTGTAACATGAAGGCCTTTTTGAAAGCATTGCCGGTTTCCATCATCGTTCTCGTCATACTCATTGCAATCATTATTCTTTACGGTATCGCCGGGCTGCCGACGTGGCCGTTCATCCTTCTGCTCGTCGTTTCTTCCGAGTGCTACGCGCTCAAAACAGACGGTTTCTGGATCCGCGCCGTCGGCGGGCTCATCGCGATCCTGCTCGGTTTCATCCAGGTCCTGCTGCCGAGCTCCCTCGGCTCCGGCGTAATTCTAGCGATTTTCCTGGTGCTCGTCATCGTCCTGGTCAACCTCGACGTAATGAAGAACAAATTCATCGCGAACGCGGTTACCATGGTCATTTTCAATATCATCGTGCAGGTTCCTGGCGTCATGACCAAGGAGAACGTGGTCCCGGTCACCATCGCCTATGTGGTCGGCGTCGCGATCATGGCCGCGATCATCTACGGCCTGGACGCGTTGGCAAAGAAAGGACAGAAGAAGGCGGAAGCGGAAACAAAAGCAGAGTGATATTCTCTGGATAAAGATGTCAAAAAGAGGCGCCGGACGGCGCCTCTTTTGTTTGACTCGAAGGTTCGACTAGTATCTGCTCATGTGTCCCGCATCGACGCTGAAGTCCGCGCGGTTGATGAACTCGTTCTCGATCATGTGCGCGACCGTCGTGGCGATGTTGTACGGCTTGCCGATCTTTGTCGGGAACTGCTGGCCAGGGATGTCGCCCGCGGAGTCGATGCCGAGGTTGGTCGCCGGGTTGGTCGTGATGCCGGAGAGGATGAAGCCAGGCATGACCGCGTTGCAACGGATGCCAAACGGTGCGAAGGCGTCCGCGAAGCATCTGTTGAGCGCCTTTACGCCTTCTTTTGCCGTCTTGTATCCGAAGAGGTAATTGCCGCTGCCGGAGAACGCCGCAAGAGATGAGCAGAGGATGACGCAGCCGCGCTCACCGAATTCATTCGGCTCGTTTTTCTTGATGTGGTAAGCCGCGACGCGGACCGTATCATACGTACCGATGAGGTCGACGTTGATGTCCTTGCGGAAGCCGTCGTTCGGATTCAGCTCTCCGTCCGGTCCAAACAGCGGATAGACCGACGGCGCGCCGGCAAAGCTGCACACCACGTCCATGCGGCCCCAGCGATCGACGACCGCCTGCGCAGCCGCTTTGATCTGCTCAAAGTCAGTTACATCGCACTTGATAAACACGCAGTTCTTGCCAAGCGCTTCGCAGATCTCAGCGCCTTTTTCTTCATTACGGCCGGAAATGACAACTTTCGCGCCCTTCTCAACCATCAGTTCAGCAATGCCTTTTCCGATGCCGGAGGTTCCTCCGGTGATCCAGATGACAGAATCTTTGATTTGCATGGTTTGCCTCCTTAAAATGCTCTCAAAATACGAATGGGACGGAACTTTCCTACGAAAATCATAGCTTCAAAAGATTTATTCGACAACCGACATACACCGCCGGTCGTTCTGAAATCCGACAACACAGCCGAAGTGTCGGATTTTAAAAGAGGTTCCAATCCGGAGCCTCTTTTTGGTATAATGGGAACCATGGAAAACCGATTCGCGAGAACAGAATTAATGATCGGCAGCGACGCCGTCGGCCGCCTCGCGCAGGCCCGCGTGGCTGTGTTTGGCGTGGGCGGTGTCGGCAGTTATGTCGTCGAAGCCCTCGCCCGCTCCGGCGTCGGCGCGCTCGACCTGATCGACAAAGACGTCGTCGACGTCACCAACATCAACCGCCAGCTCGTGGCCCTCACCTCGACCGTCGGCCGCCCGAAGGTCGACGTCGCCCGGGAACGCGTTCTGGATATCAATCCGAACTGCCGGGTCACCACCTACCAGATCTTCTACCTGCCGGAGACCGCAGACCGGTTCGACTTCACCCAATACGACTACGTCGTCGATGCAATCGACACCGTCTCCGGCAAGCTCGCCCTGATCGAGCGCGCCCGCGACGCCGGCGTCCCGATCATCTGCTCCATGGGCGCCGGCAACAAGCTCGACCCGACGGCCTTCCGCGTCGCGGACATCTACGAGACGTCCGTCTGTCCGCTCGCCAAGGTCATGCGCCGCGAGTGCCGCAAGCGCGGCATCGAAGCCCTCAAGGTCGTCTACTCCCGCGAGGAACCGATCCCGCCTCAGCCAGCCGCTGCCGGCCCGGACTCCGCCGCGCCAAATCAAAACGGCGCCGCCCCGGGAAATCCCAAGGCAGCGCCGGGTTCGATCGCTTTTGTTCCGTCGGTCGCCGGTCTGATCCTCGCCGGCGAGGTCGTCAAAGACCTGTCCGGCCTCCGTTGACCCTCCGGTATCTGTCACCGGCTAGCTCTCCTGTTTATAAACGATATTCAGAACCGCTTCGTAGTCCTCGACCGTCATCGGCCGAGGATTGTCGCCGTTGGAGCCGTTTTTGAACGACATCACCGCAAGCTTGTGGAAGTCCGCCGGGTCCGGATTGAGCGAAGCGAACGTCGGGAGCTCCACGTCCCGCGTGAGCTGCTTGACAAACTCCACAGCTTTCTTTGCGCCCTCCTCCGGCGTATCCCACGAAAGTCCCATCGCGGTCGCCACTCTCGCGTAGCGGTCCACGCAATAATCCATGTTGTACTCCATGATGTACGGAAGGAAGATCGCGTTGCAGGTTCCGTGCGGCAGATCGTACATGCTGCCGAGCGCCTCCGCGATACAATGCACGCTCGCCACGTCCGAGTGGCTGAACGAAATGCCGCCGAGCATGCTCGCCATGAGCATGCTGCTCCGCGCCTCGATGTCCGACCCGTCGCGGTACGCACGCACCAGATACTTCGAAATCAGCTCGATCGAGTAAAGCGCCATCGCGTCTCCGATCGGCTCGGAATTGTTGGCGGTGAAGCCCTCGATCGAGTGCGTCAGCGCGTCCACGCCGGTCGCCGCCGTAACGCCCGCCGGCACCGACAGCGTGAGCAGCGGGTCGC
This sequence comes from Mogibacterium sp., assembly GCA_017433975.1. Lineage (GTDB taxonomy): Bacteria > Bacillota > Clostridia > Peptostreptococcales > Anaerovoracaceae > RGIG2439. Next base: position 9,067 of record JAFRGD010000030.1, on the reverse strand, counting down.
AGATCGCCGTCGTCGCAGCGGTGTACGGGCTCTTGATCGTCATCTTATAGTGGTTGGCCGTGTCCGTGATGACCGCCGAAAACGTCAGCTCGCTCCCGGTACCGGACGTCGTCGGAATGGTGATGAGCGGCGGGTTCGGCAGCGTCGCCGCGGTTTTGCCCTCGTACGGCTTGATGAACTCCGCGTCGTGCGCGAGCAGCACGCCGATCGCCTTGGCGCAGTCGATCGGGCTGCCGCCGCCGACCGCGATCAGGCAGTCCGTACCGGCCAGCCGCGCGATGCGCGCCCCCGCTTCGACGTTCACGTCCTTCGGGTTTGCTTCCACCTTGTAAAACAATTTATAACTGATGCCGGCGTTGTCCAGCATCTTGGTAATGATCTTATCGATTCCCGCCTTGCGGATTCCCGGGTCCGTCACGATGAGCGGTTTCTTGCCGTTGATCCTCCGCACCTCGTCCGGCAGGCTCTTGACCGATTCCGGTCCGTACACGATCCTGGTCGGCAGGGCGAACTCGAACGGCAGATTACATTTATGGTCCATGGTCCCCTCCATAGATAACATTTTACAAATCGCGTATATTATACCAAAACAAAAACAAAAAGAAAACGTGAAATTGTTGACAATGCTAGTTTTTACGTATTTTTAACCGTATGGCTTTCGAAGATGGTATAATATAAAAGCTAACGAAAATGGTGCATCGTTGATCGGAGGTGCCAGATGCTCATCAAAATCGGCGACTTTGAAATCAGCGAGTGCTGGGACGGCGTTTTTTACAAGAAACTGTCCGACTATCCCAACATCACGCGCTGGGAGATGCAGACGGTCCTCGACTTCATGAAATACGAGGAAGAGAACGGGCGGGAATGCGAGATCGAGGCGGAACCGGATATCCTCGATCTGATTGAGTTGTACAAGATTCCTTACGAAGGGGGTATGCGCGTTTCGCCGCCCGAGACGATTCGGGAGTGCACCGCCTGCCCGCAATATAAAGGCTGCATGACGGACTTTGTCTGCCACACCACATCGGTCGAGAACGCGGTCAAGATCCTGGACTGCGGCAGCCTGCTCTCGCCGGTGCAGGCGCGGGGGATGAGCGCGGCCGACCTGCAGAAGGAAGACCGGAACGCCGCGAACGACCCGGAGGACTACTTCGACTACATCATGTTCGCGTGGGGCAACTGCCAGGCGGGGGACCGGCTCGTGATGGAGCGCCTCCTCGGACGCGCGCCTGACGAAACGGACCTGACGGTCGGGTTCCGACCGGGTATCCGTTTCTTTTTCCGCTATGATGAGCTGATCGAGCATCCGGGCGCGACGTTCGAAGGCGTGCTGCCGCTGAAAGTGAAGGATGAAGTCGTCCTGAGCGAATGGGTGCACGCGATCGTAGCGCCGGAGGAATTCCGGGCGACGCTGGAACCGCATGTCCCGGAGCAGCTGAAGTCCAAAGTCCATTTCATTCCGAACGACTGCAAAGACATCTGGGAGTGGGCCGAAAAGGTATACGAATATATTAAAGTGTTCTACAATTGATTCGGTTCAAACCTGGTACATCATTCAATATAAAAAAGCGGCCTCCGCCCTGGAGGCCGCTTTTGAATGACCTGCTTCCGTTACTTCTTATACAAAATGAAATTGTCCGGGTCGATACTGGACTGCACGCAGAGTATGACGCTCTGCTGCTCCGTATTATATAAAGCCAGCCATTTCTCGCCGGAGCTGAGCGTCAACGGATAGAAATAGTAATCCACACCGCCCGTCGCTCTCGTCTCGGAATACTCCCACGTTCCGGAATGATCGTTACTGCCGATGTTCATGGTGAACTTGCCGTTCTTTTCGAAGGAAATGAAGTCGTCCGTAAGCCCCAGACTATCCGCAGAATACGCAGAGCCCTGAAGGTAAACGCCCGAGCAGTTCCATTTGCCGATGACCGCGGACTCCTCCTTGGAAAGGCTGCCCTTGCCGAGCAAAACGATGAGAAGAACGATGGCCACGAGACCTGCCACGATGCCGATCTTGGCGCCTTTTGTCAGCTTGCTCAGGACGCCGCCGCTCTTTGCTTCGTCCGCCTGGAACGCTGCGGTATACGCCTGTCCCTGCGGCTGCAGCTCAGGTTGCGGCTGCGGTTCCGGTTGCGGCTGAGCAACATACCCCTGCGGCTGGTCCTGCGGCACCGGCACTGGCTCCGGCTCGAACGCGCGAACCGGCTCCTCCACGACGGGCTCCGGCGGAACGAGAATCCCCTCGGTCTTCTCGTCGTCCATCGACTGCGGCACTTGCACAGGTGTGCTTACAACACCGACGTTGTCCAGCAGCTGTTTCTTCAGCTGGTTGAACTCATCTTCTGTAATGATCCCGCCGTCGAGCATCTCCTTGTAGCTCTTCAGCTTCTCAATCGTGTTCGTATCCATTTCTCCTCCTTGGTTCATAACGTTCCTAGACCAAATTTGAAATCGATTTGTCGATTTATTGCATTCATTATAGTTTATTGCACTACTATAATAAAGTCCTTTATTGCATAATCGTGTGCAATTTCCTTTTTTATAAACGAGCCTTCCCAGCCTATCTGGTCGCATTGATTCTTCGCCAGGAAAGGCGCATAATGATGAAAAAGAGAATGTATCGCGCGGGAATCGATAAGGAGGAATCAGATGAGTAATACCAGACAATATCCGCAGACCGAGGGAGTATTCATTCCGGGCAACCGCGGACGGTTGTTTTCCACCGTTTATCTGCCGGCCGGCGGCCCTGCTCCGGTCGTCATCGTGTGTCACGGCCTGCCAGGCATCGAAAAAATGATCGATTACGCGCACGCGCTCCGCGAAGCCGGCTTCGCCGTGGTCTGCTTCCACTACAGCGGCAGCTGGGGCGCGGACGGGACCTTCTCCGTGGGCCACTGCCTGGAAGACGCGGACTCCGTCATCGACTACGTCGCCGCCAACGCGAACAGCTGGTTCAACACGGACAACGTGTTCGTTATCGGCCATAGCCTGGGCGGGCTGGTCGCCAGCTACGCAATCGCAAGCCGCCCGGAAATCAAAGGCGGTGTGGTCATCATGCCGGCCAACATCGCGGCACACTACCGCGCGGCGCTGACCGACCCGGCGGTCGAGGTGGATTCCGAGCAGTTATACAGTGTGGAGTTCGGCGAATGGCTGAACGGCTTCAACTGGGACGTCATGAAACGGGAGGCCGCCGAGGACGCGAGCCGGTTCGACCTTTGCACATACGGGGTACGAATGGCGGACAAGGACGTCCTGCTGATCGCCGGCGCCCGCGACTTCCTCCTTCCGGAAGCAGAAAACCTCGGTCTGCTTCGTTCGCAGATCGAGGCGCAAGGCAAAGGAAAGCTCCAATATTTATCGTTTGATACGGACCACGGCATGAACACCTGCCGGGACGCCATCAAACAGTCCCTGATCGCGTTCTGCCGCGGCGCGATGGATTAACACTGACCAATGGTTTGCGGCGGCGGCTTACCGCTCCGCCGGACCGTTATAAATCACGCACATCATCGTCAGGTCGTCGAACTGCTCGGCGTCCTTTACGAAGTCGTTTACCGCACAGGCCACGTTCTCGAGCGTCTGTTTTGGCGCAGCCTCACGGTCCGCGTTCAACGCGCCGAGGACGCGGCCGGTCCCGAACATCTCGCCATTGGCGTCCGTCGCCTCCGGCAGCCCGTCCGTATACACGAACAGTTTGGAACCTGGCTTCAGCGTGAGCTCGTAGTCACTGTATTTGACGCCCGCCATGCTGCCGACCACGAACCCGTGCTTATCTTTGATCAATTCATAGTTCCCACCGGCCTCCATCAGCATCGGGTATTCATGCCCGGCGTTGGAGGCTGTTAGCTTGCCGGTGGTCAGGTCCAAAATGCCCAGCCAGATCGTGATGAACATCTCCGCCGGGTTCTTCTCGACGATAGCTGCGTTCATGTCCGCGAGGACCTGCGCCGGCGTCTTCCCCATCTTTATGTAATGCGACAGCGTGATTTTGGACGCCATCATGAATAGGGCCGCAGGGACGCCCTTACCAGAAACATCCGCGATGACCAGCGTCAGGTGATTGTCGTCAACAAAGAAATAATCATAGAAATCACCGCCGACCTCCCGTGCCGGCTCCATCGACGCGTAGATGTCAAACTCCGTTCTGTCCGGGTACGGCGGGAAGTCCTTCGGCAGCATCGCGGTCTGAATGCGGTTCGCAAGGGACATCTCGACCTCAGTCCGCTCCCGCTCCATCGTAATCTGCCCGATTCGCTCCGTGTAATCATCAATCTCTCTCGCGAGGTCCGCCACGTCATGGGAAAGCTCCGCGATTTCGTTCCGCGACTTTATCTTGGAAAGATTCTCGAGGACGGTTTCGCTGTCCTTGGTATTCTTGTATAGTCGGATGCTTTCCCCGACTTGCTTGAGCGGCCGCAGCACGACGCGCAGGATCATCAGCAGGCACACCACCGCAAGTATAATCAGGAAGGTTACCGCCAGCAGGCTCCGCTCCACAATCTGGTGAATGGCGTCCTTTCGGATCGACGCGACGTCGCGCGTCACGCCGATCAGCAGCTCGTGACCGTCGAACGATCCGAGGTGATAATAGTAATCTACATATTGACCGTTGCGGTTTAACGCGATCTGCGGCTCGCCCGCGACGGCGCGCCGCAGGGCTTCCTGCTGGGCAGCCGTCGCCCCGAAAGTGCTTCCGATCGGATAGAGCTTGCCGTATTCGACCTCGTCCGCCCGCTCCGTCGTGTATTTGGATGCGATGAAAAAGAACATCCGGTTATCGTACGGCTCGTCCGTAATGATGCCGAAGAGATAATCCAGATTATAATCCTCCGCGACCCCGTCGATATGGGTGATCAGCCAGGAATAGACGACCTCCGCGTAGAGCTTCTGGTCCTCCTCCGGCAGCGCCTCGACCGCCGGCACATCGGCGTAGTCCCCCTGAAAGTCCGGATGGCGGCTCAGCAGCAGCTGGTATTTTGCCGCGTTCTCGGTCTCCGCGGTATAACTCACGTCGTAGTCGACGTCGAGCTCGTCGCGGTGTTCGTACCAATACCGAATCAGCCACTCATATGCCGGATAACTCCGGAGATACCGTTCGGTCGCCTTCGCCGTTGCCTCCGCGCGTTCCGCCAACTCGCTCTTGACGTTCCGGTATGAGAAAAACAACTGCACCAACGACGTCAACAACCCGATCAGGATGACGCCGACGGTAAAGAGCACCGCAACCTGGCGAAGAATGCTGTTTTGTTTTTTTGTGTTATCAGCCATGGAGTCCGACCCTCTTTGAAAATTCGTCACTTTATAATAGTATACCAAAAGCCTTGTTTTTCAACAACCATATATATGCATCCGCCCGGGAACGCCTGGATCCGGTTGACAGTCTTCGGACATTTTAGATATAATTTTTGCGAATTACAAGCTGTTTATCATAGTTGCGCGATTGATCACGGATATGAAAAAAGAGTCACAAATCGGGAAAAAGCTGAAACCGTTTGTCCAGGCGCTGCCGGACATCTTCCAATACCAGATCGTCACCAAGATCGTCATCGCCGTCTGGCTGTTTCTGCTCGGCAGGATTTTTCAGGCCCTGCTGAAAAGCAGCGGCAGGGTCGCCGTGACCTCGGGCGACTGGCAATTCCTGTTCACGACCTGGCAGGGAATTCTCATCCTACTCCTGGGGCTGGTTTCGCTGTTCATTTATGTGGCCTTTGACCTCAACGCCAAGGTCGTCCTGTGCCGGAACCTCTTTCTAGGGCAGAAAGCCTCCCTCAAGAGCACACTGGATGAAGGCTTCTCCTCCATCCGGAAGTTCATCGGCCTGCGGGGGTTTCTGGTCGTACTGTACATCGCTCTCGTCGCGCCGATCCTGGGCCTCGGGCTCTCGATCACCGCAACCGAGGGTTTATACATTCCGACGTTCATCACGTCGTTTATTCAGGACTCAACCCTGTACTCCGCGCTTGCGGGCGCCGCGGTTCTCCTCCTCCTGGTCGTGGGAATCGCAAACCTCTTCATCCTGCACGGGGTTGTAATCGACGGTCTTTCGGTCAAAGAAGCGGGCGCCCAGTCGCGCCGCTTCATCCGCGCAAACTGGAAGGACTACGTGAAACAGAACGTTGTCTTCATCCTCCTGATTGTCGCGTCGCTCGCAGCAATCGTCCTCCTTTGCCTCCTTCTTCCGCTCAAGCTGATCGCTCTGCTCCCGGCCGGTCCGGTGAGCCGCGCGCTGACCATCTTCTTTGTCACCGCTGGTGCCGTGGTCTCCACCCTAGCGGCCCTGTTCGGGTTACCGGTCTACCTCCTCAAAATGACGCAGCTGTTCTATTCCTATAAGCAGGGATCCGAAGCGGACTTTCACGAGGTCACGCGGGACAAACCGCTTCGCTGGAAGACGGCCGTCGCCTTGCTGCTGATCGCCCTTGTCGCAATCGACGTCATCATGTATAACCACTTCGACCGGTTCTTCCCGCTCGGCTCCGACGTCAAAATCATCGCCCACCGCGCCGGCGGAAACGAGGGCCGCGAGAACACGCTGTCCGGCCTCGACACCGCCTGGCATCTCGGCGCGTACGGAAGCGAAATCGACATCCAGCGGACCAGCGACGGATATTACGTGGTGAACCACGACAGTACTTTTCAACGCGTCGCCGGCGTCGACCGGAAGCCGGAAGAGATGACCTTGCAGGAAGTCAAGCAGCTGTCCATCGACGGGGAGCCGGTGCCGACTTTCGAAGAGATGCTCACCGCGAGCCGGGGCCGGCTGGTGCTCTTCGTTGAACTGAAGGGAAACACCGCCGACCGGCAGATGGCCGACGACGCCGTGGCGATGATCAAGCAGTATCAAATGGAAGACGAGTGCGTCCTGATCTCCCTCCAGTACGACCTGATTGACTACATTGAAACCACCTATCCCGAGATGCAGACGGGCTTTCTGACGTTCGTGTCCTTCGGTAAGACCGCGGCGCTGAACTGCGACTACATCGGTCTCGAGGAGGAGTCCGCTACGGCGGACGCGATCGACGCGATTCACGCAGAGGACAAGAAGGTCCTGGTGTGGACGGCCAACGAGAAGGGCTCGCAGCAGCACTTCCTGTGCACCCAGGTCGACGGAATGATTACGGACAACGTTAGCCAGGCGATCGAGCTCCGCACCGAGCTGGAACGCCGGTCCGACCTCGACCGGATGGTCGACACGTTCAGATCCATCATATAAGCCCGCATCCGCAGCAATGACGACAAAACAAAAGCCATGAAGTCAATTGACTTCATGGCTTTTTATAAGGAGATTGGACTACTATGAGGTTTTTTTTGTTGCTTAGAGGTCTGCGAACTGAACGAAGTTGTCCGGCGCTTCGCCATTGATGATCAGTGACTGTTCGCTCTTGACATCGAGCTCAAGATGCATGAAGCTGGCTCTCTTCGCAGGACGTACAGAGAAAGAGAAGGACAGAAATCGATTTTATCAACGGACAGATCGTTGCGAAGGCCAAGGCGAAGGGTATCGATGTGCCTTACACGGAAGCGGTTTACATGTTGCTCAAGGTTGTCGAAGGCAACTATGATAAGTTCAATTAATCGATTGTCGCTTTGAAGAAAAGAAATCCGCACCCCCACCACACGGGTTGCGGATTTTTCCATTGGCGGATGCGACGAAAGACATCAAAAAAACATAAAAGACGATTGACAACGCTCGCGCGGCGGCTATAATAAAATCAAATTTGGAAACGTTAACGGCAACGGTCACGGCATCGGTCACGACAACGTTACCGATAACGATTACGAGAACACTGGCGTTATCTATTACAGCTACGGCTTGCAGCCGCAAGGCGAATAATGATCACAATTAAAGATATCGCGCGGATGTCCGGGTACAGCACCGGCACCGTATCGCGGGTGCTGAACAACCGGACGGATGTCAGCGAAGAAGCAAGAGAAAAAATAAATAAGATCATCAGCGAGTATAATTATCAACCGAATTCCAACGCCAAGATGCTCAAACAGACCCTGTCGCCGGATATTTCCGTGATCGTACGGGGCAATACCAGTTTATTCCTGCAGTCCATCCTCGCGGAGATCCAGATCCGCATGCGGGAGCACCGGGAGATGCTGAACGTCCTGTTCATCGGCGAGACCGATGACGAGATCGAGGCGACTGTCCAGCTCGGGCAGAACATGAAACCAAAGGGGCTGATCTTCCTGGGCGGCAATCCGGAGAACTTCCGGGAGAAATTTTCCCGCATCCCCGTTCCGAGCGTCCTCGTAACCGTCGACGCGGAGAGCCTGGGCTTTGATCTCCTTTCGAGTTTCTCAACGGATGATGAGAGTGGCGCGGCCCGTGCCGTCGGAGAACTGTATTCGCGGGGGCATCGCAGGATCGGCATCCTGGGAGGCCGCTCCGGAGTTCATGGAGAGCTCAAGGAGTCCTTCAGCAAGCCGCGGATCGACGGCGCTGTTCAGGAACTCAACAGACGCGGCATCGCCTTTGACCTCGATCGTGATTACGAGGCATGCGCTTATTCAACCAGGGGCGGGTATGACGCGGCCAGGAAACTCCTGCAGAAATCGCCGGACCTGACCGGAATCTTCTGCATGAATGATGCGATTGCGATCGGTGCGATGCGGGCCTTCAAGGACATGGGCATGAGCGTTCCGGAGGACATCTCCGTGGTTGGCTTCGACGGCGCCGAATACGTGCGGTTCACCATTCCGAGGCTTTCCACCATCCGGCAGGACAGCGCGATGCTTGCCCGCAAGAGCGTGGACGATCTGCTGCTGAGAATCAGTTACGGCGGCGCGGCAGTCCACGAAAAAATCCCATTTACGTACGTTGACGGCGAGAGCGTAGCTTCGCCGCGTAAATAAAAGTATTAACAGGAGACACGACGATGGCAACTTTAAGCTTAAGACACGTTCAAAAGATCTATCCATTAAGAGAAGACGACAAGGAACCAAAGAAAAAGAACAAGAAACAAAATAATGCAGTCAATATCACTAATAAAGATGATGCTCATGATTCTGAAGATTGGGATAGGATAAAGAATAAGGAAGATGAACTCAAAAAATG
>JAFRGD010000029.1 GCA_017433975.1 Mogibacterium sp. | reverse complement strand
ATCCGTTGAAGTTCATTCTGTTCATCGACGATCTGAGTTTCGCCGGGAACGACGATAATTTCTCGGCGCTCAAGGCGACTCTGCAGGGAAGCATTTCCGGCTGCGCCGGCAACACGGTCATCTATGCCACCAGCAACCGGCGACATCTGGTCAAAGAAAACGCCAGCGACCGCATGGCCGCCAGCGGAGTCGACGATGACCTGCATTTGAACGATACCCTGCAAGAGACCATGAGTCTGGCAGCGCGCTTCGGACTGACCATCACTTTCCAGAAACCGAACAAAGAAGAATACCTGGCTATCGTCCGCGCGCTGGCGGATGAATACGGCATCCTGGTCGTCGAAGACGATACCGTCGCTTCGGTTCCTGGCGCGCTCACGGAGGCGGAACTGTTCCGCCGGGCGGAGGCCCACGCCATCCGCAGAAATGGAAGAAGCCCGCGAACGGCACGCCAGTTCATCGAGCTTCTGAAAGCCGGGTTATAGAAGGTTATAGTATTTGAGAATCAGCAAACGATTTGCCAGATCCGGGCGAGCAGTGCTTCCCGTTCGTTCGGCAGCGTTCCATCCATGACTTCTTCAAGGACCTGATCGAGGACTTCCCCGACCCAAGGTCCTTTTTGTTTGTCCGCGGCACCTTCCTTTGCCGCGGCCAGCACGTCGTTGCCGTTGACCGCCAGATCACGGATGCTGAAACAGGCATGTTCCTCGAGAATGCGGTGGATCGCCGCCTCGACCTGGTCGTACTTCTCCGCCAGCTCGCGGCTCATGTTGCCGCTGGCAATGTTGTCCGCCCGCTTGATGTGGAGGATCTCCAGCAGAAGCTCCGCCCCGTACCGGTTCATCCACCGTTTGATGAGCTTCTCATCGTTCTGGAATACCAGATCGTGGTGCTTCACCAGCATCGCGACGCGGTCCGTCATGAACCGGTCCGCCTTGAGCCTTTGCATGATCTCGCGAATGAGGATTTCCCCTCTTTCGGCATGCCCGTACATGTGCCCGATGCCGTTCTCGTCAACATAAAACATATCCGGTTTTCCGACGTCATGCAAAAGCGCCGTCAGCTTCATATATTCGTTCGGTGGCTGCACCGCTTCCATCGCGCGGATACAGTGCTCGAGGATGTCGTATTTATGGTACGGGTTCTTCTGATCGAACCCTTTCATCGACAAAAGCTCAGGAATCACGACGCCCAGCACGTCGACGTATCGCCTAATTACGATGCCCGCAAACGGCCCGGTGATCAGTTTTTTGAGCTCTATGAACAGCCGCTCCGCCGAAACGTTACGCAGCAGTTCCCGGTTCCGGAACATCGCTTTCTCGGTCGCCGGATCGATGCTGAAAGAACCGTCTGGTACGCCACTGTCCAGCACGGCCGCGAACCGCATGGCCCGCATGATGCGCAGCGCGTCCTCGTGGAACCGCTGATCCGGATCGCCGACGGTCCGGATGATCCGCCTGCGGATATCGTCCAGTCCGCCGAACGGGTCCTGGATGTTCCCGTGCCGGTCCATGGCGATGGCGTTGATGGTGAAATCCCTGCGCTGCAGATCCTCTTTCAGATTCCTTACGAACTCTACGCTGTCCGGGTGGCGGTTGTCCGAGTAGGTCCCGTCCGTCCGGAAGGTCGTGATTTCGATCGGGATTCTTTCCTCGCTGTCCGCCTCATCGTCCGCAAGCACCGTGATCGTCCCATGCTGGATGCCCGTCTCGATCACGCGGTCGCCTTTGAACACCTGCAGCATTTCCTCCGGCGTGGCACTGGTGGTGATGTCGATATCGCCAGCAACCGCTTCTGCTGCCTCCTCGCGTCTGACCTCGCTCATGAGCAAGTCGCGCACGCAGCCACCCACGTAATACGCCTCGTATCCCGCGTCTTCGAGCTTCTGTATTAACTTGTCCCCTTTCGTGATCCTGTTCATACTGAAATTATACCACATTGTTTGGCGGCCGCAGACCGATAT
>JAFRGD010000028.1 GCA_017433975.1 Mogibacterium sp. | reverse complement strand
TCTGTTCGTCCTATGAGAGCATCATACTTTTTAAAAAACATAGTGTGATAGGTGAAATTTCAGGGGTCTCCCAGTGCCTATATCTATGGAGGGGTATCGTCACTTTCACCCCCTTGCCGGATGAAAATCCAGGTAGATCCTGTATTTTTGAAAAACATCGCACAATAGGTGAAATTTCAAGGGTCTCCCGCTGCCTATAGGATGAGGGGACTTTTTCAAAACCAATGAAAGGAATAACAAAATGATCGGACCAATCAAAACAGAAACTGCGGAAGAAATCTATTACCGGACGTTCCCACAGAGGCGGGAGATCGTCCCGGGGCTGATCCCGAAGGGGCTCACCGTCCTCGGCGGGGGCACCAAGATCGGAAAGAGCTGGATGATGCTCGACCTCGCCCTTTCGGTCAGCAAGGGAGAACCGTTCCTCGGTAAGCCTGTTGAGCAGACAGGGGTACTGTACTTCTGCCTCGAGGACTCGATGGCGAGAATGCGGGACCGGCTCGTCGAACTGACGGACGACCCGCCGGACAATCTGTACCTCAGTACCGAATGCTACCGCCTCGGCGAAGAATTCACGAAGCACCTGTACGAGATCCTTAGGAAGTACCCGGACGTCGGACTCATCATCTTCGATACGTTCCAGAAGATCCGGGAGGCGGACACCGGTGTCGGGAAGGGTGTCTACGCGAAAGACTACGCGGAACTCGCGACACTCAAAGCCATCGCGGATCGGAACAACAAGGCTGTCATCCTCGTCCACCATCTCCGGAAGATGCCGGACCCGAACGACCCGTTCAACGAACTGTCCGGGTCCGCCGCGATCAGCGGCGCCAGCGACACGAACATGGTCCTGAAGTATCCGGCGGGATCGCGGACGGCGGAACTGTACGTCAGGGGCCGCGACGTCCCAGAGAAGAAGCTGCTTCTTGACTTCGACTATCCGCGGTGGACGCTCCTCGAAGAGCAGGACGCGGTCGCGATGGTCAGGGAGCAGATCCCGGAGACGATGTATATGATCCGGGACTTTGTCCTTGCCAACGGCAGCTGGAGCGGGAACGCGACCGGACTACTCAAAGCGATTGATGACAGCTCTGTCGCGACGAACCGCCTGATGCGGATGATCGTCCGTCATCGGGAACAGGTCTTTGCTCCTGCGGGGATCAGGGCGGACTTCCGGAAAGAAGCCGGCATCCGTCGGATCACGCTGACGGTCGACAGGCAGAACCACCCGAATGACGGTCAATGACGGTAGTGACGGTCAAACATATATATGTATCTGACCGTCATGACCGTCACAACCGTCACAACGGGACAGGAGCATGGGAGGAGCATGTACCGGATGCATCGAGAAAGACCGGCGTTCGTGTATTGCCACAGGTATTGCCAAAGGGCATCCGATGGTATTGCCAAGAGGGCGGCCGCCGACTTTAACAAGCACTGTATTTGTGCACCTGTGGTGACGCATACGCTTGTTGAAAGATTCAACAAGCAGAGCATTTGTGCACCTCCGCCCAAATACGTTCCTGGTGGCAAGCCCCCAAACCCCCGGCCATGGAAGAAGCAAGGAGATCAAATGTCAAACAGAAAACGCAAACTCGGAATAAACATCCGGGTGACCCCGGAAGAAAAGGACCGGATCGAAAAGAACGCTGCAAAATGCCGGCTCTCGACCTCGGAATATCTCCGTCAACTCGCCATGAAGAAGGAACCGCGGGAGATGCCTTCCAGGGAATTGGAGGAAAGTTTGCTTCGGTTGAGGCCGTTGATCCACGATCTGGAAAACGTTGTACGGTCCGGGTCTGACGCGGAGCTCCGCAGCTTCTGCATCGATCTGGTGCGAAAACTCGGTGTGATTCTGATCGAAACGCTCAGGATATCCGTGGGACAGCGGTCGAAAACGCCGCCGAAAAAGCCGTGACCGAAACAACGGATTCGAACAAAACTCTGCAGAAAGGAGGTGCCGGGATATGGCGAATCCAACTTTACAGTATCATACTCTGACACCTTCTGATGAGGATGTCCTGAAATATCTAGCCAATAATCTTACTCTATGTTTGCAACATCGCAATACGGATGGTACTATTGACTTGGACGGCGTGAGAGAATACATGAGAAAAGCACGCAAAGCCAAGATCCTTGACAATTACAGAGACCATATCAAAAGGCTGGACGGAAAAGACAAGCGATACTATATCCGCCTAAAAGACAAAAGCCGAAGTGAAGGCAGATACACGATCAAAGCAAATACGGAAGACGAATTGCTTGAAAAGGTGTTCCTATGGCATCTTGAGAACGTTGAAAAGGTTAAAGAGCCTACCCTTGTCAGCATCTTTCCAGAATTTCTTGAGTATAAGAGACGTACGACGTGGAGCGAATCTACAGTCGTCAGAAACATGTCCATCTGGAAGAACTATTATGAAGGTACGGCAATCATCACGGTTCCTATCAGATCGATCCGTCTGAAGATGCTTCAGGAATGGGCGTACGGCCTGATTGCCGAGCATGATATGACGCAAAAGGAATACGGAAATGTTTCGACCTGGATGAAGCAGATGTTTGAATATGCAGCCATGGAAGAAATCATTTCCAAAAACCCCTACCCTATGCTCAAGATCACCAACCGCAACGTCTTCCGTCAGCCTGAATTGAAAGCGGATGAGAATAAAGTCCTGTCTCCGGATAAGGAACTCGCGCTCTACAAAGAATGTCTGGAACGGTTTGAGAGCAGTTACTATCCGATTCATCAGCTTCTGCCGCTTGGGATCATCATGCTCTTTCAGCTAGGTTTGAGACCGAGTGAAATGATTGCCCTCAGATATGAAGATGTTAATGGAGATGAGATCGTTATCAGGCGGTACTATTCTGACAAAGCGGATCGGATCATAGAGAACCGCACAAAGGCCGGACATGGCTTCCGCCGCATACTCCTGACCAGCCTCGCTCAAAATTTGATCGCGCTTGCAAGGAAGAGGCAGGAAGAAGCCGGTATAGAGGATCCAGTTTACATTTTCATGATGAACGATCAGTTCAAAAGCTTTTATGACCGGCTTCGCAAGACATTTCCTGGTCTCTGTAAAAAGATCGGTATTCCCCAGAATACGCCTTATGCAGGTAGAAGGACCTTTATTTCTTCTCTTATAGACGCTCAGGTGAATATCAAGACCATTCAGAAATACGTCGGTCACAAGGATGCAAAAACAACTCTGAACAATTACTGTTTTGACAGGTCTGAACGGGAAGAAAGGGCCAGACAGCTTGAAAATGCCCGCGTTCAGCTTCCTATCCCTAGTGCAGTATAAACTGTACCCAATTGTACCCAAAATCCCCACGCACGAAAAAGCCCCGTAACTATTGCAATTACAGGGCTCTGTGGCGGAGGACATGGGACTCGAACCCACGGGGCTGTTACACCTTACCTGATTTCCAATCAGGCTCCTTAGCCGCTCGGTCAATCCTCCACGTCTAATAATATGAATCATATTATGCGGCTAAAAGCGTCCCTTTTCTGAACGCTCAATTATAATAACACAGAATATTCCACACTGCAAGAAAAAAGTAAGGAACGAATCGTGTATTCGTTGTATGAATTATGGTACAATATCGATACTTATAGAAAGGGTATTCTATTCTATGGACTTGTTCAAACCAGTGGACCTGACCGTTGGCGACCCGGTCCGGCAGATCGTCCGCTTCATGATCCCGCTTCTGATCGGGAACATATTCCAGCAATTATATAACACCGTCGACAGCATCGTCGTCGGGAAGTTCGTCGGAGACAACGCGCTGGCGGCCGTCGGGAGCGCCGGTCCGGTCGTCAATCTGCTTCTGGTGCTCTTCATCGGAATCTCGGTCGGCGCGGGGATCATGGTGTCCCAGTATTTTGGCGCCCGGCGGCGGGAGGACCTCTCCAAAGCGATCGGCTGCTGCATCACGCTGACCTTCCTCTCGGCGCTGGTCATGATGGCGATCGCGCCGCTGATCACCATGCCGCTCCTCCGGTTTCTGAATACGCCGGCGGAGGTCATCGACTGGTGTCAGTCTTATCTGGCAATTCTCTTTATCGGCGGCGCAGGCTGCCTCTACTATAACATCCTTGGCGGCGTGCTCCGCGGCCTCGGGGACTCCGTATCCGCGCTTCTCTACCTAGTAATCGCGACCACCCTTAATATCGTCCTCGATCTTTATTTCGTCGCCTCGCTCGGCATGGGCGTCGCTGGAGTCGCGCTGGCGACCGTCATCGCGCAGTGGATCTCCGCGTTCCTCGCACTGCTGAAGCTCAACCGCAAAACGGACTGCTTCGACCTCGCCTTCCGCTATCTCAGGCTGGAACGCAAATACGTCGGGGAGCTCTTCCGCCTCGGACTGCCGTCCGGCGTGACGCAGATGATCTTCTCCCTGGCGATCATCTCAACCCAGGCGCTGACCAATCAGTTCGGTCCGATGTGCATCGCGACCAACGTCATCGTCATGCGGATTGACGGCTTTGTCATGATGCCGGCCTTCTCGTTCGGAAACGCCATGACGACCTTCTCCGGTCAGAACACCGGTGCGGGCCGGATCGACCGTGTGGAGGAAGGCGCGCACAAAGGCACCCTCGTGGCTGTTTGCACGTCGACCGTCATCACCGGGCTGATTTTGTTGTTCGGGAAACACCTGATGGCGCTCTTTACCAACACCGAAGAGCTGATCGATCAGAGCTATCACATGATGATGATCCTCGGCGTCGGCTACATCGCCATGGAAGTCACACAGTGCCTCCAGGGCGTGATGCGCGGCGCGGGCGACGCGGTGACCCCGATGTATCTGTCGATGCTGACGTCCGTGTTCATCCGCGTTCCCCTCGCCTATCTGATGACCTGGCTGACCCGCTCCCCGGAGAACCCGCACGGAGAGTTCTCCATGATGTTCATCTCCATGCTGATCGCGTGGCTGATCGGCGCGACGCTATCCTTCTACTTCTATAAGCGGGGGAAGTGGAAGACCAAATCTTTGATTACGAATTGAATCGGAGGCGCTCTTGGAACGACCGGACCTCAAAGAACTGAATCAGATGCGCGCGAACCTGGCCGGCATCGACCGCCGCTTTACGGCTCTCATGAAGGGCGAAGCGGACCAGCGCCAGGCGATCACGGACGCCTGCATGGCTTCCCTGCTCGCGTACTCCAAGGACGCCCTCAAGCAGGTTCCGATTGAGGAGCTCAGCAAGTCGCACGCGGGCATCCGCGTTTCCCTGCTGCAAAAGGCGGGCTATGAGACGCTCGGTGACGTGGAGTCTGCGGGAGACCGCGGCCTCCGGGCCATCGAAGGCATCGGCGACAAGCAGGTCCAAGCGATCAAGAGCATCATCGCGGACTTCCATAACCATCTCATGGACTACGCCTCGGTCACGATCCGGCCGGACGACGAGAGCAAGGAAAACACCGCCATCGTCGCGGCCATCACCTCGTTCCTGCGCGGGCAGGAGCACCGCAAGGCGCTCACCGATCTGTACGGCTTTGTCCACAGCTTCGCGGAGGACCTCTTGTCGCGCGAAGTAATCGAGAAGCGGTTGCAGTGGGTCTTTTCCGGCCGCGCAAAAAAACTCGCGACGGTCGCGGCCTACGGAGAGCTCTTTGATTTCTTTACGAGCGACGTCTACACAAAGGCCAGGGACGCCTTCCGGCAGTACGACGCCATCCTGCAAATCCCTCCGGCGGAGGCCATGGCGGCCTTCCGCGCGGACAGCGCGACGTATTACGCGATCTTTGAATCCATCGCCGGCGACCACCTTCCAAAGCCTCTGATCTACAGCAGCATCCCGGCGAAGCTCGCGTCCGACATCGACGCGATGGAGCTCGACCTCTCCGGGTTCAAGGGGACGCTCCGCTCGTACCAACAGTTTGGAACCAAATACATCCTGCACCAGAAGCGCGTCCTGCTCGGCGACGAAATGGGGCTCGGCAAGACTGTTCAGGCGATTGCGGCGATGACGCACCTCCGCGCCTGCGCGCAGTCGGAAGCCGCTGACGCGGAACCGTTCTTTCTCGTCGTGTGCCCGGCCAGTGTTCTGATCAACTGGTGCCGCGAGCTTCAGAAGTTCAGCGACATCCCGGTATATTTCCTGCACGGCCCGGACATGGAGGACGCGTTCGACCGCTGGCAGCAGTCCGGCGGCGCCGCCGTCACGAATTACGAGACCATGGGCCGCATCATCGACGGAATCGATGAGGAGATGACCCTCGCGATGCTGGTCGTCGACGAAGCCCACTACATCAAGAACCCTTCCGCCCGGCGCACGCGGTACGTCCGCCGCCTGAACGAGGAGTCGGAGCACATCCTGCTGATGACCGGCACCCCGCTCGAGAACCGCGTCGCGGAGATGTGCCAGCTGATCGACTTCATCCGTCCGGACATGACGGACGAGGTCCGCTCCGCCGCGTCCATGAGCCGCGTCCCGGAATTCCGCGAGATGCTGGCGCCGCTCTACCTCCGGCGCCTCCGGGAGCAGGTCCTCCAGGAGCTCCCGCCGATCGAGCCGCAGTACGAATGGTGCGCGATGACCGTCCAGGACGTCGCTGCGTACATCGAATGCCTGGAGGCGCGGGACGTCCACGGCATGCGGCGCGTGTCGTTTCAGCATGACGATATGAAAAACTCCGCCAAGGCGGTCCGCCTCGCGGAGCTCGCGGAGGAAATCGCCCTCGAAAACCGCAAAGGGGTCGTGTATTCCTTCTACCGCGACACGGTGAGCAAGGCCGCCGCCCTGCTCGGCCCGAAGTGCGCCGGCGTCATCACCGGCAGCACCCCTGTCGAGGAGCGGCAGGCCATCATCGACGACTTCACCAACGGGCCGGACGGCCGGGTCCTGGTCTGCCAGATCCAGGCCGGCGGGACAGGTCTCAACATCCAGACCGCCAGCGTGGTCATCTTTTGCGAGCCGCAGATCAAGCCGTCGCTCGAGCACCAGGCGCTCTCCCGCGTGTACCGGATGGGCCAGATCCGCAACGTTCTGGTCTTCCACCTGGTCTGCCCGGAGACCATCGACGAGGCAATACTCGACGTCCTCGCGGAGAAACAAGCCGAGTTCGACAACTATGCGGAGGACTCCACGATGGCCGAGGCGACCGAAACCATCGTCGACCGCGACTGGATCAACGCTTACATAGACAACGAGCTCGCGCGATACCTCGCAGCGAGCCCGTCGGATGGTCAATAGTTCATCAGTATTCTGAATCTGACCGGCAGAATTCATCGGTTCTGCCGGTTTTGTTTGATTGACGAATAAATTTTATTCGTAAGTCTCCCATTTGCCGGTCGTAAGCGCCCTCAGCGCGCCTTCCGCAAGGGCTTTCATCTCCTCTTCGCCCGGGAATTTCAGCACCGGAGCGATCTTTCCGACGTAATCGGTAATCATGTTGCACAGTGGTTTACTGTACGCCATGCCGCCCGTGTAGACGATCGCATCGACGTCAAACTTGAGCACGGCCGCCATCGAACCGACGTCCTTGGCCAGCTGGTACGCCAGCGCTTCGAATGCGTTCTTCATGGTCTCGTCCCCTTCGAGCGCCTTGGTTTCGACCTCCAGGCAGTCCTTGGTCCCGGTGTAGGAGTACACGCCGCCCTCCTGACCGATAATGCGCTTGACGTCCGCCTTGGTGAGGCCGGAGAAGCAGAGGTTGACCAGCGCGTTGGCCGGCAGCGTGCCGCCGCGGTCCATGCCCATCGAACCCTCGTCCTTGACGTTGAACACGTCGACGACTCTGCCTTTCTTGTGCGCAGCGACCGAAACGCCGCCGCCGAGGTGGCAGACGATGAGGTTCAGCTCTTCGTACGGCTTGCCGAGAGACTCCGCCGCCTTGCGGGCGACGGCCTTGTGGTTCAGCGCGTGGAAGAAACTCTGCCGTTCGAATCCCGGATAGTTCAGGCCGGAATAGCGCGCCAGCGGCTCGAACTCATCGACGCAGACCGGGTCGACGAAGAACGCCGGGATGCCGACCTGGTCCGCCAGTTCCTTGGAGATGTACGCGCCGAGGTTGGCCGCGTGTTCCCCGTACGGCGGGTGCTTGATGTCCTCGATGACCGCGTCGTTGACCTTGTAGGTGCCGGACGGGATGTGTTTGAACAGGCCGCCTCTGCCGCAGATCGCATCAAAGTCCTCGAGCTTGTAGCCCTTTTCGGTGATGGTCTGCAGGATGACGTCTCTGCGGAACGGCATCTGGTCGACGACGTGCGGATACTCCGCGATCTTGGCCGCGTCGTGGTTGATGCCGACGCGCATGACTTCTTTCTCGTCCTCAAAGACCGCGATCTTGGTCGACGTCGCGCCCGGGTTGATGACTAGGATTCTCATTTTCCTCTCCTTTCATGACAGAAAACTAATGGTACTACTGTTATAACTACTTATTCTTCGGGTTCCAGCGTCGCGACGAGCTGTCCGGATTTGACGCTGTCCCCTTCCTTAACGAATACTTTTTCGATCACTCCATCCTTTGGAGAGATGACGTTGGTCTCCATCTTCATGGCCTCGATGATCGCGACCGGCTGGCCTTTTTTGACCGCGTCGCCCTTGGCGACCAGGACCTTGATGATGTTGCCCGGGATGTTGGCGCCGATCTCGCTCGGGTCGTCGCCCTTGGCGAACTGGATGTTGGAGCCCGAAACGGCGGAATTGGTCAGGGCTGATTTGTCCTTGATCGATACGACGCGGCGGTTGCCGTTCACGCTGAACGTGAGGTCGCGGAAGCCGGATTCATTCGGCTTGCCGACGTCCTCCAGCGCGATGACCATCGTCTTGCCCTGCTTGAGCGTGATCTCGCAGGTCTGGCCGAGGGAGATGCCGTGGAAGAAGATGTCCGAGCCCATGTTGCGGAAGTCGCCCTGCTCTTTGATCTTTTTGATGTAGTCATCGAAAACCTTCGGGTACATCGCGTAGCTCATGACCTCCTGGTCCGTGCCCTCGAGGCCGAGGTCGGTGCGGATGTGCGCGCGGAAGCCCTCCAGGTCATCGTCCGGCAGGAGTTCGCCCGGCCGGCAGGTGATCGGTTCTTTGCCCTTGAGGACGACCTTCTGCAGGTCCTCCGGGAAGCCGCCCTCCGGCTGTCCCATCATGCCCTCGAAGTAAGATACGGCGGAATCCGGGAAGTCGAAGTTCACGCCCTTCTCCACGATGGTCTCCGGGGTGAGGTCGTTCTGCACCATGAAGATCGCGAGGTCGCCGACGACCTTGGACGACGGCGTGACCTTGACGATGTCGCCGAGCATCTTGTTTACGCGGACGTACATGTCCTTGACCTCGTCGAACTTGTGGCCGATGCCGAAGCTCTCGACCTGCGGCTTGAGGTTGGAGTACTGGCCGCCCGGGATCTCGAGCCGGTAGATGTCCGCCGAGGCCGCCTTGAGGTCGGACTCAAAGTTACTGTAGACCGGCCGCACGTCGACCCAGTAATCCGAGATCTTCTGCAGCTTGTCGACGTCCATGCCGGTGTCGCGGTCGCTGTGCTCGAGGGCCGCGACGATGGAGTTGAGCGCCGGCTGGGATGTCAGGCCGGACATGCTGTTGAACGCGGCGTCCGCGATGTCGAGGCCTGCCGTGGCGGCCATCAGGATCGTGGCGACGCCGTTGCCGGTCGTGTCGTGCGTGTG
This sequence comes from Mogibacterium sp., assembly GCA_017433975.1. GTDB lineage: Bacteria > Bacillota > Clostridia > Peptostreptococcales > Anaerovoracaceae > RGIG2439. The sequence continues at coordinate 33,272 of JAFRGD010000028.1, read as the reverse complement.
CAGGTGGATCGGGATCGCGATCTCGTTCTTGAGCGCGGTGATCAGTTTGCTCGCGGCGAGCGGTTTCAGCAGGCCCGACATGTCCTTGATGCCGAGGATGTGCGTCCCGCGCCGTTCGAGTTCTTTCGCCATTTTGACGTAATAGTTCAGATTATATTTCTCCCTCGAAGCGTCGAGGATGTCGCCGGTGTAGCACATGCAGGCTTCGGCGATGACGCCCTGGTTGAGGGCCTCGTCCAGCGCGATCTCCATGCCTCTGACCCAGTTCAGCGAGTCAAAGATGCGGAAGACGTCGATGCCCGCCTTGGCGGACTGCCGGACGAATTCGCGGATCGTGTTGTCCGGATAGTTGCGGTAGCCGACCGCGTTCGCGCCGCGGAGCAGCATCTGCATCAGGACGTTCGGGATCTCCGCGCGGAGCGTCTCGAGCCGTTCCCAAGGGTCTTCGTTGAGGAAGCGCATCTGCACGTCAAAGGTCGCCCCGCCCCACATCTCGTACGAGAAGAAGTCGCGGCCGAAGTCCGCCATTGCCGGTGCGATCTTGGCGAGGTCCTTGGTCCGCATGCGGGTCGCGATGAGGGACTGCTGCGCGTCACGGAACGAGGTGTCGGTCAGGAGCAGTTTCTTCTGCGCTAGCGCCCAGTCGGCGACACCTTTTGGCCCCAGTTCGTCGAGGAGCTGCTTGGTGCCGCGGAGCTTCTTGATCTCCTCCTTGCTGATCGTCTTTGGAACGACCGGTACGTTGAAGTCTTTGTGCACGCCCTTGGTCTCGTTGACGATCTTGTTGCCGAGGAAGTCGAGCACCTGAATTTCTTCGTTCCGGACCGCGCGGATGTTGAGGAGCTCCGGATTGTCGTGGATGAAGCCGGTGTTGCAGCGGCCCGCACGGAAGTCCGGATGGTTCAGGACGTTCAGCAGGAAGCCGATGTTGGTCTTGACGCCTTCGATGCGCATCTCCTTGAGCGCGCGGCGCGCCTTATTGACGGTGTCGTTGAACGTCCGGCCGTGCGCGCAGATCTTGACCAGGAGGCTGTCGTAGTACGGTGTGATGACCGAACCGGTGAAGCCGTTGCCGCCGTCGAGGCGGATGCCGAAGCCCGCCGCGGACCGGTACAACGAGATCGTCCCGGTGTCCGGCGCGAAGTTGTTGGCCGGGTCCTCGGTCGTGATGCGGCACTGGATGGCGTAGCCGTTCAGCTTGATATCGTCCTGGCTGCGGATGCCGATCTCGCCGGAATAGAGCGGATAGCCCTCGGCCACCAGGATCTGGCTCTGTACCAGGTCGATGCCGGTCACCATCTCGGTGACGGTGTGCTCGACCTGAATTCGCGTATTCATTTCGATGAAATAATGGTTTCCTTCTTTGTCGAGGAGGAACTCGCAGGTGCCGGCGCTCTGGTAGCCGACCGCCCGCGCGAGCTTGAGCGCGTCCTCGCAAATCACCCTGCGCTGCTCGTCGTTGATGCACAGCGCCGGCGTGAACTCGATGACCTTCTGATGGCGGCGCTGGACGGAGCAGTCCCTGTCGTAAAGGTGGACGATGTTCCCGTATTTGTCGCCGAGGATCTGCACCTCGATGTGTTTCGGCTCCTCGAGGTAGCGCTCGATAAAGATGGCGCCGTTGCCGAAGGCCTTGATCGCCTCGCTCGACGCGCTTCGGAACTGCGGTAGGAGTTCTTCCTCATTGCGGACGATGCGCATGCCGCGCCCGCCGCCGCCGGCCGCCGCCTTGAGCATGATCGGGTAGCCGCAGCGGTTCGCGAAGTCGAGCGCTTCTTCCTCGGAAGCGATCGCAGCGTCCACACCCGGAATGGTCGGCACGCCAACGCGCTCCGCGACGAGCTTGGACTGGATCTTGTCGCCGAGGCTGTTCATCATCTCGTATGTCGGGCCGATGAATTCAATACCGGCGTTCCGGCAGGCTTTGGCGAAGTCCGCGTTCTCCGCGAGGAAGCCGTAGCCCGGGTGGATGGCGTCGCAGCCCTTGGACTTTGCCATCCGGATGATTTCGTTGATATCGAGGTACGCGTCGATCGGGCTCTTTCCCTTACCGATCTCGTAGGCCTCGTGCGCCTTGGTGCGGAAAAGCGAGTTCTTATCCTCGTCGGAATAGATCGCGACGGTGCGGATGCCCAGCTCCCTGCAGGCGCGGATGATCCGGATCGCGATTTCCCCCCGGTTCGCAATCAGTACTTTCTTAAAGTTCTTAATCTCTGCCATGTCTCTACCTCCTGCTCAATATCTGTTGTGCGCCTTCCTGCGGTCGAGCTCCCGCAGAAGTTTTTTGCGCAGCCGGATGTCGTCCGGCGTCACCTCGACGAGTTCATCGTCGTTGATGAATTCCAGCGCCTCCTCGAGGGTGAAGATCCTCGGCGGCGTCAGTTTGATCGTATCGTCGCTCCCGGCGGCGCGCATGTTGGTCGTCTTCTTGGCCTTGCACGGGTTCACGACCATATCGTCGCTCCGGGCGTTCATGCCGACCAGCATCCCTTCGTAAACGTGTGTCCCCGGCTCCACGAACATCTGCACGCGCTCCTGGATGTTGAAGATCGCGTACGGGGTGCAGTGGCCCTCCTCCTGTGCGATCGCGACGCCGTTGACGCGCTGCGCGATGTCGCCCTTGTGCGGTTCAAACGCGTAAAACCGCCGGACCATGGTCCCTTCGCCGTGGGTGTCGTTGATGAATTCCGACCGGTAGCCCATGAGGCCGCGCGTCGGGACGGTGTATTCGATCCGGGAATAGCCGTTCCCCTCGCCCATCATCTGGCGCATCAGGCCTTTGCGGAGGTTCAGCTTGGAGATGACCTGCCCGGCGTATTCGTCCGGCACGCTGATGATGACCTCCTCGACCGGCTCGAGCCGCTGGCCGTTCCCGTCGCGCTTGATCACGACCTCCGGCTTGCTGACCGCGAGCTCGTAGCCCTCGCGGCGCATGTTTTCGATGAGAATCGAGAGGTGGAGTTCGCCGCGGCCGGAGACCTTGAAGCAGTCCGTCGTTTCGGTTTCCTCGACGAGCAGTCCGACGTTGACCTCGAGCTCCTTGCGGAGGCGTTCCCGGATGTGCCGGCTGGTCACGAACCGCCCGACTTTGCCGGCGAACGGTGACGTATTGACCATGAAGTTCATCGAAAGCGTCGGCTCCTCGATGTTGATCCGCTCCATCGGGAGCGGGTTGCCCACCGCGCAGATCGTCTCGCCGATGGAGATGTCCGCGATGCCGGACACGACGACGATGTCGCCGCACTCCGCCTCCGGGACGACCGTCCGCTGGAGGCCTCTGTATATGAAAACCTGATTGATTTTGGCGTTCTGCACAGAGCTGTCCGCCTTGCAGACGCAGACCTGCTGCGCCTCGCGGACGGTGCCGCTGGTGACGCGGCCGATGCCGAGCCGGCCAATGTAATCGTCGTACGCCAGCGTGGAAACCTGGAACTGCAGCGGCTCCTCGCGGCGGTCCGGGTAGGCCGTGCAGTGCTCAACGATCGTCTCGAGCAGCGGTTCGATGGTCAGGCCGCCGTAGCCCTTCGGGCTCTTTTTGATCTTGCCGGCGCCCTCCCCGACGACGACGTCCGCCGCGTCCGCAGGGTCCCGCACCGCGATGCCCTGCCGCGCGATCCCGTACAGAATCGGGAAGTCCAGCTGGTCGTCGTTCGCCTCGAGGTCCATGAAGAGCTCATACGTCTCGTCGACGACCTCGTCGATTCTGGCGTCTTTCTTGTCGATCTTGTTGATGAAAAGGATCGGATTGACGCCCTGTTCGAGGGACTTCGACAGGACGAAGCGCGTCTGCGGCATCGGCCCCTCGCTCGAGTCGACGAGCAGGATGACCGTATCGACCGTCTTCATGATGCGCTCGACCTCCGAGCTGAAGTCCGCGTGTCCCGGCGTATCCACGATATTAATCTTGTAGTCTTTGTACATGATCGAGCAGTTTTTGGAATAAATCGTAATCCCCCGCTCCCGCTCGATCGCGTCGCTGTCCATCACGCAGTCCACGACCTGTTCGTTGTCCCGGAACACGTGCGACTGCGCGAGCAACGCGTCCACGAGGGTGGACTTACCGGCGTCGACGTGCGCGATGACGGCGATATTAATGATCTTTTGCTTGTCCCCCATGTGTGTCCCTTTAACTGAATAATCTGTATTTGTGTTCCATTGTCTGATATTCGCTCTCGATCGTCCGGGCGAAGGTGTTCATCTCGCGCGCGATCTCGATGGTCGTGCTCGGACGGTTGCCCCGCGTAAACGCGTGGCCCTGAATCTCGTCGGAGTACCACGCGGCCGGCTTGACGTGCAGCCAGCGGAATTTCTTTGCCCATTTGTCGATCAGCGAGAACTGGAAAGCATACGGAAGCATGTCATAGTAGTAGTTCTCGTTCTCCGCCATGATGTCGGCGCACTCATAGGAGTCCGACCGGTCGATGAACCGGCGGAGCGAAAGGAGCCGCGCCACCAGCACAGCGTTCCCGCGGGCACGGGCTTTCATGATGCAAATGAAGAAGACCGCAAGGCCGCCGAGCAGGATGATCAGCGCGACCCACAGGTATGTCCCGCTCGCCACCGCAATCGGCCGCGCAGCGTAGAACAGCACCGCGAGGAACACGACGCTCCCGCCGATCATCCGGCCGAAGAACGCGCGCTGCTCGAGGTCGTAATAATCGTCAAATGTATTCGCGATAAAGGCGGTCGTCAGCAGCGTCAACGCGAAAAGCACGACCGGAGAGATCTTTGAAATCTCCCTGTATTCGTACATGTCCGCCAGAATCGGAAGAATTCCGACGCAGATGGAAAGCAGGATCAGGCTCGCCACGCGGAAAATGCGGGAGAGCTTGGTGCACGCCTGCATGTCCTCGGAACTGTATCCGCTCTCGATGTGGAGCGACACGTTGCTGAGCGCCGTCCGGAGCCGCGGTCCGAGGTCTTCCATCTCGAGCGCCCTGCCCGCGTAGACATCGTCAAACAGCGTGTGATACACGCCGCGGACGAAGCGCGGCTCGTCCTTTGGCTCCGCGAGCTTGATCAGTTTGTACCGCTTCGGCTCGTATTCGCAGATGCGGAGCGACCCCTTGATCCCGAGATAAATGATCAGGGTGATGATATCCCGGATCCGGGTCTCGCCGGAGATGATGTATCCGACGTCCACCGGGTGAACGCCTTCGATTGGAACGCTTTCGCGGGTGTGAACGGTCTTCGGGTCCTTGCCGCCGATGACCCAGAGAAGCATGATCAGGATCAGTCCGAGGCCCATCAGGATGCAGGAGAAGCTCGCCGTCCAGGCGTTGTCGAGCACGTCCTGCCAGTATCCGTTCGGCAGTTCCGCCTTGAACGTGATTCCGTAGTCCGCCGGGATGTCTTCGCCGGTCACCATGATCCGCTGTCCGGCGCGGACGGTCCGGAGGACGTTGTCGTCTTTGGTTCCGTACTGCCCGGAATAGATGACCAGGTTGTCGAGGTTAAAGTCGTCCGGCAGGCTGAGGGTGATCCGCAGCGAAACGATGCCGCGGTCCCAGTCCGGCGGGAGCACGTTGATGTACAGCATGTCCATGTTGTCATTGTGGTCCGCGTACTCCTCGATCTGGTACCGGATCAGGAACGTGTGCTCGCCGGCGGTGAGGTCGTCCGGCGACGTGATGGTGATCACGCGGTAGTTTCCGTCCGTGCTGAATTTGCAGTCCACGTCCTCGATCCTGATCTCAGCGACGCTGTAGCTGCCCGTCGGGACCTTGATCTCGAGCCGCTCGAGGTCGGTCGGAATGTTGACCTTGTACTCCTTGATGACGTCATAAGAGTGGTTCTTATTGACGGTGATGTCCATGTTGTACTCGGTGATATAGTAATCTGTCTCGGTGGTGACGCGCGTGGTGTCCTGCCCGTCCTCTGCCGCTGCCCGGTCCGCCGGCACGATAAGTACCAGCATCACGCACATCAGCAGGGACGCGATGAGATGAAGCGCCGCCCGGAACCCCGGCGCGGAAGGTTGAATTGTCATGCTCTGAATGTCTGCTCTTCTCATAAAATGCCTTGTATCATTGAATCCCCTAACGGGAATCTGTCTTCAAACAATAGATATATAATTATACATCAACAGTTCATATAATACAAATAAAAATGCAGTCCTGAGTGGGACTGCAAGGTTTTGTTTAGGTTGTCCGGAGGGCTATAAGGCATCGTCAGCCGCGCGTCACAAGCTGATTTCCGGACTGTTCATACTCTGGTACGCGTACCAGGTACTGTTCTCAGAGAGCGACTCCCGCGCGAGGTCGATCAAGAGATCCTCGGTCTCCCCTTCCTCCTCGATCCGGTGCTCGACGGAACTGAGCAGCGCGATCATGCGCTTGTGGTCGTTGATCGTGTTGCCGAGGGACATCTTTCCGTAGTAATTCCCCGAGAAGAGCGTCGTCGCGGACAAGCTTCCCAGGATGATCTTGAGGATGGACCGGACGTGTTCGTTGGCCTCAAAAGACACAGGATCGGCGTTCCCGTGCACCCGGTACACGTGGATTTCGAAGCCGAGCGTCACGAAATACGCGATGATCGTAACGATGAGGACGATGCGGGAGATGCGGTCGTTCCGTTGGTCCTTCACCTGCGTTCTGATCAGCGCGCGCTCGTGATACCGCTTCTGGTCCAGGATCCAGCAGTCCAGGATGGAGTGCCGCACCGGCGCCGCGGCAGGCAGAATCGGCTCGTCGCCGGACGCTTCGTCCTCGAGCGCTTCGTCTTCCTGCTCCTCGCGGGTCTCGATGTCCGGCGGCGTGACCACATCGTTCAGCGCCCTCGTAAGCCACGGCATGCCCATCCGGAGCGACCACGGCAGCAGGTCGGTTACGCGGATGCGCGTCCCCGCATACCGGAGGAAGTACTGCACGCGCAGCGACTCCGCGAGCACGCGGTACTCCAGGTACTTGCGGTGGCAGTCCAGCTGTGACGCGATGCGCCGGATCGCGAACAGGCAGAAGATCAGAACGCCGCAGCCGAAAATCAGCCAATACAACATGGCTTCGTCGTACAGGAGGAACGAAATCGTCAGCAGCGTCGCCGCAGCCGCCAGCGCCATCAGGATCCGTTGGTGCTTGACCGCGTTCTCGATGCTGATGAGGTCCGCCGCGCCGAAGAGCGTGTCGATCCGCTCCAGCACCGCCCGGTCCGCAGGGTCTTCGGCCGACTCCTGCAGCGCCTTGCGCTCCGCCTCGTCGTATATGATGTGCGCGACCTTGGCCGCGTCACACTGTTTCAGTTCTTCGTTGATCTCATCTACCGTTTTCATAACGTTCTTACACTTGCCCGTCTTTGATGTCTTTGATTTCAGGCACGATCTGCGGGTATCCGTTTGGGAAAGCGTCATCGCGATACAATGGACGGGTTTCCATTTCGTAGTCCTCACGGGAAATGTCTATAACGTCAATACCGAATCCATCGATCACGCCGCGTTGAACGACGCCGGAGCCGTCGTCGGTATAAGAGATCGTTCTGCCTTCCCGGATCCCAAAGAGGTCCTCATACCGGTCGTCCAGCAGGAAGATTCTTTGCGTTACCGTTCCGTTGCTTTCGTCGGTGGCGATCATGATGGCGTTCTGATAAAACGTCAGCGTCTGCCCTGCGTCACCCGGGAAGCCCAGCGTGAAGTTCATCCGGCCCTCTGTGACGGCGGTGCCGTGCCGCTCGAAGATGCAGAGCATTCCGATGCCCGGAACGTCCTCGCGGTAAACCAGCATCTCGATCTCGCCGTCACCGTCGAAGTCTTCCAAAGCGTAGTATTTCCAGGTTCTGGTGGTGTCGGAGTCCTCCTGAAAAACCGGATATCCGTTATCATAAGAATCGGCATTCGCTATGATTTTCTTCAGATACTCTCGGAAGAACGCTTCTTCTTCCGCCCTGCCGGAGGAATCCGACTGCGAACCGTCAGACGAAGAATCGTCAGAGATATCGTCAGACGATGTGTCGTCAGCGGCGTTCTGGGAGTCGTCGCCCGGCGTATTGTCGTCCGACGAGCCGAGGCCGGCGATTTTCACGATACCGATGATCAACGCAAGAACGCAGACTGCGATTCCAGCAATCATCAGCCCCTTGGATTTCGCGCGAGGCTTTGCGGATGTATTGGCTGTCGCCATACTTCCGGACCCCTCACCTGCAATATCACCAATCGTAACGATGCAAAGAAGATGCTCGTCATGCGAATATACCGGAATCTCGTCACCGATCCGGACACCGGCCGGAATCGCGACCGGATAGGAGGTATTCCCTACTGTGACCCGCTTTGTACAACCGTTCAAAGCTTCTTCTGCGGCGAGCACGATGACGCGCCGCGCAGGATTATTATACTGATGATTCGTATCCATAGATTGACGCTCCTTAAATTTACAAATCCAGGCGCTAGTTCAGCCCGAACGCGTCCTGGACGGTATACGCGCCCTTCGGCTGGTTCACCAGGAACTCCGCGCAGTCCACGACGCCCTTGGCGAAGCACTTGAACGACGGCGACCGGTGCGTGATCTCGATCCGCTCGCCCTCGCCGACGAAGTAGACCGTATGCTCGCTCGAGATGTCCGCGCCGCGGATGGAGTGGAACGCGACCGTTCCTTTCTCCCGGCGCCCCTCGCCCGGCCGGTGGCCGTAGACCGCGATGTCGTTCAGGTCCTTGCCGAGCGCCTCTGCGACGATCTCGCCCATCTCGTGGGCCGTGCCGCTCGGGGCGTCCAGCTTGGATGCGCTGTGCATGTCGAGGATCTCGATGTCGAGCTCGTCCCCCGCCGCCCTGGTGATCATCTCGATAACCTTGTACATGACGTTGACGAGGCGGCTCGTGTTGGCCGCGAGCATGACCGGGATGTCCTCCGCCGCTGCCGCAAACGCGGCCTTCTGCTCGGCCGAAAAGCCCGTCGTGCCGCAGATCAGCGCCTTGCGGTGCGCCCGCGCCGCCGCGAGGACCTGCATGCCCTGCTCCACCGTCGAAAAGTCGATGATGACGTCGCACGCGTCGATCAGCTGCTCGATGTCGTCCACCACCGGAGCGCCCAGCGTACGGCCGACCATGGCGACTTCGCCGATGTCCTTGCCGATGTAGTCCCTGCCCGCAGGCGCTACACCGCCGATGATTTCAATGGTTTCACGCGCTGCGGCAATCTGTGTGATGAACTTGCCCATGTTGCCGCGCGGGCCGACGATCAGTAGTTTCATGGTGTCTCTCCCTTGTCCAGATTTACATATAAAATTTATTCGTCTATTCTAAAATTGATCAACAGTGAATCTCGTTCTGGACGGATCTGCGTGAGTTTGACCCCCGCCGTCCGGAGCATGAGCTTGGACGCCAGCGTCATTTTTTCGTTGGCGTACTTGTCCGAGAGGTAAACGACCTCTTTGATGCCCGACTGGATGATCGCCTTGGCGCATTCGTTGCACGGGAAGAGCGCGACGTACAGCCGGGCGCCGCGGAGATCCTTTCCGCCGGAGTTCAGGATCGCGTTCAGCTCCGCGTGTACGACGAACGGGTACTTGGTCTCCTCGCCGGTCCGGTCCCACGGGAACTCGTCGTCCGAGCAGCCTTTTGGGAAGCCGTTGTAGCCGCTGGACAGGATGATGTTGTTGTCGTCGACGATGCAGGCGCCGACCTGCGTGTTCGGGTCCTTGCTCCGCATGGCGGCGAGCAGCGCGATCCCCATGAAATACTCATCCCACGAGATGTAGTCCTGCCTCTTCATTTTACCCCTCCGTTCCTCTCCTTCGCTAGTTATATACAGTATATCACACGATAGTCCCGGACGAAAGCGCGCCGCGGTGCTTCTCCAGGATGGTCTCCGCGAGGTCGACCGCTTCGTCGTACCCGTCGCCGGCCATCTCCTCCGCCGCCGCACGCAGTTCGGTCTCAAACCTGCCGTGCAGTTGGTCAAACCGCTTCATGAAAATCGACCGGTTCAGCCCGAGTTCGGCCGTCGCCTGTTCAAATGTCTCTCTCCGGATACTGTACCAGTCCATCTCTCCGCCGATCGCGAGGGCCATCTGCGAAGAGTGATTGTCATAGACCACCGTGCTGACGATATCATATGCCGGTGCGAGCCGGACGGATCGCAGGTGGCGGTCGTAGACCAGGGAGAAGTTCTTGATGTGACCGTCCGTGTTCCCGATCAGCCAGTGGAAGACGATCAGGTCCCACAGTTTCAACTGGTCCTCGATCGGGGAAGCCGAGTATTTCTTGAGAAGGTCGAACATCTTTTTCATATAGGCGCCGCCGGCCCTCTCGTATTTGTCCGCCGCCGCGATGCCGAGCGCCTGCCCGAAGTCCTCCTGGTGCAGGCGAAGCGGGCATGGGAGCCCCGAAATCGTCCGCCGGCTGCCGGTCATCGTCCGGTCATAGCGTTCCGCGGCGAGCAGGATGACCTCCGTCGCGGTCTTGAGGGACCGGGTCGGCTGGTCGTGCGCTTCGATCATCTCGCTGTTGACCGTGCTGATGCCCAGGCGGGCCGCCGTCTTGAGCGCGAGCTGCTCGTTCTGAACGATGTGGTCGTACCGGATATGGCTTTGTTTGAGGATGTGCGTGCTCGGTGCGCTCCCGACCGGGAGGTACCACTGCCCGTCATCGCCCCGGTAAGCGCCGATCTTGCCGGACGCCCCGGTGAGCGAGAGATGCGCTTCGACGACCAGGTCCGCGGATGTCGTCGCCCCCTCCGACGCCAGTTTGAACATGGTGTCCGGGTCGAGCGGCCGGTATTCCGGCTCCGGCATATAAAAATGATCGCCGCGGATCTGGACCGCCCCGAGGCACTCGGCCCCGAGCATCTCCAGCAGAGACAGGTAGTCGCTCGCGTCCGTGCGGTTGTTCTCCGCCACGGTCCTCCGGAGGAAGCCCTCCGGGAGCAGCGCCTCAAAGAAAGCCCGCGTCTGTTCCGGGCTGAACGGCTCCTCGGTCAGCGGGAGGCTGAACGATACCGGACGGGCGTTGCCGGAGCGAAGGTAGCTGTCCGCGTACCGGAACTGCGCGGTGTACACCGTTTCGCCGGTGATGGCGCCGATCTCGCGCTGGGTCCCGTCGATTTCGATCGAAACGCTTAAGTTCTTCATTCGTCCCCTCGTTTCACGAGACTCAGGTCCATGCCGAGCAGGCCGAGGATCTCCATCGCCTTGCCCAGCTGGATCGTCTCCTTGCCGTTCTCGAGTTCCGACAAAAAACTTGCGCTGACCCCTGCGAAATCCGCAACGAAGGCCTGCGTATACCCCAGTTCTTTCCGCCGCGCTCTGATCATTTTTCCCAATTCCCTGGTGTCTGTCACTTTGTTCATGCGTGATCCTTAATATCGTTGTTCGGCTAAATTATATCCCTCTTGGCGATAATATAGCCGATTGACTATATTTTATCTGAAACAAGTATAATATAGCCGTTCGGCTATGTCAACTCTCGGAATCGGGTTCTTCCATCGGACGGAAGCGTGCGATGATGTGCTCCGCCGCGCGGATGCCGTCGCAGGCCGCGCTCGTGATGCCGCCGGCGTAGCCCGCGCCTTCGCCCGCCGGATAGACGCCGTCGACGTTGCTCCGGCCGGCCTTGTCGCGGAGGACGCGGACCGGCGAAGAGCTCCGGGTCTCGACCGCCTTGACGACTGCGGCCGGGCTGTCGTAGCCGGTAATCTTGTACGCAAAGTGCGGGACTGCTTCACGGATCGCTTCGACCGCAAACGGCGGGAGTGAGTTGACCACACGGTCCGCGTCGGACGGTCGGCCGGTGTCCGACGGGACGGTCGATGCGACTGGTACGGCTGGGGCTTCCGCGCCCTGCATGAACGCCGCCATCGTGCACGTCGGCGGCTGCCAGCCACCGGCTCCGATGGTCGCGTTCTCGTACGCGAGCCGCTCGTATTTTTCCTGGAAGCGCACGCCGGCGAGCGGGTCGTCTCCCGCGTAGTCTTCGCACCGGACGTCGCAGAGGATACCGCTGTTGGCCGTGCCGCTGTCGCGGGCCTTGTTGCTCATGCCGTTGACGTAGAGCTCCCCGTCGCGGGTCGAGCAGACGACGACTTCGCCGCCCGGGCACATGCAGAACGAGTACACGCCCCGGCCGCTCTCCGCGCGGTACGAGAGTTTGTATTCCGCAGGCGGGAGGTCGTACTGCTCCAGCGCCGCGGCCCCGTACTGCGCCACGTCGATGAGCGCCTGCGGGTGCTCCATCCGGACGCCGATGGAGATCGGCTTCTGCTCCATCGCAAAGCCCTTCTGATGCAGTAATTGGAACGTATCCCGCGCGCTGTGCCCCGTTGCGAGCACGAGCGCATTGGTCGTGATTTCGTATTCTTCGCCCTGGCCGCACCGAACCGTGACGCCGGTGAGCCTGCCGTCCGCAACTGTAAGGTCCGTCAGGACCGTGTCGAAGCGGACCTCTCCGCCGAGGGCTTCGATCTGCCGCCGCAGGGTCACGATGACGCGCCGTAGCACGTCTGTCCCAATGTGTGGGCGGGCTTTGTATAATATGTCTTCGTCCGCGCCGGCGTCGTAAAACGTCTCCAGCACGTACCGGATGTTGCCGCTTTTGATTCCGCTGGCCAGCTTGCCGTCCGAGAACGTCCCCGCCCCGCCTTCACCGAAGAGCATGTTGGACGACGGGTCGAGCACCCCGGTCTCCCGGAAGCGGTCGACGTCCGCGATCCGCTTCTCCATGGAAGAACCGCGCTCGAGGACGATCGGGCGGTAGCCGCGCTTCGCGAGTTCGAGCGCCGCGAAGATCCCGCACGGGCCGAAGCCGACGATCACCGGCCGGCCGGCCAGCGGTTCGCTCCCCATCGGAACCTCCCGGCGCGCCTGTTCCGGCGCCGCCTGTACGGTGCGGTTCGTCCGGAGCGGCTTTGCAGTTTCGAATTCCACAGTATACACATAGTGGAGGTCGTTCTTGTCTCTGGCGTCGATGGACTCACGCAGGATCATGTACGCGCCCGGGCGCAGCTCCGCCGCCCGGCGCACGCAAACCGAGAGCGTCCCCGGCCGAAGCCCGGCCTTCCGCTCCACCGCGCGGAGAAGCGCCGAACGGTCCTCCCCCGGCTTGATTTTGAGTTCATTGATCCGATACCGATGCGCCATCGTTTTTCCCTGAAAATCCTCCGTTCACTCTATCGGTCGCGCAGCGACGCAACGGCCGCGCGGCCCGCGTTGATGCCCGTCAGCCACGCGTGCGTCAGGTTGAAGCCGCCGCACGGTCCATCGTAGTCCAGCAGCTCGCCCGTGAGGTAGAGCCCTTTGCAAAGGAGCGACTCGCAGGTGTCCGGATCGACCTCCGTCAGCGTGACACCGCCCGAAGTGCACTGCGCGTCTTTCCAGCCGTGCAGGCCCGTCGGCGTGAAGCGGAGGTCGTGCACGGTCCCGGCGATGCGCGCAACATCCGCGTCAGAGAGTCTCGCCGCTGCCGCCGTGCGGTCGATGCCGGCCCGCGCGAGGACGTAGTCCGCCAGCGCAGGCTTCAGAACCGTATTTAAAAGAGACGCCGCCGTGCCGCCGAGGCTCCGCTTCTCGAGGAGGAAGCCCGTGACGTCGTCCTCAGGGTACAGATTGATCCCGACGGAGAAATCCGCGAATTTGAGCCCGCCCGTCAGCCGCATCATGCGCGTCATGTTGAACACGGCGATGCCGGAGAGCCCGTAAAACGTGAACTGGATCTCCCCGTCCTCTTCAAAGAGCAGTTGTTCGGTCGATTCCGGCGCCGGCGCGCCGTTGTCGATCAGTCCGTCCGGGCTGCGCCGGTACAGTGAGACGCGCCCCCGCGCCCGGATGCCGGAAAGCGGCTCGCAGCCGTCCCCCGCGCACTCGACCTGTGTGAGGACCGGAATCGGCTTCACGACCTCGTGCCCGAACGCCGCGGCGAGCTTGTATCCGTCGCCGACCGTCCCGTACTGCGGGCCGGCTTTGCCGCCCGCCGCGAGGATCAGGCGGTCCGCCGTGCATGTACGGACCACCGGGGCGCCGTCGTCCGCATGCGTCTGGTACGTCACCACGAATCCCGCCGTTCCGCGATCCGTCGCACCGTCCGTAACGTCCGCCGCACCGCCGCCGTCAGAGCTTGCGGCTGGTTCCGCGGCGACGACCGTCGCATCGAGTTCGATGATACCGCCGAGACTCGTAACCGCGGCGACCAGCGCCTCCTGCACGTCGGCCGCGGACTCCGAATACGGATAAACCAGCCCGTTCGGATAGGTCCGGGTCGCGATTCCGACGCTGCGGAAGAACGTGAGTACCCGGAGGTAGCCCTCCGCCGCGGCGTTGGTGATGTTGCAGCGGCCGCTTCCGGTCGCGCGGATTTTCCTGCCGGCTTCGCGGTTTTTCTCGAGGATGAGGACGGACCGGCCCGGCTCCGCCTGGAGCGCGGCGATCGCCGCAGCCAGCCCGGACGCGCCGCCGCCCACTATGCAAATATCATAATTCATTTCTTTTTGATCCTCAGGCTCTTCAGATATGCCTTCTGTTCGTCGGTGATTCGGTAGCTCTCCACGGCTTTCTGGATCGTCTTGTTGTGCGTCCACGGGTCCAGCCGCCGCTCCTCAAGGAACTGGAGCGCGGCGTCGTATTGCTTCGCCAGCGCCGTCGCAAAGTACCACGCGATCATCATGTTGACGTAATACTCCTCCGACCGGACCGCCGCGATGGCTTCCGGATACGCAATGTCGAAGTCCTCGCCGAGGAAGTGCTCCATCAGCATCCCGATCCCGAACCGGATGGTATACGTATGCCCGGACGCCATCCACGCCCGGATCGGCTCCGGCAGCTCTGCGTGATGCTTCCTAAACACCTTCGGCGACAGCTGGTCGCACGTCGCCCAGTTATCCACATACGGGAGGAAGCGGTTCACCTCCTCCAGGCACCAGGCAAAGTCCTTGATCTCCGAAAGGATAAACGCGTGGAGTTGGTTTTCGTCAAAATACCGATGCGGCAGGTCCGCGAGAAAGTCCTGCACGTCGTCCTGCTTCACCAGCTGCTTCGCAAGCTTGCGCAGTTCCGGCGTCCGCACGCCGATCTGCGTCTCCGGCGGTGCGGTCGGGATGAGCCCGCTCTGGAAGTCCCGGTACTTCACGTCCTGCAGCCGGAACAGTTCTTCTCTTATCTCGTCAATCTTCATCTGCGCCTCCCGGCTCACTCCACGAAAACCTTCGTAATAAACTTCCGTAGTATGTTAATTAGTACGGTTAATATATTACCATAAAAAGCCTGTTTTTTGTAGAGGCGCTCTGCCGTCCGTCGCGGTTTGTACTGTACAAAAGATTTTAAGCACTTTCGTAGTTTTGAAAAAGAAAATGCTTAAACAGTCGTCGTAAAACGCCCTTTTTACCGAACCGTCCGCAAAGCCGCCTCGCCTGCAGGCTCCATAACGCTCTCCCTGACAATTCCATGATGAAAATCGGACAAAAAACCTCAACGCCCCGCTTTTACCCCCGCACAAACCGGTTGCTGAACGAAGAAGTCCATCATTTAGGACAGGATGGTTTACTCAGTTAAGCATTTTTCTCACAACGAGCATGCAAGTGCTTAAAAACAATTGTACAGCGCGGATTTAATACCCTGCGGGGGTATTTTATCTGCGACGTCTCCAGTTAACCAAAGCAATTGAACTTATCCGCGGCAACTCCTGTTCAGTACCGCATCTAAAAAGTGCCTGATTTGTAGCACGAAAAGACCCTGCGGGTCTTGCCCGCAGGGTCCGATGAAAGCTTAAAAAACGGTATTCGCCGGCTGATTTTGCAGCCTGCCGGCGCCTCAGATGCCGGTTGTCCGCCTTGTCGTTACCTCAGATGCCGGCTGCCGCCGCGAGGTCCGCGGCCTTGTCGGTGTCTTCCCAGCGGACGCCGAGGTCCTCCCGGCCGAGGTGGCCGTACGCCGCGAGCTGGCGGTAGATCGGCTTGCGGAGGTCGAGGTGCTTGATGATCGCGGCCGGGCGCATGTCAAAGTGCGCGCGGATGAGTTCGACGATGCGGTCATCGCTCAGCTTGCCCGTACCATATGTATTAACATAGACCGAAACCGGCTCCGCGACGCCGATCGCGTACGCGAGCTGGACCTCGCACTTGCGCGCGATGCCCGCCGCTACGAGATTCGTTGCGATGTACCGCGCCATGTAAGCCGCGCTCCGGTCGACCTTGGTCGGGGCTTTGCCGGAAAACGCGCCGCCGCCGTGGCTCGCGTATCCGCCGTAAGTGTCGACGATGATCTGGCGGCCGGTCAGGCCGGAGTCGCCCTGCGGCCCGCCGATAACGAAGCGGCCGGTCGGGTTGACGAAGATCTTGGTGTTCTCATCCATCAGGCCCTTTGGTACGATCGGCTTAATGATGAATTCGATCATGTCCCGGCGGATCTTCTCCAGCGGCACGTCCGGGCTGTGCTGGGTCGAAACGACCACGGTATCGACGCGGACCACGCGGTCGTCGTCGTATTCCACGGTCACCTGGGTCTTGCCGTCTGGCCGGAGGTACGGGAGTTTCCCGATCTTGCGGGCCTCCGCGAGTTTCTTTGCCATCTTGTGCGCCAGCGAGATCGGCATCGGCATGAGCTCCGGCGTCTCGTCGCAGGCGAAACCGAACATCATGCCCTGGTCGCCGGCGCCGATCATCGCGAGCTCGTCGCGCTCCGCTCCTTCCTTGACCTCGAGCGCCTCGTCGACGCCCATGGCGATGACCGGCGACTGCCCTTCCAGGCTCACCAGAACCGCACAGGTATTTCCGTCGAAGCACACTTCACTCCGGTCGTAACCGATATCCTTAACGACTTTGCGGACGATCCCTTCGATGTCCACATAGCAGGACGTGGAAAGCTCGCCGAAGACGAGGACGAACCCCGTCTTGGTCGCGGTTTCGCACGCGACGTGCGCGTACGGGTCCAGTTCAAAAATCGCATCCAGGATCGCGTCCGAGATCTGGTCGCACATCTTGTCCGGATGCCCCTCGGTCACGGACTCGGACGTAAATAGTCTCTTCATGTTATCTCCTCTCAATAAATAAAAAACTCGCCATGAATGGAGAGTGTCAGCAGACCTCTCCTCATCTTTCAGGGCGCGTGCGCCCTGTGGGATTTGGCACCGTCCATCCGTTATCGATGGGGTTGCCGCGAGATCAGCGGGCCCAGTCCCTCCCTCGCTCTTTATAAGGGTTGTCCAACACAAATTATATCGGAAAAAGATGGCTTGTCAATGGTTAAAAGTTGTCGGAATGGTGTATAATGAGAGATACTATCCGAACGAAACAGGAGGACGTCCCATGAAACACGACACCCGAGGAATGCTCGAACAGGTCGCAACCGGCCGGCTTTCGGTCGACGAGGCGCTGCTGCATCTCAAGACGGAGCCATTCGATGACATCGGCTACGCCAAGGTCGACCTGCACCGCAAGGTCCGGCAAGGTTCGCCGGAGGTCATTTATGGTGAAGGCAAGTCCGTCGAGCAGATCGCCGGCATCATCGACTCCATGAAGAAACATGATCAGGAACACGTCCTCATCACGCGGCTGAGCCAGGAGAAATCCGACGCGTTATCCGCATACCATGCGCATAATTACAACAAAGCCGCCCGTCTCGCCACGGTCGGTGAGATGCCGGAACCGGACGGGATCGGCAAAATCGTGATCGCAACCGGCGGGACGAGCGACATTCCGGTCGCGGAGGAAGCCGCTCTCACGGCGGAGTTCCTCGGGAACCAGGTCGTCCGGCTTTATGACGTCGGCGTGGCAGGCGTCCACCGCCTCCTCGCGAACCGCGAGCTCCTGATGGACGCGGCCGTCGTCATCACCGTCGCGGGCATGGAAGGCGCGCTCGCGAGCGTCGTCGGCGGCCTCGTGGACTGCCCGGTCATCGCCGTCCCGACGAGCGTCGGCTACGGCGCGTCGTTCGGCGGCCTGTCCGCGCTTCTCTCAATGCTCAACTCGTGCGCGAGCGGCGTATCCGTCGTCAACATCGACAACGGCTTCGGCGCCGGCTACATGGCCAACATGATCAACCACATCGCAGCCAGATAGCCATCGAAACCGTCTAGTTTTACCATAGGAGATCGTTATGAACAAACAGGAAAAAGCAGTCGTGACCGTCGTCGGCAAGGACACCGTCGGCATCCTCGCCAAGGTCGCGACCCAGGTCGCCAACGCCAACGGCAACATCATCGAGGTCACGCAGTCCGTCATGGATGAGTTCTTCACCATGATCATGCTGGTGGACGTGACCGCCCTCACCTGCCCGATTTATGAACTCGAGCAGGCGCTCAAACAAACGCTTCCGGGCATGGAGATCCACGTAATGCACGAGAACATCTTCAACTCCATGCACAGCATCTGATCCGAAGCCATCCGAAAGGAACCATTATGTATAGTTTTTCCGAAATCATGGAGACCATCTCCATGATCCGCGACAACAACCTGGACATCCGTACCACCACGATGGGCATCTCGCTGCTCGACTGCGCGGATACGGACATCGACCGGGCCTGTGTCAAAATATATGATAAAGTCTGCCGCAAGGCCGGCCGCCTCGTGGAGGTCGGAAATTCCATCGAGCGGAAGTACGGTATTCCGATCGTCAACAAGCGCGTCTCGGTCACACCGATCGCGCTGCTCGCCGGGGTCTCCGGCGGCGACCCGGTGAAATACGCGCTGGCGATGGACCGGGCAGCCCATGCGGTCGGGATTGACTTCATCGGCGGCTATTCCGCGCTGGTCCACAAGGGCTTCAGCGCCGGCGACCTGGAAGTGATCGAAACCATCCCGCAGGCGCTGGCGGAGACGGAGCTCGTCTGCTCCTCGGTCAACGTCGGAACGACCCGCGCCGGCATCAACATGGACGCCGTCCGGCTGATGGGCCGGCAGGTCAAGGCCGCCGCTGAGCGCACTGCCGACCGGCAGTGCATCGGCGCCGCCAAACTGGTCGTGTTCTGCAACGCCGTCGAGGACAACCCGTTCATGGCGGGCGCCTTCCACGGCGTCGGCGAAGCCGACACCGTGCTCAGCGTGGGCGTCTCCGGGCCGGGCGTCGTCCGGTCCGTGCTCGCCGGCATGCCGGCGGACGCGCCGCTCGACGAGGTCGCCGAGACAATCAAGCGGACCGCGTTCAAGATCACCCGCGTCGGTCAGCTCGTTGGCTCGGAGGCCGCGGAACTGCTCGGCACCAGATTCGGCATCGTCGACCTCTCGCTCGCTCCGACGCCGGCGGTCGGCGACTCCGTCGCACATATTCTGGAGGAAATCGGCCTCGAGCAGTGCGGCGCGCACGGTACTACTGCTGCCCTCGCCCTGCTGAACGACGCAGTCAAAAAAGGCGGCGTCATGGCCTCCTCGAGCGTCGGCGGACTGTCCGGCGCCTTCATCCCGGTCAGCGAGGACGCGGGCATGATTTCCGCGGCCCGCGCCGGCTCTTTATCCATCGAGAAACTCGAAGCCATGACTGCAGTCTGCTCCGTCGGCCTCGACATGATCGTGATTCCGGGTGACACGACGCCGGAGGTCATCGCCGCCATCATCGCGGACGAAGCCGCCATCGGCATGGTCAATTCCAAGACCACGGCCGTCCGCGTCATCCCGGCCATCGGCCTCCGCGAGGGTGAGGAACTGAACTTCGGCGGACTGCTCGGCTACGGCCCGGTCATGAAGCTCCGCACGCAGTCCCCTGCCCGGATGATCCAGCGCGGCGGCCGCATCCCTGCCCCGCTGCAGAGCCTCAAGAACTGATAGTATCGATTTTCATCGTTCAATTACGTTTATGGACCATCGCAACAAGCTCGCACAATTGAAAGAATCGATCGCGTCGTACGGTAGCCTCGCCGTCGCGTTCTCGGGCGGCGTGGACTCCACGTTCCTGCTCGCCGTCGCGCACGAGGTGCTCGGCGACAAGGCGGTCGCGGTCACCTGCCGGAACGCCTTCGTCCCCGCCTGGGAGTTCACCGAGGCGGCGGACTTCTGCCGGGACCGCGGCGTCCGCCACATCGTCGTCGACATCGACCCGCTGGCCGATGACCGCTGCGTCACCAATCCGCCGGACCGGTGCTACTGGTGCAAGCGGCTCATTTTTGGCGCGCTCATCGAAGCATCCCGCGCGCAGGGCATCACGCATATCGCGGACGGCTCCAACACGGACGACCTCGGCGACTACCGCCCGGGGCTCCTCGCCCTGGACGAGCTCAACGTTCTGAGCCCGCTGCGCGCCGCAGGCCTGTCCAAGGGTGAGATCCGCGCGCTTTCGCAGGAGATGGGCCTCCCGACCTGGAGCAAGCCGTCCTACGCCTGCCTCGCCTCCCGCATCGCTTACGGGGAGGAGATCACCGTTGAGAAGCTCCGCATGGTAGAACAGGCGGAGGATTTCCTGACGGGGCTCGGCTTTACCGGGCTGCGCGTCCGCGTCCACGGACCGCTCGCCCGCATCGAAGTCCCGCAGGACCAGATTGCCGGCATTGCCGCGGACGCCGTCCGTGCTGACATCGTCCACCGCTTCAAGGACCTCGGCTTCCTCTACGTGACGCTCGACCTCGCCGGCTACCGGACCGGCAGCATGAACGCCGGTTTGACGAGGCAGCCATGAGCAGATTCCAGGTCCTCGAGGGGAAGCTGTCCCCGCTATATAACAATTTTGAAGACTACACGTTCACGGACTGCATCGCCACGGACACGCGGCTGATGGGCGCCGTTGCGATGTGCCTCCGCTTCTGCGCGGACGACGGCAGCGGCAGGGTCCTTCACGTGCTGCTGCACCTCGACTACTCCGAGTACGGTGTGGACGAATACCTCGAGTACTTCCACGACACCGAGGATGAAGCGTTTTCGGACGAGGCGCTCTGGAAGGACTGGACGCACATCTACGGCGGCCTCGGCGGAGAGCTGCAGGAGGTCCCTCTCGACACCGCGGTGTACCACATCAATCAGGCGCTCGCCGTCAGCAATGCCCGCTTCCGCGACACCGACGAGGAGATCGTTTCGTTTCAGACCTTCGCGAGGACAAAGATGTCCCAGCTCCTCGCGTCCCTCCCGGAGGCAATGCCCGACGGGCCGGAGCACTTCGGCCGGCTCTGCAAGGCCCCGCTCTCCGTCCGGGAAACCATGCACTATTTCATCATGCGCCTCGCGGACCTCGACTTCACCGCGGCGGCGTGGCTTTCGGACATACCGGTCACGGTGCTGCGGAACAATGCGGTCTGCCGGAACGGGATCCAGACGCTGATGAAGGACACGATCACGCAGGACGGGCTCTCCCCGGTCTGGCACAGCCGGACGCTCACGATGGACGACCTGCAATACTACTTCTACACCACGACGCTCCGGATCCGCTTCGACGCAAAGCGGAAGCGCCACGTCATCCAGGAATTCTCGGTGGACAGCGCGTAGCGCATCACCGAATTCGAGGCCGCACTCCAGCTCCGCCACTGCGAATACATCTCCGTGTTCGCGATCGACGAGACAACGGTCCCGTTCGATATCACGCGGTCGGCCCTCGCGTCCCAGGCGCTCGCCTCCGACGTTCCGGCGGGCACGCTCCGCGTCCTCTACAATTCGCACAACAGGCACGTCGATGCGGAGACGTATTTTCTGGACCGCGACATGTACGGCGCCTACCTCGTTACGACGGAGGGCGAGCTGGTCCTCATGAGCAACGAGGTGGAAAACATCACGCGGATGGAATACGACCTCGTCCCGGCGTTCCGGCCGGGCGTGCTCCAGCTCAAAGGCCGGTATAAATTCGAAACGCAGGTCTTCCAGACCTTCGCATTTGAGGGTGGACTCGTGTTCGAAGACATGATCGACAGCGACGACGACGACCAGTGATTGTGAAAAATATATTTTTCGGAATCTTCCGATAACTTTTACTGTTAACCCGTGTTCGATTTTTAAAAGCCGCTTTTTAACAATCTCAAACATCGCAAAAAATGAACGCGTTGCGATTTTTTCCACAAAAAAACGGCACATTGTATACAAAGTTATCCACTAGGGCATGTGGAAAACTACATGCCGCGAACGCTAGTAATTTCAACATCTTTGCGGCTTTTGCCGTTTTGTCAAGTGGAGTTATTCACATATTTTTTGAACCACGGAGGCTCGATTTTGTTCGATTTGCGTCCGAAGCCATTAGTTAACGGAGGTAAGTATTATGTTAACTGAAAGATTGTACCGCCAAGACCCTTACATCGTCTCGATCCGCGCCAAAGTCCTTGAGATCAACGCCGGAAAGGGCTGTTTCGACGTCGTCTTCGACCGCACCGTCCTCTTCCCGGAAGGCGGCGGACAGCCGTCCGACCTGGGTTCCGTCACGACGGACGCCGGCGCGACCTACGAGATCTCCCTCGCCTTCGACAAGGCGCTCGACGGGCCGGTCTACCATCGGATCAAGGCGGACGCGCAGGACCTCGCCCTCACCGTCGGCGAAGAGGTCACCCTCGATCTCGACTTCGACCAGCGCTTCCAGAACATGCAGCGCCACTCCGGCGAGCACATCCTGTCCGGCGCGTTCTACCTGACGTGCGGCGGCGCGAACAAGGGCTTCCACATGGGCAAGGACTACATCACGATCGACATCGACCTCGGCGGCCGGACCGTGACCGCAGAGGAACTCCGCGCGGCCGAGCGCGCCGCCAACCAGGCGATCTGGGATGACCTGCCGTTCCACACCGAATTCTACCCGAACGCGGCCGCGGCCAACGAAGCGCCGGTCCGCAAGGTCGTCGACCTCGAGGGCGTCATCTCGGTGGTCTTCGTCGGCGACCCGGACGACCCGTTCGACTGCGTCGCGTGCTGCGGCACCCACGTGCAGAGCGCCGGCGAGATCGGCCTCATCAAGATTTACAAGACCGAAGTCAACAAGGGCATGAACCGCATCTACTTCGACTGCGGCAGCCGCGCCTTCGACCGGGTCTGCGAGGAGATCGACATCCTGACCGAGCTCGCGAACCGCTACTCCACTGCCAAGGAGAACCTCCTGCACAAGGTCGACGTTGAAGCCGAGCGCAGCAAGGCCCTCCGCGAGACGCTCTCCTCCCTCACCGCGTTCTACAGAGAACAGCGGTCCGCGGAGTTCGCCCGCCTCTGGAGCGAAGCCGGCGGCGCCGTCCACATCGCGGCGGACGAGTTGGACCCGGACGACCTCCTCAAATTCGCCTTCGCGTGCATCGAGAAGGTCGCCCCATCGGACGCGCTGGCCGTCATCACCCACCAGGGGAGCCGCACCGCCATCCTGGTCTCTTCCGGCAACAGCTACGACTGCGGCAAGCTGGTCAAAGAGCACGCCTTCGCCTGCGGCGGCAAGGGCGGCGGACGGAAGGACAACGCGCGGGCCGTCTTCCCGGGCGTCAAAGAGATGCTCAAGTTTGTATCGCTCCTCGTCTGATTTTGTGATATAATGACGGGAGAACGGAGGGGTAAGGAAATGGTCAAACAAAAGAAAATCATCGTAACCATCGGCCGGGAATACGGCAGCGGCGGACACGAGGTCGCAAAGCGCCTCGCGGCTTCCTACGGTATCAAACTCTATGACGATGAGTTCGCCAGACTCGCAGTCAAAAAGACGGGCTACCACGAGGACTACATCAAGAGCAACGAGGAGAAGTCCCCGGACTTCGCGACCGGCGCGCTCTTCTCGGGCATCGAGTTCTATCAACCGTCCCCTTATGACAAGATTCAGGCGGAGGAATACAAACTGATCCGCGAAATCGCCGGACGCGAGAGCTGCGTCATCGTCGGCCGCGCCGCGGATTACATCCTGCGCGACATGCGCAAGTGCAGCATATTCCTATTCGCCCCTCTGGAGGACCGTGTACGGCGCAAAATGGCCCTTCTGACGCCGGAAGAAGCCCTTGGCATGTCAGAGGCCAAGATGGAGAAAAAAGTCCGTCAAATGGACCGTCAGCGCCGCAAATTCTATGAGTACTATACCGACGCCAAGTGGGGCGCGCGCGACTCCTACGATCTCCTGATCAACACCAGCCAGTCCGGCATCGACGGCGCGGTCAAGATCATCCGCACCTACATCGACGAATGCCGCGGCGAGAGCATGATGCCTGACTTCAAGCTTCCGCCGGACGAGGAGTAAACCGGCCGCCCAAGGATTTTTCAGAATATGAGATAACAGAAAACGGTGCCCGCGCGGCACCGTTTTTTTGTTGCTCATAATGAATTCGTTTGTCCGGGCCCGCCCCTACGGTTCGAGCTCGTCCTCGATGACGCGCGGCTCCATCCGCTGCGACTGGATGAGCTTGCGGAACGGGTAGTCCTCCGTCACCAGGATCAGACCGACGTTCATCTTGTCCATCTTGATGTGAAGGCTCCGTGGGCCGCGCTTGGACGATTCGAGGGAGTGCGTCGTCGCGACGAAGCACTTCCCGTAGTCCCCGCCGAAGCGCTCCGTGATGAAGCCGATCTCGTAGATGTCCGCCGCCTCCAGTTTGCGCATCTTGCAGGAGATGAAGTACGGGACGGAGCCCTTCATCAGCGCGACGTCGATCTCGTTGTCGACGGTGTCGACCTCGTCGTCGTTGTCCCAGTCGATGACCATGCCGAGGTACGCCTCATCGAAATACGGTTTGGTCTTGAAATAGACGTACATCTCGAGCCAGATCCCGAAAATGGTCATGTATTCTTTGTATTTGATGTCCGTCAGCTCATAGTGGTAAACGCGTTCGCCCGGCTCGCCCTCGGTCAGGTTGTCCTCCTCGCCGAGATAACGCACGAAGCCCCGCCGGCAGAATTCCTTCATCAGGCTCTTCGGATTGAAGCCCC
Organism: Mogibacterium sp.; assembly: GCA_017433975.1. Classification (GTDB taxonomy): domain Bacteria; phylum Bacillota; class Clostridia; order Peptostreptococcales; family Anaerovoracaceae; genus RGIG2439. Next base: position 8,580 of record JAFRGD010000028.1, on the reverse strand, counting down.
TTTTATTCACGTACTCGATGCGGTTGGTGATCGAGAAGGTCCGGCTGCGCGAGTCGCTTTTTTTGCTGAAGGCGATGGCGATTTTATCGCAGAGCGCGTGCCACTCGCTCGTCCGGCGGAAGAGCACTTCCGCCATCTCGCAGATGACGGCCCCCTCCTCGTCCGTCGGATTGCCGCGCGAACCGCGCAGTTGCTTGGCGCCGATGGCCGTGAGGTAATCCTTGAGCGAAATGTCCGTGACACCGCCGATGCGCTCCAGCGTGTCCACGCGGAAGACCTCCCGCCGCACCAGGTCGATGTGGATCGGGACAGCGCGTGTCTCCATCGCGACGCTGTAGCCGCTCGCGACCATGAGGTCCGTACCGCCCGTGAGGTCGATGAAGACGGATTCGTCCGGCGCGGCGCTCTCGATGACGGCCCGCATCCGTTCCTTCATCTGCTCGACGTCGTCGGACCGGATCGGAACGTACGTGAACGACGTCACGCCCTCGACGCCGGAGACGGCCTGTTCCATGTGCCGCGCGTCCGTCGTATCGAGCTGTTCCGTGTCAATCAGGTACGCGACCTTGTCCGGGCTGAGCGTCCGGATCGGCAGCAGCGCGTTGATTGGGATGACTTCAAAAAAATCGATCAGCAGCATGCCTATACCAACTCCTTGAGGTATTTCACCTCTTCCTTAGAAAGCTTGCGGTACCCGCCCACCGCGAGCCGGCCGATGACCAGCTTGCCGAGGCCGATGCGGGTGAGTTCCTGCACCGGGTGGCCGATGGCCCGGCACATGCGCCGGACCTGGCGGTTTTTGCCCTCGTGAATCGCGATTTCCAGTATTGTACTGTTCTTGTCGTGCCGGATGACCTCGACCTCGGCAGGCGCCGTGACGTAGCCGCCGATGTCGACGCCGCGCGCCAGGACCTCCGCCTTGGCCCGCGAGACCATGCCTGAGACGCGGACGCGGTACCGCTTGACGAACTCGTGCCGCGGGTGCATGAGTTTGTTCGCGAGGTCCCCGTCGTTGGTCAGGATCAGCAGTCCAGACGTATTGTAGTCCAGACGCCCGACCGGAAACAGCCGCACGTCGACGTCCGTCACGAGGTCAAAGACCGTCGGCCTTCCCTCCTTATCCAGGGTCGTCGTGACGTACCCGGTCGGTTTGTTCAGCAGGAGGTAGACGTTCTTATCCTCCGGCTCTACGATGCGGCCGGAGACCTCGACGACGTCGCCCGGCTGCACGTCATATCCAAGCTGGCGCAGGACCTTGCCGTTCACTTTGACCTTGCCCGCCTCGATCAGTTCATCGGCGAGCCGGCGGCTCGCTGCGCCCGACTGCGCGATATACTTATTGATTCTCATCTGCGATACTTCCCGTAATGTCAAATTCCAGTGCGAGCTGGCGGTTCTCGTCCCCCAGCGCGTCCTCGTCCACGTCCGGCCGGAGCTCGTCAAAGTCCGCGATGTCCGGCAGGTCCTTGATGGTCGCGAAGCCGAATTTCTTGAGGAACTCGTCCGTCGTCCCGTAAAGCAACGGCCGCCCGACGCCCTCGGACCGTCCGCAGACGCCGATCATGTCCTTTGCGATGAGGCCTTCGATGACCCGCTCGCTCTTGATGCCCCGGATGGAGTCGATCTCGCCGCGGGTCACCGGCTGGCGGTACGCGACGATGGCGAGCACCTCCAGCGCCGCCTGTGACAGGCGCCGCACCTTGACCGGCGTGCAGAGTTTCTCGATGAAGAGCTCGTTCTCCACGTGTGTCACGTACTGGAACGCGCCGTTCACCTCGCGGATCCGGATCCCGCGCCCCTCCTGCTCGTATTCCGCCTGGAGTTCCTCCAGCAGCGCCCGGACCTCCTTGCGGTCTGCCTCGAGGACTGCCGCGGCGTCCTTGACCGGCAGCGGTTCGCCCCACACGAAGAGCATGGACTCGAGGGCTGATTTCATGGTTTTCTTACTATACACTGCTCCCTCCGGTGTTTATGATTCCGGCGCGGCCTTGCCCCGCCGCTGCACTCTGATATCTCCATACAGACGGTCCTGCGTCGCGTCGACCTGCTGAAGCTTGATCATCTCCAGCAGCGACATGAACGACAGCGTCACGTCATAGCGGTCGGCGTGGTCCGGGATGAGCTCGGTAAAGCTCACCTCGCCCCGCTCCGCCAGTTTGCGGTCCAGGATGTCCGCGATATAGGCAATCCGCTCCTCGATGCTTGCGCGCTGCCGGCGGACGCGTTGGTAGCGGTTGCGGACCTCGGTGACTTTCTTGCGCTTCTCGAGGAACATGAGGAACGCGCGCACGAACTGGTCCATGTCCGTCCGGAGCAGTTCGTCCGGGTCGTCCAGATACCGCGACATGTCCTCCGCCGGTTTGTCGTGGATGTGGGACTGAAACTCCTCCCGCTCCTGCAGCATGTCCGCGATGCGCTTGATGCGCCGGTACTCGAGCAGTTTATCCCGGAGCACCGTCCGCGGGTCCTCCTGGATGAGGACCTCCCCCGTATCGCTGACGCGCGGCAGAAGCATGCGCGATTTGAGGCGAATCAAAACCGCGGCGAGGACGATGAACTCGCTCCCCACCTCGATGTTCATTTCATCCATGTCCTTGAGATACTGGATGTATTGCTCCGTGATCTCGCTGACGCGGATGTCGTAAATATCCATTTTTGCGTTCTCGAGGAGATAGACCAGCAGGTCAAACGGTCCCTCGAAGCGGTCGATTCTGACTTTGTACAACTGTGCCTCCCTGCGCTTTGTTTCTGCTAGTATACCACAAAACGGGTTACACGTCCATCAGCGCGGACAGGCTCTCGTCGAACGGCGGCAGGGCGATCCCCCGCTCAGTGACGATGGCGGTGATGTATTTGTGGTCCGTGACGTCAAAGGCCGGATTGAACGACCGGATGCCCTCCGGGGCCATCCGCCGCGCGTACCACATCTCGCTGATTTCCTCCGGGTCGCGCTCTTCGATGACGATATCGTTGCCGCTCTTGATGCTCATGTCGATGGTCGACGTCGGGACGAACATGTAAAAAGGAATTCCGTACTCCTTCGCGAGGATCGCGACGCCCGAGGTCCCGATCTTGTTCGCGCCGTCGCCGTTGGCGGCCATGCGGTCACAGCCAACGAGGACCGCGTCGATCTTGCCTTGTTTCATCACGGTCGAAGCCATGTTGTCGCAGATCAGCGTGACGTCCACACCGTTCCGGGAAAGCTCCCAGGCGGTGAGCCGCGCCCCCTGAAGGAGCGGCCGCGTCTCGTCCGCGTACACGTGGAAGTCATACCCGCGCTCCTGCCCCATGTGAATCGGGGCGAGTGCGGTCCCGTACCCCGCCGTCGCGAGCGCGCCGGCGTTGCAGTGCGTGAGGAGGCCCATGCCCGGCTCGAGCAGCGTCAGCCCGAACATTCCCATCATGTAGCAGCTGTTCTCATCCTCGACCCGGATGTTGTCCGCCTCCTGCATCAGTTCGTTCAGGATGTAGTCCGCGTTGATCTGCAGGACACCGAACTTGCCGGCGGCGACCTCGTCCGCCATGGCCTTCATGGCGATCATCCGGCCGTCCATCCGCTCCACAGCCCACTCCAGGTTGACCGCCGTCGGCCGGGATGACTTGAGATACGCCCCGTCCCTGCGGAACGCTTCCAGCCAGGCCTCGACCTGCTCCGGCGACAGCGCCGCGGAGACCGCCGCGCCGCCGAGCAACCCGTTCTCGACCGCGTAGTTCCGCGCGGCGAGCCACATTCCATATGCCGCGCCGACGCCGATGGCCGGTGCACCGCGGACGACCAGGCGCTTGATCGCGTCGTAGACGTCCTCCACAGTCTGCATCTCGACGTACCGCTCTTCGTTCGGCAACAACGTCTGATCCAGGAAATACAAAGCTCCGTTCTCGAATTTTACCGTTGCGAAGTCACTGATTGCCATAAGTCCCTCTCGTCAAAATAGATTCTCTCAAGATATAACCCCTGCGGCGGCGCGGTAAAGCCGGCCTTTGACCGGTCCCGCGCCTCAAGGACCGCCGCGACGTCGTCCGGCTCCCGCCGGCCCGTTCCGACCTCGACCAGCGTCCCGACCATGATCCGCACCATGTTGTACAGGAAGCCGTCGCCCGTCACGCGGACGGTGACGCGGTCGTCCGCCGCATCGATGGTCAGCGCGTGAACCGTCCGGACGGTCGTCTCGCGCGGAATGCCCCCCGCGGTCTCAAACGATTTGAAATCGTGCGTCCCCACGATGTGTTCTGCGGCGCGGCGCATCGCGTCGACGGCAAGCGCTTCGTTGAAATGAAACACGTGGTGGCGGTCGAAGATGTTTCCGCCGCGGTCGATCACGTACCGGTAGGTCTTTCCGATGCACGAGAACCGGGCGTGAAAGTCCGCCGCAACCTCACGCGCCTCGAGGATCCGGATGTCCCCCGGCGCCCCGCTCCGGCCCGTTCCGCCCGCGCCAAAGCGGCGGTTCATGACCTCGGCGAGCCGCTCGGTCGGAATCGGGCAGTCCCAATGGAACGACGCGCACTGCCCGAGCGCGTGCACGCCGCTGTCGGTCCGGCTCGTCCCGTGAATGGCGACGTCCTGCCCGGCGATGTATTTCAGCACGTGCTCGATCTCGCCCTGCACGGTCCGCTCGCCGGGTTGTTTCTGCCAGCCGTGGAAGTCGGTCCCGTCATATTCAATTACTAGTAATATGTTCTTATCCATTTGTTCATCATTCGCCGCCTGTGCGAAGCGGCGGCCGGTTCAGGCCTCGCTGCAGAAGTCCGTAATCCAGTCGAGCGCCTCCTGCGCCTCCGGCAGGCCCACATCGAGGACGTAGTCGTGGTAGAGCCCCTCCGCGATGCGCACCGTCAGCTCGGTTCCCTCGGCCGCGGTCAGTTTGGCCGCGAACTTCTCGAACTGCGGTACCAGACCGTCGCTTGTACTGTAAAACATGAAAATCCGCCCGAGACCGTCAAAGCAGGCCGCGTCCGCAAAATACGGGGAGACCGCCGGGTTCTTGAGGTCCGCCGTTCCGCCGAAGTATTTGCCCGCGACCATCAGACTCGCTTTCGGCAGGCCCGGGTCGTTCGGAAGCGACCGGTCGAGGTCCGGGTCCGTCACGGACCAGTCGACGTACGGGCACGGCAGGACCATCTGCCGCGGCACCGGTTCGCCTGCCGCGCGGAGCCGGAACACCAACTCGAGGCAGAGCGTCGCCCCCGCAGAATCGCCGAACAGGATGAGGTCGTCGTCCGGATAGTTTCCCTTGAGGTCCAGGTACGCCTGGTACACCGCGGCGTTGATCTCATCGTACTGTGCCTCCGGCGAAAGCGGATAGTCGAAGGCGCTCACGCGGAACCCGCGGTCCGCGAGTTCCCGCATGACGAAGCCGTGCTTCATCGCTTCGAGGATGCACGCGCCGCCGTGAAGCAGGAAAATGTGTCCCTTAGCCGCCCCCTGCGGCTCGACGGTCGTCGTGAAGCGCCCCGCGCTCGCCCGTTCGACCGCGCGGTAGACCGGTTCAAAGCCCTTTGCGCGGAGCATTTCGCCGTCGTCCCGCGGCGGGTGGAGGAAGAAGTCCATCACAGCGGTAAATTCCGCGATTTCCGGTTTGATCTCACTCATATGGTGTCCATCCTTTCATGAATGATCCGTCCTGCGGCCGCCGTGCCGGCGGCGTTCTAAACGAATCAGGTTTGTTGTCTGAAGTATTTGTAAAAGAATTCGTACGCGGCGTCATAGCAGCGCGGCCTTGCGGTCCGCATGGCCTCCTCGTGCGAAAGCCCCTGCCCCGTCGTGACGATTTCCGTGATACTGTGGCGGTACATCTCATCCGCGCCGTCCCCGGTGCAGCCGACGATCGCGACGCACGGGACGCCGGCCGCCTTGCACCGGCGCGCTACGCCGGCGGCGGCCTTTCCGTAAGCGGACGACGCGTCCATCCGCCCCTCGCCCGTGACGACCAGGTCCGCGGCGGCGAGGTGCGCATCAAAGCCCGCGAGGTCGAGGACGACGTCGACGCCGGAACGGATCTCCGCATCCGTGAATGCGAGGAGCCCGAAGCCGAGGCCGCCTGCGGCGCCGGCCCCCGGGACGTCCCGGCAGGTCCTTCCAGTCGCGCGTTCGACCGCGTCCGCGTAGTCCGCCATGGCGGCGTCCAGCGGTGCGACCAGGTCCGGCGTTACGCCCTTTTGCGGGCCGTAGACCGCCGTCGCACCCTTTGGCCCGAGCAGCGGGTTCTGCACGTCGCTCATGATGACAATGCGGACCGGAGAGTCCGCACCCGCGCCGCTGACGTCCGGCGCAATCCCGCTCAGGTCAACGGATGCGACGTCCTGCAGCGAAGCGGCGGCCGGGCGGAGCTTCGCTCCGTCCGCGTCCAGAAACCGCGCGCCGAGCGCCGCGGCGAGCCCCATGCCGCCGTCGTTGGTCGCGCTGCCGCCGAGGCCCAAGTAAACCGTCCGGTATCCCCGCCGGACTGCGTCCATGAGAAGCTCTCCGGTCCCGTACGTGCTCGACTGCAGCACGTTCCGCTCCTGTTCATTTACTAAAGTGAGGCCGGACGCCGCCGCGGTCTCGAGGACCGCGACCGCATGGTTCTGCGGGTCCGTACCGAAAGGTCCCGTCCCTTGCCCGTCCGGCAATTGTATGATTCCATAATTGGCCTGCATCGGCCGGCCCAGCGGGTCGTGCGCGGCCGCGGTGACCCGCCTGCCGCCGCACGCGGCGAGGACGCTCTCCACCGTGCCTTCGCCGCCGTCCGCGATCGGGATGCAGACGATCTCCGGCGCTTCGCCGGAAACCGCACCGTCCACCGCGCCTGTGGCCCTCGCCCGAGAAAACGCGTCACGCGCGGCGCGCGAAACCGTCTCGCAGACGTCCTGCGAGCTTAATGAGCCTTTGAAGGAATCCGGTGCGATGATGATCTTCATGCGAAGTCTCTTTCGTATGGTTTATCGATAATCAATGATTTATATCAATGAAACGCTTTGTTTTCTTCTAGTGTCAGAGTTCCAGCACCAGCAGCGCGCGCCGCAGGAACAGGAAGTAAATTACGACGGCGGCCGCCGCGTACACCAGCATCGGCCGGTGCTCCTTGAGCGCTTCCCGGTCCCGGACGAGCAAAATCAGCGCGTGCAGCGCGATCAGAAGCTCGGTCAGGACGAAGATGCAGACGACCCCGGCGCGGCCGGCGATGAGTCCCATCGCCGCAAAGTATTTGAAGTCGGCGCCGCCGATGACGTCTTTCTTATACAACAGCCTGCCGAGCCCGTACACCGCCAGGATCAGGGCGGCGCCGACGGCCGCGCCGGCGAGCTGCTCCCACCAGGCGTCGTAAAACCCGACAAACCCAACTGCTGCGACCGTGAGCAGAATATTGAACTGGTCCGGCACGACGTTGTATTTGGCGTCCGAGACCGCGATCTCGATCACCGGAAACAACATCAGCAGAACGGAGATTTCGTATTGCAGCGGCTCGCGCCAGCCGAGGTAGAGCCCGCAGAGCCCAAAGAGCGCGACAAAAATATACTTCCACGGTGTGCTCGTCAGCCGCTGCCGGCCCCCGTCCCCGAGGTCCCGCAGGGCGGCCGGGAGCTCCCCGTCGTCCGCAAACCACTGGACCGGCGTGCGGTTGAACAGTACGACCGCCCCGTTTCCCAATATGACGGCCAGTCCCAGCGCGACGGCCAGTTTGATTCCAAGCAGCACATAGTAATCCATGCACTGATTTTACACCACAAAAAGAGCGCGGTAAACCCCGCGCTCCGTGAAAACACGTTCGACAATCGTGTGCCCGGGCACCCCGTCCCGGAAAAAGCCGATCCTTAACCCTCGGTCGGTGGCTCGGACTGAACCGCCTCTGCAGCGACTTCGGCGGCAACCTGAGCGGCAGCCGGCGCCGGTGCAACGTCGGAGAAGTCGACCATGACGCTCGCTCTGTCGGTGTCGTCCGCTTCGAACATGGCCTTCTTCGAATAGTGGAAGATCGAACCGATGACGCTGGACGGGAAGGACTGCAGCTTGACGTTGTAGTTCTTAACAACCGCGTTGTAGTACTTGCGGGCGTTCGCGACGTCGTTCTCGATGCTGGAGAGCTGCTTCATGAGCTCCTGGAAGTTGGTGTTCGCCTTGAGGTCCGGATACGCCTCAGCGAGTGCGACGATCTTTGCGAGGCCGCTCGTGACCTGATTTTCATAATTGATCTTGTCGTTGGTCGAGGTCGCGTTCTGCGCGGCGTTGCGGGCCTGGATGACCGCGTCCAGCGTGCCGGACTCGTATTTTGCATAGCCCTTGACGATCTCAACGAGGTTCGGGATCAGGTCCGCTCTCTTCTTAAGATAAACGTCCATCGTCGCGAAAGCTTCCTCGATGCTGTTGTCCAGTCTGACAAAGCCATTGTACGAACTGATCGCCCATACGACGAGTAAGATGATGATTACAAGTAAAATTTTCATTCCTTTACTCCTTTCAACATATGACTACTCTATAAATATAATATGTTCATCAAGAAATGACAATCGTTTTTTGCAGTTTGCGAATCATCAAAGCAGAATCGTCGACCGCAGCATGCCGCGGCGCTACCACTTGCCGCCGCCACCGCCGCCGAAGCC
>JAFRGD010000027.1 GCA_017433975.1 Mogibacterium sp. | reverse complement strand
TGGTACGGTATCCTGATCGCCGCGGGCATGCTGATTGCCGTAATGATCAGCTATCACCGCGCGCCGATTTTCGATATCAAGCCGGACGATGCGTTTGACATCGCGCTCATCATGCTTCCGGTCGGCGTCATCGGCGCCCGGATCTACTACGTGATCTTCAACTGGGATTATTACGCGGGCGACTTTCTCAAGATCATCAACATCCGGAACGGTGGCCTCGCGATCCACGGCGGACTGATCTTTGGCGTGCTGGCTGTCGTCCTCATGTGCCGGCGGCGGAAGATCAGCTTTCTCAACCTGCTCGACCTCTACTTCCCTACGGTCGCGCTGGCGCAGGCCATCGGCCGCTGGGGGAACTTTTTCAATAACGAAGCACACGGTACCGAGACGGACCTCCCGTGGGCGGTCATCATCGACGGCAAGGGATATCACCCGACCTTCCTTTACGAATCCATCTGGTGCTTTCTCATTTTCATCGTGCTGCTCCGCCTGTCGCGGCGGCGGCGCTTTGTCGGCCAGATCACCTTCCTCTACGGGATTCTGTACTCCATCGAGCGCTTCTTTGTGGAGGGGCTCCGCACGGACAGCCTGATGATCGGACCGTTCCGGCAGGCGCAGATCATCAGCGTCTGCATCCTGATCGCCTGCCTGACCCTTTACGCAATCCTTTCCAGACGCCAGCAGAATGCTGCGGCGGGAATCGACGATACAGATTCAAAAGACATAGGAGAATAACATGAAACTCGGAATCATCGGACTGCCGAACGTCGGCAAGAGCACATTGTTCAACGCGATCACCAAAGCCGGCGCGGAGGCTGCCAACTATCCGTTCTGCACCATCGAGCCGAACATCGGCGTCGTCACGGTCCCGGACAAGCGCCTCGAGGTCCTGCACGACATCTACCACTCCAAACGCACGATCTACACCACCATCGAGTTCTGCGACATCGCCGGGCTGGTCAAGGGCGCGTCCAAGGGTGAAGGCCTCGGGAACAAATTCCTCGGCCACATCCGCGAAGTCGCCGCCATCGTGCACGTCGTCCGCTGCTTTGAGAACGACAACATCGTCCACGTCAGCGGCAAGATCGACCCGCTGGAAGACATCGAGACGATCAACACCGAGCTCATCCTCGCCGACCTCGAAGTCCTCGAGCGCGCGATTTCCCGCGTGCAGAAGACCCTCAAGGCCGACAAGTCCAACGCTGCAAAACTCGCGGCGATGGAGCGCGTAGAGCAATGGCTCAGCCAGGGCAAGTCCGCCCGCTCCCTGGACCTCGACGAGGAGGAACTGGAAGCCGTGAGTTCCGTCGACCTCCTCACGCTCAAACCGATCATTTACGTCGCCAACGTCGCAGAGGAAGACGCCGCAAACGACGACAACGAATACGTCAAGACCGTCCGGGAATTCGCCGCGTCCGAGGGCGCCGGCTGCGTCGTGATCTCCGCGCAGATCGAGTCTGAGCTCGCCGACATTGACGACGACGAAAAAATGGAATTCCTCGCCGACCTCGGCGTCGAGGAGTCCGGCCTGGATAAACTGATCAAGGCGTCCTACAGTTTGCTCAACCTCATCTCCTACCTCACCGCCGGCGAACCGGAGGTGCGCGCCTGGACGATCGAACGCGGTACCAAAGCACCACAGGCTGCAGGAAAAATCCACTCTGACTTCGAGCGCGGCTTCATCCGGGCCGAGACGATCTCGTATGACAAGCTGATCGAATGCGGCGGAAACCTCGCCAAAGCGCGTGAAAAAGGCCTGATCCGCTCCGAGGGCAAGGACTATGTGGTGCAGGACGGTGACGTCATTCACTTCCTGTTCAACGTCTGATCGACCCGTTTGAGGTGGATGAACTTGTAAAAAAATTACAAATTTAATTATTTTTGCATTTCGTATTGCTTTTCCCTTTTCAGGTGCTATAATCATTATCAGAAGAGGTTATCTCCCTGATAATCTCATTAATCTCTAGTCCCAATACCCTTTTTACAAAACAGACTGCTCCCCTGCAGTCTGTTTTTATTCTCCGTTTTTTAGTATAATGGGAGTATGAAAACATTCATCCGAGACTACGACCTGCCGGCGCTCAGCGCGCCGGCCTACCGGCAATATTTCGGCGGACTCGTTCCATGCGTCTATGACATCGAGACGAGCGGCCTCTCCGGCAACACGAGCAAAGTCATCCTGACCGCCCTCCTGGTTCCGACAGACTGCGGTGTCCGCGTGACGCAGTTCCTCGCAGAGGATCATTTTGAGGAGGACCAGGTACTCATCGCAACGCTGGCGCTCCTGCGGGAGCAGTCCGTCGACTACCTCGTGACCTACAACGGTCATAGTTTTGACGTCCCGTTTACCAACCAGCGGCTCGACGCGCTCTGTCTGTCTGGCGCCCTCGACCTATATGATCTTGACCTGTACCGCTTCCTCAAGCGCCGCACCGTCCTCCCGGACGAACTGGACTCGATGAGGCAGAAGTCCGTCGAAGCGTACTACGGAATCGCTTCGTGGCGCAAGGACACGATTTCCGGCCGTGAGAGCGTCTCGCTTTACAATCAATATGCCCTGAACGGCAGCGGAATGCTCGAGAAAGTCATCCTCACGCATAACCGGGAGGACGTCCTTCAGCTGTACCGGCTTCTGCTCCTCACCTCGCAGGGGGACTTCGCTGCAATCCTGAAGTCCGGCGACCTTCACGAGTCGATGGCCTCCTACGGTTTTCCGGCCTGCGGCGGTCGATATACTGTGCGAACCGGGATCCGCTCCGATGCGCTCCGGATTACCGGCCGGCAGCACGGCGAGCCGATTAGCCGCGTCGTGTTCGCGGATTCGGGTCACGCGGTTTCCGCGGAATTCAAAAGAGCCACAGCGAGCTTTGAGGTCTCGCTGCCGCTCTATAAATATGGAAATTCTCTCTATGCCGCCCCGCAGGAGCTGGGGCTTTCCGCCGTGCCGGACGGTCTGCAGAGCCTGCCCGGCTACATCAACGGATATCTGATCCTCAAAGAAGACGGTACCATCCGCTATGAGGACGTGAACGCCCTCTCGGAGATGATCCTGACCGACCTCACCGCGCCTTACTGACCGGCGCGGTTTCCTTTTGCAGCCACGCCTGCTCTTCGACAGTCAGGTACGGCAGCATCTCCAGATAAACCATCCGATTATAACGGTTCAGCATGTCTACTTCCGCATCGGTCAAGTACTCCGGATCAACCGCAGACGTGTCAATCGGTACCAGCGTCAGCGACGTGAAGCCGAGGAATCCCGGGTAGTCCCGAAGCGCCGTACACAACATGAGGTTCTCGTGACGCACGCCGAATTTTCCTTCGAAATAGATCCCCGGCTCGCAGGACGTGATCATGCCGTCCCGCATCACGATGGAATCCCCTGACTTGAGCCATGTGATCGACTGCGGCCCTTCGTGGACGTTGAGCATCGTCCCGACGCCGTGCCCCGTCCCGTGTTCAAACTCCAGTCCATGCCGCCACATCGGCGCCCGCGCGAAGACGTCCACCTGCGTGTCGTACAACCCGCGCGGAAACCGCGCATTCAGCAGCTCCAAAAAACTTGCCAGACACAGCGTATAGCACTTGCGCATCTCGTCCGTCAGCGCGCCGAGCGGAATCGTGCGGGTGATGTCCGTCGTTCCTCCCAGGTAGTGCGCGCCGGAGTCGACGAGCAGCATTCCCGCCGGCTCGATCGGTACGTCGGTCGTCTCGTCCGCGAGGTAGTGCACGATCGCCGCGTGCGGTCCGTACGCGCAGATCGTCGGAAAACTCAGGCAGAGCATCCCCTGCTCCCGGCGCAGGAATTCGAGGTAATCCGCCGCGGAGCGCTCCGTCATCCGGACTTTGCCTACGTTCTCCTTGACCCATTTGATAAAGCGGATCATCGCCACGGCGTCCCGGCGGTGCACTTCGGCCGCGTTGGTGCGCTCGGTGTCATTCTTGATCGCCTTGAGGTCTTCCACCAGACCGTAGTGATTGATCAGCGACGTCTCCGGATTGTCGCCCACCGTGACGACCACCGCCGCGTTGTTGCGGGACGGGTCGACGATGACGAAGTGGTCCGGCGCCTCATCGAGAAAACTGTAGAACTCGTCATAGCCCCGGATCGTCACGTCCGCTGCACGAAGGTGCGTGATGACCTTGCCGGTCAGCTTGCGGCTGTCGATAAAGAGGTATGCGTCCGTCGCGTTGACATAGGCGTATGCGAGAACTGTCAGGCCGTAGTCCATGTCGCTCCCGCGGAGGTTGAACAGCCAGGCGATGTCGTCCAGCGCCGTGATGACAGCCCCTGTGTCTGAACTGTAGCTCTCGATGACGTCCCGGACGCGGTCGAGTTTGTCCCGGACGGACTCGCCGGCGTACCGGTCCTCGAGCACCCAGGCCTTGCCGTCCGGAAGCGGCGGCCGGTCCGGCCAGATGTCTCCGACGAGGTCCACCTTTGCGTTAATCACGACAGCGCCCGAGTCGAACGCGATGCCGAGGTTTTCGATGATCTCATCCAGCATCTCAAACGGAATCGTCCGCCCGTCGCAGCCGATGACCGTCTTGAACTTCTGCGGGTCAAAGGTCGACCGCTTGATACCGTCGTCCACCATCGCATCATAAAACGCGTCTCCGCTCGCGCCGAAAAACAGCGGTACCGTGCCGATATCGTCGTTGTAGTCGCTGGAGATGTGGACCGTAATGCCGGTATCCCGAAGCTCCTCGCGGGCCTGCAGCGTGTACCGGCCGTCCGTCCAGAGGTGCGCGTGCTGGTGGGTCACGACCATCGTCCCGTTGGACCCGGTAAAGCCGGACATGTATTCCAGCGTGTTGAAATACGCCCCCGGCTCTTCGGACAGATGAAAATCCGTTTTTGTTAATAGGTAAAGTGTGATTCCCTCTTCCCGCATCCTCACGCGCAGGGCGTCGAGGCGCTGCGGAATCAGGGATCTGTCAGTTTTGTTGTTCAATCGTTGCTCCAGGTGTTAATTCATCAAAAGTAAGCTACTGTTGCCGGCTGCTGTAATAGTACTCCTTGCCGAACGCGTCCACGGCCACGAACGCGGCGTCGCCGTGCGACAGGAATAGGATCTCCTCCGGGCAGCCTTCGACCGTCATCCCGCAGGTGAACGCATCTTGCGTATCCGGATCGATCATGATGCACTCGATCAGGCTGGTCGGGTTGTCCGTGGCGATCCGCTCGACAACCGCCCGGTCGTTCAGCGGAATGTGACCGTAATCGATGTCCGGCGTAAAGGAATCGACGGTATAACGGTACATCCGCTTACCGCTCTCGAGCTCTTCACTGCTCAGCATCCGCATGGTTAAGCCGTCGTGATAGTGGTTATCGTTAGTTGACAGATAATATGTATATGTTGCCTTTATGCTGTCCAGCCGCCGTTTGGTCATGCCGACGGCCATTTCCTCGCTGTCGCAGCCGATCCAGCGCCGTCCGAGCGTGTCACATGCGTCGAGAAACGACCCGGAGCCGCAGAAAAAGTCCGCGCAGAGGTCCCCCTCGTCCGTCGACGATTCGACGATGCGCTTCATCAGCTCCAGTGGTTTCTGTGTCGCGTAGCCGGTCCGCTCGCGGGACGTGCGGCCCACCATGTCGATCGACCAGACGTCCTTCATGTTGACCATCGTGTACCAGCCGTAGTCGTCCTTATACTCCTTGACCCCTTTGAATTTGTAAGGCTTGAGGCCGCGGTTGTAGGATTTCTCCTGCGGAATGCGGAGCCGGTACGCCGGTGTCTTCGCGTAGAGCAGGATCGAGTCGTGTTTTCGCGAAAAGTGGCGCTTGCCCGAGCCGCCGGATTTGTACTTCCACACGATTTCGTTGATGAAGTTCTTCGTTCCGAAGACTTCATCCATGATGATCCGGATATAGTGCGAGGAATGCCAGTCGAGGTGCATCCAGATCAGCCCGTCGTCGGCGAGCAGCTCGCGGATCAGGATGAGCCGGGCGGTGATGTTGGTGACGTAATGCTCGAGGTCGCGCTCAAACGTATCATCGTAGGCGAGGTGCTTGACCTTGTGCTTGTGGCCGTCCGCGTCCCGCAGATCGACAACCGCGCTGTATTTTGCCTTGGTAAAAAACGGAGGGTCAATGTAAACGCACTTGACCTTCCCCGCGTAACCGTTGCGGAGCAGCCACGCCATGTAGGCGAGGTTGTCGCCGCAGGCAATCGCGTTGCCGGACTGCCGCTTTTCATCAAACGTATGTTGCTCGGCGGCCCGGAACTCCACGGAAGGAGCGGCCGCTGCAAGGGCTTTGCCGTTCTGAAAGCCCGTCATCAGATTTTCAAAAGTACTCATGGGATGATTATAGAACACCGCCCGGGGTTTGTCCACAAGAACGGGTTTAATTGTAAGGGCCTTGGGCAGGGGCGGCCATGGGATATGCAAGGGCACGGCTCTCGCCTCGTGCCGGCGACGCAGCGGTCCTAAGCTCAAACTTCGCCGTCGGCTTGTCTGACATTGATCGCAAGCGCTCATGTCAGCCTTCGCCGACAGCTCGTTTATCGCTAAGGACCGGCTGCCGGCAGGTCCCTTGCCAGCCCCATGACCGCCCCTACTCTAAGCTCTTGCACTTAAAACAAAAGAGAGGATCAGCGGTTGGCTGATCCCCTCAAAGGATTGGTGTGTCCGGGTTATTCGGTGATGTGAACGAGCTGCTTGGTCTCTTCCTTCGGCAGCGCCTCCTGCTTTGGCAGGGTCAGCGTCAGCATGCCGTCCTTGAACGACGCCTTGACGTTGTCGCTGTTGATGTGGTCGCCGACGTAGAAGCTGCGCTCGCAGCTGCCGCGGTAGCACTCTTTGCGGATGTACTTGCCGTTCTTGTCCTTCTCGTCCTTGTTCTCGACGTGGTTCGCGCTGACGGTCAGATAACCGTCCTTGATCGAAACCTCGACGTCTTCCTTGGCGTAGCCAGGGAGCTGCATGTCAATCTGGAACGAGTCGTCGTGCTCGATGATGTCCGACTTCATATTGTTGACAACCGGGAAATTCCCTCTGTGTTGTCTGGATGGTCTCGTGAAGAAATCATCAAAGAAAGAATCGTTGAAAAACGGATCGTTGAAAACTGTTGGCAGTAACATTTTGGGTTCCTCCTTATATTTAAATTGATTTATTAGCAATCTTGTGTGATGAGTGCTAATTCATTCATCGATTATGTTATAGCACGGTCTGTTAGCACTGTCAATAGTTGAGTGCTAAATTCATCAATTCTTCACATTGACGATTTGCAGGTTTGTTTCTTCCATTTATGCAATGAAAAAACGGGCTCCGGAGAGCCCGTTGCATTGTCATTCTGTTTATTCGTAACCGTTGAACTTGTTGATCGTATCGAGGATCCGGTACACAATTTCGTTGTATGGAGCGGCCAACCCGAGTTCTGCGGACCGGCGCACCACCTCGCCGGAGAAGATGTCGGTTTCCATGCGGCGCTTTGCCCGGCGGTCCTGTTCTGTCGAAGACATCCCGTCCGGCGAAACGAATTTCACTCCGATCACGATATCCTCACGGAACCGTTCCGGATCCGTGACGCCGGCGGCTCTCGCAAGCGGGATGATTTCATCGATCAGCTTGAGCCCGAGGTCGATGGATTCCGGCACCTCCGTAAAAACCGCGTTTGACGTATCCAGCACCGCGCAGAGCTGGATCAGGCCCACGGAAATCGCGAACTTCTGCCAATACGTGTAAAGCATGTCGTCCTCGACGTGATATTTGACGGCCGCCCGGTCGAACGCGTCGGAAAGGAGCTTCACCTGCTCCGCATCCCGCGGATTCCCGACGTCGCCGAAATAGATGTTGCCCACATCAGAAGACTGAACCTTGCCCTCCAGGTTCAGGATCGCGGTGCCTTTGTAGATTGTAAATACCACGTGCTCCGCACCGTACCGCTCGATCAGCAGGTCTTCGATGCTGACGCCGTTCATCAGCGAGATGATGACGGTCTCCTCCCCCACGTAGTTACGAATCATGTCGACCGCCTGATGCATGCCGTTCGACTTGACACAGATCAGGATGAAGTCGGCCGGATGGTCTGTCTCGTCCGGAAGGACATACCGGAACGCGACCTCGCGGCCGTTCAGCACGCGCGGCGCAGCTGTATATCTGGCCTTGCGCTCCGGGTCGACCAGTACGGATACGTCAAATGCACCCGAACGCTGAAACGCGTCCGCAAAATACGTTCCCAGCGCGCCCAGTCCGACGATTACGACGCTCCTGATCCGATCCATGGCACCCTATTCCTTTCCGTTCCAGCAATACGTACAGAGTTTGTCCTTGTCGAGACCGACCGAGTCGAGCATGTCATCCAGTCGGTTGAACATCAGCGTCGTGAAGCCCTGCTCCTCGCGGATGCCCTCGACCATCTGCGCATATTTGTCCGAATCCGGATCCAAATATTCGCCGAGTTCGTCG
The DNA here is from genome assembly GCA_017433975.1 of Mogibacterium sp. Lineage (GTDB taxonomy): Bacteria > Bacillota > Clostridia > Peptostreptococcales > Anaerovoracaceae > RGIG2439. The sequence continues at coordinate 6,581 of JAFRGD010000027.1, read as the reverse complement.
CTGCCGACGTGGCGGCCTTCGATCTTGTCGATGACGCGCCGCGCGAAGAGTTCGTACTCCGATCGAGACCTCGTGAAATTAATATATTTGCAGCCGAACATGATCGGCGGGCAAGCCGTCCGGACGTGGACCTTCTCGGCGCCGTTGTTGTACAAAAACGCCGTCGTGTCGCGGAGCTGGGTCCCGCGGACGATCGAGTCGTCGATCAGCAGGATCCGCTTGCCGTTGATCAGCTCGTGCACCGGAATCAGTTTCATACGCGCGATGAGGTCGCGCTTCTCCTGCATCGTCGGCATGAAAGACCGCGGCCAGGTTGGCGTATACTTGACGAACGGACGGGAGTAAGGAAGCTGCGCGCGGTTGGAGTACCCGATCGCGTGCGCAATTCCAGAGTCCGGAACGCCAGCGACCATGTCGATCTCTTCCGGCGGGATGAAGTCGCGGTCCGCGATCTTGCGCCCGCAGCGGTGCCGCATCGCCTCGACGGAAATGTTCTCATACGAACTCGCAGGATATCCGTAATAGATCCAGAGGAACGTGCAGATCTTCATCTTGTCCCCCGGCGGCACGATTACGTTGACCCCGTCCGCCGTCATGACGTCGATCTCACCCGGCCCCAGGAGCTTGTAATCCGTATATCCGATATTGAGGTACGCGAACGACTCGAGGCTCGCGCAGTATCCGGTCTCCTTGCGGCCGATGCAGAGCGGCGTCCGGCCCAGTTTGTCGCGCGCGCAGTAGATGCCCCGCGGCGTCAGGAGCAGCATGCTCACCGACCCGTCGATGACATCCTGTGCATACCGGATTCCGTCGATCAGATTCTCCTTGAGATTGATCAGCGCGGCGACCAGTTCCGTGCAGTTGACGTCGCCGTCGCTCATCTCCATGAACAGCGAACCGCCCGTCTCGAGAACCATCTTGACGAGCTCGTCTCGGTTGTTGATCTTGCCGATCGTCGAAATTGCGTAGGTCCCGTGATGCGAACGGACCGTCAGCGGCTGCGGCTCGTAATCCGAGATGCAGCCGATTCCCATCCGGCCCTGCATGTGCTGGACGTCGTTGTCGAATTTGGTCCGGAACGGTGAGTTCTCGATGTTGTGGATCGCCCGGTCGAAATTTCCGTCCTCCCGGTAGACGACCATGCCGCCCCGGCGCGTTCCCAGGTGCGAATGGTAGTCGGTGCCGAAGAACAGGTCGAAGACACAGTCCTCGTTGAGTGCTGATGCGAAGAAACCGCCCATAAAATACCCCTCTACTGAGGATAGTCTCCCAAAAAGATGGGAGACTATCTTGAATTAACCCTTTTTAAACTATTTCGTTTGCACTATTTTGCTTTGCAGAAGTCCAGAACTTCGTACAGCAGACCGACCTTGTGCTTGGCGTCAAGCAGCGTCGGCAGCGACACCTCGTACGCTCTCTGCGCGCCCTTCTTGAGCAGCTTGTCGAGCTCCCCGAGGTCGCTCATCAGCTCGAGGTATTTCGTTCTGACCGGTGCGAGTTCGTCCGCGACCACTTCGCCGACCGCCGTCTTGAAGTCGCCGTAGCCCTTGCCTTCGAATTCCTTGGCAACCTCGTCGTGCGTCTTGCCGGTGATAACGGAGTAGATCGTGATCAGGTTGTTGATGCCGTCCTTGCCCTCTCTGTAAACGACCTCTCTCTCGTTATCCGTGACCGCTCTCTTGAACTTCTTGATGATCGTATCCCTGTCCTCGACGATGGTGACGTAGCCGTACGGGTTGGTGTCGGACTTGGACATTTTCTTAGTCGGGTCCTGCAGCGACATCAGCCGTGCGCCCTCCTCCGGAATATACGGCTCCGGAAGCTTGAACGTCGGCCCGTAGATGCTGTTGAATCTGCCCGCAACGTCACGCGCGAACTCTACGTGCTGTTTCTGATCCGCTCCGACCGGAACGTAATCCGCCTGATACAGCAGGATGTCGCCTGCCATCAGAACCGGATACGTCAGCAGTCCGGCGTTGATGTTTTCCTCGTGCAGCTTGGATTTCTCTTTGAACTGATGCATTCTGGAGAGCTCGCCAAAATAAGAGTAGCAGTTAAGTATCCAGTTCATCTCAGCGTGCGTCGGCACCTGGCTCTGCGCAAACACGACACTCTTGTCCGGGTCGATGCCGCAAGAAATCAGCAGCGAAAACGCGGAATAAGACTGGTGTCTCAGTGCCTCAGGATCCTGCCGGATCGTCAGCGAGTGCAGGTCCGCAAGGAAATAGAAGCAGTCGAATTCTTTTTCCTGCTTGCCCCAGTTGCCCACAGCCCCTATATAATTTCCTAGTGTAAAGTTACCTGTTGGCTGGATGCCGCTGAGCATGACGCCCCTCTTTTTGTTCTCACCCATAGCTATACCCTCCTTCTTTAAAAATTTTATTTATTTACAAATCCCGGGGTGAGCCGGGAGTTTGCAATCGGTAGTTCTGTTTAATTCAATACTTCGACGCCGTTGAAGTCCACGCCGATCATTTCCTCCAGTTCGGCGCTGATGCTGATGACGAAGTCGATGCCGTAGTCCTTGGAGATCACCTTGATCTTGTTGATGAAGCTCGGGAGGACCTCCAGCGAGAAGTCCGCATGTTTCATAATGCCGTCCAGATAGATCGTCTCGATGTCGTTGTCCGAACTGATGATCCCGAAGATGAAGCCGATGTACTCATCCTCGTTGGTGATGTGGACGAAGTCCTCCATGCAGATTACCCGGATCTTGTAACTCAGGTCATAGATCAGCCGTGAATTCTTATTGATGAAAATGATGCTGCCCTTGCTCTCCTCGACGTTCCGGTTCGCAAGGTTGATCATGGTTTTTGTCTTGCCGCTGCCCTTGTGTCCCACGAGTAATTTCACCATGGCGTTCGTCTCCTCTCAAATATTAAAGTTGGACTTATTATACCCCAACATCTTGTTCCGTTCAATGCTCTTTTGCAGATTCTTCACTGGAGAGAAGCGAGTCTGGAGAGGACGGTCTCGAGCATCTCTTTGTACTTGACGCCCTTGGCGCGCTCCTCCTCGACGACCGCCGCCGGCGCCTTGTCGACGAAGCCCTTGTTCGCGAGTTTCTTCTCAACGCGGGCGACTTCGGACTCGAGACGGGCCTTTTCCTTGCTCAGGCGTTCGATCTCGGCCTCGCGGTCGATAAGGTCCGCGAGCGGAACCGCGATCTCCGCACCGTCGATGACCGCCGTCATTGCGTCGGACGGGATTTCGTAATCCGAACCGCCGACGGTGATGTCGGTGACGTTCGCGAGTTTTTTGACCAGGCCGGCGACCGCCTCGACGTCGGACTGCTTGCTGTCGGTCCGGATGATCAGGCTGAGCTTGCGGCTCGGCGCGGCCTCCGCCTCAACGCGCAGGTTGCGGACGGCTTTGATGATGTCCATCGCGGTCTCGATGCGGCTCACGGCCTCACCGTACGCCATCGTCTCATCGTAAACCGGCCACGACGCCTTGATCAGCATGGCGTCGACGCCCTCCGCGTCACTGTCGGCCGGGAGGAAGCCCCAGATCTCCTCGGTGATGAAAGGCATCATTGGGTGGAGCAGCTTGAGGAGGTCCTTGAGGACTTTCTGCAACACGAACCGCGCGGTCTGTTTGTCCGCCTCATCGTCCCCGTACAGTCTCCCCTTGACCAGCTCGATGTACCAGTCGCAGTATTTGTCCCAGATGAGTTCGTAGACTTTCTGCCCCGCGAGGCCGAGCTCGAACTTATCCAGCGAATCGGTCACGTATTTGATTCCGTCGTTGATTTCGGAAAGGATCCATTTGTCCTCGTCGCGGAACGCCGCCGGGTCCCCGCACATCGGCAGGAAGTCGCCGTTCTCGTCCTGGAGGTTCATGATCGTGAAGCGGGACGCGTTCCAAAGCTTGTTCGCGAAGTTCCGCGCACCCTCGAGGCGCTTCGGCAGGAAGCGCGTATCGTTTCCCGGCGAAATACCGGTCAGGAGCATGAACCGCAGCGCGTCGGCGCCGTACTCGTTGATGACCTCGAGCGGATCGACGCCGTTACCGAGGGATTTGCTCATCTTGCGGCCGAGCTCGTCGCGGACCAGGCCGTGGACGAACACGGTATCAAACGGCGCGTCGCCCATGCACTCGCAGCCCGAGAACACCATCCGGACGACCCAGAAGAAGATGATGTCGTATCCGGTGACCATGACGGTATTCGGATAGAAATAGTCGAGTTCCGGGGTCTTGTCCGGCCAGCCGAGCGTCGAGAACGGCCAGAGCGCAGAGCTGAACCACGTGTCGAGGACGTCTTCGTCCTGATGGAAGTGCGTACCGCCGCATTTCGGGCAGACCGAAGGCATCTCCGTGCCGACGACGATCTCACCGCACGCGTCGCAGTAATACGCCGGAATCCGATGTCCCCACCAGAGCTGTCTGGAGATGCACCAGTCTCTGATGTCATACAGCCACTTGAGATAAACTTTCTCAAACCGCTCCGGCACGTGTTTCATCCGGCCGGACTCCGCCGCCTCGATGGCAGGCTTGGCGAGGTCCTTCATCTTGACGAACCACTGGTCGGACATCATCGGCTCGATCGCGCTGCCGCAGCGGTAGCAGACGCCGACCGGAATGACCATGTCCTCGGTCTTGACGAGATAGCCCGCCTCGTCGAGGTCCTTGACCCACGCCTTGCGGCACTCGTACCGGTCCATGCCCTCGTATTTTCCCGCCAGGCTGTTCATCGTGGCGTCATCGTTCATGCAGCAGAGGATCTCGAGCCCGTGGCGCTGGCCGACCTCGAAGTCGTTCGCGTCGTGCGCCGGGGTGATCTTGACCGCGCCGGTACCCTTCTCCGGGTCCGGATACTCGTCCGCGATGACCGGGATCTCTTTATTGAAGATCGGCAGGTAAACCATCTTGCCGACCATGTCTTTGTAACGCTCGTCGTCCGGGTGGACCGCGATGGCCACGTCGCCGAACATCGTCTCCGGACGGGATGTCGCGACCGTGATGCCCTCACCGCCGTCGACCGCCGGATAACGGAAATACCAATACTTGCCGTTCTCGTCCTGGTGTTCGACCTCGGCGTCCGAGAGGGACGTCTTGCAGTCCGGGCACCAGTTGATCAGGCGGTTGCCTCTGTAAATCCAGCCCTTGTTGTATAAATCGATGAAGAACGCGACGACGGCCTTGTTGCAGACCTCGTCCATGGTGAAGCGCTCTCTCCGCCAGTCGCAGGAGTCGCCGAGCTTGCGGCACTGCCGCGTGATGCGGCCGCCGTATTCTTCCTTCCATGCCCAGGCGTGCTCGAGGAACTCCTCGCGGGTAAAGTCGCGCTTGTCACGGCCGGTCTTCTCGCGGAGCGCCTGCGCGACCTTGACCTCGGTCGCGATGCTCGCGTGGTCGCTGCCCGGGAGCCAGAGGGCGCTGTAGCCCTGCATTCTCTTCCATCTGGTCAGTACATCCTGCAGCGTCTGATCGAGCGCGTGGCCCATGTGAAGCTGGCCGGTGATGTTTGGCGGCGGCATGACGATGGTGAACGGTTCTTTGTTCTCGTCGACGTCGGCGTTGAACGCCCCGCCCTGTTCCCAGATCTGATAAATGCGGTCCTCGAAGTCCTTCGGATCGTAATTCTTCGCTAAATTCCTTGCCATGATTGCTCCTTCTATCACTTCTCCTGAACGGAAGTGTTGCTTTTGTCCCATAAAAGTAGAAAATTTGCAGTAATTATATCACACCAAAGCGGCTTTTGCCAGTTTATCTGCGATTTCGTTGTATTTATTTCCGGCGTGCGCACGGACTTTGACGAAGTCGATCCGCACCTTATCTCTGGCCTGCCGGATGAACTCCTTGTAGTCCTTTGTCACGGCGAGGTTTGCCTTCCATTCGTCGTTCCCCCACTTCCCGATGCCGGCGTAGTCGTGGTAGATCGTCACGCTGCGGAAGCCGTTCCGGATCGCGTACTCGACCGCGCGGCGCGCGCCCATGAGCTCACCGGATACGTTGCGGAGTTCGGCTGCTGCGGTGTCGGAAAACGCCTCAGAGATGTGCTCTTCGCCGTCGGCCGTCAGGAACACCGCGCCGCAGGAATACCGGCCGGTCGCCTGGTCGTAGCTACCGTCCACATACGCCCAGACCTCGCCCGGTGCCGGCCGCGCGTCCACAGACTCTGCGGCGATGCCGAGGTACGCCCACGCGTCGTCCAGCGACGCGAAGCTCTTGTACTCCGCCCCCTTGAAGCCGTCGACCTGGGCCTTGCACTCGTCCCACGTCTCAAAAATGCCGGTCCGGCGTCCCGTTTTCACTGCGTATACTTTTTTTGTCATCGCCTTGCTCTCCCCGCTCTCTCCTGTCCCGCGGCCACCGCTTCCGGCGGACACCGGCGCAGTGTGTTTTTCCGCGAAGTTCTTCAAAAATGTCATCCGATGGATCGGTGTTACCCCGAACTCCCGGATTCCCTGGTAGTGCGCCGCCGTTCCGTAGCCTTTGTTGTCCGCGAAGCCGTACCCCGGGTACTGCTCGTCCATCTCTTCCATGAACGAGTCCCGCGCGACCTTGGCGACGATGGACGCCGCGGCGATGGAAACGCTCCGCGCGTCCCCTTTGATGATCGCCTCCTGCCGGACAGC
>JAFRGD010000026.1 GCA_017433975.1 Mogibacterium sp. | reverse complement strand
GACCCCGAATATCGCAAAAGCGGAACCGGACGCTTTGCCAGCAGGACCCCGAATATCGCAAAAGCGAAATACGACGCTTTACCAGACCGCCCCTATCAATCGAAAAGGGTGGGCCCTGACCCCAAAAGAAGTTAAAGACCCTCATTATCGATCGGTTGTCCTAGATAAGGTGCCTTACAGCACGTTGTTCCGGCGCGCTTCGAGGTCTGCGCGGATCTGCGCGTTGGTCGTTGCCGCGCGCTTGCCCTCTGTGGACGTGTCACCGTGGATGCAAGGGTCATTCTCGAGGGCCTTGGCTTCGCGTTCGCTGGTATCGATCGAGGTGTGGTCACCGATACCGAGCGCTTCGCCGATCACGCCGATGGAAGCAATCGAATCCGCGAGGTCGGTCGGCATGTAGATCTTGGTCGCCCGACCGTCCGCCACGTCGCGGAGCGCCTCGAGACCTTTCAGCTTGAGGACGCTGGCGTCGATCTTGGCTTCGCGAAGTTTCTTAAGACCTTCGGCCTGCGCCTCATAGACCAGACGGATGGACTCCGCCTCGCCCTGTGCCAGCGCGATCTTGGCTTCTTTCTCGGCCTGCGCGGCGAGCACCTTGGCCTGCTTGTCACCCTCGGCTCTGGAGACGACGGATTCCTGGTGCGCACGCGCCTCGAGGACGGTCTGCCGTCTCTCACGCTCTGCACGCATCTGCTTGGTCATGACTTCCTCGATCTCGCGCGGCGGATCGATGTTCTTGAGCTCGACGCGGTTGACCTTGATGCCCCACGGGTCGGTCGCCTCGTCGAGGATGACCTCCATCTGGGAGTTGATCATGTCTCTGGAGGAGAGCGTCGTATCGAGCTCCATGCCGCCGATGATGTTACGAAGCGTCGTCGCGGAGAGGTTCTGGAGACCCGCGACCGCGTTCTCTACACCGTAGGTGTAAGCCTTAGGATCGAAGACCTTGGCGAACACGACCGAGTCGACCTTGACCGAGACGTTATCCTTGGTGATGACCGGCTGCGGCGGGAAGTCGAGGACCTGCTCCTTGAGCGAGATCTTGTTGACGATCACGTCGATGAACGGGACCTTGACGTGCAGCCCGGCGTACCAGACGGCTTTGAATTTACCGAGGCGCTCGACGACAAACGCGTGCTCCTGCGGTACGACACGGATATTCGTGAAAAGTATGATCAAAAGCAGAATGATTACGATGATCAAAATGATTTTTCCAAGCATGGTTTCAATATCCTCCTATGATGAATTGCGGACCGCAGTCCGCCCCAATAGTATACCGAAAAAGGAGTGCGCCGTCAACTTTTCCAGGCAGGGCTAGTCGCGTTTCAGCCGCTCCCGGATCAGTTCCCTGACGACGTCCTTGTCCATCGCGCGCGTCGCGAATGCGGTCAGGTAGAAGATTCCCGCGCAGACGACGGCCGCCACGAGCAGCTGGAAGACCTGCAGCAGGCCGCGCTGCTCGACCACCGGCCAGACCTTGCGGAAGAGCCAGACGGACGCGGACATGACCGCAAGCGGCGGGATGGCCCGCCGGAGCGTGACCATCGCCTCGGTGTAGCGGACCGGGGTCTTTTTGTATAGATAAGCCGTCAGGATGATGCACGTGAGCGACTGCCCGATCACGCTGGACCAGACCGCGCCGAGGTACGGCCGGAAGCCGATCCGGTTGAACAGGTAAATGAGCGGCAGGTCGAGCGACGCGTTCGCCACGATGCCCGTAATCGTCGCGAAACAGACGATCTTTCCGCGGTTCATGCTCTGGAGCGACATGCCGAGCAAGTTAGCCCCGGTCAGCGCGATGTTGACCACGGACGTCACCATCAGGATGTACGTTCCGAAGTCATTGTGCCCGTAGAACATGCAGTAAATCGAATCCGCGAAGCCGATCAGCCCGACGGACATCGGCAGCGCGAGCAGGATGATGACCCGGAACGCCTGGTTGATCTTATGCTGGATCCCCTTATAGTTCCGCACTGCGTAGTCGTCCGCGATGTGCGGCGCGATGCTGCTCGTCATGGCCAGCGCAAGTGCGGTCACGATGTTGGTGATCTTTGGAATCCAGGTGGACGTGATGCTCGCGATGGTCTGCGCGTCCGTGTCCGCATAGCCAATGCGGTGCAGGCCGTGCAGGAGGAGCTTCATGTCCACGATGAAATAGACGTTGCTCGCGATCGAAATCAGGATGACGACGACGGAATACCCGACCAGTTTGTGGACGATCACGCTGTTGGTGTCGATGACTTCGTTACGGGTCGTGGTCGGGAAAAGATTCGCATTTTTGGTTTTCTTATGGATCAGATATAAAAGCGCGCCGAACGCGCCGATGGCCGCGCCGGAGAGCGCCGTCGAGACCGCCACGATGAGGTCCATGTGGAAGACCCGCAGCGTGACATATGCGCCTATGAGGACGACTGCGATGCGGATGATCTGCTCGATCAGCTGCGTGTTGGACGAGACCGCGATGAATTTGTGCCCCAGCATGTACCCGCGGAGCACGCTTAAGAACGGTACGACGAGCAGGCACGTCGAGACGACGCGGATCGCGATGGCGACCTCCGCCACCGTCGCGCCGGTCGTCATGTCTGTCAGGAAGAAGTTCGCGAGCGGTGTCGCCGCGATCTGCATGAACGCAAAGGCCGCGAGCGCGATGACCGCCACGATGTTCCGTCCCAGTTTGTACGCCTTCTCTTTGGACCCGTACATCTCGAGCGCGTTGTACTCCCCGATGAGAATGCTCAGCGCGACCGGAATGCCGGACGTCGAGATGTCGAGGAAGAAAACGTAGACATTATAGGCGCACGAATAGAGGAACCCGCCCTTGTCGCCGATCAGGCTATAGAACGGGATACTGTAAAGCGCGCCAAGCACCTTGATCACGATCATCGCGATGTAGGATAAGGCTGCTCCCTCTATGAAACTGTTCCGTTTGATCGTATTGTTCGTGCTCAACCGGTCAACCGCTCCTTTTAAGAATTACTTTTGAATCTCGTCCGCAAACTTCGCGATCTCGGCAAAGCCCTTGACGTCGAGGCTCGCGCCGCCGATCAGTCCGCCGTTGATGTCCGGCTTGGACAGAAGGTCGCGCGCGTTGCCTGGCTTCATGCTGCCGCCGTACTGAATCAGGATGTTGTTCCCTACTGCTTCTCCGTACAGTCCGCACATCATGCCGCGGATGAACTCGCACATCTCCTGCGCCTGTTCCGGTGTCGCGGTCACGCCCGTCCCGATCGCCCAGATCGGTTCGTACGCGATGACGATGCGCTCCGCGTCCTCCGCCGGGATGCCTTCGTAGTCCGCGCAGATTTGGCCGCTGACGAACGTCTGCGCGTTTCCTGCATTGCGGATCTCGAGCGACTCGCCGACGCAGAGGATCGGTGTGATGCCGCCTGCAAGCAGAGCCTTCAGTTTCAGGTTGACGGTCTCGTCCGTCTCCGCGAAGTATTCTCTCCGCTCCGAGTGGCCGACGACGCAGAAGTCAACGCCGATCTCCGAGAGCATCGCGACAGAGATCTCTCCGGTATAAGCTCCGGACGGAGCGAAGTGGACGTTTTGCGCGCCGACGCGGATTCCGGTGCCGGCGAAGGCGTCCTTGAGCGCGGCGAGCTGGGTGAACGGCGCCATGATGGCGACCTCGTCCTCGTTGGCCAGGCCGCACGCCTTGAGTTCTTCCGCGAACGCGACAGCTTCACGCGTCGTCTTGTTCATCTTCCAGTTGCCGGCGATCAGAAATTTTTCCATGGTAAAGATCCTTTCGGAATGAAAATTTTGTCTTATCTTTGGGAAGACGGTACAGAAATCCTGCGCTTCGTGCGAAGGCGGATTCCGGTACCGTCTCGTTAATACTGATTATTTGTCGTCCAGGCAGACGATGCCAGGCAGGGCCTTGCCTTCGAGGAACTCGAGGCTCGCGCCGCCGCCGGTCGAAATGTGAGTCATCTCGTCCGCGAGTCCAGCCTGCTGAACCGCAGCCGCGGAGTCGCCGCCGCCGATGACCGTCGTCGCCGCGGAGTCCGCGAGGCACTCAGCGATCGCGTTGGTGCCCGCCGCAAACGCCGGGAATTCGAACACGCCCATCGGTCCGTTCCAGACGATCGTCTTGGCCTTGGAGAGCTCGTAGGTGTACTCTTTGATGGTCTTCGGACCGATGTCCATGCCCATCTTGTCCGCGTCCATCTTGTCCACGTCGCAGATGATGAACGGGGAGTCCTCTTTGAACTCGTCCGCCATGACGACGTCGACCGGGAGAAGCAGCTTGACGCCCTTGGCGTCCGCCTTGGCCATAATCTCCGGGATCAGCTTGAAGCCTTCCTCGTCGAAGATCGATTTGCCGATCTCGCAACCGTTCGCCTTGAGGAATGTGTAAGCCATTCCGCCGCCGATGATGAGGACGTCGACCTTGTCGAGCAGGTTGACGATAACAGGAATCTTGTCTGCCACCTTTGCGCCGCCCATGATCGCCGCAAACGGTCTCTCCGGAGACTCAACCGCCTCGCCGAGGAACTTGAGTTCCTTCTCAATCAGGAAGCCGGAAACCGCAGGCAGGTAGTCCGCGATGCCCGTGGTCGAGGAGTGCGCTCTGTGGGACGTACCGAACGCGTCCTGGACGAAGACGTCACCGAGTTCGGACAGAGCCTTCGCGAGGTCTGCGCCGTTCTTGGTCTCCTCTGCGCGGAATCTGACATTCTCGAGCAGAGCAACGCCGTTCGGATCCATTTCAGCGATTGCCTTGCGGACCTCGTCGTCCACGACGACGTCGGACTTCACGAAGAGAACCGGGAAGCCGAGGCACTCGGACAGCCGCTCTGCGACCGGCGCCAGCGAATACTGCGGGTCCGGTGCACCCTTTGGTCTGCCGAGGTGGGACATCAGGACGACCTTTGCACCGTTCTCGTGCAGGTACTGGATCGTCGGCAGGGACGCCGTGATACGGGTATCGTCCGTGATCTTGCCGTCCTTGAGCGGAACGTTGAAGTCGCAGCGTACGACCGCGGTCTTTCCGCTCCAGTCTATATCTCTAACTGTCTTCTTCATATCCGTTCTTATCTCCCGTCTACTGCAGCCATGTGTCTGATGAGCTCGAGCGTCTTGGCGCTGTAACCGTACTCGTTGTCATAGAAACCGACGATCTTGAAGAACTTGTCGTTCAGCTGGATGCCCTGTCTCTTGTCGAAGATCGAGGTGTGCGCATCGCCCAGGAAATCGGTCGTTACGACTTCGTCATCAACGTATTCCAGAACTCCCTTGAGCTCGCCTTCGGACGCCTCAAGCATCTTTGCGCAGATATCATCGTAAGTCGTCGGGTTCTTGAGCATGACGTTGAGGTCGACCACGGAGACGTCAGCAGTCGGGACTCTGTAGGAGATGCCCGTCATCTTGCCCTTGAGTTCAGGAATGACCAGTCCAACCGCCTTGGCAGCACCGGTCGTCGTCGGGATGATGTTGCCGAAGACACCGCGGCCCGCTCTCCAGTCCTTGTTGGATCTGCCGTCAACGGTGTTCTGCTTCGCAGTAACAGCGTGGATCGTCGCCATGAGACCCTGCTCGATGCCGTAGTTGTCGTTCAGAACCTTGCAGAGAGGCGCGAGGCAGTTCGTCGTGCAGGACGCATTAGAAACTACGTTATACTCAGACTTGTATTCTTTGTGGTTGACACCATATACGAAGGTCGGGGTTTCCTTGTCCTTTGCAGGAGCGGAGATGATGACCTTTTTTGCGCCGGCGTCGAGGTGATCCTGGCACTTCTCAGTCGTTGTGTAAGCGCCGGTGCCTTCCATGACGTAGTCCGCACCGCAGTCTGCCCATGGAATGCACTTCGCATCGCCTTCCATGAAGACCGGAATCTTCTTGCCGTTAACGATGATGCCCTTGTCATACGTCTCGATAACGCCAGGGAATCTGCCAAAGGTCGAATCGTATTTCAGCAGATACGCAATATAGTCAACCGTTGAATTACGATAGTTGATGCCCGCGATTTCAACATCCGGCATGTCGAGAGCTGCTCTCATGACGACTCTCGAAATCCGTCCAAACCCACTAATACCTACTCTTGCCATTTTAAAATCCTCCTTGATTTAATAATAATATTGATTTCTAAACATATTTTTACCGATATATCATACCAAAAGCCGTTATCAATTGCAACTAAATGTTACTCCTTCGGACCGTTTTGGACTGTACTTTTCTCTACACAATACTTACAGAAGCCACTGATCGGACAGGCCTCACAGTCCGGCTTGCGCGCCTTGCAGAGATTCCGGCCGTGGAAAATCAACAGATGGTGCGCCTCGGTCCAGCGATCGTTCGGAAGGACCTCCATCAGCATCTCCTCGGTGTGCACCACGTCGTCCGACGCCGCGAGGCCGATCCGGTTGGACACGCGGAAGACGTGCGTATCGACCGCGATCCGCTGCTCGCCGAAGCCCTCCGCAAGCACGACGTTGGCGGTCTTCCGCCCTACTCCCGGCAGTTTTGTCAGCTGCGCGTGGTCGCCAGGCACCTCACAGTTATAGTCGCGCACCAGTGCCTCTGAAAGGCGGATGATGTTGGATGCCTTGCTCTTATAGAGGCCGATCTGGCGGATGATCTCCTGCACGTCCGCCGGGTTCGCCGCCGCAAGCGACGCGGGGTCCGGATATCGCCGGAAGAGCTCCGGCGTGACCTTATTGACGCTCACGTCCGTCGTTTGCGCCGAGAGGACGACCGCAATCAACAGGTGGAACACCGAGTCGTGGCGCAGCGCGCAGCCCGCCTCCGGATACCGCTCCTTCAGCAGGTCGAGAACCCTGTTCACATCCTTTTCATTCCAGGTTGTATTATTTTTCAAACGGCTCATTTTTTTCACTCTTTTCTTCCCTCACCGTGTTGACAAATTGTATTTTAAGAATATAATTGTATACACGCATCATAATTGTATATACGACAATATTATATCATATTGAGGTGAGAAAATTGGCTACCATCGAGAATAATAACCAGCCTCTGTCCACGAGTCTGTTCGTCCAGATCCAAAAGGACATCCTGTCCGGCAAGATCAAATCCGGCGAAAAACTGACCGAGCAGAGCATCTGTAAGGAATACAACGTCAGCCGTACGCCGGTCCGCGAGGCGCTCCGCCAGCTCGAGACGGACGGTCTGATCGAGAACATCCCGAACCGCGGCGCCTACGTCATCGGTCTGACCAAGCGCGATATCTCGGACCTCTTCGACCTCCGGTGCATCTTTGAGATGCAGGCGGTCCAGTGGGCCATCGAGCGGATGAACGATGAGGAGGTCGACCAGCTTCGCGAGAACGTGGAATTCATGGAATTCTACACGCTCAAGGAGGATGCGGACAAGGTCCTCCAGTTTAACTCGCAGTTCCACAACATCATCTACAAAGGAACGAAGAACCGCATGCTTTACCAGACGCTTTCTTCGTATCAGACATACCTCAAACACTCCGCCCCGCCAAAGACCTTCTCCGGCGACTACGTCCGGACGATCCTCAAGGAGCACAAAGCGATCTTTGACGCCTTCGAGAACAAGAACACCGCGGCGGGCCGGCGGGCCATGCAGTACCACATGGAACAGTCCAAATTAAGAAGAATGAGCAAGTACTTTTAAGTACTTGCTCGTTTTTTTATAGGTTCTGGTCGGCCCAGGCACGGAGGTCGCGCGTCAGTTCGGCGCGGGCGACGTCGTGCAGGACGTCGTGGAAGCCGTTATACAGTTTGTAAGTGACCTGGGAATGGCCGGTGGTCACGAACTCCTCCATCATGCGGTGCGCCGCCTCCCCGTTCTTGCCGAGCGGGTCCAGTTTGCCGGCGATGATATAAACCGGGATGTCCGGAATCTGGCAAATCCCGTTCTTGCCGAAGAGGCTCTTGTGCGCGCGGACGATTTCCCTGGCCGCGCGCTTCTCGAGCGGAAAGCCGCAGTCCGCGTCTTTCTTGTACGCCTCGCAGATCGCTTCGTCGCTGCTCAGCCACACCTCATCCCCTTCGACGATTTTGCCGATCTTCCGCTGATTCGGCTTGGAAAGCGGGCCGCAGAGGACCAGCATGTCGACGTCTTTATATTTGGCCGTATACAGACAGGCCAGCGAAGCGCCGATGCCGATGCCGACGAGGACCTTTGGCAGGTGGCCGGATCGTTCGGTAGCGTAGTCGAAGAGCGTCGCGATGTCTTCGATCAGGAACTCGAGGGTGACGTCCTTCATCGCGAAGGCGCCCTTGTGTCCCTGTTTGCTCATCCCGTGGCCGACGATGTCGTTGGCGTAATAATCGAAGTGCACGGAATTGACCGCTTCCGCGATGTCCGCGTAGCGGCCGGCGTGTTCCGACATGTCGTGGACCAGCTGAACGATCGCCGTCGGCTGCTCACACAGGGAGTAATACGAAGCGAGCTGGCCTTCGCCGTTGCTCGCTTTTCTATATACTTCGTTCACACTCATCGTATCAGCCCTTCTAATAGTTATAATTTAAACCCTCGCGCTTGAACTCCCGGAGGCGCTGGTCGTAAGCCTCCATGGCCGCGTCGAGGTGCGGCAGCGCGATTTCGGTCTCGCCGAGCTCCGTCAGAAACCGCTGCAGGAACGGCGGATTCAGGACCATCAGCGGCCCTGTCAGATACGTCGCCATGAAATTCTTATACCGGATCCCCTCGCCCGTCAACGTATTGTCGATACCCGGTCCTTTGACAGTCCGGAACAGCGGCTCATACGCGTAATTGCACTTTGCATGGGTAAAGATGCTCTTGAACCCGACGACCTCGACGTCATCGTACGTCCCGAGGTACAGGGAATTGAAGCGGTGCATCATCTGCCGCGTCACGGTAATGTCAAACAGCTGGAGGCACCGCGTCGTCTTGCTCTGCTTGTCGACGCGCGGGTGGTCCGCATCGTACGGCATGTCGTCCAGGTCGACGATCTCCTTGGCCAGGATCTCAAACGCGTTTCCGGTGAAGAAGAACCGCTGGCCGCGTGCAATCGCTTCGCGGACTTCGTTCCGATACGGTTCCAGATGGTCCATCGCGACGAGCTGGGCGTTTTCCGTCATCGTACCCATGTAAACCAGGGTGATTTCGTTGTCCGCGTCGAGAAACTGCGGCCGGGACTTGAGGTCGGTCTCGATGACATCGCAGGCCGGCACGGATGCCTTCATGTATCGGACGTTGGCCAGGTCACCGAAGAGGTTCGCGATCTCAGGATAAAGCACTTCGATCTTGATCATGCCGTCACCCCCTCTGCCGCCTTGCGGAGCCGGTCCGCGAGTTTTTTTGCCTGCGCGTTCCCGAGTTTAAACGACCCCGGATCCGCACCGTAGATTACGTAATAATTCATGCCCGGCACGATATCGACCGCCCGGATGGCCTCGTCCGCGTCCATTACGTGAACGATCCGGTCCTCCGGAAAGCCCGCGAGCAGCAACCGCATCTTGTAATCCAGACCGCGGTCCTGGAAGAAGACGACCTTTTTGATCTTGTCATCGCAGAGCGTTTCGAAGTCCGTGTCGTAGATCCAGCTGATGTTCTCCGACCAGTGGGCCGCGAGGCCGAGGTCGTTGATGTACATGATGAGTTCCTTGTCGCCCGGCTGGTCGACGATGGTCTCGTAAACGCGGGACTCCGCGTACGCGTTCAGGCCCTTGCCGAGCACATTGTAGACGCGCATGTCCCCGACCTGTTCGTAGTTGAAGCGGGTCTTGATGACCTGGATGTTCGAGAGTTCAGCCTTCACCTGGTCCACGGTGAAGCCGAGCCGCGTCATCAGGGTCGTCATCGCGACTTCGTTGTAGAGGTTGACGATCCGGTCGCTGATGAGCGGGAGCTCGTAGGCGCCGTCCGGCGTATGAAGCGTGAACTTCATCTCGTCCATCCGGATGTCCGCCGCGCTGAAGTCGTAATCCGGCGAGCGGAAGTCGCAGTTGGTGCAGTGCGCCCGCCCGATGTTACTGTATCTACGGTACACGTATTCGAGTTTGTGGTGGCAGACCGGGCAGATGCGGAGGTCGTCGATCAGGTTGCGGCACTCCGTCACGTCGGTATCCATCCGCTCGAGACCGAAATACACGCGCGGGTTGTCCGGCGCGACGCTGGAGGAAATCAGGTCGTCCGCGTTGAGGATCATCGTGGTCTTTGCCGGGATGTAGCGGCCGAGCAGCCATTTGATGTACTCCGGGTGTGCGTTCCGCATGATGGAGTCGCGGGAAAGATTGGTTACGATCATGAAGTCCGGCTGGACGTACGGGAAGACGCGTGCAGCGGACCGTTCATCGATCTCGAGCACAGCGGTATCGAATTTCTCGCGGTTCCCGAGGGTCACGCCGTTGATCAGCGCCGTCGCGATGCCGCTGTTGATGTTGGAGCCGCGGCTGTTGTTGAGCGTCTCGACGCCGAGGCGCCGTAACATGTCGATGGTGAGGTTGGCGGTCGTCGTCTTGCCGTTCGTACCGGTTACGCCGATGATCCGCTGCGGTTTCCTGACATACTTCAAAAAGTCCGGGCAGATCTTGAGCGCCAGCGATCCCGGGAAGTCCGTCGCGTTATGGCCGGTCAGTTTGAGTGCCGGTATGGAGAGCTTTGCGAGCCACAAAGCAAGGTAAAAACGTATCATTCGAGTCCTCTGAATTCCCTGTGAAGTGTCTTTCCACGAGGAATATTGTACTCCATCTTGCGGGAAATATCAATTTATCTTTGTGATCCGGTTCAGCCGCTCGTGCATGAGAATCATAAGCACCAGGATCAGCAGGAGGTAAACCGGCAGGAGCCCTGCGGATAGATGCTGCGCGATCAGCCCGAACACCGGCGGCATGACGCATGTACCAATATAGGCGCTTGCCATCTGAACACCGATGATCGCCTGCGAGCGGTCCGCCCCAAAATGCGCCGGCGTCGAATGAATGATGCACGGATAGATTGGGGCGCAGCCGAGGCCGATGATGATGAGACCCGCCAGGCCCGCCGTCTCCCCGAGCGGAAGCAGCATGGCGAGGATGCCGGCTGCTATGATCCCCTGCCCGAGCCGGACCATCTGCGTATCGTTCAGTTTCATCGTGACGAAGCCGGAGATTGCTCGCCCGACCGTGATTCCGATGAAGAACATGCTCGCAAAGCCGGCCGCCCGCTCCGCCGGGATCCCTTTATATAAAGTCAGATAGCTGCTCGCCCAGAGGCCGGTCGTCTGCTCCACCGCACAGTAGCAAAAGAAGCAGAGCATGACCGCCTTGGCGCCCGGTATCGCGACGATCTCGCGCAGCGTAAGCGCCTTCCCCTGCCCTTTTCCATCCTCCACATGAACAGGATCGGGCCGCGTCTTCCAGAGCGGCAGGCTGAGGAACAGAATCGCGGTCAGGACGCATTGCGCGATGCCGATGACACGGTAACCCGCCGGCCACCCCATGCCGCGGGTCAGGACATAGCCCATCACGTACGGACCGGCCGCCGCGCCGACTCCCCACATGCAGTGGAGCCAGCTCATGTGGCGGCTCTTGTAATGTAACGCGACATAATTGTTGAGAGACGCGTCGACGCTCCCGGCGCCGAGGCCGTATGGGATCGCCCAGAGGCAAAAGCCCGGAAACGACCGCGTCATCGAGAAGCCAAAAAGCGCAACCGCTGTCATCGCGACGCTGATCGCTGTGACCTTGCCCGTCCCGAGCCGCCGGGTGAGTCGGTCGCTCTGGAGGCTCGAGATCACGGTCCCGAGCGCGATGATCATTGAAATGATGCCTGCATAGGACACCGGAACAGGCAGCTCCGGATAGATGGACGGCCAGGCCGCCCCAAGGAGCGAATCCGGAAGCCCAAGGCTGATGAATGATAAATAGATGATAACGAGCAGTAAATGAATCATGACAGTACCTCTAAACGAATTATACTCTAAAATCAAAAGGGCCGCCACCCGGAGCTTTTCGGGGATAGCGGCTCTTGATCATATAATTCAAAATGCTGCTTTAGAACGCGATTTACTTCACGGAATACGACAGTCTGCCGTCCGCCGAGCCGATGACGACCGTGCTGCCCTGCATGACGCGTCCGTCGATGACCATCTTTGCGATCTCGTTCTCTATGTGCTTCTGGACGTACCGCTTGACCGGGCGGGCACCGTACGCCGCGTCGTAGGACTCCTCAGCGATCAGCCGGACCGCATAGTCGTCGATCTCGACCTTGATGTCGCGCTCATCCAGCCGGGCACGGAGCGCGTCGATCGTCAGCAGGACGATCTTTTCGATCTGCTCGAGCGTGAGCGACTTAAAGATGATGATGTCGTCGATCCGGTTCAGGAACTCCGGTCGGAAGAACGTCCGGAGGTTCTCCTGCGGCAGGTTGGACGTCATGATGACGACCGTGTTCTTGAAGTCGACCGTCCGCCCCTGGTTGTCCGTCAGGCGGCCGTCGTCGAGGAGTTGCAGGAGGATGTTGAACACGTCCGGGTGCGCCTTTTCGATCTCGTCAAAGAGGATGACGCTGTACGGCTTGCGGCGGACCGCCTCGGTGAGCTGGCCGCCTTCATCGTAGCCGACGTATCCCGGAGGCGCTCCGACCAGACGCGATACGGAGTGCTTCTCCATGTATTCCGACATGTCGATCCGGATGAGGTTCTTCTCGGTGTCAAAGAGCGCTTCGCAGAGCGTCTTGGCGAGTTCGGTCTTGCCGACGCCGGTCGGTCCGAGGAAGATGAACGATCCGATCGGTCGGTTCTCGTTCTTGAGGCCGGCCCGCGCGCGCAGGATCGCCTCGGAGACCGCGTCCACCGCCTCGTCCTGGCCGACGACCCGCTTATGCAGGATGTCCGGCAGGTGCAGGAGCTTCTCCCGCTCGGTCTCGGCGAGTTTGTCGACTGGGATGCCGGTCCAGTCAGATATGACCTCCTGGATGTCCTCCTCACTCACCTGCTCCCGCAAAAGCTTGTGCGCGTCGATGTCGGCGGCGCGCGCCTTCATAGCGGCGATCTCCTTCTCGAGCGCCGGAAGCTTACCATATTTCAATTCCGCAAGTTTCTCCAGGTCGTAGCTCCGCTCGGCCCGCTCGATCTCGTGACGGAGGTCGTCGAGCTCCTGCTGCTTTTCCTTGAGGTCCTTGATACTGTTCTTTTCGTTCTCCCACTGGGCCGTCAAAGCGTCGTTCTCCGCCTTGAGGTCCGCGAGTTCGGTCTGGATCGCCTCGAGCCGCGCCTGGCTGGCCTTGTCCTCTTCTTTGGAAAGCGCCTGCCGTTCTATCTCGAGCTGCATGATCTTGCGCGAAATGGTATCGAGTTCGGCCGGCATGCTGTCGATCTCCGTACGGATCCGCGCCGCCGCCTCGTCCATCAGGTCGATTGCCTTATCCGGCAGGAACCGGTCGCTGATGTACCGGTTGGAAAGCGTCGCACACGCGATCAGCGCTCCGTCCGTGATCCGGACGCCGTGGTGGATCTCAAACTTCTCCTTAAGGCCACGGAGGATCGAAATCGTGTCCTCGACGGACGGCTCATCGATCATGACCTTCTGGAACCGCCGCTCGAGCGCCGCGTCCTTGTCGATGTATTGACGATATTCGTCGAGCGTGGTCGCACCGCTGCAGTGGAGCTCGCCCCGCGCGAGTTTTGGCTTGAGCAGGTTGCCCGCGTCCATGGACCCCTCGGTCCGTCCCGCGCCCACGATGTTATGCAGCTCGTCGATAAAGAGGATGATTCGGCCTTCCGACTTGTCGATCTCGTTCAGGACCGCCTTGAGCCGCTCTTCGAATTCGCCTCGGTATTTTGCTCCCGCGATGAGCGCACCCATGTCGAGAGAGAAGATGGTCTTGTCCTTAAGGCCCTCCGGCACGTCGCCGTTGACGATCCGCTGCGCGAGGCCCTCAACGACCGCGGTCTTGCCGACGCCCGGCTCACCGATCAGGACCGGATTGTTTTTTGTACGTCTGGACAGAATCTCGATCGTCCGACGGATCTCCTTGTCGCGGCCGATGACCGGGTCGAGTTTGCCGGTCCTGGCCCGTTCGACGAGGTCGGTACCGTATTTGTTGAGCGCATCATAAGTGTCCTCCGGGTTCTGGTTGGTCACTCGCTGGTTGCCGCGCACCATGGTCAGGGCCTTGAGGAAGTTGTCGCGGTCGATTCCGTACTTGCCCAGAAGCGCCTTAGTTTCATTGTTGTTCTCATTGATAATCGCGAGATACGCGTGTTCGACGCTGACGTAGTCGTCGCCCATCTTGCGCGCGAAGTCCTCCGCGTCCATCATAACTTTGTTCAGCCGGCCCGAGAGGTACGGCTGGGAGCCGCCCGAAACGCGCGGCACCCGCTCCAGTTTATTCTGTAAATCAGACTTAAGAGCGCGCGTGTTGACGTTCATCGCCTCCAGCAGTTTCGGGATCAGGCCGTCACCGTCCGCCAGGATCGCGTAATGCAGGTGGTCGACGTCGATCACCTGATGTCCGTAGGACAGCGCCGTATTTTGCGCGTCAAGCACCGCGTTCTGCAGCTTTTGTGTATATTTCTCAAGATTCATAGGGTTCACCTCACAATAATTTCTATAATAAAATTAGCACTCAACTGTGTAGAGTGCTAACAATATATGTGAAGATTGTGTGAAGTTATGCAAACATGATGTACTTTATGAGCAGCCGGAACATCCCGCTGACCAGTGGGGAAAGGATGCTGCTGACCGCGCCTGTGATGAGCAGAACCATCAATACCGGCATTCCGTACTGATAAACTTTGTAATAGATTGGCTTGTTCCGGAGGTTGAAGATCTGCGTCACGACGCCGAAGCCGTCGAGCGGCGGCACCGGAATCAGGTTGAAAACCATCAGGACCAGATTGATCTGCACGACGTATAGAAGAATCTCCATCACGACCGTCCCCACCGTCTCGTCGCGCACATACGCGCCGTAAAGACCCGTCGTGTTGATCAGGATGCGGATGATGACCGAAAACAGCACAGCGAGCAACAGGTTCATCGTCACACCGGCGAGCGAAACGATCAGCTCGTCGCGCCGCGGGTGTTTATAGTACCGCGGGTCGATCTGCACCGGCCGGCCCCAGCCGAAGCCGCAGAAAATGAGCGCGATCAGTCCGGTCGGATCGACGTGCGCCGCGGGATTGATCGTAACGCGTCCCTGATACTTTGGTGTCGGGTCGCCCAGTTTGTATGAAGCGAAGGCGTGCCCGAATTCGTGAAACGACAGGCCGATGATAATGCCCGGCAGAATGATCAGAGTATTGTAAATGAACTCTTTAGGGTTGCTGTACCGCCCGTTGAGGATGCCGTTGATGATCAGGATCAGCAGCAGGATTCCGGTCCCGGAGCGGAAGAAATTGATGAGCTTTTGTTTCATGCGAGCTCTCCCTCCAGGCTGAACGTCTTGCTGTCCGTGATGCGGACCGCAACGGTCTCGCCGACGACGTCGCAGCCGGCGCGGAAGTTCACGAGTTTAAAGGTGTCGGTCCTGCCGGAATAGGTCGCGTCGTCTTTTTTGCTCCGTCCTTCGACGAGCACGTCACAGACCTTCCCTTGATACAACGCGTTCTTCTCGAGGCTGATCTCATTGACCGCGTCGACGAGCCGCTCAAACCGCGCGTGTTTGACGTCTTCCGGAATCTGGTCCTCGAAGGACGCGGCCGGCGTCCCCTCCCGCGGGCTGTAGATGAACGTGAACGCGGAGTCGTAACGGACTTCGCGGACGAGCGAAAGCGTGTCTTCGAAGTCTTCTTCGGTTTCTCCCGGGAAGCCGACGATGATGTCGGTCGAGATCGCGATCTCCGGGCAGGCCTCGCGCAGCCTGCGGACGACGTCCAGATACCTGGCCCGGTCGTAGTGGCGGTTCATTCGCTTGAGGACGCGGTCGCTCCCCGCCTGGACCGGCAGGTGGATGTGCTTGCACAGGTGTTCACAGTCGCGGAAGCACGCGATCAGTTCCTCCGAAAGGTCCTTCGGGTGTGACGTCATGAAGCGGATCCGTTCGATGCCGTCGATGCCGTTCACCGCGCGGATGAGGGTCGGAAAGCCGTTCCCGTTCGCGTCACGGAAGGAGTTCACGTTCTGCCCGAGCAGCATGACTTCCTTGACGCCGTCGGCCGCGAGGCCGCGGATTTCGGTGACGATGTCTTCCATGGAGCGGGACTTCTCCCGGCCGCGGGTGTACGGGACGATACAGTATGTGCAGAAGTTATTGCATCCGTAAGTAATATTGACGAGCGCTTTGTATTCATGCAGGCGCTTACCGTTCCCCTCTTCCGGGAGCGCCGGGTTATTGGCCATGATCGAGAACTGATGGCGGCCGGTGCGGACACGGTCGTTCAGGAGACGTGCGAAGTCGCCGATGGTCTGCGTGCCGAACACAATGTCGACCCAACTGAACTGTTTGCGGATCTTTTCCTGGATGACCGGCTGCTGCGGCATGCAGCCGCAGACGCACATGATGAAGTCGCCCGGTTCCTTTTTCCGGACCTTAAACTGGCCGAGCATGCCAAAAAACCGCTTGTCCGCGTGCTCACGGACACTGCAGGTGTTCATGACGACGACGTCCGCTTTAAACGGATCGTCGCAGTACTCGTAGTCCATCGCCTCGAGGATGCCGGCGATGTTTTCCGAGTCGTGTTCATTCATTTGGCAGCCGTATGTGATGATGTGATAGGTTTTCATTTCTTATCTTTCTTCTTGCCGAATGAGATGTTGTTCTCCTCTCCGCGGATCAGCCGGTCGATGTTCTTGCGGTGCGTGAAGACGATCAGCAGCGCCATGACGACCGAAATCGGCAGGAACCGGCTCAGCCCCTCGACTGGATAGAACCAGTACACGAAGAACGGGAACGAAATCGCCGCCGCGAGCGACCCGACAGACATCTTGCGCGTGATCGCCGCGCCGGCGACCGCGACGAGCAGTACGCCGAGGGCGCTCGGCCAGTTGACCGCGAGGATCGCGCCGAAAGCCGCCGCGACGCCTTTCCCGCCCTGGAACTTCAGCAGAACCGGATACACGTGTCCGAGCAGCACGAAGATCATGCAGAGTTCGCCGCAGGCCATGCTGACGCAGTGCATCCCGAGCCAGACCGCGAGGAAGCCCTTAAGGACGTCCACGACCAGCGTGATCACGCCGGCTTTGACGCCGAGCACACGCATTGCGTTGGTCGTCCCGGCGTTTCCGCTGCCTTCTTTCTTGATGTCGACGCCCTGCATCTTGCCGAGGATGGTCGACGGCGAGATGTTACCGAGGAAATACGCGATGATAAGGAACAAAACGAATTTCACACTCATTTTTCTCCATCTCCTCTTTTTTCCTTAAAGACGAACTTGATGCTCGTCCCCTCAAAATCGTACGCCTCACGCAGCTTGTTCTCGAGGTATCTCGAGTAAGAGAAGTGCATTAACTCCCTCGAATTGATGTTGAACGAGAAGAGCGGCGGGCACGTCCCGATCTGCGAACCGTAGTAAATCTTGAGGCGCTTGCCCTTGTCCGACGGCGGCTGGCGCATCATGACGGCGTCCTCGATGAGGCTGTTCAGCTTGCCCGTCGTGATTCTGCGCGACCGGACCTCCTGGATCTTGGCAGCCTTGCGAAGGATGTCGTAGATGCGCTTTCCGTCGATGACGCTGGTGAAGAGCACCGGCGCGTACGACGCGAAGAGGAGTTCCGCCCGGATCTTGCGCTCGTAGTCACGCATGGTGTTGGTCTCTTTGGTGATCAGATCCCACTTGTTCACGACGATCATGAGGCCCTTGCCGGCTTCGTGCGCGATGCCGGCTATTTTCTTATCCTGTTCGGTCAGCCCCTCGACGGCGTCCATCATCAGGACGCAGACGTCGCACCGCTCGATGGCCGCGACCGCCCGGATGACGCTGTACTGCTCGATCTTGTCGTTCACCTTGCTCCGCCGGCGGAGGCCCGCGGTGTCGATGAGCGTATAGTCTACGCCCTCAAAAGTGAACGGCGTGTCGATCGTATCGCGCGTCGTCCCCGCGATCGGCGAAACGATGACGCGGTTTTCGTTCGTCAGCGCGTTGACCAGCGAAGACTTGCCGACGTTCGGCTTGCCGATGATCGCAAGCTTAATGGAATCATCGACGTCGTCAAAGTACTCCTCGTCCGGGAAGCCCGCGACGATCTTGTCGAGCAGGTCGCCGATGTTCAGCATATTGACCGAACTGATCGGAATCGGCTCCCCGAGCCCGAGCTCGTAAAAATCATAGACCTTGTCGGAGTCTTTCTTGTAATAATCGATCTTGTTGACGACCAGGATCACGTCCTTGCCGGTCCTGCGGAGGATCTCGGCGACGTCCTGGTCCGCGGCGGTGATGCCTTCTTTGCCGTCGACCATGAAAAGGATGACGTCCGCCATGTCCATGGCGATAATCGCCTGCTCCCGCATCTGCGAGAGGATCGGGTCGTCCGTGTTTGCCTCGATGCCGCCCGTGTCAATGATCGCGAACTCACGGCCGTTCCACTCCGCCTCGGCGTAGATCCGGTCGCGCGTCACGCCCGGGATGTCTTCGACGATTGCCTTGCGCTCCCCGATGATCTTATTGAAAAAAGTCGACTTTCCGACGTTCGGCCTCCCGACGACAGCGAGAATTGGCTTACTCATCAAAAATACCTCCTGCAAATTCCATCGGATCGAACGGAATCAGGTCGTCCAGCCCCTCGCCCATGCCGATGAACTTGATCGGCATGTCGAACTGGTCCGCGATGGTGATGGCGATGCCGCCGCGGGCGGTCCCGTCCAACTTGGTCAGGATGATTCCGGTGATGTTGGCGATGTCGTTGAATTCCTCCGCCTGGCTGATCGCGTTTTTGCCGGTCGTCGCATCGAGGACGAGCAGCGTCTCGCGGTTCGCCTCCGGGTACTCGCGGGTGATGACGCGGTCCATCTTTTCCAGTTCCTTCATGAGGTTGCGCTTGTTCTGAAGCCGGCCTGCGGTGTCACAGATGAGGACGTCGATATTATTCGCCTTGGCGGATTGAATCGCGTCGTAAATGACCGCCGAAGGATCGGTTCCCTCCTCGTGGCGAATCGTCCGAACGCCGACGCGGTTCCCCCACTCGGTCAGCTGTTCGGCCGCCGCCGCGCGGAACGTATCCGCCGCCGCGAGCAGAACCGTCCTGCCGTCGTTCTTGCAGCGGTTCGCGAGCTTGCCGATGGACGTCGTCTTGCCGCCGCCGTTGATTCCGATCATCAGGATGATCAACGGGTTATCCGGGCAAAGCTTGTTCCGGTCGCCCTTGTCGACGATCTTTGCGATGACCTCGACGATGGCTTCTTTGATCTTCTGTTCGTTGTAAAGATTCCGCCGGTCCGCGATCTTTTTCATCTCGACGAGAATCTTTTCGGTCGTATCGATTCCGATATCGGCCATGATCAGCGTCTCCTCGAGGTTTTCGTAAAACTCGTCGTCGATCTTGACGGTAATCGCGAGCAGATCGGTAATCGACTGCGAAATCTTTTGAAACGTACTCTTTTTCTTAAAAATACCCATGGTTTCTCCTATGTTACGACAGGCCGTCGACGTCGAACGCGTCGCCGAGCCTGAGCGACAGCAGCCTGGTGATGCCCTGTTCCGGCATCGTCACACCGTATAATACGTCCGCGTGCTCCATCGTCGCCTTCTGGTGCGTGATGAGCGCGAACTGGACCTCTTTGAAGTTGTGCAGGTAGTTCGAGAACCGTTCAATGTTGGCCTCATCGAGCGCCGCCTCCACCTCATCGAGAATGCAGAACGGAGTCGGCTTGGCCTTGAGAACCGCGAACATGAGCGCGATGGCCGTGAGGGTCTTCTCGCCGCCGGACATCAGGTTGATGTTCTTGAGGCGCTTCCCCGGCGGCTGCGCGATGATCTCGATGCCGGATTCCAGCGGGTCGGACTCGTCCTCGAGCCGGAGTTCGGCTGTTCCGCCGCCGAAGAGTTCCTTGAACGACTCCTCGAAGTTCACGACGACCTTGTCGAAGTTCTCCTTGAACTTCTCGCGGATCGTGCGGTCCATGTTGGATATAATTCCCTTGAGCTCGTTCATGGCGCGGGTGATGTCGGCCTCCTGGGCGGTCATGAACTCGTAGCGCTTGCTGACCGTCTTATACTCCTCGATGGAGGAGATGTTGACGTCACCGAGCTCGGCCATCCGCAGACGCACCTCACGGGCTTCTTTGTTGCCCGAAGTGATGGTAAAGCTGTCGTCGCGCATGTCGAGGGCCTCCGCGTAGGAAATCTCGAACTCCTCCCAGAGCTTGTCCTTTTGCGCGTCGAGCAGCGCCTCGTTCCGCGCGGAGCGGACTTCGAGTTTATATTTCTTATCCTGCAGCGCGGACAGTTCGTTCGCGTTTGACTTCTGCTCGCGGAGCGACGTCTCGTGCGCTGCGCGGTTCCGGTCGAGGTTCGCCTGGAGCGCCTGCAAGGACTCTTCCAGAGCTTCCTTCTCTACGCGGAGCTGTTCGACCTTCTCGCCGGCTTCTTCCCCGGTGCTGGTCAGGAGCGTCCGCTGGTCGGTCAACTCCTTCTCCTCGTCTTTCGACTCCTCGAGTATGATTTCGGCCTCCGTCAGCGAGTCACGGACACGCTCGATGAGCTCGTTCAGACCGAGTACCTTGGTCTCGATCTCAGACAGCGAGACCCTGCAACGGACGATCTCTTCGTTGTCGTCCTCAACGATGCTGCGGTATTTCTGCGCGTCTGCAATGTGCTGTTCCGCGGTCTCCTGCAGCTCCGCAATCTCCGCCTCAGAGGCTTCGATTTCGGCCTGATAGCGGCTGACCATGGCCTCGGCACGGCTGATGTCGTCCTTGACCGTCTCGATCTCGGCCTGGTACCGTTCCTGGCTGTCCGCCGCGGCCTTCACGAGCTCCAGCGCGTGGTCGCGGTCGCTCCGAAGCGCCGAGCAGTCGACTTCGATCTGCTGCAGTTCCTGATAAACCGCGCTCCGCTCGTCCTTAAGCGCGCGGATGTCGCGCTCGCACTGCTCTTTTTTACCTTTCGCCCGCTCGAGTTGCGCCTTGAGTCCGTCGATCCGGGCGGTCAGCGTCTGAATCTCGTTCTTGCGGTCGAGCAAATTAGCCGTTTTATTCTTATAAGTTCCGCCGGTGATCGATCCGCTCGCAGTGATGACTTCGCCTTCCAGTGTCACGATGCGGAAGCCGCCGATCGGCAGTTTGGAAATGCGGACTGCGTGATCCATACGGTCGACGAGGATCACCCTGCAAAGCAGATATTGAACGATTTTTTCATACCGCTTGTCGCTCGTAACGAGGTCGCTTCCGAGCCCGATGAAGCCCTCCGCGTCCTTCACGCGGCCGCTCAGCGGAATCGGATCGGCCTTGACTGACCGCACCGGCAGGAACGTCGCACGGCCGGCCTTGGCGGCCTTGAGCCAGTCGATGGCGGACCGCGCCGCGTCATCGTCCTCGCAGACGATGTTCTGCAGCTGTGCCCCGAGCGCGGTCTCCACGGCCAGGATGTACTGCTCCGGAACCTGAATCAGGTCGGAAACCGTCCCTATGATGCCGCGGAAAGAACGCTGCATGACCTGCCGGACCGCGTTATTGTATCCTTCGTAGTTCGCCTCCATCTCCTCGATGGTGCTCCGGCGGGCCGTTGCGCGGTTGATTTCGATCGTCGTGCGCTCGATTTCGTCGGAAAGGTCGGCGGACTTATTGTTGACCGATATAATATTATTGGCAATTTCTTCCGTTCGTTTCGTTAAAGCGCGGTTTTTCTGCTCTTTTTCCTCGAGAGCGGCCTCCGCAACGCGCAAAGCCTCGCGGTTTGCGGTCTCGGCCTCGTCGCGCGTCTCAAAATCCGCGACCAACTGGTCCCTGCGGGCGTTCAGCGTGACCTTGTAGTTCTCGAGCGTCGAAATCTCCGCCCGCCGCGCGACGTTCTTGTTGCTGAGGTCGATGATCTCGTTCTTGTTCCGCTCGACCTCCTCGTTCACGATGCTTGCCTTGGTCTGGTGCTCATTCAGGCGGTAGATCGCCTGCTGGAGGTCCTGTTCGGCCGTCGCCTTGTCGGCAGCCAGCGCGAGCTCGTTCGCGTGCAGCGAATCGTAATTCTCCTGTTCGAGCGAAACCTTCTTTTCCGCGTCGCGGATCACGTCACCGAGCCGTGTCAGTTCGCGTTCAATTGACGCGAGGCGCTCCTCATTGATCTGGCCGCGGTTGGTGATCAGGTGCAGTTCCTCAACCTTGGCGAGCAGGTCTCGGTTCGCCTGCTCCGCCTTGCCGGAGAGGTCCGCGTCGCGCAGCCGCTGGCTTTCCAGAATCTGCTCCAGCTCCTCTGCCTTGGCAACCCGGCTCTCGTATTGTTCGTTCAGTTCGGCGAGTTCTTCCTCCGCCGCTTTAACGCTCTTCTCGAGGCTCACGAGGTTGTGAAGGATGATGTTGACCGAAAGGTATTTATACCGGTCCCGGAGGACGATGTATTCCGAAGCCTTTTCGGACTCGGTCTTGAGCCCGCCGATCCGGCTTTCGATTTCGTTGATGATGTCCCGGACGCGTTCGAGGTTGTCGCTCGCGGACGCGAGCTTGCGCTCCGCCTCGGCTTTGCGCGTCTTATACATGACAACGCCCGCGGCCTCCTCAAAGATCTCACGGCGGTTCTCCGGCTTGGTGCTGACGATGTCCGCGATCCGGCCCTGTCCGATGATCGAATAGCCGTCCACGCCGATGCCGGTGTCCATGAAGAGTTCCTTGATGTCACGGAGCCGGCAGCGGTTTCCGTTAATGAGGAATTCGCTCTCGCCGGACCGGTACATCCGCCGCGTAATCGCGACTTCGCTGTAGTCCAGCGGCAGCATCCCGCTCGAATTGTCGACCACCAGCGTGACCTCCGCCATGCCCTTCGGCTTGCGCGTCGCGGTGCCGGAGAAGATGACGTCCTCCATCCTGCCGCCGCGGAGCGACCGCGGATTCTGCTCGCCGAGCACCCACCGGACCGCGTCGCTGATGTTGCTCTTGCCGCTGCCGTTCGGGCCGACGATGCACGTGATGCCGTCATTCAGTTCTATGGTCACAGGGTCCGCAAAGGACTTGAAACCCTGCATTTCCAATCGTTTAAAGTACAAGTTTACTCTTCCCCCTTTGTCAGCGCGTTGCGCGCGGCGTTCTGTTCCGCTTCTTTTTTGGTCCGGCCCTGGCCGGTTCCGAGGCGGTTTCCGTTGATCAGGACGGTAACGGTAAAGGTTTTGTTGTGGTCCGGCCCCTCCGCGCGGTCGAGATTGTAGCGGATACTGACCTTGCCGAAGTGCTCCTGTGCGCGCTCCTGCAGTTCCGTCTTGTAATCCTGCACGCTGCCGTTCAGCGTCCGAATGATGCTGTCCATGAGGAGGTGCAGCACGACGTAGCGCGCGTTTTCGTACCCGCTGTCGATGGCGACCGCTCCGATGACCGCTTCAAAAGCATCGGCGAGGATGGAGTCCTTGTCCCGACCGCCCGTGATCTCCTCTCCGTGGCCAAGGCGCAGATACGCCCCGAGGCCGATCTCTCTCGCAGACTCCGCGAGGGACCGTTCGCAGACGACGTAGGCTCTCTTTTTGGTCAGGTCGCCTTCGCGGGATGTGGTGAGCACCTCGTAAAGCGCGATGCCGACGATCGCGTCGAGGACCGCGTCCCCGATGAACTCCAGCCGCTCGTTATTCTCCTCGTAAGGCTGTTCGTTCTCGGATGTGTATGAACTGTGCGTCAGTGCGTGCGTTAGGAGGTCCGGGTTCCGGAACGTGTAGCCGAGGACGCGTTCGAGGTCTTTGATGTCACTCATTTTGCGCCCCCTGCAGTTCCTTGTTCGCGAGAATCGCTTCCGCAATTCGCCTGGTCACATTGTGATTCACGTACGGGACCGCCTTGAGGATTGCGTTGCAGAAGTCCTCCGCCTTGGAGTTCCCGTGCACCTTGAGCACGGCGCCGTTCACGCCGAGGATCGGCGCGCCGCCTTCCTCCGAATAGTTCAGCTCGCTTTTCAGCTCATATAGTTTATTCTTTGCAAGCAGCGCTCCCAGTTTGGCAGCGGTCGTCTCCGTGAGTTTCTGCTTGATCGTCTTCATGATTACGAGCGCAACGCCTTCGGCCGTCTTGAGGAAGATGTTCCCCGCAAAGCCGTCCGTCACGACGACGTCGCACGGACCGAACGGGACGTCCCGTCCTTCGACGTTCCCGAGGAAGTTGAGCGAGCTATCCATAAGAAGCCGGTACGCCTCCTTATGTACCTCGTCGCCCTTCTCCGCCTCCGCGCCGACGTTGAGCATCATGACCGCAGGATTCTCGACCCCTTTGACGAGGTTGACAAAAATGCTGCCCATGATTCCGAACTGCAGCAGGTACTCCGGCTTCGGGTCCACACTGGCGCCGACGTCGACGATGAGCATGGTGTCGTTCTGGCCGATCTTCGGAAAGAACGTCGCGATGCCCGGGCGCTTGACGCCTTTGATCCGGCCGAGAATCAGCAGGCTGCCGGTGAGCAGCGCTCCCGTGCTGCCCGCTGAGAGGAAGATGTCCGCCTCACCGGATTTCACCAGCGAAATGCCGCGCACGATGGTCGAATCCTTGTGCTTACGCACCGCCATCGCAGGCGCTTCGTTATTTGTAATGATATCGGACGCCGGATAGACCCGGAACGCCTTTCCGTCTTTGTTGGTAAAAGGAACATAGCCGAGCGCTTCCACGTCAGCCGTGTCGTCCGCCTGGCAACCCTCCGCCGCAAGCAGCGTGCAGATCCGTTCCTTCGGGCCGATGATCGAAATGGTCTCATCGATCTGTTTTGCGGCGAGCATCGCACCCTTTATTACATCAACAGGCGAGTTGTCGCCGCCCATGCCGTCAATCAATATATTCATGTCAGTTTTCTCCATTGAATGTTTAAATAGTATCTCTAGTCATCAAAACTGGTGTGGAGCACCGTCTCCACACAATTAGACATTATATTATACCACAACAGACCCGTGATTTGTGAAAAAAGCCTGTGCTTTGTCAATATTGCTTGTGAATAAGTTATGAGTCAGCAATCGGCCAGATCAGCCTCCCGGATACGCTCCAAGGGTACGGCTCGCGCCTCGCGCCGGCGACGCAGTGGTTCTAAGCTCTGTCTTCGCAGTAGTGGCTGCTCGCCAATCGCTAAGAACCAGCTGCCGGCGAGCCCCTTGTCGCGCACCCGGAAGACGGTTCCGGTCGCTTGTTGATTCATATCAAAAACTGTCAGTACCGGCTGCGGAGCTGCCCGCATGCTGCGTCGATGTCCGACCCGAGCGTCCGCCGGACGGTTGCCTGCACACCGCGCTTTTCCAGTACACTGCAGAACGACTCTGCGGCCGCGCGGTCTGTCCCAGCAAGTCCGGTCCCATCCACGCTGTTCAGCGGAATCAGGTTGACGTGCAGGAACTGCGCCGGAATGTGTTTCTTCAACATCGTCGCGAGCTCGGCCGCCTGATCCGCACCGTCGTTTACGCCGCGGATCAGCGCGTATTCAAACGTCACGCGCCGGCCGGTCCGCTCCGCGTAGTTCGCGCAGGCATTCAGTAGCTCCTCCATTGAATACTTACGCGCGATCGGCATGGTCTCGCGCCGCACCGCATCGTTTGGCGCGTGCAGAGAGATCGCGACGTTGACCTGCGGGAAGTCCTCCGCAAAGCGGCCAATCATGGGAACGATGCCGCAGGTCGAAACCGTGATATTCCGCATCCCGAGGTTGTACCCCTTCGGATCGTGAACGATTCGGAGGAAGCGCGAAAGCTCATCGTAATTGTCAAACGGCTCCCCCATTCCCATGACGACGATGTGGCGGATATCCGCCGCCGGGTCCGTTTCACGGAGGAGGTTCCGCATCGCGAGCACCTGCCCGAGCATTTCGCCGGCGGTCAGGTTCCGCACGAGCCCGTTCCGCGTCGACGCGCAGAACCTGCAGCCCATCCGGCACCCCGCCTGCGACGAGATGCAGATGGAGTTTCCATACTCGTACCGCATCAGAACCGACTCGATTCGGACCGCAACCGCACCGTCATTCGGGCCGGCGTATTCGAACAGGCACTTCACCGTACCGTCCTCTGCGGACCGCTGCACCGCGACGACGGCCGGCAGCCCGATATAGTACTGTTCCGACAACCGCTGCCGCAGCGCCGCCGGGACGTTTCGCATCTCGTCAAACGACGCGACGCCTTTTGCCAGCCAGCCGAAGACCTGCCCGGCGCGGAAGGATTTCTCTCCGAGCCCGGACACGATGTCATTCAGTTCTATCAGCTCATAATTCAGTAGGTTGTCCATGGGAGTTCTCCGTCAGACAGAAACTGTGCCCCACAGCAAAGTGTGGAGCACAGAGGGATTCTGTTGAATATCTGTTACAGTTTTTCGACAGCGATGCCGGTCTTGTGACCGTTGATGTCGAAGGTCTTGAGACCGGTCCGGGACTCGATCGCCTGCGCCAGCGTCTCGTCCATGATGTGGTCTTTGCTCTTCTCTACGGCAGCGCTGACCTCGTCATCCGCATCGAGGTAGATGTTGATGTTGTCCATCATCTCGAAGCCACTCTGCTTGCGCAGCTGCTGGACCTTGGAGATGACCTCGCGTACGAGGCCCTCCTCGATGAGTTCCGGCGTCAGCATCGTATCGAGGATCGTGAAGACGTTGTTGTCCATGCCGACGACGAAGCCTTCCTTGGCCGAGATCCGGACGTCGAGGAAGTCCTCCGTGATTGTGTAGGTCTGTCCGCCGAGCTCCATCTCGAAGCCAGCGGTCGCCTTGGCGATGAGTTCCTTGGCGTCCATCGCGGCGATCTTGCTGCCGAACTCCTTGATGTTCTTGCCGAGGACCGGGCCCGCTGCGCGGAAATCCGGCTTGACCGCGAAGTTCATATACGTGTCGAGGTCCTTCTCGAAGCGGACTTCTTTGACGTTCAGCTCCTCGGTGATCAGGGAGACCAGGTCGCCGATGATCGGCTCGTAAGCGCCGTCCACGAGAACCTCGGACAGCGGCTGTCTGACCTTGAGCTTGGCTTTCTCTCTCGTCGCGCGGCCGAGGTTGACCAGCGTCTTGACCAGACCCATTCTCTCCTCAACGGCCTCGTCGATCAGCGACTCGTCCGCCTTCGGATAAAACGCGGTGTGAACAGTCGTCTCCCCGGTCAGCTTGATGTACATCTCGTCCGAGATGAACGGCGCGATCGGGGCGATCAGCTTGACCACGCCGGTCAGGACTTCGTACGTCGTCGCGTAGACGCTCATCTTGTCCGTGTCCATGCCCTCCGCGTAGAATCTGCGGCGCGCGCGCCGGATGTACCAGTTGGACAGGTCCTCGACGACGAAGTCGCTCATCGCGCGGACCATCTTCATATGGTCGTACTCGTCGAGGTATTCGGTCGCTTCTTTGATCGTCTTGGTGTATCTGGAGATGATCCAGCGGTCGAGCTCCGGCCGCTCCGCGTACGGAACGTCGAACGCCGTCGGATCGATGTCGTCCAGGTTGGAATAGAGCACGAAGAAGTTGTAAATGTTCTTTAGCGTGCCGAAGAACTTGCTCTGCACCTCCTTGACGCCGTCCTCGTCATACCGGGTCGGAACCCATGCCGGCGATGTCGAAACGAGGTACCAACGCAGCGCGTCCGCGCCGTATTTCTCGAGCTGGTCGAACGGGTCGACGGTGTTGCCGACGTGCTTGGACATCTTCTTGCCCTCTTTGTCGAGGATCAGGTCGTTGACCAGGACGTTGCGGTATGGTGAGCAACCCTTGACATAGGTCGAAACCGCCATGAGCGAGTAGAACCAGCCGCGGGTCTGGTCGATGCCTTCGCAGATGAAGTCCGCCGGGAAGAGCTCGGTGTCGAACTCCTCCGCGTGCTCAAACGGATAGTGCCACTGCGCAAACGGCATGGCGCCGGAGTCAAACCAGCAGTCCATGACCTCCGGGATGCGCTGCATCGGCTTGCCGCAGACCGGGCAGGTCAGATGCACGTCGTCCACGTACGGTCTGTGGAGTTCGATCGTCTCCGGGTCGACCGTCTCGATCGCTTTCTCTGCGAGTTCCGCGCGGCTCCCGATGCACTCGATGTGGCCGCACTCGCAGCGCCAGATCGGAATCGGGGTGCCCCAGTAACGGTTTCTCGAGATGTTCCAGTCCTTGACCTCCTCGAGCCAGTTCCCGAAGCGCTTCTCGCCGACGTACGGCGGGAACCAGTTAACTGTATTGTTGTTGGCGACGAGCTCGTTCTTGAGCTTGCTCATCTCGATGTACCAGCCCGGCTTCGCGTAGTAAACGAGCGGCGTGTTGCAGCGCCAGCAGTGCGGGTAGTTGTGGTACATTTTTTGTCTTGCAAAGAGCTTGCCCTCCACGGCGAGCCACTTGAGGATCTCGACGTCGAGGCCGTCGTCCATGACGAAGCGGCCGGCCCAAGGCGTCGCGGTGAAGCGGCCCTTCTCATCGACCGGTTCGACGAACGGGACGTTGTACTTGCGACAGGTGTTGTAGTCGTCCTCACCGAACGCGTACGCGGTGTGGACGATTCCGGTACCGTCTTCGACCGAGACATAGTCCGCCAGCGTGACAAAGAAGGCTTTCTTGTCGCCGTCCTTCATCTCGACGAACGGCATGAGCGGCTCGTACTCGACGTACTCGAGGTCCTTGCCCTTCATCTCCTCGAGGACTTCGTAGTTGCCCGCGCCGAGGATCTGGTCGGCGAGCGCCTTGCCCACGTAGAAGATATTGCCGGCCTCGTCACCCTGGAGCATCTTAACTCTGACATAGTCGACCTCAGGTCCGACCGTCAAAACGACGTTCGACGGGAGAGTCCACGGCGTGGTCGTCCACGCGAGGAAGTACTCGTTTTCTCTGTCCTTGCGCTTGAATTTGCAAGTGACGGAGAGGACCGCGATCTCCTTGTAGCCCTGCGCGACCTCGTGCGAAGCGAGGCCCGTTCCGCAGCGGGCGCAGTACGGCTGGACCTTGTGGCCTTCGTAAATCAGGCCGCCGTCGAAGAATTTCTTGATGATCCACCAGCCGGTCTCGATGTACTCATTGTGGTATGTAACGTACGGGTCGGTCATGTCGGCCATGTAGCCCATCTTTTCCGACATGTCCTTCCACATGCCCGTGTATTTGAACACGGACTCGCGGCACTTCTCGTTGAATTCCATAATACCGTATTTCTCGATGTCCTGCTTGCCGGTCATGCCGAGCTGTTTCTCGACCTCGATCTCGACAGGCAGTCCGTGGGTGTCCCAGCCGCCTTTTCTCTTGACCTGGTAACCCTGCATGGTCTTGTATCTGTTGATCGAGTCCTTGAGCGTCCGCGCGATGACGTGGTGAATGCCCGGCCGGCCGTTGGCCGTCGGCGGGCCTTCATAGAATACAAAGCTCGGGCATCCCTCTCTCTCCTCTACGCAGAGGTTGAGGATGTCGATCTCATTCCATCGTTCGATCTGTTCGCCCTGGGTCTCGGAAATCTTTTTGTCGGATAAATTTTCAAACATTTTTGTCCCCTTCGTTTCTTTTCTGAAAAGTTTCACCCAAATAATATACTTGAAAATGCCGATAAAGTCAATCTATGTATCACATATACATCACAAATTCGAGTATAATAATTATAGAAATGGACAAAATAAGGAGATGAGGCATTATGGTCAAAGAATACAGAATTTCCGCCCTTTCCGTCAGCCTGATCATGTTCGTGCTCGGACTCATCCTGACGATCAAACCGGCCATGTCCGTCCGCATCATCTGCTACATCATCGCTGCGGGATTTGTGGCGCTCGCCATCTCACGAGTCGTCGCGTCCATCAAAATGAAAAAATCGGCCGTCGGCGGTTCGACAGCCAATCTCCTGTTCGCATTGATCTTCCTCGGAATCGCGGCTTATATCGCATTCAATCCGGATTCGTTCGCCGGAATCATTCCGGTCATCCTCGGGGTGTTCATCCTGGTCGACGGCGCCGTTCTGATCCTCACCGGTATCACCTACAGGGACTACCTGCCGCGGCGCGGCCTGTCGTCGCTCCTGTTCGGCGTCCTGCTGGTCTTCCTCGGCGGCTATTCGATCCTGCACGGCTTTGAGGTGCAGGTCATCCTGATGCGGTTCCTCGGCATCGCGCTCTTCATCTCCGGCGGCTCCAACATCATCAACCAGCTGATGCTCGAGCGCGCGGACCGCAAGCGCATCGACGCGACCACCGTCGACTTTGAGGTGCATAAGTCAAAAGATTAAAACGGGGACGGTTCCGTTTTTCATCTTTATACGAAGTCAAAAATCGAAATCTGCGCGGAGTCCGGGATATCCCCGAAGACTCCGTATTTCTTTAGGTCGTCGATGTTGGTCCCGGAGAGTTTGGTGAAGCGCCGGACGTCGTCGAGCGACGCGAACGGCCGCTCGTTATAAGCCGTTACGATCGACTCTGCAGCCTGGCCGCCGACGCCCGCGACGCCCGCGAACGGGATCAGAACCTTACCGTCCAATACATCGAAATACTCCGCATGCGATACGCCGAGGCGCGGCGCGGCGAACTCGTAGCCGCGGGAGAACATCTCGTACATCACTTCGTAAACGATCGTCTTCGTCTTTTGCTTTGGCGTCGCCTGGTCGCCGAGCTCCTCCACTTCCTTCATGGCGGCGATCACGCCGTCCAGCCCGGACATCGCGACCTCGATGTCAAAATCGTCCAGTTTGGACGTAAACCACGCGGCGTAGAACGCCGCCGGATAGTTCACCTTGTACCAGCCCATCCGAATCGCCATCATGACGTACGCCGTCGCGTGCGCCCGCGGGAAGAGGTATTCCAGCGTGTTGCACGACCAGATGTACCACTCCGGAACGCCGTGCTCCGTCATGACCGCGATTTCTTCTTCGTTTAATTCACGTTTGTTCTTGCGGACGACCTCCATGATCTTGAAGGCCGTGCTGTTCTCGACGCCTTTGGAAATCAGGAAGTTCATGATGTCGTCGCGGCTGGAGATGACCTCCTCCATCGTCGCGACACCGTTGTGCAGGAGGTCCTGCACGTTGTTCGCCCAGACGTTGGTCCCGTGCGCGAAGCCCGAGATTTTAATCAGTTCCGAAACGGTCGTCGGCCGGACTTCGTCCAGCATGACGCGCGTCGCCTTGGTCCCGAACTCCGGTACCCCGTAGGTCCCGTGGACGAACTGGTAGTCCGGGTTCGTGATGTGCAGCGCGTCGGTACTCGTGAACAGGCTGAGCGTCGCCTTGTCGTCCAGCGGGATCGTCATCGGATCGACGCCGGTCATCAGCTGCAGGTGGCGGATCATCTGCGGGACGTTGTGGCCGAGCAGGTCGAGCTTGAGCAGGTTGCTCTCGATGCTATGGTAATCGAAGTGCGTCGTAATGACGTCGCCCTTGTTCGCCGGGCGCTGGACCGGGCAGAATTCGTTGATGTCCCGGCCCTCCGGCACGATGATCATGCCGCCCGGGTGCTGGCCGGTCGTCCGCTTGACGCCCGTGCAGCCCGCGACGAGCAGTTCGATATCGTATTTATTCGCTTTGTAGCCGGTCTCGTCGATGAAGTGCTTCACGTGACCGAATGCGGTCTTGGATTCGACGGTCTGGACCGTTCCGGCTTTATAGATCGAACACTTTCCGCCGAAGATCGTGCTCACGTAGTCGTGAATGATCGGCTGGTATTCGCCCGCGAAGTTCAGGTCGATGTCCGGCTCCTTGTCACCGTCAAAGCCGAGGAACGTCGCGAACGGGATATTCATTCCTTCTTTTTTCATCCGCGCGCCGCACACCGGGCAGTTCTTGTCCGGCATGTCGTAGCCGACGTCGTAGTTCTGCGGGCCTTCGTAATACTCAAAGTGCTTGCACTCCGGGCAGATGTAGTGCGGCGGGAGCGGGTTGACCTCGGTGATCCCCGCCATGGTCGCGGCAAAGGAAGACCCGACGGACCCACGGCTGCCGACGAGGTAACCGTCCGACATGGATTTCTCAACGAGGCGCTTGGCCGCGATATATAAGCTCGCGTAGCCGTTCTTGATGATGGACTCGAGTTCTATATTAAGTCTTTGATAAATCGATTCCGGGATCGGATCCCCGTAAATGCTTTTGACTTTTTCATAACACGCGGTGCGAAGGAGATTCTCCGCGTCCTCAATCATCGGCGGACACTTCTCCGGGGAAATCGGTGAAATATCGTCCGCAATCATGTCTGCGACCTTATTCGTATTGGTAATGACGACCTCCTCCGCGCGGTCGCCGAGGTCCCGGAACTCTTCAAGCATCTGGTCAGTCGTCCGGAGGTACAGACTGTTGGACGCGGTCTCGGTAAAGCCCTTGCTCCGCATGATGATGTTGCGGTAGATCGCGGCCTCCGGCGTCGGATAATGCGAGTCGGTCGTCGCGATACAGAGCTTGCCAAGCCGGTCCGCGATGGACAGGATGCGCAGGTTGTTATCGATCAGGTCCTGCTCGGACCCGACCAGTCCGTCGTCGATCATGAACTGGTTGTTCCCGAGCGGCTGGATCTCGAGGTAATCGTAATAA
Source organism: Mogibacterium sp. (assembly GCA_017433975.1). Lineage (GTDB taxonomy): Bacteria > Bacillota > Clostridia > Peptostreptococcales > Anaerovoracaceae > RGIG2439. Next base: position 31,155 of record JAFRGD010000026.1, on the reverse strand, counting down.
GACGCAATGCGCAGGAGCTCTTCGTCCGACGCGCCGTTACGCATCGCACGGTAAAGCTCGCCCGCTTCGCAGGCGCTGCCGAGGATGAGTCCGTTTCGGTGCGCGTCGAGAACTGACCGCGGGAGGCGCGGCCGCTTATAGAAATAATCCACGTGCGAGAGCGAAACCAGTTCATACAGGTTCCGGATGCCCTCCTGCGTCGCAGCGAGCAGGATGATATGGTACGTACCGTGTCTGCGGTAGTCGATCCGGCCGTCCGAGCCGATGCACCCGGTATCGTCGTAGAGGTATCCCTCCATACCGTAAATGACTTTGATGTTCTTGCCGCTTTTCTTCAGCTTCTTTTGAGTCTTGAGCGCGTCCGGGAAGGCCTGCACGACACCGTGGTCGGTAATCGCGACCGCCGGCTGCCCCCACTCCGCGGCCTGCGTGATCATCTCGTCGATCTCGTTGAAGCCGTCGTAGTCGCTCATCTTGGTGTGCGCGTGGAGTTCGACGCGCTTTGCGCCCTGGTGCGTATCGGCGCGGCGGACCTGCTCCAGAACGTCCAGACCCTTCGCGCGGAACACCATCTCCTGCTCGAACTTATCGTATTCGATGTGGCCGAGTACGCGGACGCGGTCGCCGACGCGGACCTTGGTCGTGACCTCGTCGATTTCCTTCTTGTCCACAAAGCACTTGACGCAGAGCGCGTTCACGGTTTCGCGGATCAACAGTATGAGGAGGTCGGAGCGGCCGTTCTTGAGTTGCGTAACTTCTTTCTTGAAGACAGTACCCTCAACGGCTTTCTCTCCCTTGGTCCCGATGTTCTGATACGCCTCGTCAAACGAAATCGGTTCGCGGGTCACGCCTTGTCCGAGGACCGGCTTGCCAGCCTTAACGTGGGTGGCCTTTTTGCGCTCAAAGCCACGGTCGTTCGCGGACTGGCGCGCCGGCTGCGCCGCCCGGACCGATTCCCGGACGGTAGCCACTTTTGGCCGCTCAGCGGCATACGTATAGTCAAATTTGACGTCGGAGAGCGCCGGCGACTTCTCGAGGAACGATCTGCGGAGGTCGGCTTCGATTCCTACAGGCATCACAAAATTGAGCTTGACATGGACTGTCAGCTCAAAGGTGGTTCGGTCGATCGTGAGATCTGTGAATTCGAGATCGATCTCCTTCTCCGGCTTGCCGATCTGGGCCGCGAGTTCGGACGGATCGATCATCCCCGCCGGGATCCTGATCATGCCGGTGTGCTGTCCTTTCTTATCATGTCAATTAAAACAGGAATCAGCATGTCTTCCTGTACTTTGCAAATGATCTCGCCTTTTGCGAAGACCAGACCCTCGCCCCGTCCGCCGGCGATGCCGAAGTCCGCCTCGCGGGACTCTCCCGGACCGTTGACGACGCAGCCCATGACCGCGACCTTGAGTGGCTTGAGGCCGGCGCGCTGCCGTGCAACGCCGATCGGTGCGAGCTGTTCCTCCGCCTGGTTCGCCAGAGAAATCAGATCGATCTCGGTCCGGCCGCAGGTCGGGCAGGACACGATTTCGATCGGGCTCTGACGCAAACCGACCGCCTCAAGGATCCGCCGCCCGGCGATGACCTCCTGCACCGGGTCCGCGGTCAGCGACACGCGGATGGTATCGCCGATGCCCGCGAGGAGCAGTCCGCCGATGCCGGCCGCGGACTTGATCTTTCCGTATTCCGGCGTGCCGGACTCCGTGATGCCGATGTGGATCGGGTGGTCCGTCATCTGACTGACGAGCAGATGCGCGTCATACGTCATGCGGACGTCGGTCGATTTGATGGACAGGACCAGGTTGTCGTAGTCCATGTCCTCGATGACCTTGAGCATGTTGACCGCGCTCTCCGCGAGGCCGCGGGCCGTTACGCTGCCGTATTTCTCAAGCAGTCCTTTCTCCAGCGACCCCGAGTTCACGCCGACGCGGATCGGAATCCCCCGCGCCTTGGCCGCCTCGACGACCGCCCGGACCCGGTCGGTGCTTCCGATGTTGCCCGGGTTGATGCGGATCTTGTCCGCGCCGCCTTCGATCGCAGCAATCGCGAGTCTATAGTCAAAGTGGATGTCGGCAACCAGTGGAACCGTCGCGTCCCGCCGGACGTGCGCGAAGACCTCCGCCGCCTGCATGTCCGGAATCGCAACGCGGACGATGTCGCAGCCCGCCTCCGCGAGTGCGCCGATCTGTGCACGCAAAGCAGCCTCGTCCCGCGTGTCGACGTTTGTCATCGACTGGACTGAGACCGGAGCGCTGCCGCCGATCAATACGTTTCCGCAAGCAACTTGTTTCGTCAAAGGAACCTCCGCGTTATCTGCCGAGCAGCCGCATGATGTCACCCCACGTGATGTACACGAAGAGCATCAGCAGCAGAATGATACCGATCAAATGAACTTTGGCTTCGAGTTCGTCCGAGATCATGTTGCCCGTGATCTTGCGGATGATGACGAAGAGAATGCGGCCGCCGTCGAGGGACGGCAGCGGGAGCAGGTTGATGATGGCGAGATTGAGGCTGATCAGCGCGATCAGGAACAGGAATGAAAAGCCGCCGTCCGAAGTCGTGGTCGTCTCTTTGACCAGCTGGACCATGCCGACCGGACCCGCGACGTCCTCCCGCCCGAGCTTGCCGGAAAACAGCATTTTGAACCCTTCAATCTCGTATTTAAACATGTCCCACGTCGCCTGGATCCCGCTTGCGCCGCACGTAAACGGGTTGTGCGACACACTCGCAGTGATCCCGACGATGAGCCTTCCGTCCTCGGAATATTCCGGAACGACGGTGCAGGTCACGCGCTCACCGCCACGGCGGACGGTGATGTCCATCGGTTCGCCGACGGTCCCCTTTGCAATCTCGGTCACGGTTTCGCCCCAGGTGTCAACCTCGACGTCCTGCACCGCGACGATTACGTCGCCCGCGCGGATTCCCGCCTGGTCAGCTGGACCGCCTGGCGTCACCTCAGCGAGCTTGTTGACGACGTTTCCGGCGACCGTAAAAGCGATGATCATCACCAGGTTCGCGACGATGATGTTCATCGCCGCCCCCGCGAACAGGATGATCAGCTTCTGCCAGCCTTTCTTGTTGGTGAAGGCGCGCGGGTTGTCGGTCTCTTCGTTCTCGCCCTCCATCGCGCAGTACCCGCCAAGCGGGATCAGCCGCACGGACTATTGGGTCTCGCCCTTTTGCTTGTGAAAAAGAGACGGGCCCATCCCGACCGAAAATTCGTTGACCTGCACACCGCAGAGCTTGGCCGTAATGAAGTGCCCGAACTCGTGCGGGATGACGAGGATCATGAACAGCAATATCGTTAAAATGACTGTGAGCAAAGCGTTCTCCTATCTATGAAATACGTGAAAGTACGTTATTTTTCGACTTTTGTCTGTGTCATGCGAACCGTTCCCGGACCTTTGCGCGGGCTTCGCGGTCCACCGCGAGGATCTCTTCAACGGAAGTCATCGGGACAGCCCGGTGGCGCCCCATGATGTCGATGAGCGTGTTCTGGATGTCGAGGAAACCGATCCTGCCTGCGAGGAACATCGCGACGAGCTCTTCATTCGCACCGTTCAGGACGACCGGCGCGCTGCCACCGTTCCGCAGCGCCTCGTACGCGAGGTCCAGCGTCCGGAACACGTCGCGGCGCGGCCGCTCGAAGTGCAAGGCCTTGCCGACGCTGAAGAAGTCCAGACTGTCGCCGCTGTACGGCAGGCGCTCCGGATACGCGAGCGCGAGGCTGATCGGAATCCGCATGTCCGGCAGGCCGAGCTGGGCGATGACGGACGTGTCGCAGAACTCCACCATCGAATGCACGATGCTCTCCGGGTGGATGTGGACGTCGATCCTGTCGCCCGGCACGTCAAACAGCCAGCGGGCTTCGATGACCTCGAGCCCCTTGTTCATCAGCGTTGCGGAATCGATGGTAATCTTGTTCCCCATGTTCCATTTCGGGTGTGCGAGCGCCTGTTCCACGGTGACGCCGGCGAGTTCTTCTGCAGTGTAGTTGCGGAACGGGCCGCCGGAGCACGTGAGCAGAATGCGCTTGATTTCCCGCCCCCGGTTTCCCTCCAGGCACTGGAAAATCGCGCTGTGCTCGCTGTCCACCGGGAGGAGCCTGACACCATTTGCCCGGCAGGCCTCTGTAATGATCGCACCACCGGTGACGAGGGTTTCCTTGTTGGCGAGGGCGATGTCCTTGCCGGACTGAATCGCGCGGTACGTCGGTGCGAGGCCGCTGATGCCCATGAGGGCGCTCACGGCCATGTCGGCGTCGATCTCTGCGATATCAATCAGCCCCTGCGGGCCGTAAAACAGTTCGAGGTCCGGAAATCCCTCGCTGAGCGCCGCCGCGTCGCGTTCATTCCCGACGCACACGGCCGCAGGCCGGAATTCCCTGACCTGTTCCCGGATGATTTCTATTCTGTTGTTGCAGGTCAGCCCTGCCACGCAGAACCGGTCCGGATTCGCGCGGACGATGTCCAGCGTCTGCGTCCCGATGGAGCCGGTGCTGCCGTAGATGAGTAGCCGTTTCATGCCTGAATCATCGAATAAAAGACGGTAATGTAATAAATCACCGGCGCGGCGAAGAGCACGCTGTCGAAGCGGTCCATGATACCGCCGTGTCCCGGAATCAGTGTCCCGTAGTCCTTGATCCCCATCTTGCGCTTGAACATCGAAGCGGTCAGGTCGCCCGCCATGCCGGCGGCACCGCCGACCAGTCCGAGGACCGCGCAGAGCGCCACGTGATCTTTGAGGAACAATAGCCCGAAGATTGCGCACGCCGCAGTGCTCCCGATCAGTCCGCCGATGGCGCCTTCGACGGTTTTCTTTGGGCTCAGGTTCGGAGACATCTTGTGTTTCCCCAGGAAGTAGCCCGTAAAATACGCGAAGATGTCGGACCCGAAGGCCGCGAGTACGATAACCCAGGTCAGGATCCGGAACGGCGTCAGGTCGAGCAGTACGATGTGCGCCGCAAAGAACGGGATGTAGACCAGAGCGGTCACCGTCGCGACCGCGTCGTACGTCCCCCGCTCCGTAATCTTCCAGCCGTACATCATCGCCGCGGCAACCGCGACGAACGTCCAGAACATCAGGATCAGCGAAACCTTGCCGATGTCCCACGGTCCGGAAATGACCTCCGGAACGAGCGCGCCGAACAGGCCGCAGGCGAGCGCCTGTGAGAGCCTCTTTGCCGGGTGGACGCCGAGCGCCTCAAACCCGTTGCAGAATTCCTGCAGGCCGATCACGGAAATCAGCAGCGCCGCGATCCACAGCCAGATCCCGCCAAAGTAGATGACCAGAAGCAGCGGCACCATGATCAGGCCGGAAATGACGCGTGTCTTCATGCCTTGCTCTCCTCTTTTCTGCCGCCGAATCGGCGCTCGCGGTTCGCGTAGGCGCGGACCATCTCCTCGAACTCCTCCGGGGTGAAGTCCGGCCAGTACGTGTCGGTGAACATCAGCTCACTGTAAGCCGCCTGCCATGTAAGGAAGTTTGACGTGCGGAGCTCGCCGCTGGTGCGGATGATGAGGTCCGGGTCCGGAATGTCAAAATGGCACAGCCCTGTATAAAGGTGTGCCGAGATGTCCGCCTCCGTGACCGGCGAAGCGTCGCCCGAAGCGAGCCGCTCCGCGAGCAGTTCGTTGACGGCGCGGGTGATTTCGTCCCTGCCGCCGTAATTGAGCGCGATGTTGAAATTCAGCCCGGTGCAGTGCGCGGTCGACGCGACGAGCCGGTCGATGGACGCGACCGAGTCCGCCGGCAGCATGTCGTACTGTCCCAGGATGTTGATGTGGACGTTGTTCTCGATCAGTTCCTCGAGCTCCGACCGGACGTACTTGACGATCAGCTTAAAGATGCCCGAGACTTCCTCGGTGCTGCGCTTCCAGTTTTCGGTCGAAAACGCGTACACCGTGAGGTTTTCCAGCCCGAGGTTGGACGCGGCGATGACGATGCGCTTCATCGATTCCATCCCCGCGTTGTGCCCCATGACGCGCGGCACGCCGTGCGCTTTGGCCCACCGGCCGTTCCCGTCCATGATGACCCCGACGTGCGTCGGGAATTTAGCTTGTTTTGCCATTGATTTGTATGCAGACGGATTAAACTTCCATCAGTTCTTTGTGCTTTTCGTCGATGATGGCGTCGATGTCCTTGATGGCCTTGTCGATCTTCTTTTGGGTCTCATCGAGTTCTCTCTTCATGTCGTCCTCGGTGATCTCGCCGGCCTTCTCCTGTTTCTTGAGGTCGTCGTTGAAGTCCCTGCGCAGGTTGCGGATCGCGACCTTGGACTCCTCGCCGTAGCGCTTGATCTGCTTGACGAGCTCCTTGCGGCGCTCCTCGGTCAACTGCGGGATCGCAAGGCGGATGACCTTACCATCGTTGCTCGGATTGATTCCGATGTTCGCCTCGTTGATCGCCTTCTCGATGCTGCCGACCGATTTTGGATCGAACGGCGAGATGAGCAGCGTCCTCGGATCCGGCACGGAAATGTTTGCAATCGCCTTGAGCGGCGTCCGGACACCGTAATACTCGACCTGAATCTTGTCGAGCAGCGCAGGGTTGGCTCTGCCCGCGCGGACGGTGTTGAGGTCTTCCTTCAGCAGTTGCTTGGTGACCTCGATTCTCTCTTCTAAAGTTTTCTTGCCTGCCATGTTAATCCTCCTTATTGAATCAGCGTGCCGACGTTCTCTCCTTGGATGACTCTCATCAGATTCCCGTCCTGCGCAAGAGCAAATACGTATATTTTGATCCCGTTATCTTTACAAAGCGTCGCAGCCGTCAAGTCCATGACCTTGAGGTCCTTGTCAATGATATCCATGTAAGAGAGGTTCTCGTAACGGACTGCGTCCGGGTCTTTCTTTGGGTCTGCGGAGTATACCGCGTCGACGTTCTTGGCGAGAAGCAAAGCGTCCGCGTCGATCTCGGCCGCGCGGAGCGCAGCGGTCGTGTCCGTCGTAAAGAACGGGCTTCCGGTGCCGCCGCCGAAGATGACGACGTTCCCCTCGTTCAGGTAGTCCAGAGCCTTCCTCCGGGAGTAGCCCTCCGCCATGTCGCGGATCTCGATCGCGGTCAGAACCTTGGCCGGACAGCCGATGGAAAGCAGCGTGTCCTGCAGGGCCAGCGCGTTCATGACCGTCGCCAGCATGCCCATGTAATCCGCCGTCGCCCGGTCGATGCTCTCGCTCGACCGTCCGCGGAAGAAATTCCCCCCGCCGACGACGATGCCCACCTGGACGCCGGCGTCGATGACTTCCTTGATCTGGCGCGCGACCTGGACCGACATCTCCTTGTTCACGCCGAAGCGGTCTTCGCCGGCAAGCGCCTCGCCGCTGACTTTGATCAATACTCTGTTGTACTTGACACTCATAAGCCGTTCCTCCGCATTATTTATGATTACCTGCTAATGTTAGCTCTATATGAAATCTCAAATGTACCGCCCCGTTTGATCAGCTCCATCAGCATGTCGATTTCAGACACCACCTGATTATCCCGTGCCTGCGTGAAATACGTAAGCACCGAGGTGGTCTCCTCCGGAGCAAGCTCCTGGAAATCCGCGCTGTCCAGGCCGCAGTCCGCCTTCATGGTCGCCCTCGCGTCGCGCTCATCTCCGATTGCGTCGATCAGATCGGCTTCCATCGCTTGTTTTGCGGTGAGAATTCTGCCGTCCGCAATCTTTTTGACCTGGGCGACGGACATGCCGCGACCTTCGGCGACGATGCCGACGAACTGGTCGTACGCCTCATCGACGAGGCTCTGGAAAATCGCCCTCTGTTCATCGGTCATTTCAATAAACTCAGAACCCATCGCCTTGTTCGCGCCGGAAGTAATCGTATTGACCTTGACGCCGTAGCGTTCGAGCAGGCCGCTGAAGTCATACATCGTGCCCAGCGTTACGCCGATCGATCCGGTCCAGCAGTTGCGGTTGGCGTAGATCTTGTCGGACATGACGGACACGTAGTATCCGCCGGACGCCGCCATCGATCCGTAATACGCGTAAATCGGCCGCCCCGTCTTCTCCTTATACTCCATGAACTTGAGGTAAAGTTCGTCACTCTCGTAGACGCTGCCTCCCGGGGAGTCGACGCGGAGGAAGATGCCTTTGTTGTAGTCATCCGCCATGAGGCTGTCGATCATCTTGATCGTCCAGGCGTGGTCATACCCGCCGGAAGGGCTCGAAGAGATCTCCCCGTTCACGTCGAGCACGGCGATGTAATCCGACGTAAAGTTGAGTGTGCTGCCGCTGCCGCTGTTGCTGCCGGCGCGCCAGATGCCGATGACCATCAGCAGTACGACGGCCGCGATGCCGCAGATCAAGATGGTCCTGTTGCGTTTCTTGCGCCTGACTGTCTCGGCGGACGACTGATTCGCAAGCCAGGCCTGGTAATCACCGGACGGTCTGGTCTCCTGTGGTTCAATAATTACTGTTCTGTTATCCATCGATATTTATCCTCTATAAGATACGAATTCTAACGCTATCTTATTAATTATACCATTATTGCGGTGTGATGTCCACGACCTCGAGGGAGTCGACGGCCGCATTCACGAGGGCCTCCACGTCGAGTGCGCTCTCGGACCGCTCGATGTTCCGAAGCTTTGGCTTGGTGACCGGGTGCTTCGGCAGGAAAACCGTGCAGCAGTCCTCATAAGGCAGAATGGAGAGGTCGTACGTCCCGATCTCGCGGGCCTTGTCCATGATGTCGATCTTGTCCATCGCGATGAGCGGCCGCATGACCGGCATGTCGACGACCTTGTCCGTGACGACGAGCGCCTCAGCCGTCTGGCTCGCGACCTGCCCCAGGTCCTCCCCTGTGATGAGCATCATGCAGTTGTTGCGGACGGCGACCTGTTCAGCAATCCGCATCATGAAGCGCCGGACCAGCAGCGTCGTCTCGTCCTCCGGGCAGTTCATCACGATCTGCTCCTGAATCGGGAGCAGGTTGATGATATACATGCGGATCGTCCCCATGTAGCCCGCGAGGACGCGGCAGAGGTCTTCGACCTTCTGACGCGCGCGCTGGCTGGTGTACGGATAGGAATGGAAGTGTACGGCTTCAATCGTCATGCCGCGCTTTGCCATCATGAACGCCGCAACCGGGCTGTCGATACCGCCCGACATGAGGATGAGTCCCCTGCCGTTCGTCCCGAGCGGCAACCCGCCGAAGCCCTTGATCTTGTCGCGGAAGATGTACGTCGCCTCCCGCCGCACGTCGACGTACAGCTCGCAGTCCGGTTTGTGGACGTCGACCTTCAGCACTTTGCAATACTTCAGAATCGCAGCGCCGACGATCCGGCTGATGTCCGGGGACTCGACCAGAAAGGACTTGTCCGCGCGCTTTGCCTTGACCTTGAACGTCTTGATCCCCTCGCGGTTCACGATGTCCATCATGTACTCGCAGGCCGCCTGGCTGATCTCGTCCATGTCCCGGCCGGTCTCAACCGCCGGGCTGACCGACGCGACGCCGAAGACGTTTGCGATCCTGCGGATGGCCTTTCCGTCGCTGTCCGTAACACGGACCAGCATGAGGCCTTCCTTCCACTTCGCCTCCGCGTCCTGGTAGACTCTGAGGGCGCCCTTGACGCGTTCGAGCAGAATACGCTCAAAATACGGCTTGTTCATGCCCTTGAGGGCGACTTCACCGCACCGTACGATGTATAAATTCTTGTTGTTTGTGTTGTTGTCCATAAAATTTATCGGTAAACTCTAACGAAAACTGCCTAATTTGCGGAATCTGCGGACCGCCTGCGTCACTTTATCGATGACGAAGTCCATGTCCTGAACGGTCTGGAACTCGTTGAAGCTGAAGCGGATCGCGCCTTCGATTTCTTTGTGCGTGCGGCCCATCGCTGTCAGGACGTAACTGTCGCCGGTCTTGTGCGAATGGCACGCGGAGCCGGTCGATACATAGATCCCATCCTGCTCGATCGTGTGCAGAAGCACTTCGCCGCGGGTCCCGAGGAAGGACAGATTGAGGACGCCCGGGCACCGTTTGCCCGCGTCGGCATACGTGAGTCCCTGCTCCTCCGGTCCGTTCATCAAAACGTCCGGGAGCTCGCTCAGGAGCCCGTTCCGAAGGTAGTCGTTCACCTCGGCCATCCGGCGCATTTTGTCTTCCAGCCCTGCGCACGACATCTCGCAGGCGAGCCCGAGCCCTGCGACGCCCGGCAGGTTCTCCGTGCCGGACCGCATGCCGCTCTCCTGCCCGCCGCCGTTGACGAACGGACCGATGTTCGTGCCGCGCTTCACATATAATGCACCGACACCCTTTGGACCGTGGAATTTGTGGCCGCTGACGGAGATCATGTCGCACGGCAAGCCGCGCAGGTCCAGCTTGCTGAACGCCTGTACCGCGTCCGTGTGGAACAGAATCCCCGTCCCGTGCTGCTCGTTGAACGCCCGGACGATGTCATTGCAGGCGAGTACCGGCTCGATCGTCCCGACCTCGTTGTTGACGCTCATGACCGATACGATGACCGTATCCTCCGTCAAAGCGCTGCGGAGGTCATCCGTACAGATGCATGCGGTACTGTCGACCGGCAGCTTCTCAACGATGTAACCGTCCTGCACGAGTTGTTTGCATACTTCGAGGATCGCCGGGTGTTCGACCGCAGTCGTAATGATCCGCTTGCCGCGGCGCTTCATCTTGCGGCAGGCCGAAACGAGGGCCGTGTTGTCGCCCTCCGTCCCGCCGGAATTGAAGAAGATCTCGCCGCCGGCCGGGAAACACCGCGCGGTGCGCTCCCGTGCCTCCTTGAGCACATTGGACGCTTCGTAGCCCAGCGCGTGAAGCGACGACGGGTTCCCGAAGGTATTCATCGCGACGTCGTACATCAGCTGCGTCACTTCGTCGTATTGTCTGGTCGTTGAACTGTTGTCTAAATAAATCATGTCCCCTCAAAAGTACGCCCCGGGACAACCCGGGGACGTAATCATCACTATTTAGCGTATTCGACGGCGCGCGTCTCGCGGATGACATTGACCTTGATGTTGCCCGGGTATTCGAGCTCGGCCTCGATCTTCTTTGCGATGTCCCGCGCGAGCATCGGAATCTCGTCGTCGCTGACCTGGTTCGGCTTGACCGCAACGCGGATCTCACGGCCGGCCTGGATCGCGTAGGATTTGTCAACGCCCTTGGTCGTGTTGGCGATGTTCTCGAGGTTCTCAAGCCGCTTGATGTAGGACTCGAGCGTCTCGCGCCGCGCGCCCGGTCTCGCCGCGGACAGCGCGTCCGCCGCGCCGACGAGGACGGCTTCCATCGTCGTCGCCTCGACGTCACCGTGGTGCGCCTCGACGGCGTTGATAACCTTCCAGGATTCTTTATACTTCTTGCAAATGTTGACGCCGATCTCGACGTGCGTTCCCTCGACCTCGTGGTCGATGGATTTGCCGATATCGTGCAGCAGTCCCGCGCGGCGGGCCAGCTTGGAATCGTAACCGAGCTCCGAAGCCATCATGCCTGCGAGCAGCGACACCTCGATGGAGTGCTTAAGGACGTTCTGCCCGTACGACGTCCGGTATTTGAGACGGCCGAGCAGTTTGACCATCTCCGGATGGAGGTTGTGCACGCCGGTCTCGAAGCAGGCCTGTTCGCCTTCTTCTTTGATAATCGTGTTGACTTCCTTGGTGGCCTTTTGGACCATCTCCTCGATCCTCGCCGGGTGAATCCGCCCGTCGACGATCAGTTTCTCGAGCGCGATGCGGGCGATCTCTCTCCGCACCGGGTCGAAGCCGGAAAGGATGACAGCTTCCGGTGTGTCGTCGATGATCAGGTCGATGCCGGTCAGCGTCTCGATGGCGCGGATGTTCCGACCCTCGCGGCCGATGATGCGGCCCTTCATGTCATCGCTCGGCAGCGGTACGACCGATACCGTCGTCTCCGCGACATGGTCCGCCGCGCAGCGCTGGATGGCCAGCGTGATGACTTCTTTGGCCCGCTTGTCAGCTTCCTCCTTGGCCTCCGTCTCGATCTTGGTGATCAACTGGGAAGCGTCCTTGCGGACGTCCTTCTCCACCTCCTCGAGGAGCAGATGCTTAGCTTCCTCTCTGGAATAGCCGGAGATTTTTTCAAGCTCGGCGACCTGTTTGGCCAGATACTCGTCGATCTCCTTGTGTTTCTCATTCATGGAGCGCTCTCTCTTGACGAGGCCTTCCTCGCGGCGTTCGATGCTCTCCAGTTTGCGTTCGATGTGTTCTTCCTTTTGTGATATCCTCTTTTCGGTCTTGCTTACTTCATTTCTCCTCTCACGAAGTTCGCTCTCAAGGGCGGAACGCATGCGGTGCGTTTCTTCCTTGGCTTCTAATATCTTTTCTTTTTTGATATTGTCTGCATTTGCTTCGGCCTCAAGCAGTATGTTCTTCGCCTGTAACTCGGCGCTGCCGATGGCCTTTTCGCCAACTCTTTTGCGGAGGAGGTAACCGATGAATACGCCAGCGGCAATGGCAACTAAAGCAGTTAAAACGTAGGGTGCCATTTAACACCTCCTTTTTCAATATTTATTTGTATATATTACGCAAAACCAATAAAAACGATACTTATTGATTATAGGCAAAATTATACTCATTAATTATAATATGACAGAAGTCAATAGTCAAATACAATATAACACTATATATGGAATAATATGTATTGAAAACTCAACGGATAGCGGACATAAGCCGGTCCGTGATCCGGTCGAAGTTCTGCGCGATGTAGCTGTCACGTATCGTCACGACCGGAACGCCGGCGCTGGTCGCAGCGCGGATGCTCTCCTCCTCCGCGATCATGCCAAGCATCCGGCACTTGAGGCGGGTGTCGATGACGGACACGTCCGGCTCGATTCCGCTTTGGATCAATGCCGGCATCATCCTGTTCACGATGTAACCGCGGTTCATGATCCCGCTACGGATCAGATAATCCTCTGTGGCGTCTGCGTCCCGGACGGCCGCGTAGTCCGACGTCAGTACGATCGCCGCCGCGTCGGCGCAAGGAACGCATGCGTCGATCCGTCCGCCGATGCCCGGCGGGCAGTCCAGAATTACAAAATCATATCTCGATGCAGCGCCATCCAAAAAGGATCGTAACTGCTCCGTACTGATCTCAACGTCCCGCGTCTGGCACGCCGGGATCAGCCCGAGGTACGGCGAATAGACAGACGTCAAAAGCGCCTGCTCCATGCCGCAGCGGCCGCAGATGACGTCATAGATATCATAAATCGCCCGGTCCTGCACGCCGAGATAGAGGTCCAGCGTGCGCAGGCCCGTATTCATGTCAAGAAGGAGCGTACGGTATTTGCGGTACGCCAGGGAAAGCGCGGTATTGACGGCAAAGGTGGACTTGCCGGTGCCGCCCTTGCCCGATACGACGATGATTCGTTTACTCAAGATCGATCACCTCTCCTATGCAATAGGAATTGAAATATCCGGCCTCACGCATGCTGAAATACCGACCGTCACCGACGATGATGTGGTCAATCACCTCGATGCCGAGCATCTGGCCCGCGTGCATGATGCGGTATGTTACGTCGATGTCCTCCTCGCTCGGGGAAGGGTCCCCGCTCGGATGGTTGTGTGCGATGATGATGGCCGCCGCGCCGCGGCGGATCGCCGGGCTGAAGACCTCGCGCGGATGGATCGATGAAGTGTCGAGCGCGCCGATGGAAACGGTCACTTTGGCCTCGATTTGGCACTTGGAGTCCAAAAGGATCGCGACGACGTGCTCCCGCTTCTCATATTGGAGGTCCCGCATGATCATCTCGGCTGCCGCGGACACATTGTCCAGTTTCAGTTTGGACTGATATCCGACGTCTGACTGATATCGCTTTGCCAGTTCCATGCTGGCGACGATCGAGCAGGCCTTGGCAAGACCGATGCCCTCGATCCGCGTCAGTTCGCCGACCTCCGCCCTGCCGAGGGAACCGATCTCTCGGTTCACATAGGATAAAACCTCCTCAGCGAGGCCGACCGCGGACTTATCCACCGTTCCCGTCCGGATGATAAGCGCGAGGAGCTCCGCTGAGCTCAGGGACGACGCCCCACCATAAATCAGTTTCTCCATGGGACGGTCCCGTTTCGGGAGACTTTTGATGTTCATAAACACTCCTGTCCCGGAACTTACACGCCTCGATTATAACAAAACGGGCTCTCCTGCCGCAAGGCGGAGAGCCCGGCATTTCATCGACAGATTTCGCCGGATCAATAGACGCCCCGCTGCAGGACCGTGAGGTTTTTCAACGTGACATAGATCATGGCGATACAGTAAAGGATCGTCCCGATGTCGAGGATCTTGCTCTGCCCAACGTACTCATTGATCGTGCAGATGGCGAGTGCCCCGTATTGTCCGAACAGCGCGAGGCGGATCCGGGAAGCGTACACCTTGATCCGGTCGAGTTTTTTGCCCGGTTTGATGCTCATGGTGTACTTGGCGAGGTACATCATCGATGTCGTGATCTGCATGAACGCCAGGAGTACAAAGGCCAACAGGATCCTCCGCTGGTCTGTATGGAAAGCGTCCGCGATCGGACGGTGGAATGCCATCACGCAAAAGATGAAAAACAGGATGTACGTGAAGCCACGCAGTTTGCCAAGTGCAGCTTTGTCTTCTTTCATGTTACGCCTCCACCGGGTATCCTGTCCGGACCACTTCGTCAATCACCGCCGCGACGACCTGTTCGATGTTCAGCGGTGACGTATCGAGCAGCACCGCGTCCTCCGCCTGCGTCAGCGGGTTGAGTTCCCGGTGCATGTCCTGATAGTCGCGCTCCACCATCTCGCGGTAGATCTGGTCGAGGTCGGCTTCTTTTCCGTTTTCGATCATCTCATCGTATCGGCGCTTTGCGCGGACCATCGGGTCCGCCGTCAGGTAGATCTTGAGCTCCGCGTCCGGCAGAACGTTCGACCCGATGTCTCTCCCGTCCATCACGACGCTCTTGCCCGCAGCGATCTCGCGCTGCAGCGCGACGAGCTTGGATCGCACCGCCGCTAGTTTGGAGTAATCCGAAGCGGCCATGGAGACTTCCTGCGTGCGGATGTCCTCGCTGACGTCTTCGCCGTCGAGCAGGATCCTGCCGCTGTCGAAGTCCACCGTCGTGCCCGCCAGCATTTCATCCAGCGCGTCAGTATCGTCCTCGGAAACACCTGCCCGCAGGGCTTTGAGGGCGATTGCACGGTACATCGCACCCGTATCAATGTATTCGATTTGCAGACGGCCCGCGACCAGTTTTGCGATGGTGCTCTTGCCCGCTCCGCCCGGGCCGTCGATGGCGATTCTGATTTTGTCTAACATTAGTTTTCTTTCTTTGGTTCCTTCGGCTGTTTCTTGATGCTCTTGGCCTTGTCTTTCTCAAGCAGCTTGTTGACCTCGTCGACAAACGTGTTGACGTCGGTGAACTTGTGATAGACGGAGGCGAACCGGACGTAAGCGACCTGGTCGAGCACGCGCAGCTCGTCCATGATCAGACGGCCGATCAGCTTGCTCTCGATTTCTTTTTCCATGGTATTGTTGAGGCCGCGCTCGATGTTCTCTGCGATGCGCTGGACGTCTTCGTAGGTGACCTTGGTCTTTTCGCAGGCCTTGAGGACGCCGTTGATCAGCTTGTTCTTGTCGAAGCTCTCGCGGGAACCGTCGTTCTTGACGACGACGAGCAGAGAATTCTCGATCTTTTCAAAGGTCGTAAATCTCTTTTTGCACTTCTCGCATTCTCTCCGGCGGCGGATGGCGAGGCCGTCTTCAACCGGTCTGGAGTCCACGACTTTGGTGTCCGGGTTATTGCAATACGGGCATTTCATGATTGTTCCTCCTTCATCATTTACCGACTGCCGTTATTCGTTCGCAACACTCTTCTCCATGACTTTATCCATGATAAGCTCATAGAGATATGACTCGTACAAGTTGTAGTCTTCGGCATATTCGTCAATCGTCATGCCGTATTCTTCTTCGAAAACCTCCCGGTCGAGGCCGGCGTCCTCCAGAAGGCCGTCCAGGAAATCGCTGTATTCCTTGTTGGAAACCTTGATGCCCAGCGCCTTGGCGAGTGAATAGAGAACAAGTTCCTGCTTGACGGTGTTCTCGGCGTACGCGGTAATCTCCTCGTCGAATTGTTCCTCGGTATAGCCGATGAACATCTCCAGGAAGTCGCCGTAATCCATGCCGTACATCTCGGCGTACTCCTGGTAGGTCTCTTTCATCTGGTTTTTCTTTTCCTCGAGTTCTTTCTCCGGATACTCGATCACCTCACTGGACTCGAGGATCTTGGAGAACACCTGCTCCTGCTCCTGGCTGATCGCGTCCTGTTCCTTGGTCTCCGCGAGCTCCTCACGGATCGCAGCCTTGAAATCATCGAGCGTATCATAGCCATAGTTCTCTTTGATGAACTCATCCGTCAGCTCCGGAAGGTTCTCCTTGGTGAGGTAATTAACGGTAATTGTAAAGACCGCTTCCTTGCCCCCGAGTTCCTCGTTATAATCCTCCGGGAACGTGACGTGAATGTCAAACGTCTCGCCGACCTCGTGTCCGATAATCGCCTCCGCAAACCCCGGAATCATTCCGCTGTCCGCGATGTCGATGTCCTGGTCCTCCGCCGTCATGGTATCGCGCGGCTCGGTCTCACCAACCAGTTTGCCGGCATAATCGATGTTGACAAAACTGTCCGCCTCGACCTTGCCTTCCTTAATCTCCTCAGTCTCAATATAATAATAAATCCTGTCGTAGATCTCGTTGTCGATGTCCTCATCCGTCACTTCGTGCGGAACCGGGTCATAAGTTACGCCTTCGTACTGACCGAGCGTAATATACTTGGACAGATCATAGTCGTATCTCTTTGGAACCTTGGACTTTGCGCAGCCCGCGAGGAGCGATACGACGCAAAGAATCGCAACAAGTACAGTTACTTTTGATCTTTTTTTATTCATAAAACCATCCTTTACATAATAAATAATAATATTTGTCAACCACAATATATATTATCATACCTCTTTTTGCATTTCAATAGGTTGATTGCCTTTCCTACGCGTAGATATTGCGCGGAAACACGCTACCATCACCGTAATTACACATCTTTCCTGACAAACCCATCACATTGAAATGGTATTATGTCATAGCCGAAGAGAATTGATTATGATTTTTCTTTTGATTGTTCTTTCTTAATTAAATTATTTCGTAGTAATGCGCAAAAGGCCCCTCGTCAGAGGGGCCTTTTGTTGTGTTTGAATGTTTCGCAGAAAAAGAAAAAGCCGGCACAACCGGCTCTTTCGATATTGTTTAGTTATTGTAAGCGTTCTTTGCGGTCTCGCAGAGCTGAGCGAAGCCCTGAGCGTCGAAGATCGCCATCTCGGAGAGCATCTTGCGGTTGATGTCGATGCCGTTCTTCTTGAGGCCGTCCATCAGTCTGGAATAGCTGATGCCGTTGGCTCTCGCCGCCGCGTTGATTCTCGCGATCCAAAGTCTGCGGTACTCTCTCTTTTTGTTCTTTCTGCCGATGTATGCGGAACGGAGAGATCTCATGACAGCCGGGTTGGCAGCTCTGAAGTTACCGTGTCTCTGTCCATAGAAGCCCTTTGCCAGCTTCAGAATTTTCTTATGTCTCTTGTGCGCGTTAACGCCTTTCTTTACTCTTGCCATTGTCTATCCCTCCTTATTTTGCCAGTGATCTGAGCATGCGCTTCTGGTCCGCGCCGGTGATAATGGTGGACTTACGCAGTCCTCTTTTTCTCTTGGCCGTCTTCTTGGTAAGAATATGGCTCTTGTACGCCTTGTTTCTCTTGAGCTTGCCGGAGCCGGTCAGCTTCATTCTCTTGCTCGCGCCTCTGTGCGACTTCATTTTGTTCTTTGCCATTGCAATTCCTCCTATATGTTAATAATTCTGACGTAACGATTTGATGGGTCGATGAATATGAACTATTTCTTATCCTTTTTTGGCGAAAGGAACATGTTGAGGTTGCGGCCCTCCAGTTTGGCAGGCTTGTCGACCTCGCCGAATTCGGCGACCGCCTCGGCGAAGCGCTCCATGACTGCAAAGCCCTTGTCCTGATAATCCCGCTCTCTCCCGCGGAACCGCAGACTGACCTTGAGTTTGTCGCCGCCCTTGAGGAACTTGATTGCGGTGTTCGCCTTGACCTGCAGGTCGTGGTCCTCGATAAACGTGCTCAGACGGATCTCCTTGATCTCGGTGGTCTTTTGATTCTTCTTATTCTGCTTGTCTTTCTTCTGCAGATCGTACCGATACTTGCCGTAGTCAAGAATCTTGCAGACCGGCGGGTCGGCGTTCGGAGAAATGTTGACCAGGTCGAGATTGCTCGCCTCCGCAAGTGCAAGCGCGTCGTCAATGTCCATGATGCCGCGCATCTGGCCGTTCTCGTCGATCACCCGGACAACGCTCGCGCGGATGTCCTCATTGACCTCTTGTTTCTTTTCCTTACTAATGGTTCCTACCTCCGCATCATCCCATGAAATGGTATTCCAGAAACCGTCCGCATAATGAAAAAGCGGACACATGAAGTATCCGCGTTACAGTCCTGTTCCACCGCCCGCGACAGTCGATACGCGGTTGATCCGATGGTCTGTATGGTACCCTACCAGCATGCCGGTACAGGTGAGAAGCGGATGACTTCTACTTCGACTTTGATATATTACATTAGCCAAACGTCCGTTGTCAAGCGGAAATTTGAACTATTTCATTGTAAATGAGTTGATATTGAGCTCGCTGCCGTAATTGTTCCAGTCATCATAGATCAGGCCGGTCTGCCGGATGATGATGTCGCCGATCTTACCGTCGATCTTGCTGTACGGGAGAGTCTTGTGATACGTGATCTTGCTGTCGCCTCTCTTGAAGACGAAGCCGGTCCGGAAAAGCTCCTTCTCCAGGTCGTACTGATACTCGCACATCCTGTTGATGAGCTTATACAGGCGGTCATGCTCAGTATCAAACACATTGTCCAGCGTAAGGTACGAGTAATTGGCGCGAAGCTGGATCTCGTGTCCCGCGAACCGCGCGAAGAACTTCTCCAGTTTGGCCTCGGTGTCCGGCTCGTCGGCGTCCTCGAACACGACGCAGTTGATGCGGTGGCGGATCTTGAGCAGGTCGAAGATCTCGTCCGGGCACTCCTTGACATAGTGCTTGAGGTGACGGGAGACGTTGATGCAGTCGATCTTGCCGACGTATTTGTTGAGCGTCTCGGCGACTTTATACATGTCCTGCTCGGCGTTGGTCGGCAGGGTCGTATTAATATAGATGTGATGCCTGTCGTTAATGTGCGAAAGGATATCCTCGAGCGCCGGCAGATTGGCCAGCGGCTCGCCGCCCGTCAGGACGATGTCGTTGTGCGGAAGAATGCGGTCCATCAGGTCCAGCGATCTGTAGCAGCGGTCCAGGTCGAACCCGGACGTATCCCTGTAATCATCCTTGTTCACGCAGAACGGACATGCGTTATTGCAGTCGTACGGCACGAACATGGTTACGGTCTGGCCCTCTTTGATTTTCTCAGTCATTCAAAATCCTTCTTTCAACTAATAATTCATTACAAAACGTGCTATCTCAAAAACCAAATAATATTATAACATCGCTGTTTTGCCTTGTAAATGAATGATATTTATCTGTCAATCTCGGAAAGAAGCACTACAAATTGGGCTGCGAATGTATCTTAAGTTCCCGAACAATCCGGTTGAACGGAAGCCCAACGACGTTCTCGTAGTCGCCTTCGATGTGGTCGATGTGCTTCCCGAAGGCACTCTGGATTGCATACGATCCGGCCTTGTCGTACGGCGCGTCGATAGCGATATATTCGTCGATCTCCTGGTCCGTATAGTTCTTGCACCACACCTCGGTCACGTCCGCGAAGTTCAGGTCCTCCGTTCTGCCGCCGCAGAGTTCGATCAATGTGACGCCGGTCGCAACATAGTGATACGTGTTTCGGATTGTGGCCAGCATCAGAAATGCCTCATCGTAATCCGCGGGCTTTCCCATGATCCCGAGGGCGTCCGTATAAACGACAGTATCCGCAGCGATGATCAACGCATCTGCTGTCAGCTCCGCAAGGTCTGGCTCTCCCGCGGAAAGCCGCCGCATCAGTTCGTTATAACAGGCCTCCGCCTTGACGCGCGAGATCCGCCGGACCGCCTCCTCCATGCCAATACCATCCGGTAATGTCTCGTCCGCGTCCGTCGGCATCACGACCGGTTCGACGCCGTGGGCGCGCAGGATCTCGAGCCGCCGCGGCGACTGCGAAGCAAGTATAATTGTTTTGTAATCTTGTAACTGTTTCATAAAATGATTGTAGCACAGGTGTCAACCGCTGTTTGTTTTTTTCAAAACGCGGTATTGAACTGATGTTCGATTTATGATATATTGTGTGAAAAGAAAAAAACCGGCAGTTCCCTGCCGGTCCGTCCGTTCAGAATGGGAGCACAGTAATGAAAAAGAGTGAGATCAGGCAGCAGAAGATTTTGGATTACATGCGCGAGATGATCACGGTCAAGGGCTTTCCGCCGACCGTCCGCGACATCTGCACCGCGCTCAATATCAAGTCCACTTCTACTGTACATGCAGATATCAAGGCCCTGGAAGACCGCGGTCTGATCCGCAAGGATCCGAACAAGCCGCGCGCGCTGGTACTGATTGAGAACGACAAGCCGGTCATGCCGGGCCAGAATTCCCGCCAGATCGCCGGCGAGGTCGACGACGTCTCCACCGTGACCGTTCCGGTCATCGGCCGCGTTGCCGCGGGCCAGCCGATCCTGTCCGAGCAGAATATCGAGGATACCATGCCGATTCCGTCGCGGTTCGTCGGCACCGGCAATAACTTCATCCTGACCGTCCACGGCGACAGCATGATCAACGCAGGCATCAACGACGGCGACTACATCCTCGTCAACGACGACAAGAACGCGCGGAACGGCGACATCGTCGTCGCCATGCTTCAGGGCGAATACGAGTCTGAGGCGACCGTCAAACGTTTCTATCGTGAGGACGGATACTTCCGCCTCCAGCCGGAGAACGACGACATGGACCCGATTCTGGTCGATGAGGTTGAGATCATCGGCAAGGTCCGCGGCGTATTCCGGTATTTCAGTTAATACTATTGATTGCATTTCAGTTAGGAAGGACACCGCAATGACGGACAAACAGGCAAAACGCAATCTGATCCTCTTCCCGGTCGGCACGCTCGGCCGGGATATGATTTATTCCCTTTTTACGAATTTTATCCTCGTATATGTACTTTTCACGCACAACCTCACACCGGCCCAACTGATGGCGATCACCGGCATCATGGTCGGCGCCAGAGTATTTGACGCGCTGAACGACCCACTGATGGGCAACATCATAGAGCGGACGCGGACCCGCTGGGGCAAATATAAACCTTGGATGCTCATCGGTATTCTCTCGACCTCCGTTGTCGTCTACCTCGCGTTCAACGTCAGGCTCCAGGGCTGGCCGTTTGTCTGGTTCTTCGGATTCATCTATTTCGCGTATAGTATCACATACACGATGCATGACATCTCGTATTGGGGCATGATTCCGGCCCTCGGCTCGGACGGCGCCATGCGCGACAAACTGACGGCCCTCACCAACCTGCTCGCCGGCATCGGCGGCGGCCTCGCCGGCCTGTTCATCCCGATGCTGACCACCGGCGAGAAAGCCATCGGCGGCAACACCCAGACCGCATACGGTACGGTCGCACTGATCTTCTGCATCCTCGCGCCGTTGTTCCTCTCGTTCACCATCATCGGTGCCCGTGAGGACCGCTCTTACATGGACAAACCTGCCCCGCCGATCTCGTTCCAAAAGATCATCTCCACGATCCGCGGCAACGACCAGCTGATGTGGATGTGCCTGATTTTCCTCATCCAGCAGATCGGTGCGGACCTCATCGTCGGAGGCCTTGGCTCAACATTCATCTACTTCGCGTTCGGATATCGGGGCGGACTGTATTCGCTGTTCTCCACGATCGGTCTTTCCGCTTCCGCGTTCCTGCTGATCGCGTACCCGTGGCTCTCCTCCAAACTTCACCGCAAGAAACTGATGCGGGTCTTCGGCTGCATCGCGATCGTAGGTTTTACGACGATGCTGGTCGCCGGCCTCGCCCTGCCGCGGAACATGACCGGCTTCTGGATCATCACCGCCGGCTACATGCTGAGCCAGCTCGGAATGAACTGCTTCTACGTGGTCATGATGATCTCCATCCTCAATACGGTTGAGTATAACGAGTACATCACCGGCAACCGCGACGAGGCCATCATCGCGTCGATCCGGCCGTTCTTCACCAAACTCGCGAGCGCGCTGGTCGTCCTGATGATCTCCATCACCTACCTGGCCTTCGGCGTCACCAACTACACGAACCAGATCTCGACGCTCGAGCAACAGGCCTCCATGGGACTGATCACCGAGGCCGCCAAACTGTCCCAGATCGACACCGTCATCGCGGGCGTCAGCACCGGCCAGGTCCGCGGCCTGCTTCTCGTCATGTGCATCGTCCCGTTCGTCTTCACCTTCCTGTCCTATGTTTTGTATAAGAAACATTACGATCTCGACGAGGAGAAATACGACCGTATCGTTCAGGAGCTCGCGGAGCGCAAGGCTTCCGAGCAATAACCACAATGGATTTTGACCGTAAATAATTATTAGTAAACCAATTGTTTTTTCTGTTTTTATACAACATGATGTGTTGACATGTCACAAAATGTGTGTATAATAAACAAGAATATAACAAGATATAGTTCAATCGGTTTGCAAAGAGGTCACATGTCGGTCATCATCACGGTTCATGAATCCATCCCGGTGTTGTCGGGGATACTCTCCCCTTCCCATTGTCTCCTCAATCGACCTGTCAAATGAAAGTGGCTGTTTCAGCCACTTTTTTGAAATATTGAATATATAAAAAAGGGAGGACGAATCAACTATGAGTGAACACGAACTGAATCAAGGCATCTACGATGCACGGACGCTGGGGACGTCCAAAACGCTGGTCCTGGGACTGCAGCACATGTTCGCCATGTTTGGCGCAACTGTACTAGTACCTATTATCACAGGCCTGAGCGTTTCCGCGACGCTGCTCTTCGCGGGCCTCGCCACCTTATTCATGCACTTTGTTACCGGGAGAAAGATTCCGGTCTTCCTAGGCTCGTCATTCGCGTTCCTCGGCGGATATGCCGCCGTCACCAACGCCGGAGTGGCCGCCGGCCTGACCTCGAGACAGGCGCGTCCATACGCCTGCGTCGGCGTCGCCTGCGCGGGTCTGCTCTATCTGATCCTCGCGCTCATCTGCAAGGCCGTCGGGAGCAAAAAAGTCATGACGTTCTTCCCTCCGGTCGTGACCGGCCCGATCATCATCGCGATCGGCCTCAACCTCGCACCGTCCGCCATCAATAACTGCAGCGCGAACTGGGGCATCGCCCTGGTCGCCATCGTGGTCGTCATCGTCTGCAACATCTGGGGCAAAGGCATGATCAAGATCATCCCGATCCTGCTCGGCGTGGTCGCCTCCTACCTCGTCGCGGCGCTGACCGGCAACGTCGACTGGACGGTCGTCCACGAAGCAAAATGGATCGGACTTCCGGTCGCCATGCAGGATACGGTCTTCGGACTGTTCGGCAACGGCGTGAACAGCGCGCTGCTCGTCAGCTCGATCATCACGATCGTCCCGATCGCAGTAGCTACCATGATGGAGCACGTCGGCGATATCTCGGCGATCAGCTCGACCGTTGGCAAGAACTTCATCGAAGACCCGGGCCTGCACCGCACCCTGATCGGTGACGGTATCGGCACGACCATCGCCTCCCTCTTCGGCGCACCTGCCAATACAACTTACGGTGAGAACACCGGCGTCCTCGCGCTTACCAAGGTATACGACCCGTTCGTCATCGAGCTCGCCGCGATCTACGCAATCGTCCTCAGCTTCTGCCCGAAGTTCGCCGCGATCATCTCGGCCATGCCGGCAGCGACCATCGGCGGCGTCTCCCTCATCCTGTACGGCATGATCTCCGCCGTCGGCATCCGGAACGTCGTCGAGAACAAGACCAACTTCCAGGAGTCGCGCAACATCATCATCGCGGCCCTGATCCTCGGCCTTGCGATCGGTATCGGCTACAGTGAAGCCGGCTCGATCATGCTCGGCTCGGTCAGCCTCTCCGGCCTCGCGGTCGCTTCCATCGTCGGCATCGTCCTCAATGCGATCCTCCCGGGCAAAGACCTCTCCTTCGCCGAGAAGCCAAACGACCAGCTCTCCGGCTCCCTCGGAAAATACTAAAAAAAATCGACACAATTTGTCGGATTATGCTACAATGGGGTTGCAGGATTCTTCCGCAACCCCATGATTTATTAGGAGAAAACCCATGCCAGCACATTACGCGCATTATTATTTCGGGAAAGACATCATCCGCAACATGCCGGAAGACGTCAAGTCGATCATCAACAACAGCAGCGACAGCATCGACGCGTTCCTGATTGGTCTGCAGGGACCGGACTTTCTCGCGTTCTACCAGCCGTATTCACAGAACGCCCTCAATAAGGAAGGTCAGTACATTCATAATTCCTCCGGCAAGGTCTTCTTTGAAAAGGCCGTCAGGACCGCCAAGGCGGAGAATTCCCCGGAGGCTTACAGCTATCTGATTGGCTCGCTCTGCCACTACATGCTGGACTCCGCCCTCCACCCGCTGGTCGACAAATACATGGCGGAGCTCAACGTCACGCACGCCAAGGTCGAGCGCGAGTTCGACAACCACGTCCTCGCCCGCGATGGTAAGAAACCATATGACCTGGATACCAAGAATGTCTTCCCGTACAACAGGAAACTTTCCGCGACCATCGCCAAGTTCTACGAGTCGCCTTCTCCGGGACAGGTCACGCAGGCCATCGGTTCCATGGACCGTTACCTCGCCATGATGTGCAACCGCAACGCGGGCATCCGCGCCGCTCTCTACGGCATCCTGACCGCTATCCGCATTGAAGGCGTCAAGAACAAAAGAGACATGGTCGTCGCGAACGGCAATGACCACGTCTGTGATAAGAGCAATCTTGTTTTGTATAGAGCGATGCGCAAGTGCGTCGCCGAGACCTGCGCTGAGATCGACAATCTGATGGATGCGGTTCTGCTCGACGCGCCGCTTAGCGACCGCCTCACCCCGAACTACCTCGGCGAGACCAAGTAGATTTTTTAGAACGCCACGACGACCCCGTACGTGACTGCGGTCACGATGAGGCCGGCGAGCACGACGCCGAGGGCGATGGCAGGAAACGCGTCTTTGAGTTTCATCTCCATCAGCGCGGCGACCAGGCAGCCGGTCCAGGCGCCGGTCCCCGGCAGCGGGATCGCGACCAGCAACATCAACCCCCAGAACTTATATTTTTCGACGGAGCCTTGCTTGCTCCGTCCTTTTTCTTCCAGTTTTGTCACAAGCCGGTTCAGCCATTCGCTCTTTGTGCGGAGCCACGCGAATACTTTGGTGGTAAACAACACCAGGATCGGAACCGGGATCAGGTTCCCGATGATCGCGACGATGAGCGCCGTCTTGAAGTCCAGCCCTGCGACGATGCCGCGCGGGATCGCTCCCCGGAGCTCGATGACGGGCACCATCGACCAAAATAGTGTAATGAGAATCGCTTTTGTCTTCATAAATATGCTTTTTGTCTCTTTTCGTGTTTAGGTATCGTTGCGGTTGACCGGGCAGGACATGCACCGAGGGCCGCCCCTGCCGCGGGAGAGTTCGGAGCTCGGAATCGTCAGCACCTCGATTCCGTTCTTGTGTAAAAGATTGTTCGTCACGTAATTCCGCTCGTAAGTGATGACCTTTCCCGGCGCGATGGCGAGCGTGTTGGATCCGTCGTTCCACTGCTCGCGCTGCGCTGCCATGGCGTCGTTTCCGCCGCACCGGATCAGGTTGACCGCCGGGAGCCTGAGAACCCTCGCGAGCAGGTGCCGTAGGTTCTCCGTCGTGGACGTGATCCGGCACGTTCCCTCCCCGTCCAGCGTGATCTCAAACAGCTGCAGCGGTTCCTCGATCTCCGGATGAATGGTGAACTGATCGTAATCTACCATCGTAAAGACCGTGTCGAGGTGCATGAACGCGCGCTTCTTAGGAATGGCGAACACGATTACCTTTTGAAAGTCGGACTCGCTGAGCAGAGTCTTTGCCAGACACTCGATGGCCCGCGCGGTCGTCCGTTCCGACAGGCCGACCGCGACGATTTCGCGGTTCAGGACGAGGATATCCCCGCCCTCGAGGGAATACGGATCGTGATAGTCATACCACAGCTGCGTTCCCTCCGGCGCGAAATCTTTGTTATATTGGTACATGTACTTGAGCAGCAGGCTCTCCCGCCGCCGCGTCACCGTGCTCATGTGATGCACTGCGATCCCGTTCCCGATGCACGCCCCCTGGTCGCGGGTGAAGTACATATTCGGCATCGGATCCATGTAGAACGGGTAGCCGGTATCGATCTGATCCGCAAGGGACTTTGCCTCAAAGCCCGGGAGGTCCGATTTCTTGATCCCCTTGATGACCGTTTCGACGAGCTTTACCGGCGGCAGGCCGGACAGGTACTCCTGGAGCGCCTCCTTCAAATGATCTGACGTCAGATAGGTCTCTTCAAGAAATTCTTCGATAAAGTTCCGGCGCACCTCGTCGTCGCGGAGCGCAGCGGCGGTCTCATCGACATAATAGACGACCTCGACCCCGTTCTGTCGCAAAAGCGACGCAAACCGGTCGTGCTCTTCCTGGGCGACTCTGAGGTACGGAATGTCGTCGAAAAGCAGCCGCGCGAAGTTGTCCGGAACGAGTCCCTCAACCTCGCTTCCGATCCGGTGCAACAGGACTTTGTTGAGTTTGCCGATCTCCGAATAGTTATGCACTGTTCTTGTCATGTCAGTCTCCTTCACAGCCATGTGCAGTCCCCCTTCCCCTTGCATATATTAGCAAGGATTCCCGCTTGTTGCAACCGCTGAAATGTGGTATTATCTTTGCTGGCGCCAACTGCGCCTCAATACGTATTTAGAGGTGAATCAATGAAAGATAAAAATGCATGGACAAGTTACACTGAAACAGACCTCGCCGCCGTCGAGGAGCTGAGCAAAGGATACATCGACTTCATGTCGACCGCCAAGACCGAACGGGAATGCGTCGACCTCTTTGTAGACATGGCCGAGAAGCGCGGATATCGCGATTTGCGGGACGTAATCGCCGCGGGCGACTCATTGACCGTCGGGAGCAAAATCTACGCTGTAAACATGAAAAAAGCGCTTCTCCTGTTGAACGTCGGCGAGGATCTCATCAACAACGGCATGAACATCCTCGGCGCGCACATCGACTCCCCGCGCCTCGATATCAAGCAAAACCCGCTGTACGAGAGCGACGACTTCGCCTATCTCAACACGCATTATTACGGCGGTGTCAAGAAATACCAATGGGTCGCGATTCCGCTCGCGATTCACGGCGTCTTCGCCCGAAAGGACGGGACCGTCGTCAAGGTAAACGTCGGTGAAGACCCGGCCGACCCGGTCTTCTTCATCACCGACCTCCTGCCGCACCTCGCGCACGAGCAGATGGAAAAGACCGCCACCAAGATCATCGAGGGAGAGAACCTCGACCTCACGGTCGGATCGACCCCGCTCACCGGCGTGGAGAAGAACGCCGTCAAGGCCAATATACTCAAGCTGCTCAAGGAGAAATACGCCATCGAAGAAGAAGACTTCCTCTCCGCCGAGCTTGAGGTCGTCCCGGCAGGCCGCGCCCGCGAAGCCGGCTTCGACCGCAGCATGATCCTCGCGTACGGTCACGACGACCGGTCCTGCGCCTACACCGAGGCGGTCGCGTTCCTTGAGGTTACCGCACCGACCAAGACCGCATGCGCTCTCTTCGTCGACAAGGAGGAGATCGGCAGCATCGGCGCGACCGGCATGGAGTCGCACTTCTTTGAGGATACCGTCCGCGAAGTCCTGGGCCGCATGGGAATCTACAGTGAGCTCAACCTCACCCGCGTGCTGCGGAACAGCCGGATGCTTTCGTCCGACGTCAGCGCCGCATACGATCCGCTCTTCCAGGACCGGTTTGAACGGGCGAACGCCGCGCTGCTGGGCCACGGCCTGTCGATCAACAAATACACCGGCGCTGGCGGCAAGTTCCATTGCAACGACGCGAACGCGGAATACCTCGCGGTCGTCCGGCGGATCTTTGATGACAATCACGTCACCTTCCAGACCGCCGAGCTCGCCAAAGTCGACGCCGGTGGCGGCGGGACGATCGCTTACATCCTGTCCCTCTACGACATGCAGGTCGTCGACAGCGGCGTCCCGGTCCTCAGCATGCACGCGCCGTGGGAGGCCGTCAGCAAGGCCGATCTTTACGAAGCGAAGAAAGGCTATGTCGCCTTCCTGCTTGACGCGTAGTCCGCTTCCTGCGCGGTTTGCCGCGGCACTTGATCAAAACAATGCAAAAAGAAAAACAACGCCGGTCCGATGGACCGGCGCTGCTTTTTTTATAATACGCTGATGATGAATTAGTCTGCCTGCTGGTTGACAACTCTCTCCACATACGTGGTGTGCAGCAGGTGGTGCGCCTTGTGGCTGCCGTACTCGCCGAGGTAGTTCTCGTAAAGCGCAATGATCTCAGGGTTCTCATGAGATTTGCGGAGCGGCAGGCTCGCGTCGAGGTCGTACAGGCTCTTTGCACGGATCGCTCTGACGTCTGCGAAGTTGCGGACGGAGGAATCGACGTGCGGCTGGCCGCCGCCGTTGACGCAGCCGCCCGGGCAGGCCATGATCTCAATGAACGTGTAGTCGGCGGTGCCGGCTCTGACCATGTCCATGACCTTGCGTGCGTTGGCAAGACCGCTCGCGACGGCGACCTTGACGGTCAGGCCGTTCAGGTCGTAGCTCGCTTCCTTGATGCCCTTGGTACCGCGGACATCGACGAAGTCGAGTTTCTGCAGGGTCTCGCCGGTGATCCACTCGACCGCCGTACGGAGCGCAGCCTCCATGACGCCGCCGGTCGCGCCGAAGATGACCGCCGCGCCGGTGTACTCGCCGAGTGGGCTGTCATATTTCTCAGGCGGCAGGTTGACGAAGTCGATGCCGGCCTCGGTGATCATTCTGCCGAGTTCTCTTGTCGTCAGCGCATAGTCGACGTCCGGATAACCCGTTGCGTCCTGATCCGGTCTTCCGAGCTCGAATTTCTTTGCCGTGCAAGGCATGATCGAAACGGATACGATATCCTTTGGATCGATACCCTTGAGCTCCGCATAATAGGACTTGGCGACCGCGCCGAACATCTGCTGCGGGGACTTGCAGGACGAGACATGCGCGAGCTGATCCGGGTAGTAGTGTTCGCAGAACTTGATCCAGCCCGGCGAGCAGGACGTGATCATCGGCAGAACGCCGCCCTTGGTCACGCGCTCGATGAGCTCGTTCGCTTCCTCGACGATCGTGAGGTCCGCGGAGAAGTTGGTGTCGAACACCGCGTCGAAGCCGAGTCTTCTCATGGCCGCGGCCATCTTTCCCTCGACCTCCGCGCCGAGCGGCATGCCGAAGCAGTCGCCCAGACCGACTCTGGTGGACGGCGCCGCCTGAACGACGACGTGCTTGGTCGGGTCTTCGATTGCCGCCATGACTTCCTTGGTCGAATCCTTCTCATGCAGTGCGCCGACCGGGCAGGCAACGATGCACTGTCCGCAGTTCACGCAGGAGGTCTCCGCCAGCGGCATGTCGAAGGCGCAGCCGATGAAGGTATCGAACCCTCTGTTGTTGGTGCCGATGACGCCGATGCCCTGGAGGTTTTCGCACGCTCCGACGCATCTGCGGCAAAGGATGCACTTACTGTTGTCTCTGACGATCGATGCAGAACTGTCGTCGATTGTGAAATCGTTCTTTTTGCCTGCATAGTAGTCAGAGTCCTCGACGCCATAGCGCTTGCACAGTTTCTGCAGCTCGCAGTTGCCGCTGCGGACGCAAGCGAGGCAGTCCATGTTGTGGTCGGACAGGATCAGCTGAAGAGTCTTCCTCCTCGCCTCTCTTAGTCTCGCCGTATTGGTATGCGCTACCATACCGTCCTGTACCGGGAAGACGCAGGAGGTCACCAGACCTCTGGCACCCTCGACCTCGCACAGGCACATTCTGCAGGCGCCGATCTCGTTGACGTCCTTAAGGAAGCAGAGCGTCGGGATGTCGATCCCGGCAGCGTGCGCCGCCTCAAGCAGAGTGGAGCCTTCCGGAACTGTAACTTGAATGTTATCTACCGTTACTTTGATATCTGCCATATTCCTCACCTCCACTATTTGAATTCGATCGCGCCGAACTTGCAGTTCTCTTTGCACTGTCCGCACTTAATGCACTTGGTCTGGTCGATGACGTGCGGCTTGCGGACCTCGCCCGTGATCGCATCGGCCGGGCACTTTCTCGCGCAGAGCGTGCAGCCTTTGCACTTGGTCGGGTCGATCGTGTAACTGCAGAGCGCCTTGCAGACGCCGGCCGGGCACTTCTTGTCGACGATGTGCGCGATGTACTCATCGCGGAAGAAGCGGAGCGTCGACAGAACCGGGTTTGGCGCCGTCTGACCGAGGCCGCAAAGCGAGTTGGTCTTGACGTGCATCGCGAGCTGTTCGAGCTTGTCCAGGTCGGAGAGCTCGCCCTTGCCCTCGGAGATCCTCTCGAGGATCTCGAGCATGCGCTTGGTACCGATTCTGCACGGCGTGCACTTGCCGCAGGACTCGCTGACGGTGAAGCCGAGGAAGAACTTGGCGATGTCGACCATGCAGTTGTCCTCGTCCATGACAATGAGTCCGCCGGAACCCATCATGCAGCCGATGCTGGTCAGGTTCTCATAGTCGATCGGAATGTCATAGTATTTGTCAGGAATGCATCCGCCGGACGGGCCGCCGGTCTGGGCAGCCTTGAATTTCTTGCCCTTTGGAACGCCGCCGCCGATGTCCTCGATGACCTCTCTCAGGGTCATGCCCATCGGAACCTCGACGAGGCCGGTGTTGTTGACCTTGCCGCCGAGGGCGAATACCTTGGTGCCCTTGGATGTCGCGGTACCCATGGAAGCGAACCACTCCGGACCGTTGACGATGATCTTTGGAATGTTGGCGTATGTCTCAACGTTGTTGAGTACGGTTGGCGACTGGAACAGGCCCTTGACCGCCGGGAACGGTGGACGCGGATGCGGCTCACCTCTGCTGCCCTCGATAGAGGTCATCAGCGCGGTCTCCTCG